>CP070712.1:883702-898806 GCA_020350365.1 Thermoplasmatales archaeon | reverse complement strand
TAATACACCTACTAACAGAACTGCCAATAATTTTTTCATGAATTTACCTCCCTTTCATTTCTATATTAATTTAAGTTAAAAATAATAATAGATAATCAGTTATTAACTTTTTCGGATATTGCAAATATCTTTTAAAAATTTAGTAAATTTAAAAAAATAGTTTAAAAAAATAAAATGTGATTAGATTTTACTAATCACCACCAAAGTTAACTATAACAAAAATTCCAAGTAATTTTCCGCCTTGTTTTCTGTCATCTATGGAGCCGTAGGGTTCTTGTGCTGTAACTAAAAACTCAGTTTCTCCAAATCCGATTATTATGTTTGAATTAAATGATATTTCTTCACCAATGGGTATACATTCAATAATGCCCGTAGATTCTTTACCGATCAGTATTAGCCCTCCGTTCAATGAAAGGGTCCAGTTAATATTATTTGCAATACCATTACCAACATTTTTAATAGATCCTGTCGCTCTTAAAAATCCACCTCTAGTCATACCGACTTCAAGTACTGGTGCTAAAATTGTAATTAAGTGAGGTTCTGACCAAACACTTTCAGTACCATATGTATTTTTGGCTTTTGCTTGGATTGATACATTACCTCTTACTAACCATATATGAGATATTGTAATTTCTTGACCTGATGGATATGGTCCAGTCCATTCCTCAACGTTTCCATCGCCCCAATCAATGTAATAATATACATCAGCTTCCTCAGGATCTGTTGTAACAAAAGTGAAATCATATTCTTGTCCGATTTCAACTTCTTTTGGTCCGTTTATTACTGGTTGATAAGGTCCTGACAGTACTGGGCTTACCACAAGTGCATAGTCTGAATCAACTTCAGTTGTTTCCAAATGGGAATCTTCTATTACTTCATCTGCATGGATTTCAATTGTCCATGCACCAGCTTCAGGATTCTCAACGAAAACACATTCAACAGTGTTCTTATCATCTGCACTGCCACCTGATGATGACCAAACACTTTCCTCAAGACCATAGTTTCCATAATATGTAGTCTTTGAAGGAGAAATAACTTTTAATGTTAGATCATTAATCCTATGTTGGGATTGTACAGCAGGATTTCCTGGGGGATCAGCATAAGTCATTGTTACTTTTAGGGCTGGTGTATCTTCTTCAACCGAGACTACATGACTTGATACTTCAAAAGGATCGAGTATGTCAGACTCATCGATGATGTAGATGTTATCTCTCGAATCATATAAATTTTTGACACTAGGCATCCCCCATCCTTGATGCATACGTGTTTTGTCATGAGTTGTTCCTTCAAAAGAATACTGATCTGCAGTATTGATCAGTGCTGCTTTTGCAGTCGTCATATGTGCTCGATTGTCAAAAACCGTTCCTTCTGGATCTACTTCATTTCCAAATATTCCCTCACTCCACATTTGGAAAAATAGTCCAACATGACCAGCAGTCATTGGTGTTGCTCCACTTGTCCCTCCAAAACCAGTTGTATAATCAGTGTCTCCCGGCCAACCAACTGTTAGTATATAATCATAGAAGAAACAAAATGTAGGTTTAATTCTTCCATCTGATGCAGGTCCTATACTTGCACCATTACACCAGCAATCATCAGATTTATCTAATGTGTCATAGTGGTATGCTGCACCTCCAGATATTATATTTTTTGCCCATGCTTGAGGACGAGACATTTGATCTCCTGCATTACTCTGTGATTGGCAATGAACGATATCAAAATCAAATAATGCTGCATCTGTATCTGCTGAAACTGTAGTGTATTGTGTTGTACGTGCACTGCCTACACTTGCTGTTTGGAAAACTGCTTGATAAGGTTCATCAAGTAGCTCTCCGCTGTGATCGTAACGACTTTGTCCCTCAAGACCAATTACACTATAATCAGCAACAATTCCCTGACCATCAGGTAGAAGCCCACGGGCATCAGCATTTCCTGAACCATCACCAAAACAGATTCCAATACATGCTGTACCATGTGAGTCACTTCCAACATATGGTCCATGAATAATTAATGGATTATTTTGAAAATCAACATGATTAAGATTAAAACCTGTGTCAAAAGATTCCCCTCTAACGCCTTGCCCTGTGTATCCAGCAACGGTTTCGATATAATTTGCTCCTCCTATTTCACGACCTACATCCATATCTGGTTCATAATCACTCCAACGATCAATGAAGTTAACTTCATTCAAACGGGCTAATGAAAAGAGTTGTTCGGGAGTTAATGTTGCCTGAACTAGGACTTTTCCACCGTTTGCAGTATTTATAGTTCCACCGATATTTGTGATTTTATCTGCTAATATATTTTTCATTTCAACTGTGTGAACTTGAATATTATAACGTTGAAGAGGATACATCTCTTCTGCTACTTCAAAGTTTTCAAGCATGAACTCTTCAAGTCGATATGCAGGATGATATGGACCAACCCAACGAACGTAAGGTATCGATTCTACTTCTTCTTTAATTGATTCGCTCATCTCGACAAGATATGCGTATTGAGCGATATATTGATATACAGTTCCACCAAGCTCGGTAATTTCATTTTTAAATTCTTCAAGAGGTTGTGTGTAGAATTGTACAATATATAAGTTTGTATCAGTACCTGCTGATAATATTGGATCAACGTTTGGTACAGATTCCATTGGATCGAAATGAGCATATCTAAGTCCTAACTCATAAGAAGCTTGTACAGTTCTTGCAATAGTATTTCCATTGTCTAAGGATATTGAATAGAATGGTAAAATCTCACCATCATCCTTTTGTTCTTCCCATAACCTTAATACTGTTGTTGAGTCAGAAATGGAAATATATTGTTCATTGATTATATTATCAAATATATCCAATGTTAATTCTTCGTCATTTATTGTCGTTCCATTTACATTTGTAGCCGCTGCAAAAAACAACGTAAAGATAGCTACTCCTAGTTCCAATTTTATTAAATTTTTCATATTTTTATTACCCCCACAATAAATTCTTATTTAACTATTGTTAACTTTGTATCGACATTTAAGTGTTTCGATATATAATTGATTTTTTAATTTTATATTTTTCAATGTTAAAAACATTGTAGTTTTAATTTAATTAGGCATGTCATACATTTATATTATCTCTCAAGTCAAATTATAAAAAATCTATAATTTTATTACAAAAATAGTTTGAAAAATAAAACAGTTAAATAAAAAAATAAATGAGGCCTGAAGGGAGGAAAAATATGAAAGAGGTGATATATTTTAAAATTATAAATTCAGACCTCATTGCTTTTATTTTTAACCTTTTTTTAATTAATTTATTTTATATCCCAAAAGGCATTTGTAAACCATTTGCTCGACGTGCTATACCTATAAAAAATGTATAACTTTTTTGTGGAAATTTACGTGCTGTATACATGAACAATCCAGTAAAACGAGTCATAACTCCGAATTGTGAACCTTTTAATACTCTCATTTTAAAGGATAAAGGTTTCAAAATGATTGTTCTATCTTTTAACATTTCTCCAGAGGAATAATGCCATAATAATAATTTTTTTCTAATTTTTATTGAACCTTTCTTTAGTGGATTATATTTATAACCATGTCCACTGCTAATGACATAAGTCCTACCTACTAAAATTTTAGAAAACAATCCCTTTATAAGTGAAAATATACCAGGTTTGTCTCCATCTAATAAGTTATTAATAATTCCTTTTACCTCTTCCCAACTTTCAGCAGATTGAATTTTTTCAATAAGAATTGATATTGTGTTTTCAAATTCAATTAGTTCTTCTTCTGATAATAATATTTTTTCAGTTTTTAGAATTTCATCTGAATCAAGTGCGGCAATCTCGACTGATATTATATTGTTGTTTTCTTCTATTTCAGAAGTTTCACTTGCATGAACAATACCTAAGGGCATTGTAATTAATAGCAATATGAAAAATATTGCCAAAATTTTTTTTCTACCTTTCATCTTTTTCACCAAGTATATTTGTTAAAAAAAGCAGATTAATATTGTGACAACAAAATAATCATTGAAATTTAGAATTGATACAAATAGTGTCATATTGTTTTTATTAATACAAATGTGGAAAATAATATGAAATAAATAATACCATTTTTTAAATAATTTGAAACTATATGTATCAATAAGTTTTTTATATATCCTTTTGATTTTTATATTTATGGTAACTATAAGTCATATAGTAAATAAATTGGTTGATGAAAGAATATATCTATATGAAGCCTTGAGTAAAGGTATTGCCTCTTATGGTTCGGTTGCAAAGCATTTAAAACCAGAAATTGAAAAGGAATTGAATAGAGAAGTGGATCATTTTGCAATAGTTACTGCACTTAGAAGATATGCTGAAAAATTGGTTACAAAATTTAACGATATAAAGTTTGATACAAAATTTTCAGAAGTTAATCTGAAAACACATATTATAGATATAAATGTACTGAAAACCCAGGATTTATTTGATAAGCTTAAGCGTTTTTATGATCTTATTAACTTTGATAAAGGAGACATATTACATGTTATTTATGGAAGATCTCATGTTGCAATTGTCACTAATGAACGCTATAAGGAAAAAATATTGAATCTCCTGCAAAATCAGAAAATCAAAAAAATTGAAGAAAGCCTAGTTGCGTTATCCTTTACCGTTGGTAAAAATCGTATAGAGGAACCGGGAGTATTATTCAAACTTACTCGAAGTTTAGCATGGGAAGATATCAATGTTATAGAGATAATATCAGTAGATCTTGAGGTCACATTTATTGTGGATAAAAAAGATGCTATTAAAGGATATAATGCACTAGAAAAATTAATACTTTGATAATAATGAATACGTTCAATATAGTTCATGATGAATTGTTATTTTATTAAATAGTTTCTAATTGATCAATTATAAACTAAAATTTTATAGAAAACCAATTTGTTTATAAAAAAAACAATATATGAAAAAAAATTTAAACATATAAGGATTTATATATAATACTCGGAGGTATTTAATGAAAGATTATATTCATAAAAAAAGTATATCAATTATTCTTGTTATAATTTTCATATTTTCAAGTTTTGGATATGCCTTTGGAATTCCAATACATAAAGAATTTAATAATGAGGGTAGCTCAGATATAAATATTAAGCATATAGAGATAGAACTTTCTTTTTCTTATCCAGAAGTTGTAAAACATGGAAACTACTGGGTTGTAAGAGTTAACGAAACGAATCATAATCAATACGTCCTTTTTGATTTGGACCCTGGAAAACCTGTGTTGCCAGTTAATATTTCGATATTTAAATTAATTTTCGGCTCAAAGATTATAGATATGACTTACGAGAATTCAACAGCTCAAATTATAGAATTGCCTGGTATACTTTCATTTTGTAAGGCCTCCTATGATAGTACAATATATAGCAAAAAGGAAATTGAAATGGATGTAACTATTTATAAAAATGATGAACTATACCCTTCTGACTGGGTAATTAGTCAAACTGGTGGTGGGTTGTCACAAGCTGAACATACAACATTTTTAACTGTTAGAGTTTATCCAGTTAGATATCTACCGTTAGACAATCAGTTACATTTTATAGAAAATATAACTGTTAATATAAGCTATATTGAACCGTCCTATCCAATTTTAGGAGAAAGTGATATCTATGACCTTTTAATCATATCTCCATCTCGTTTTACAAGAGCTCTTAAAAAACTTGTTAATCATAAAAATAGTTATGGAGTTAGAACAAAATTGGTAACATTAAATTTTATTTATGATAGAATTTGGTATGGGCGAGACGAGGCAGAAAAGATAAAATTTTTCATTAAGGAGGCAATCGAAAAAACTGGCGTCAAATATGTTCTACTTGTCGGAGGATTAAAATATCAAAGGTTAAAATGGCATTTACCAGTAAGATATAGTCAAGTTGTACCATTTGATGAACAAGAATACCCTGAACAATCATTTCTAAGTGATTTATATTATGCAGATATATATGATGGTGAAGGTCAATTTTCAAGTTGGGATTCAAACGGGGACAATATATTTTCAGTTTGGAATGATACTTTTCAAGAGGAAATGGATTTATATCCAGATGTTTACCTAGGAAGACTTGCTTGCAGAAATTTAAGAGAAGTTAGAATTATGACTAAAAAGATAATAAAATACGAGCAAAGTAATCATAAGGATGAGGATTGGTTCAATAAAATAATACTAGTTGCTGGAGATTCTTATAATGATACTAATCATTATAATGAGGGAGAATTGATATCTGAAAAGGCAATAGAACTGATGCCTGGTTTTGATCCAGTAAGGATTTATGCCCGAGAGAACGAGAGTCGGGATATTGATAGAAAAACAGTAAATTCCGCAATGAATGAGGGAGCTAGTTTTGCTTATTTCTGTGGACATGGAAGTCCTGGGACTTGGTCTACACATTTTCCTCCAGATGGTGTAAATTGGACTAGTCGTTATGATTTACTGGGTATGTTTTTCTTAAGAAACAGAGGTAGGCTTCCAATTACAGTTGTTGGTGGTTGTCATAATGGACAATTTGATGTAACCTTGTTAAATCTTTTATTGGATTATAGATATGCAAACAGGCATATAACATGGGTGCCAAGATGTTGGGGTTGGTATTTGACTGTCAAAAAAGGCGGTGGTGCAATTGCAACAATTTCAAACACTGGTCTTGGGACTCATGGTGATGGAGACATGGATAATAACACTATACCTGATTATTTGGAAATATTAGATGGATGGCTCGAGTTACGTTTTTTAGAGTATTATGGAATGGAAAACAAAGACATTCTAGGTCAAAATCATGGGGATACGTTGACCGGTTATCTAAATAAATTCCTTGGTGACAATGCTAAAATGGATGTTAAAATGGTTCAGCAATGGCAGTTATTTGGTGATCCCAGCCTTAAAATAGGCGGATATTAAGAAATCCCTCAAAATTGATATTAAAAGATTTTTCTAACAAGCATCCAATCATCAGATGTTTTTCCTTCGGTATCGTATGCTATTGCTCTAATGAAAAATATACCAAAGAAACTTATTCCATCTCTTGTCCAACCATAGGTATATGGTTCAACTGTATCAGTTCCCTTTAATATACCATTTATATAAAACTCCACCTTCTCGATTCCAGAATCTTCATCAGTTGCTGTCGCTTCAACTGTTATACTACCTATTATCTTAGTTAAACGCAAAAATCTTGGAAGAATTTTTATATTTCTCAGATATAATGCTTTCTCAGGTTTTATGATTTCAACTTCAGGGGCTTGATTTTCTACAGTTTTTGATCTTACATTAAAGCTCCATATAGGGCCAGAACTTGATGCATTATGATTATCCCAAGCAATAATTTTCCAATAATATTCTTCCTCATATTCCATTGTTCCAGGATCATAAGTTTTTTCAGTTTGCTTCCATGCGACCTGATCTGGTGGATTTGTTGGTCCAAAATATATGTCATATTTAATGGAACCTCCATCTGGATCACTGCAATCCCAGGATAAATCCGCATCGAGGTCAATGTTAATGGCACCGTTAGGGGGGGAAGGATTACTCGGTTCATTTGGAGGATTATTTTGTCCGATACGTGCCATAACTGATTCATCTGCAAATCCATTGTTATCATTTATAACTCCCATTGTAACTTGAATGTTATCAGGATCTATATCGCCAAAATCATCACCATGATTATCATAATGGTCATTACCATTCCAAATGGTACTATCTGTGTATATGCCTCCAGCAGAAATTGTAATATCCTTGTTAAATGCATAATCCAAAAATCCAAAATGGTAAGGATTACCATAATAAGTATCGTATCTTGATACTATCTCTGTTATACATGCTCGAATTTGGCCATTATATTGTGTATTTTCATTATTTTCAATAGTTATATCAACTTGAATGGTACCTTCACCTAACCATGATACCATCATATCTGCGGTTATATCTGCCACTTCTCTATTTCCACAAGAATTTAAGGCATTTGGTAACAAAACAGGATAGCTTCCTACGATTCTTTCGAAATCCCCATCAAAAATAGAATTTGGAATTGCTAATATGCTATAATTTATAGCCCAATTATTTACTTCCTCATTAAGAACGTATCCGTCATGATCAAATCTAATCATTTCTACAAAATTAAAATCATAATCTCCAGAAACATATGCCTCATAAACATTTTGGCTCCATTCATCGCAGTTTTTACAGTTTTGAGATGTACAGATTTCTGAAAATACGGTATGAGTATATCCTGATATAGGGGTTTTTTCATTTAACATTTTTTTTGATGACGTTACACCCGAGATAATTGAAAAAAGTAGTATACAGATTAAAATACATGCAATTTTCTTTTTAATATTAAATCCCCCTTGTTTAATAAAAGTAAATATATTAACAAAGTTATAATGTTTACTATAAATTATCCAGAATAAAAAATAAAAAAGGAAGAAGTGAAGAAAATTAAATTCCTTACTTCTTTTTAAGATAAGGAAGACCAGTTCTCTTGTTAACACCAACGGAGTAACCGGTTGGCAGTTCACAAGGTGATCCACTCTTAGGTTGTCTCTTACTAAAGAAATAAATGGTTTGGTTTTTTCCACCCTTAAGCTTTACACTTCTTGTATATAAAGTCCATCCTTCATGTGTATATGCCATTATTTATACCTCCGTATCGGGAATGGATAACTTATGATTTAAATCTTTCCTTATTTCCTTCTATAAAAATATGTAGATTCTTTGAAATACAAAATTTATAATATAATACATAGATTTATAAATAACTTATAAATCCGGCTGTGAAATAAGGTAATATTATGATAAGTGCATATATTTTAATTCACATAAGCCCAGGAAGCACAGATAAGGTTATTACAGAGCTAAGAAAAATCGAAAATATAGCAAAAATCTCAGTTGTAGCTGGAGAGTTTGATATTGTTGTTAGAGTTCAAGTTAAAACTCTAGAAAGACTTTTAAAAGCTACCGATAAAATTCAGATGATAAAAGGTGTTAATAAAACAACAACTCAGGTAATTGAAAAAGAAATATCACTATGAAAATAAGAAGAAAATATCTATTTTATTTACTTGCTTTTTCATCATCGATAATAGTTGCATTAATATCAGGTTTAGATGTAGTTTTAGGAAAATATATAAAAAATCCTCTTGTTTTTGGTTTATCCATATTTTATTTTGGTCTATTAACTTCAATACTATTTACACTTTTTTTATCCATATCATTTAAGGGTAAAAGTATAGGAGAAAGAACGATTGATCCAAGTTTTAAGAAAATTAGATTATTAAAAAAAGAAGAATTGAAATATCATATTCTTGCTGGAACTGGAAATGCAATTTTGACCCTTGGTTATTTCTGGCTGTTGATTTTGATTAAGGATCCTTCATTGGTCTTACCATTTTCTCAGGTTGTTATATTATATCTTGTAGTTATTGAATCAATAATTGAAAAAAATACTCCAACTCTTGTTGAGATACAATCTTCAGTTATTGTCACACTTGGAGCTATACTAGGTTCTATTAGTCTTTCAGGTACGATAAGTTTGGAATCATTTGCAATTGTTTTTTTAATAGTTAATCCTGGGTGGGTTCTTCAATCAGTTTATCAAAGGAAATTAAAAATGATGAAAATTAATGATAAATCCAATGATTCAATAAATATACGTATGTGGAACGTAATATTTGCTTGCCTATTTACATTGGTTTTTGTTTTCTTTTATGATTATTATACTGGATCTAGTAACTTTAGTGAATCATTAAAGACATTTGTTGATTATTTTGGTTTGTTGACACTAGCTGGTATTGGAGCCTTTTTTTCGTATGTTTTCTACATTAGAGCCTTAGGTATTGGAAAGGCAAGTATTACCCAGGCTGTTAAATCTTCAGTTATTATATTTTCAATACCTATATCAATTGCACTCGCCTACTTTGGATTTATTGATCCAATTTCAACTGATCCTGTCCTAATTATTATTAGAGTTAGTGGAATTATCTTAATGTTACTCGGCATTATTTCATTTGCATTAACATTAATAAAAGCATATATTTTCATTAAAATGAAGCCGGGATATCCAATTGAAGTAACAATGCAGAAGCTATGGGATATAAATGGTGTAAATCGGGTAACTGCTGTAGCTGGTGATTATGATTTCATTGTAAAGATTAGAACGCGAACCTTAGTTAAAGGTTATGAAAGAATTCTTAGAAAAATAGCGTCAATTGAAGGAATAAAGGATTACAAATGGCAGTCTGTTTTAAAAGAATGGGAAGATATTTAGTAAAAAACCTATAAATAATGCCTCTTCGTTTTCCTTTTCACCATGTGTGGTATTGTTGGTATTATCGGAGGGGGGCCTGTTTCACGTCTTTTGTATCATAGTTTGTTTTCTATACAACATAGAGGGCAATCATCAGCAGGCATGTTGATGTATGATGGTAATATTCATGTAACAAAGGACCCTGGACTTGTGAGAGAAGTTTTTAATGAAGAGAGAAAAATTAACGTTTCTGGAAATGTTGGGATCGGACATACAAGATATTCAACAGCAGGTATGGATGATATAAAATCCCTAAGACTCAATGCTCAACCAGAATATTTAGTTAATCCGTTCTTAGCAACTGTTCATAATGGTAACATTTTTAATTGTTCTGAGATGCTTAAGTTAACAAAAAGGAAACCAAGAACTGATTGCGATATCCACTGTTTTCTTCTTCCAATGGCCGATAAACTGTATAAAAAGGAATTAACCCCTGATTTGATTTTTGACTCTTGTAAATACCTTATGGACCGATTGAAAGGAAGTTATTCAATTTTATTTCTAGCAGATTCTGGAGATAATCCCTATCTTTTTGCAATGACTGATCCATATAAGATTAGGCCTCTTGTTCTCGGAAAATCCAATGGTATGTATTGTCTTACATCTGAAACACGAGTTTTTAAAAAAATCAATTTTGAATATATCAAGGATATTCCAGGCGGTTCTGTTGTTATAATTGATAAAGACTCAAACATCTATGAAAAGCGACTTATCAATAAAAAGGGAAAACCCTGTATGTTTGAGTTTGTATATTTTGCTAAACCGGATTCTCGTATTAATGGTCGTAGTGTTCATAATGTACGTGTTGACATTGGTAAACTCCTTGCCCAGAATTATCCAGTTGAGGCAGATATTGTTGTTCCAGTTCCAGAGTCAGGAAGACATTATGCAATTGGTTATGCAAATGAATCTGGTATACCAATTGATGAAGGTATTATGAAGGATAAGGACGAGCGGTCTTTTATTCAACAAACTCAGGAAAGTAGGGACAAGGTCGTTGAGGAAGGTCTTTCATATCTGCGCTCTGTTCTTGGTGGAAAACGGATTGTTTTGATTGATGATTCAATTGTCCGTGGAACAAATATCCGTAAACTTGTAAAAGGCTTGAAGGGCGCCGGTGCAAAAGAGGTTCATGTTAGAATTGGCTGTCCACCACTTATTGCCCCTTGCTATCTCGGTATTGATATGCGTAGCAAAAAGGAGTTTATCGCAAGAGATAAAAACGGAAAGATAAAACCTGTTGATGAAATTGGAGATGAAATAGGAGCAGATTCTCTTGCATATACTAATATTGAGAGTTTAAAAAAGGCAATTGGTTTTGAAACTTGCATGGGTTGTATTAACTTCCCTGATGGGTATCCATCAGAATGGAAGGATGAGGTAAAATCTCTTTTTAATCATGATAGGTTTGGTGTTAGAGCCTATGAGTCAATTCAGAGATGTTGATATATGATTGAAATCACTACTGGGACACTTGAAGAACAAATTATTAAAATTTTACAAAAAACCTATCCAATAACAATTAAAGAAATTAAAAATAAATTAAATGTTTCAAGAGATATGGTAATTAGGTCTCTTAAAAAATTTCAAATGAAAGGAATTGTAAGACTCGAGCCCTTGCCAGATAAAACATATGTTAGACTTTTACGACATGATTTCAGTTTCATTGGAAAAAAGCGTCAACGAAAATTTATTAAACATCGAACTGGAAAAAAGATGCAAACAGACGATTACGATGGGATTATGTATTCCTAGATTTTGATACTAAACGATATTTACCCAAATAATTTGTATTTCGTCAGGTACTTTTTTCTTCGGTTCATCCCCTGTTTTTTTTCGCATATTTAACTACCATAATAATTTTTGTAATTTGTTTTATATAAATTTTTTGATATTTTTAACCGATTACTTGTATTACTTGCTTATTGACGATTAAAAATTCCTTAAGTTCTGCTGATTCTTTTAAAATTTTAAGTAAATCATAATTTAGAATATGCTCATAGCGGGATAGTACTCTACTGCCGCTTGGGGACCAGCTGGCAATATCTACATATTTTAAATCAAAATCCTTTACTGAACCTAATATAGAAAATGATTCAGCTCTTATTTTAAAATCACAATTTGTACATTCAATTATTGTATCATATGGTATGTATGCGTTTTCAGTATCTTGGATTGGTTCAATTTGAATAATAATCATTTTATTTTTACATTGTGGACAAACTAAAATCTTATTATTTTTCCTATCCCAAATCCTTGCTAAAAATTCCATTTCCTTTTTATTATATTTTGTCTCCACGATGGTCCACCCCATTTTATTGTTCAAATGTGAATAGTACTTATCAAATAGAACCTATATATTATGTAATGTTATTCCTTAAATAGTTTTGTATTAAAAAGGTTAAAAAAACGCTAAATTAGTTATAGAAGTTGCCAATTAAAATATTAGGATGATGACATGAGGTTGATTACATTTCTCTCAGATTTCGGATCAAACAGTAGCTATGTTTCCCAAATGAAGGGTGCGGCACTTTCAATTACTGATGCAACAATTGTTGATATAACACATGATATTACTCCTCATAATATTAGAGAAGGAGCATTTGTACTTAGTGCTTCTATTTCATTTTTTCCTACAGGTTCGGTTCATGTAGCGGTTGTCGATCCGGGAGTTGGTACAGATAGAAGAGGAATTGTAATTACAACGCATTCTCAGATATTAATTGGTCCAGATAATGGTCTTTTGATACCAGCAGCGCGAAAATTGGGAGATTTTACAGTTTATGAAATAACCAATACAAATCTTATGTTGAAATCGATTTCCAATACGTTTCATGGAAGAGATATTTTTTCCCCGATAGCAGCCCACATTTTGAATGGAGTACTTTTTGAACAAATTGGACCGATTATCACAGATTTTGTAGACCTTGATTTTGGAAATTCTGAAATCAATGATAAAGCTGCTAAAGGAAAAGTAATATACATTGATAGTTTTGGAAATATTATTACAAATATTGATGGGCTCAGATTAAGCAATGTTCTAAATTTTGATAAAAAAGTAACTATTTTTATTGGAAAAAAGAACTTAAGAACTCAATTAGTTAGATCATATAATTTTGTAAAAAAAAGTGAGGTACTTGCAACTATTGGTAGTAGTAATTTGCTTGAAATTGCAATAAATCAAGGTAATGCAGCTAAAAAATTAGGAATTAAGCCTAATGATGACATTAAAATTCTTTTTAGTTAGTATTTAATTATGGAATCAAGAAGCCCATGTGCATAATTTATACAGCCAAAAGCTGTGAAAAAATCCTCTTTTTTTAGATAATATTTCGAATCGTTATAGTATTGCTTTGCTAGCTCAATAGTCTTATTTTGTGATAAAGATAGTTTGATTTCCTTTAATTGTATAAGATTTTCTTGAAACATTATTATGTCTTTTTCTATTCTTGTTTTTTCGTTCATAAATACACATTTATCCTGAAAGCAGCATCAAACATTAAATTTTTCTTAAAATTTTGTTAATTTTACATATAATTGACTATTTACTTCATTGTGTTTATAAATATAAAATTTTGAATTTTATCATTTTTTTATCATTTTATAACTATTTACCCTTATATATTTTCCATATAATTATTACATTCAATAAAATACTTTTTATAAAAAATTTCAATTGCTAAAAATCGGTTATTAAACTGCAAGATTATTTTGTCACATAAAACTTAATATATAATGTTTCTATTTCTTCTTACAATAAAACCATATTATAAATTAAACTTATGTAAAATATTTAGATTATTAATTATATTCTATTATATATTATAAAATTATTTTTATATAATTTTTGAGTAAAATTTGAGAAAAATATTTAAGCTCCCTATACATTAACTAGTGTTAACTTGAGGGAGGTAAAAAATGCGAGAGATATATAAAACGTATTCCCAAAAAGGAAAAAAGCGAGTGAATACAACGACTATCTCGGTAGCATTACTTGTTGCAGCTACTCTCATTTTAAGTACTGCTATACCTGTAATAGCTACTCCGACATTAACAAAGAAATTGAATGAAAATGCACCACAAGATATAGTTTCAAATGGACTAGCACCACGAAGTGAAATACCTCTAGAAGCATCCGATGCAAAAAACGCCGTTAAAATGGGAGGATCACCAATTGGTCGTGGGGAGATTATGTATGGATATAACGCATATCCTGGCCCAGAGGCAACTATCTATTTTGATACTGAGGATCCCGGAACAATAGACGAGTGTGGCGAAACAATTTCTGGAGATTTTCTTGCTGGCGGAACATTTGGTTGCGACGATGTCTGGTATGCCTGCCAATATGGTAGCGGTCTTTTATATGGAATAGACATATATAATGACTGTGAAATGTGGGTTATTGGCGGTGGCGGTACTGGTATGAACGGACTAGCATACGACCCTGTTACAAACAGAATGTTTGGTAGTTCAGATAGCAACTATCTATATGAAATTGACCCAGACACTGGTGAGCAAGAACAAATCGGTCCTTTCGGCGGCGGTGTCTTGTATATGATCGGTATGGCATTTGACCAAGACGGTACATTATTTGGTTGGGACCTTAGTGACAGATTCTGGTCAATTGATATAGAAGATGGTTCAGCAACGGAAATTGGTCCTCTAGGTGTAAACATAAACTTTGCACAAGATGGAGATTTCCATAGAGAAACAGACACCTTGTATCTAACTGCATATACAACTACTGGTCAATTGGGTACTGTTGATAAAGAAACAGGAACATTT
>CP070712.1:868110-883602 GCA_020350365.1 Thermoplasmatales archaeon | reverse complement strand
CTTGACAAAGCAGGTCATCATAGAACTTCAATGCATGTTGATATAGAAAAGAAGAATCCTACTGAAATAGGATTTATAAATGGTATGATCGTAAAATACGGCAAAATCAAAGGTATTCCCACACCGATTAATTCAACAATTGTCTCTCTTATCAGAGGATCTGAGCTTCCAGAATATATTGGTGCATAAAGGCTTGCAGGCGGGATTTTATTGCATTATGTAATTATTGGTAATGGCGGTGCCGGAATCAGTGCACTTCAAGCAATTCGTTCTGTAGATAAAAAATCTTTTATAACTATAATTTCACGTGAGAAATATCCTGCTTATTCGCCTTGTTCTCTACCAAACTTAATAGGTGGAAAAATAGACAAGCCCGCAATTCTTCGATTTGACAAAGAGTTTTATGATCGACTCAATGTAAAATTTATAAAAAATACTGAAATAATTAAGATTAATCCAAAGAATAAAGAAATAAAGGACACAAAGGGTAAAACTATCAAATTTGATAAGTTATTAATTGCTGTTGGTGCTAAACCTATTACTCCCAGAGAAATCACAGGATTAGACCTGAGTGGTGTGCATGTCATGGGCACACTGGATTCGTGCCTTGGAATTCTTGACCATATTAAAAAAGGTTTAAATCAGGCAATAGTTGTGGGTGGAGGTTTTATGGGTGTTGAAACAGCTACAATGCTAAATATGAAAGGAATAAAAGTTACTATTGTAGAAATGCTTCCACATATATTGTCAAGAATGATAGATACAGATATGTCTAAAAAGGTTGAAGAAATTTTAAAAGATAATTGTATAGAACTCCTTTTGAACAATACTGTAAAAAGTGTGAATGGTGTAAAAACAGTTACAGATGTTTCTCTAGGTAACAAGAAATTAGCTTGCGATATGGTTGTTCTTGCGATAGGTGTTTTACCAAATATTGATATTGTTAAAAATACTGGTATTAAAACAAATAAAGGAATTATTGTTAATTCAAGAATGCAAACAAATAAAAAGGATATTTTTGCAGCAGGTGATATTACAGAAGTATGGGAACAAATTGAAGGAAGGAAAGGGTCATATGCTATTTGGCCAAACGCAATCGAACAAGGTCGTATTGCTGGTTTGAATATGGCTGGTGAAGATATTGAATATTCCGGTGCAGAAGTTGTAAATGTCCTTGATATTTTTAACACGCCAGTTGTGGCAATGGGTAGAACATCTCAGGAGTTAGGCAATTGTAAGGTTATTTCTCGTTTTACACCTCAAGCATCTAAAAAGATTTTACTGAAAAATAATAAAATTTTAGGACTTCAGTTTATTGGATCGATTCGTAATGCTGGAATATTTTACAGCCTTATGAAAAGAGGAGCTGACGTTAGTGATATTTTGGATAGATTATTAGATGATAATTTTATAATAAATCCAGATGTAGTTTCATCTAAAATGATTGCTTAATACAATTCTTCTAGTAAATAAAAATACAAAAAGTAAGAGAAAATGTTTTGTTCTTACTTAAAAATAATTGAAGATACCTTGTTTTTCTCAGTTATAGTATCTAGATGAAAAGCACCATCAGGAATTTCTGATTTCAGACCAATAATTAAAACTGATACATTTTCATAGCTGACGTAACCTACGCCAGGAGGAAATAAACGGATTGTTTTAAATTCAACATTAGTAAAATCAATTAAGGCAAAAAATCCTATTTTTTTACCTTTTATTGCATCTCCGACTACATATGACCTAAGAATGATTCCCTTGATTTTAAATATTGTTTCAGATGATTTTAAATTTTCTTTAGTTTTATCTATAAAAAAACTCGCACCTATCGAACTAGTAAAAGCTGTTGTTATGAATAAAAAAATTATTCCAAATGCTATTAGTTTTATTTTCATTTTTATCCTATTTTTTATTTATATGTTATATTAATCTAAAAATTTAGTATTTAAAACTTATAGTACAAATATTTCCCTTTTCAATAAAAAATGTAAGTTTCGATATGTTTAAGTTTATTTTTTAAATATTTCTAAAAATCTCTCGGCCATATCTTTACGTCTTTTTTCTAGTTCTTCTGTTTCATCAAGATATTGTATTGCACCTGTTGAACAGTATTTGACACATTTTGGGTCTCCATCACATAAATCACATTTTACTATTTCATCATCAAAAGTTGTTACAGCATTATAAGGGCAAAGTGTTGCACAAAGTCTACATCCTATACATTTATCTTTATCTCGAATAACAATCCCATCTTTGATTTGATATGCATTCTGATGACAGAACTTTAGACATATCGGATCTTCACATTGAAAACAAACGATTGGAAACTCGTATCTGTTGAATTCATCCCTGACAATTGTGATTGCTGCTTTCTTTGGATTGCATTCCCCAAATTTACTAAGTGAGCATGCTAAAGAGCATTCCCTGCAACCTGTACATTTCTCAGGGTAAACATAAAGGTATTTCAAGCCAACGCCTCCAGCTTTTTGACTCGTTCTTTTTTAACCTGTCCGTCATTGGTCCATCCCCTAAGGTTATAATACCGTGTAAGCAGTTTATCAAATTCTTTTCTGTCTATACAATGTCCCTTAGATATTTTTAAGGGCATTGGGTCATCAAAGTATCGTTTTGGGAGAGTATCATCTTTTCTTGAAATACCCTCACGGTTGTTAAACATCCTTTCAATGTCAATTACGCGTTTTCCAACTGATTCCAATTCTTTTTCTTTAACAGTCCACCCTGATGCAGAATAAATAAGCTTCTTCATCCAAGTGTAATCAACGAAGTGAGGGCTATTGAAACCATGACATATGAATTTACATATCCCAAGACTATCAATGAGTGCAAAGATATTATCTGAAAAGTATACTGTTTTTTCCTTACCTATATAAGAAGTAGGATCATTTGGAATACCCTTGCCGTATATTCTTTCTTTTACTTCTTGTGGTAATCGTAAAAATATTTCAAGTGTCGGTCTACTTCTAAGATGATCTGCACCTCTTGATGATGTAGCTATTCCTAGTGCAAATGCCTTTATATATCTACAGTCGTGAGGATCGCTTTGAGGCAATCCCTTTATTGCTGTTAGATAATTTTTTGATTTCTCACCAAATCGTTTAACATTTTTTGTGCTTTCAGCTAAAATGTTACCGAAACCTTCCCGTCTAGAAATCTTATACAATAATCTTTTTGCAAGCTCGAAATCACCAAAACAAAGTTTCTCTTCAGTGATTTTTTTATCAATAATACCTTTTTCATATAATTCAAAAGCCCAAGCAAGTATTGTTCCACTTGAGGATATATCCAGACCAAGCTCATTGCATATATTGTTTAGTTCTATTACATCAGCCGGATCTTCAATTCCAAGGTTTGCTCCGAGTAGACCAACGGCTGTATATTCTGGTCCTTCCCCACCTAGCTTATTTCTGTGTCGGCAATGGACTATACATGAAGAACAACCAATCATCTTATCAACTAATTTCTCAATTTCTTCTGCATTTAATGAGTCCGACCAAGCATTTAGTTGACTATTTTTTGTTCTTATTGCACCAATTGCATTACTAACCTCATAAAGAAGAGGAGTTCCTACACTACCTAGAATAGAGGTTATTTTTGAATTCATAATATATTCTTTGAGTTGTTCAACAGTTTCAAGCATTTCTTCAGGATATTTAATCTGGATTCCTTGCGTTCCTCTTACTGCAATTGCCTTTAAATTTTTTGACCCCATAACTGCTCCAAGGCCACACCTTCCAGCAGCATTTTTTACACCAGTTCTCACACATGCAAATCTTACTAGGTTTTCTCCAGCTAATCCACAGCATGCTACTTCTACAGGTCCAAGATCTTTTTTTAGAAATTGCTGTACATCTGTTGTGTCCATGCCCCAATAATACTTAGAATCTTTTATTTCAATTTTATTATCTGTAACATAAAGATAGCATGGTTTTTTTGCTTTACCTTTAATAATAAGTCTTTCAAAACCTGAATATCTTAATTCTGCTGCAAAGTAACCACCGCAGTTTGAATCACCTAAAATTTCAGTTTCAGGTGATTTTGCAGAGACATTAAAACGACTAGAGTTTGGAGCTAGGGTACCAGTTAAAAAACCTGTACCAAAGATTAAAACATTTTCTGGAGATAATGAATCTATTCCAGGTTTTATCATTTTATAGAGATAATAGCTATTTAGTCCTCTACCCCCATAAAATAGTTTTTTTAATGAATCTGGTGTTTGTTTGATAGTAATTTTATTTTTGGATAAATCTATGATGCCAAGTTTTCCTTTAAACATTAAATCCCCTTAGACTTCAGATTCAGAATATTATTCTGGTATTAGAAGTTTCACTGATTTTTAACAATAATAAGCTTTCCAATTTTTATATGTCATATGGTTCTTTTGCAGGATGTCGATCAAAATCTGATGTAGGAAACAGTATTCCGATTCCTTGAATAATTCCCCATCTTCCGGGTATTCGACATGGAAAAAATGAAAACAATTTAAATTTTAATCCAATCCAGTTATCCCAATAATTTTCATTCCATTTATTAAAATAAGGGGTAAACTCAGAATCAATAAAAAAAGCATTACCTCTTATTTTAAAGGTTTTTTCATAACCATTATTGATAAAGTTGTTACGAGTGATATTGTTATTTACAGAGCAATGTTGAAGAAACAATCCAAACCTACTATTTGAAAATATATTATTACCCTTGATTACAGTATTTATTGATGAACACAAAAAAATACCAAATTCATAATTTGATATACTATTTCCAATGATCTCATTGTTAATTGAAAATTCTTGAATCATGATACCCCCAGACATAGGTGTTGAATTATCACCTCTTATAATATTATCTATTATCTGACAATTTTTAGATTCTGTTAGACATATTCCACCAGTGTTGTTTAATAATTCATTTTCGATAAAAATATTATAGTCACAACATGAAAACCATGTTGCAATACCAATAAAATTGTTTTCAATATTGTTCTTCCAGATATAATTATGTGATGAATATTGTAGATATATTCCACAAGAATTATTTACAATATTATTGTTCATTATGATATTATTATTAGATGAAATACTTATTCCTGCATTATCTGAATCATTTGCATTTTTAATCTTAAATCCACTTATATTAACCTTATCTGAAGAAATAAAAATAACATCTCCATTTCCTGCAGCATCAATAATTGTATTTTTATTATCCTCCCCGATTAGATTTATTGTCTTATTGATAACTATATTTTCATAATATGACCCATTATATACAAAAACACTACCGCTCTGATTTACAGCATTTATACCATCCTGTATTTTATCAAAAAAATCTATCTGCCAACCAGGAGTGGTAATATTAAAATCATCATCAACATAAACAATTGATGGAATAACTTTGATGTGTAAATCAATATTATAATTAGTTATATTAGGATCAATATAAACTGACTGATTATCAATTGGTATGTATAATTCTTCGCTATAGCTAATTATAAAATTTCCTGTTTCACCATCAAAGCCTGAGAAATCTATCTGGTAATATCCAGAATAATCAGTAACACCAATTACGCATATATCAGGAAATCTTAATCTTATCATTACCCCAGATGGAGCTAATTTATCATTGATATATAAATAACCATAAACACTATGAGGTTCACTTGCAGTAATAGATGGAGAGAGTGCAGTAAAAATAATAATTAAAGTTATTGTTATAGTAGTCCATTTATTCATAGTATTATTTTTCAATTTATCCTCCCTCACTATATTAATCTAGCTGTGGATATTTAAATGTTACAATTTTTTAGAAGTCATATGGCTCTTTTGCTAATTTCCTTAATTTTTTTCAAGGTTTACCTAAAAAAATAACAACAGGTTCACTATACAATGTTCCAAACTCTTGAGTCCATACAACTCCTTTCACATTATATTCTCCTTTGGGAAGTATTTTTCCAAAATCATCAAATCCAAACCAGGAACGCCAGAACATTATTGTTGGAATTTTTGGATATAATGTTGTACTCGCAGCTATCCTTATCGGGTATTTTGGAGTCCAATATACTCTCTGTTCTGAATTATGTATTTCAAATCCACCACCGACAGAACAATGGGTAATCTCAACTTTTTCCGCACCAAGATTTTTAACAATTGTAATTATAAAGTAAATTCTCCAGGTTCCAAAAACTTTTACAGTAACTTCCAAAAAAGTCTCTTTATCAATAGATACATTTTCATATGCAGATTTTGTCACGGGAAAAATTAAAAGTAGCAAAATAACTAAAATGAAACATAATATAATTTTTCTCATTTTGATTCCTCCCTTCAATTAATACATAAAAAGTTAGATATTTAAATGTTTCAATAAAACTTATATATATGGAACAATAGTTTTATCTGAAAATATTCTATGGACTTTCTAGCATCAAGGTTCTTTCTAAGATCTTCAAGAAAAAATTAGAACTAATTTATGCTTTTATACTTTAACTGTGAAAATTTTAATTGAAATTAAGCTCTGTTAATTTTATATAGGTATTAGAACATATATCTTTATTACTGGGGTTATTTATGATTATAAAATGGTCTAGTTTATTTATATGCATGATTTTTATATTTTCCAGTTTTTCTATTATATCTTTAGGTAAACTGAATAATTTGGATGATTTAGATGAAATCAAGACATCCTGTCATATTTTAATCAACATAGATAATGCACAAAAGATTGCAAATATCTTAATATCAGATGGATTTGACGTTCTTCATGGTACTATAACTGATGATTCATTTGAGTTAATAGTTACACCTGATGAGTTAAAGACATTAAAAATTAAAGGTTTTCAACCAGCAATATTGTCGTATGGCAGACCTTTTATAGAAATTCAGGCAGAGCGTCAACAAAATATTATTGGTCAAGTTCCCCCAGGTTATCTTGATCTAACAGATATAGTTGATGAAATGTATGATTATGAGAGTTCTTATCCATCTATTTGTAAAGTATATGATTTAACAGATACTTATGGTTTACAACCAACATATGAAGATCGTCACATATATGCAATTAAGATATCTGATAATGTAACAGATGATGAAGATGAACCAAATTTCTTAATGGTCAGCTGCCATCATGCTCGTGAGATTGTTACACCTGTAATTGCTCTTTATTCCATTGAACAACTTACTAATAACTATGGTAATGATCCAGATATAACTGCATTAGTCGATGAATATGAGATTTGGATTTCACCGGTTTGGAATCCTGATGGTTATGAGTATGTTTTTTATGTTGATAATATGTGGCGTAAAAACCGAAATCCATATTCTCCTGGAATTGGAGTTGATTTGAATCGTAATTATCCCTTTGGTTGGGATTCAGAATGTTCAGGCAGTTCAGATCCAACATCTGAAACATATAAGGGTCCAAGTCCTGCCTCTGAAGCTGAAACTCAGACAATGATAGAGTTTACTAATGATCGTCATTTTGCTAAGGTTTTAGACTATCATTCTCATGGACAAGAAGTTTTGTATGGTTATTGTTGTCATACCCATCCTTTTTCAGATTTCATTCAATCTGAAGCAGTAGATTTATCAAATTCTGTTGGGTATGGCGGAATGATAAGGATACCAAGTGCTGAGGGTGAACAATATGAATGGCAGATAGCAGTTAATGGATCATATGCTAATCTTATAGAGACCCATACAACATTTCAACCTGAATATGATAGTGCACTTGCTGAAGCATCACAACTTTGGCCTGGAACAATATGGATGCTGGAACGACCAATATCGATAAGTGGTCATGTAACAGATTCATTTACAGATGAACCGCTAGTTGCAAAAATAACAATTGAGGGTGTTACTTTTCCAAATGGTGAGGAATTTTACAGTGAACCAAAATTTGGAAGGTATCATTTATTTTTACCGGCAGGAACCTATAATATCGAGTTTTCCCGGGATAATTATCATAGTAAAAGCCAGCAAATAACAATAACCGAAACAAGTGCTGAAATTTTAGAAATTCAACTTGAAAGATTTAATGAGGGACCCAATAAACCATCTATAGATGGTCCGATAAAGGGTGTTCCTGATATAGATTATGATTACAAATTTTCTGCAACAGATCCAGATAATGACAATCTTGAATATTATATTGAATGGGGAGATGGCAATTGTGAAGAATGGATCGGACCATTTTTATCAGGTGAAGAACTAACTCTCAATCATTCCTGGGAAGAAAAAGGAACTTATTATGTTAGAGTAAAGGTAAGAGATATTTATGAACTAGAAAGTTCTTGGGTAACAATTCAAGTTACAATTCCAAGAGATAGGGGATTTGATTCTTTTTTTATGAGACTGCTTGAAAGACTTTCTTTTCTAAAATATTTATTTAACATATTTTAGATATTAAAATATCCAAAATATTATCATATTTATTTTATAACAGTAAAATTTAAAAAATTAGATTTTATTAATTTTATTGAGGGTTGAAAAATGAGGGAAAAACATTTTCTAAAAAAAGCTGCAGTTCTATTTTTAATTTTCATATTTTTTAGTAGTTCGATTTTACCAGTTTTAGGTGTAAAATATTCGTCTAAAAATAATAAAGATAATTATCCAATTTTAATTGGTCAAGAATTTGTACTACCACCTCCTCAATTCATTGATATACCTCTAGAAGAATCAATAATGCGTAGAATGTCTATGAGGAATTTTACCGAGGATCCGGTTACTGATGAAGAACTATCAACCATTCTTTGGTCTGCTTATGGTAAAAGGGACGATGGAAGATATACGGTAGCAAAGATTAATGGCTCACATTCTGTTGTAATATACGTACTTTTGGAAGATGTCTATAAATATAATCCAGAAAATCATTCATTGGTATTTTATAAAGAAGGTGATTATAGAGACATTGTTGGATGGCAATATCATGCACCAGTTCAATTAGGTCTATGTTGGAATACTGATATTGCTTCAGCAAATTATGCAAGTGCTGAATGTGGAGCAGTTGGTCAAAATATTTATTTTGCAGCAAATTCAATTGGTTTAGGGACTGTTATCACTGCAGAGTTAGAACCTGCTATTGAACCGGTTGGTTTACCTGATAATGAAAAGGGAATGGGTGTTATGCCGCTTGGTCATCCTGTAATTGATTATAATTTTGTTTATAGACCAATATATATCTCTCTTCTTCCTCGTATAAAATTTTCAGATATGGCTTTTACAACCGCTCTTGAAGAAAGAATAGAGATATCATCTTGGGAGAATGATTCTATCTCAAGAGATGACCTAAGTCATTTGATTTGGGCATCATATGGTTATTCTTATTATATAGATAAAAGCAAATCAAATGTAGTAAAGAGGCATCATACTCTTCCTAGTGCACATGGTTATTATCCCTTCCGCATCTATACTGTTACTAAATATGGTATTTCCAGGTATTTTTACGGTTTATTTAACATTGATTTTATTGGTTTACCGATTGTCTCGTTTATATTAAGGACTGCATTTGGAGATAAACGATCTGAGATTGCAGAAGCTACAGAATCCTTTGTTGGAGATGCTCCGATATGTATAATTCCAGTTCTAAGTATAGAAAAAACAATAGAATGGGATGACTTATCTAATGAAAGTGTAAGGTGGATCTGGTATTATGAAGCGGGTGCAGCAGCTCATAACGTACTTTTACAGGCAACTTCTAGAGGACTTACGGGCAACATTGTAACAATAAAAGATAAGGACGCTGTTTGTGCAATACTAAAATTAGAAAGAGAAAAATTTGATCCAATGTTTGTCATACCAGTAGGATAAAACTGGCATAATAAATAAAAGAAAAATATGTGTGTATGATGCACAATAAATATAAAACTAAATATTTTGAAGAAATAATGTTTTAATTTATATTTATGCAAATCCTGTGAAGAATCCGTATCCGATTAAAATCTGTGGTCCAAGAATCCTGTCATAGCCAAGGTTTGAGAAATCAATAAGTAAACCGTTAAAGAAGAATGTTCGTATCCTATGAAGACCATACGAAAAACTTGGAAATCCGAGCTTGAATGGGTTTAGTTTAAATGTTGCAGAAAAGCCAAGAACGTGATGTATAAATACAGGTTTAATTAGTCTTCCTAACATTGTTTCATAATCATAAAAGGGTATCCATGTTATGCCAATACCTATACTGATTAATGGTTGTCTAAGATTATATCGGAATTTAATAAGTGTGCTAAGTACTGAGCTGACAAAATATTTTGTGTCCTCAACTGGGAAATCCTCTCCTATAATTAATCCCAAAATGTCTACCATATTAAATACTTTGGTTTCAATTTTTTCCCACTCTGATTCAGAAATATTTGAACCATCAGGACTGGTTTCATCCAATGCATCATTTGTAAGCATTATAAATTCGTTTACAGTATCATTTACTAATTCTAATTGTGAATCTGTTACCAGTTTCCTAAATTCGTAATCTCCTTCTCCATATATATCTTGCATCCTAATAGTTATTTGATGCTCTTTTACAGGTGCAGCTTTTGCACTTATTCCAGGTGTTAATGCTAAACCAAGAAACAGCATTACTACAAGAATTGGAATAAATATTTTTTTCTTCCTCTTAAGCAATCTATACCTCCCGCACCTATCCTGCATTGATAGGCAATAATATCAATGGCATTAATAATATATAAACATTTTTAATATCTAACTAAAAATAAATTAAATTTTAATGTAAAAATACAAGGAAGAGTGGAAATTAGGAATTATTGTTTAAAACAATTGGTGTAGTTTCCCAAGTTTCCAATCTTGCTCTCTTCCAACCTTCACTTGTTTTAACATAGAAATAATTAATATCCCAGGCAATATCTCCCTCAATTCCATAAGGATCACTAGTTCCATATGGTGTAAAATATGAAGTTATACTACTTTTTACCTGCCCCATAGTGACAAACTCATCATCATTTATTGCATTTGCTCCTTTTACTCGCCCAGAAAATTGAGCAACAATAT
This sequence comes from Thermoplasmatales archaeon, assembly GCA_020350365.1. GTDB lineage: Archaea > Thermoplasmatota > E2 > DHVEG-1 > DHVEG-1 > SG8-52-3. The sequence continues at coordinate 872,596 of CP070712.1, read as the reverse complement.
CATCGCTACTTGAAACATCTAATGTATAATTAGGATCTGTTGTCCCAATACCGACTTTTCCACCCATTATTGCCATTATATTGTCAAGATTAATAGTATATAATTTAGAACTTAAACCAATTCCTATAGAATAATCACCGTTAACTTTGATACTTCTTCCCATTGCAGTTGAAAAGCTTCCGGCAGCAGTAGTTCCTTCTCCCATTGAAGTTGAACAGCTTCCACTTGCAGTAGTACCCCATCCCATTGCTGTTGAAGTCAATCCACTGGCGTTTGTATATTTTCCCATCGCAATTGAGTAGTTGCTAACTGCTTTTACACCATAACCTATTGCAACAGCAAAATCTCCACTTGCAATACTTGAGCTAGAACCAATTTTTACAGCACCACCGTTAGTTACCTCAATATCTAGTTTAGCTGAAGGATTTATTGTACCAATACCTATGTTACCAGAGGGAATTGAATACATGTGTGGTGGATTACTAGAATAATCCCAATCAAGATCTGTTTTATATCTTAATAGTTTATCAGATTGATATTCTATCTCCTTTTTTAAGGTGATATCATTTTCATCATATTCTGTAATTTTATTACCAATAATTCCTGCACTTGTTAGAACTGGACTTGATATTAATATTATACAAACCAAAATACCTAAAATTCTTTTTTCCATAATTTGAGTCTCCTTTTTTATATTAATATAGACCTATGGTTTAATAAAATTTTTTCTGTATTTATAAAAATTTTAAATTATTAATGTGAAATTAGCTTTGATAAAACCTTTGATACATTTTCGTTTATAACAATATCTGCAATATTATCAAGGGGAGTAGGATCGATATTTACAATTACCAAAACCGCATCATTCTTCTTTGCAATTGCAGGTAATGATGCTGCGGGGTATACAACAAGAGAACTTCCAAGCACCAGGAACATATCACAGTTTTTAGCTGTAATATTTGCCATATCAAGGGCAGCTTGAGGTAAAGGCTCACCAAAAAGAACTGTACCTGGTTTCAAAATACCACCACAAGAACATCTTGGAGGTAGCTCCCTTTTTAAAATGTTATATGTCTCATTCATAGAATAATTTTTATTGCAACTCATACAAAATATCTTTCTTGTATTACCATGAAGTTCTATAACATCTGATGAACCTGCTAATTGATGTAAACCATCAATATTTTGGGTAATTATTCGGTAAATCTTTCCTCGTTTTTCTAATTCAACCAATGCATAATGACCATCATTTGGTTGGGCTTTCTTAATTGTTGGATATCTCTCATCCTTAAAGAAATTCCAATAATAGGAAGGATCTTGAATAAAATAATTGATATCTGCATAAATCGAGGGATCATATTTTGACCAAAGTCCACCCGCACCTCTGAATGTTGAAATACCACTGTCAGCTGAAAAACCTGCACCCGTGAATGCCACGATCTTATCAGATACTGAAACTAGTTTTTTTAATTTGGAAATCAATTCATCCATAATTTATGCTCTCACATATGCATTAAACTTCTTTTCTTCCCCAATTGTAGTTATTGGTCCATGTCCTGTATAAACAATAGTGTCATCAGGCAGGATATAAAGACGTGTTTTAATAGACTCAGATATTTCCTCAAATGAGCCTTTTCGAAAATCTGTTCTACCAATACTACCTTGGAAAAGAGTATCTCCTCCAAATAGCATCCTATCATATAAAAAGCTTAAACCACCTGGAGAATGACCTGGAGTATGAATAACTTCTAAATGAAAATTACCAACTTTTATTTTTTCACCATCATCAATGAATCGATCAGGTTTTGGAGGTTGTTCAATATTTATCCCCCAACGTCTAGCTGCGTTTTCTCCATCTTCAATAAAAAAGAAATCACCTTTATGAGCAAGAAATTCAGCAGAAAGTTCCCTTCTCAATGGAGCTACAGCTCCTACATGGTCAAAATGACCATGTGTAGCAAGTATATATTTAATGTTGATATCAAATTTTTCAACAGTTTTTAAAATAGAAATAGCATCATCACCAGGGTCAATTACTACACCTTCCTTTGATAATTCATCCCAAACTATATAGCAATTGGAAAATAATGGTCCAACAATTAAAACCTCAACCTTTGGTTTAGAAGAGGTCATCGAGTTCATCACCTCCACTTGGCATTTCACCATGTTGCTTTATGTATTGTTGAAGAAGTTCACTTTCACGTTTTGAATACATTGGATCTTCTTCAAATTTAAAGAATTGGACGACCTTATTAGAATTTAGTTTATCTTTTAGCATTTTATGCATATTATCAGTTCCCTTGATCTCAATTATTTTCTTATCATCATTAAAAAGAGTATAAACTCCTGCACTTCTAGGAACATTCTCAACATTTTCTGAATTGAAAATAAGCATATCAATTGGCGGGTGTGGAATCTTAGAAAGATACAAACATAAATCACATTGAAAACATCTACAAGCCTCAGAAACTGCCTCATTATCATTAATTGATAGTTCCACTTTAGAAAAATTAGAAGCCCGGTCACCAATTTTTAACATTGGTATGTTAATTCTCTTTTTTAGAAAATCCTCTTTATTTGAAACTCGTGCAGAAGGTTTTTCAAAATTACTAATTGTGTCACTTTCAGAGCCTCCAAGATCTAGATGAATATTTACTGCAGCCTCCCTTCCCATGGAAATTGACTCAACAACTGATGACGGTCCTAAAACATCACCGCCAACATAAATTTTATCATTGATTTTCTGAGTAAAAGTATTGGGCTTTTTCCAACTTTTAGAATCTATATTGATTCCTTCAATTGGATCAACTTTTTGACCAATTGCTATGATAATATTATCAAATTCAAGGAAAAAATTACTATCTTTTATAGGAACAGGTGTTGGTCTATTACTTTCATCATTTTGGCCAAGTTTCATTTTAATAAATTCTACCTTTAATGTATCTTTACTTGGATGAATCGATATTGGGGTGCATAGATATCTAAACTTAACTCCCTCTTTCTTTGCCTCTTCAATTTCTTCAGTATATGCTGGCATCTCACGTTCACTTCTTCTATAAAAAAGTGCTACTTTCGATCCGAGTCGCACAGCTGTTCTTGCAGCATCAATAGCAGTATTACCACCACCAATGACTGCCACATTTTGCCCTATCTTTATATTGCCTGTTTGAATTTCATTATCAGAATTTAGATTGCCATAAACTTCACTTAAAAATTCTAAGGCATCAATTACTCTTGAATCATCCTCTCCACCAATGCCCATTTGTAAACCTTTCTGAGCCCCGATTCCAACAAATACTGCATCAAAACCTTTACTGATAAGTTCATTAACTGAAGAGACACGAGAGTTTAATTTTATATCAACTCCAATCTTTTTAATAATATCAATTTCTTTTTCAAAAACATATCTTGGAAGTCTGAAAGTTGGTATCCCATATCTAAGCATACCACCACTCTTATCCTTTGCTTCAAAAATCGTTACATTATTACCCCAATTTGATAGGTAAAAAGCACAGCTCAGCCCTGCAGGGCCAGATCCTATTACAGCAATATTTTTACCTGTATTTTTATCAGTTTTTTTAATGTAAAAATTATTTGTCTTTTCAAATGTAAAACGTTTTAAAATTCTTATTGAAACTGCATCATCTAAATCAGAACGTAGACATTTTGGTTCACAAGGCGAGTAACACACATATCCAAGAGTACCTGGTAAAGGAACATTCTCATAAATTGTAGTTAATGCTTCAGTAAAATCTCTATTTGATATTTGTCTTAAAAACCTTGGAATGTCAATATTTGCAGGACAATTATATTGACAATTAGTCTTATTGTCTTTTCTATCTATGCAACTGATAAGTGCCCCAGTTGGACAAAACTCCACACATAGACCGCAGAACTGACAGTCAGTATCAATTAATTTTTCAGGAAAAATTGAAGGATCTATCAGTTTTGGAGGATCTGGAAGTGTTCCAAGTGCTTCGATACCCCGTATATTCGAACAAGCTCTAATACATCTACCACAGCCTATACACAGATTGTAATCACGAATAATAAATGGATTTTCATTTAATTTTGATAAATTTTTATTTTTATAACGAGGGGTATTTTCAGAAATACCGATATAATCAGCTACTCTTTCAAGTTCACAGTCACCAAGCTTTTCACAGCATCTCTCAGAAATGGGTACATTTAAGGAACAAGGCTCTCTTGCACATCCCTCTTTTTCAGCACATACAAGACATGCATGTGGATGATCTTTTAGAATTATTGCTAGTTTTTCCTGACGGATTTTTTTAAGTTCGGGAGAATCAGTAGTAATTTTCATACCTTGTTCAACTGTTGTTACGCAAGCAAGTTTTTGCTCATTTAGTCCTTCTATTTCAACAGAACATACACCACATGCTCCATAACTTGTAATATCAGGATGATAGCATAGAGTTGGGATATAAATGCCGGCATTCAATGCAGCTTGAAGAATAGTATCTTT
>CP070712.1:852414-868010 GCA_020350365.1 Thermoplasmatales archaeon | reverse complement strand
AAAAAATAACAATTGAAGAAAAAAAAATAGATGAAAATGTAATCTTTATTGGACGTAAACCTCCAATGAGCTACGTACTTGCGGTAATAACGCAGTTTAATGAAAATGGCTCTAAAGGAGTCATCTTAAAAGCAAGAGGCAAATCAATAAGTACCGCAGTGGATACAGCAGAAATCGTAAAAAATCGATTTATGAAAGATGTTAAAGTAAAGAATATAAAAATTAATACCGAAAGTTTAACTAATGAAGAAGGTAGAAACTCAAATGTATCTTCAATTGAAATAGATCTAATTAGAAAATAATATAAGTGAAAAAATGGAAATATACTTTAGATTTTTAAATAAATCAATCTAAATTTTTCATTTTTTTGAGGATAAAAAATGAGTAATTGTTATAAAACGATAGAACTTTTTACTGAAAAAACTGGTATTGTAGTGCGGAAAATACGATTCCGTAATCAAAGAGATTTTGATGAATTTTTAAAAGGTTTTAGAAGAATGAGATACCCTGGTTATAAATGGAGATATTTAGATAAAGGAAAAAAGGATAAAGAATGATGAAGAATTTTATTTTATCTGTTGTTGGAGGGTAAATTATGGGTCTTTTCAAAACACAAAAAGTAAAGGAAGAAAGGAGAAAAGAAAGAAAAAAGTTAAAATTAGAGATTCAAAGGCGAAATGAAAAAAGAAGAACAGCACTTCAAGAACAAAATAAAAAAAATAAGGAAATGAGAAACTTATATCATGAGAGATTAATTGAAGAAAGAAGATTAATAGAAAAAAGAAAATTACAAGATTAATTATCTACTATTGATAATTTTTATGAGGAATATATGAAAATATTTAAAAGATATAAAAATAAACAAAAAATAGAACGGATTCCAAAACATATTACAAAAAGGAAATCTAAAAAATATAAAGATTAATAGAGGGATTTTTCCCACTTATTTCTAGAGATATCTTTTTGGTTTTTTTAGGAATAATATTGTGATTACTTTTAATGGGATTGTGAAAATATGAAAAAAACAAATGAAACTGAAGAAGAAAATATAAGATTACCATTACCTAAAAAGAATAAAAACGAAATGTTTGCTATAGCAGATCAACTAATGGGTGGTTCAAGGATAAATGCAATCTGTGCAGATGGAAAATCAAGGATGGCTCGGATACCTGGAAAAATGAGAAGAATAAGAGTACGTTCAGGAGATTTACTAATAATAAAACCTTGGGAGATACAAAATGAAAAATCCGATGTTGTATATAGATATAGAAGAACTCAATCTATAACACTCAGTAGAAAAAAATTTCTTCCAGAAATAATTGATGTATTCTAATTTTCAAACAAAATAATAATTAAACTGATTTCATTTCAATAATTACAATAAATAATTATTTATGCTATGAAGTTGTTATATGAAACAGAAAGAATAAAGATATTCATTTCATAATTTCGTTTTTTCGAACTTTTGAGATTTTTTATTTTTTACTCTTTTACCCATCCCAGAAAGTATATTCTGAGGAGGTGAAAAACATATGAAAGGAACCGTAAAATGGTACAATGAAATGAAAGGATTTGGCTTCATTTCAAACGAAGACGGAAAGGATGTCTTTGTTCATAGGTCAGCTATACCAGCAGAAGCAGGTCTCTATGAAGGAGATCAGGTTGAATACGAGATCGAAGACTCAGATCGTGGACAACGAGCGATAAATATAAAGAAGCTTAAATCTGCTTAAATTTGTGGTCGTGAATCATATATAAGTTAAAATTTTGATAAAACACAAAAAAAAATTAACAGAAAAAACAACTGAAAAAAAGAAAAATAGAAGAAAAAAAGACAGATGGTTTCATTTTAAAAGCTAGGGGCATATCAATTAGTACCGCAGTGGATGCCACAGAAATCGTGCGAAATAAGCTTATAAAAAACGCGAAAGTAAAGACATCGCAACTGGCACGGAAAGCGTTATCAATCAAGAATGTAAAGATTCAAATGTCTCATCAATTGCATTAAGCCTCATAAAGACTTAGAAAACATGGGATAACCTACAGTAAACCACCGGAGAGAGGAAAATGAACTAATCACTATCATTCTTTCTTCTATTCTTAATCTAAAATAAATCCAGATTAAAAAAATCAGGAGGTAATATATCTTGGATGATATTACTACGAAACTCAAAAAAATAATGAATTCAAAAAAGAAAAGAAAAATAATTTATAAACAATCTAATAAAAAGTCAGTTAGTATATTTGTTGACGATTTATCAGTTAAATTGAACAATCCAAAGAGAGGAGTATTTTAATGAAAAATGATATAAAGAAAAAACAGAAATTTTGGTTAAAAAAATTATTTTTTCCTAATTCTCCTCCAATCAGAAAAAAGGACACTATTATTACTTATTTGGCCCTGAAAAAAAGGGTCAGAACAAAAGAACATGAGAATATATTAAGGCTGATTGAAAATGAAACGATACCCTCTGTTAGAGATGCTTGGATAGATTATTTCCTTGAAAAAACAAAAATTTAAAATGTAAAAAGAGTGACTAACCAGAGAATACAATACCAGATTATTATTCCATTTGATAATTAGTATATTCAATTATTCTTACATCTATCAGGCAAGACGAGATTTGAACTTGCTAATAACTAAAACTTGTAGATACTTTTAGGATCAATTACGTGGATATTACAATTTTATAATAGGAAAACACAGTCATTTTTCTCAATCGGATTTCGTTTTCCAATCCGAAAATATAGATTTACACCGAGGGGAAAAATAGTTTGGAATTTACCAGGAAAAAATAATCTATTTCTCCTTATTACTCTAAATTTAAGCTTTTTTTAATTACATTGTCAAATAACAAAATGTTTACAATTTCCTTTTCGCTAAAAATATTATTGGAATTATTTGCATATAATGTATACACCGACAAAACATTTTGTATGGACTTTGAAGATACCGATAAATAGAATTCTACTGTATAAGTAAAAATAAAGAGTAGGCAAGGATTGGCTTGTGGAAAAAAATTAACTTGAGGCTTTTATAGGATAAAATAATTCTCCACAAACTTTTTCCTTAGATAGGGGTATGGTTTTGTATCTTTATATTACCTTTCTTATAAAAATTAGAGGGAAGGATTGCGGAAGTATCGATAATTCCTTAAAGAGATGTATCGTTGTTTTTAACCGGGCTTTGCACAATTAATAAGGTTTTTGCACAATAAAACATTTAAGATTTTTTAGATCGATATTATTAGAGTCAGCAGTCTTTCCAGCAATGGGAAACGTTCTAACAGCCATTCATACCATAGATGAGATGATGCTCCTGTTTTAGGTATAATTACTTCTAACTCAGTCCAATTACTCTCAGCATCGTAAGAATCCTTAGCTTTAACTTTGACAATATAAACTCCTTGTTTAGACCATTTATGGGTTAAGGTTATTACAGTTCCAGATGTTACAAATTCAGTCCAATCTGTTGATGAACCATCATCCCAATCAACATAATAGCTTACGTTATGCTCCTCAGGATCAGAAGTATAAAAAATATAATCATAGCTTTCTCTTTGTTTTCCACTAGTTGGACCTTCAATACCAGGTTCATTTGGTGGTTTGTTATCGGCAAAATCAAACAATGTACTTAAAATCTCTCTGAGCTCAATATAGTCATATTGTCCATTTGTAAGTACAATAACTCCAGTATTTGTTTTAGGTTCAAATTGCATATTAGTTCTGCATCCATAATAACTTCCTTCATGCCCCCAAAGTGTTCTTTTTCCATATAGAATCATTTTTCTCCATATGAGTCCTTGGAAAGGATTACATGATACCTGATAAGAAAGTATTAGATCAACTGTACTTTCTTCTAAAATTTTTATTGAATTATATGTACCATTTTTTATCATCATAATAAGAAAATTTCTGAGTTGGGTGACACTTGTACGTAGATTTCCAGCTGGATATGCATTGGTACAATGATGGGGATAAGCTGCATAGTCATCTCCAACCCATCTATAAGGAACAGCAATATTGCTTATATTTAAGTCTGCTAAAAACCAGGCGGTTTCATCCATATCTAATGGTTGAAAAATATTATTTTTACAATAATCAGAAAAATTCATATTTGAAATTTCCTCCACTAAATAGCCAATCAATGCTGCACCAATATTACTATATTCCCAGATTGTACCTGGTTCAGTTGGAGCAAAATTCAAGGTTGGAGAATAAAACTGTCCCTCTGGAGTTAAATATTCTTCTAGAAATTCTCCTAATGGTATTTTTGGATCCCCATCAATTCTAGGAATTACATTCCAATTATCTCGTATTGCAGACGTATGGGTCATTAACATATGAAATGTTATATTTGTTGAAGGATAATCAGGATGTATAACTTGAAATGGAAGATATTTATTGACTGGATCATGCAAATCAAAATACTCTTGTTCATAAAGTTGCATTATTGCTGTTGCAACAACTGTTTTTGAAACGGAAGCAAGTCGAAACAAGGTTGTATCTTTTACCAATTGACCTGAAGTTAAATTTGCGTAACCATACGACTGAGTCCAGAAAATACTATCATTTTTTACAATAGTTGCTGACAGCCCAGGTATATGGTTTTTAGACATTTTATTTATAATATACTCATCTAACTCATTATTTATTGGAAAGTTACCATATGCTTTTAATAAATTTTCAGAATAAAATTCGTTACAATAGATATTTGTTAATATAGTAATCTTTCCAGATACTGGAAGAATTAATGGTGCAATCAAAAGCGTACAAACTAAAATTCCTACTATTTTCTTTTTCATCTGGTTTTTCCTCCCTCGCGCCTATAAAATTTCAATATTATAATCTGAAGTTATATATTTAAATGTTACAACAACAAAAGAGATAGTAGTCTCTCCAGCATTGGGAAAAGCCCAATAAGCCACTGTAATATTGGATGAAGCTGTGTTATAGTTCTGGTTTTTGATATTGTTATGCTTCTTGACTTGGGCCATTGCTTAATTAATGGGCAATCATCAGAATTATCTCCACCTTCAATTTCATAAGGTGTATCCCATATGCCCTTGAATGGCAATTTCTTAGCATCTGGGTACTTTTCTTCATAATCAGACCAGTAATTACCAAATTTTCCACCATCCCACATATTGTCACCTCCATCAACAGCATTCTGAGTGTTATTTATAAAATTATTATGACAAATAATATTTTTCTCAGTTAATCCTCCAAGTTTTATTCCATAACCATTGTAATTAATGTTGTTGCCTATGATGTCATTATAGTCACAATCTTCGTAGACCTCAATGCCATATTCTTCGTTGTTAGTAATGTTGTTATATTCAATAAAGCTGTGTTCACAGTCATCAAGGCTTATACCAAAATTATTGTTCAAGATGTTATTACTTATGATATTGATATTTTTGCATTTATAGAGCCTAATACTAGGATTTCGCTCATGCTCCGAGATAATATTATTAATAATTATATTATAAAGGGAATGTTCAAGAAATATCCCATTCTTGTTGTTAGCAAAGATATCATTGCCTGTAATGTTGTTGTTATTGGAATAGGAAATTTCTATTCCAGACTGGTTGTTTGATATTATTTTATTACACACTATAGAATTGCTATTTGATAATAGTAGTTTTATACCAATAACATCATTTTCCGAGATGGTATTGTGACCAATCGTATTGTTAGTAGATTCATAGAGACGTATGCTCTCGACCAAGTAATTTTTATTAATTTTATTATTGAATACATTACAGTTATTACTTTCTAATAATGAGATAGCAAAAATAGTATTAGATATTTCTTGATTTTGAACTGTGATATTATCGCAATTAATTAGTATTACCTGTCCAGCATCATCATCTATTATAATATCAGATTTATCTTCTAAATATATAAGAGGTTTATCGTTTACTAAATTATTTTCTGCATTGTTATTATAAGAATTATAATAGAGATTAAGACCCTCATTAGAAAATGTATTATTTAATAAGGTGTTGTTATTACCATTGAACCAAAAACCACGTACATTATTTGAAAAAATGTTGCCAATTATATTGTTGTCATTTGAACCATCGAGATCTACCCCATGATAATTGTTAGAGATGACTTTATTATCAGTGATGTTATTGCTATGGGAGTGATAGAGGTATAAACCCCGATCATTATTTGAAGTAATTTTGTTGTCAGCAATAGTACTTTTGCTACAAGCATCTATGACCATACCATCTCGTTGGTTAAAGTAAATATTGTTTCCTGTAATGATGTTGTGTTCTCCAAATTCAAAAATTAAGCCATTCTCGTTTTTTGAAATATTATTTCCTGAGATGTTATAGTAATCGGACTTAGACCAACATATGTAAATACCAGTCCCATTATTTGATTTGATATTATTTCCTGAAATAGTATTCTCTCTATTTAAATTAGAATAATGAGAAAGGTATATACCACCACCATATCCGTTCTTCGATATATTGTTTTCAGTAATTGTAATGTTGGACCCATCGAAGATAATGCCTTGATTCTTGTTATATGTGATAGTATTTGCTATGATTGAGTTGTTTTCACCTCCAACTCCCATACCACAACAATGCGAATTTGCACTGTTATTAGAAATGATATTTTTAAAAACAAGGTTATAAGCCCCTGTAATCGCTAAACCTACTCCATGTGGATATCCATTGTTATTTGAGATATTGTTATAAGTGAATGTGTTGCAATCACCCTCACTTATTATACCTCTTAGATTTTTTACGATATTGCTATTTGATATGTTGCAGTGATTCGATTGTATTTCAATCCCTACATTGTGTAGTTCAATTCCACTGTTTTGGATTGTTATTCTACTTATGTTTACCCAATCAGCATAAACATTTATGACATTTCCAGTATGATTGGCATCAATTATCGTAGTATTTTTATCTTCACCAATAAGATTTATTGACTTATCAATAAATATATTCTCATAGTATATTCCACTTGGGATGTATATTGTATCTCCATCAGAGGCATTATCAATTAAATCCTGAATAAAACCATGAGTACCAATTTTCTGAATTTGAGTTATTTCTTGTCGTATACTAACAGATGATGGAATGATTCCTGCTCCTATAAACATTAAAAATAATCCTAAAACTAGTCCTTTCCTAATCTCACTATTTGCCATAGAGTTTTTCCCCCCTCAAAACAATAATCTAAATAGATTTCCAAGTTTTGAAATTAAATATGGAAACCGTTCAAGCAACATAAAAAATAATGAATTATAATACGTCCTATATCTTGGAATTGTTACTTCAAAAGTGCTTTTATCACTCTTGGCTCCTTTAATATCCTCAGCGATTGCTGTTATAGTATATGTTCCATCTTCATCGTAAGTATGACATACTTCAACCGGTGTATTAACTGGATAATAAACAGTTTCCTCATAGTTTCCATCACCCCAACTAATGTTATATTTTACATCGTTTCCCTCAGGATCATTAGATTGAAATGTCCAGCATAACTCTGTTCCTGCTGATCCTTTTAATGGTCCATCAATCTCTGGAGCGGTTGGTGACTCATTAGGTTCTTCTTCAGTTGTAAAACTCCAAATAGGTCCATTTGTTGTTAAACCTTGACTATCCTCAGAAACAATCTGCCAGAAATATGTTATTCCTAATTCCATAGTCCCTGGATTATATTCTGCTTTAGTTAAATCCTCAGCGACAAGCGGAGGAGGACTACTTGTTCCAAAATACACATCATATAATACCTCATCACCAGGATTAGGATCTCCACCAGTCCAACTAAGAATCTTATAAATAGTTACATCTGTTGCACCATTAGCTGGATCTGGATTACTAGGTTCACTTGGAGGAAGATTTTCCTCGGTAGTAAAAGTCCAAATATCACCTGAAGAATTTGATCCATATTCATCCCATGAGACAATCTTCCAAGCATAATCTGTGTCAAAATCTAGAACATCATCAGGACAATATAAAGAGCTACTTTGATTATTTGAAACAATAGGCGGATCATTATAAAGATCATATTCTCCAAAATATACATCATAGAAAACTAAATCACCATCAGGATCTTCAGATGACCAGTTGAGACAAGTATTGATAAAAACCTCCATTTCCTCATCCTCTGGACTGGGGTTAAAAGGTTCATCAGGAGGATGATTATATGACTCATATGCAGAAAGAACAGAAGGTGTCATATCGTCAACAAACGATTTTATTATGGATTTGACCTGGGAAGGAGTTGCATCGGGAGGAATATCTGCTATTAAATCATCATATTCATTAAACATAAATGACTCGTTACTATTTGTAACTTCCAGGATTTCCCTTACTCTTTCACAAGAGTAAATGCTACATCCTTGCCCTTCTCCATTTGTTCCATAAAAAACTTTCCGATCAACGTAATCTTCAATACCACCATCGTCTCTATATTCAGATGGGATGTCTTCGTTTGTGGTTAAACAAGATGCGGCTAATGGTAACCATATTCCAACTAATGGTTGCCGTCCCATAGCAAGCCATCCAATGTTTGCTGCTCCATCGTAATCAGGTTCACCAGATACAGCAACAAAACCAGATACACAGTTAGATTTTGTAATTTCGTAAGAACAATTAAAATAACCTGATCCTTCCTCCTTACCACTAACGTTCTTACCACCTCTTTGACACATTTCCTCCCAGTCAATCTTGAAGTCGCCATTTATACCACCATTAGTTGTGATATCATTTAGCATATTGTCAATCGTTATATCATTACCATCAACATCATGGTCTCCATCACAATAAAAAGCATTTGCAAGAGCAGCATAAGTATTATTGATCCAAGTAATATTTGTCCGGCATGTACCATCATAATTACTAACAGCTACAACCGCTCCAACTCCTGTTTCAGAACTAATTATACCAAGCTGAGAAATACCACCCATATGATAAGCTGCACACATTGCAGCATCATAAACATTATCATAATTACCAAGTAGAAAATTCATAATATCAGAAGTAGGTCCATATAGTCCATCTGAGATATATTCCCAATTTTCTATTGGGCCATCAACTGCAAAATTTCCAACAGCTAATCCCTTTTCATTTATTCCCATGAGACAGTTACCGGTTGCTTGCCCAATTCCATAATACTTATAAGAGGCACCTTGATAAAAAAATGGTTTGTTATCTTCTCCAGACATATGTCTGTTTTTCCAGAATATACTTCTTCCATCTTTGACAACTGAACCTGTTGCTATTGCCCCTGCACAACCACCTATTTCTTCTAATGATATTTGATTTTCAAATGTTTTATTCTCATCTTTTGCATCTATAATTGGAAAGGCAGTTACAATCAAAACCGTACAAATTAAAAGACCTACTATTTTCTTTTTCATCTGATATTTCCTCCCTTATTTCATAAAAACTATAATATTTAAATGTAAAATCTAAATATAAATATTTCTTAAAACGTTTTTTATCACAACTTTTGTAAAAAATAAAAAAAGAAGAGAGATGGATTGGTATTATCCTTCGTATGTTGTTGATATAAGTTCTTGTTTTATTTCCAAATAAGGTTGATCAGGAAATCCTTCTTTACCTATCCAAATTTCTTGCTTTATAATATTACCTACTTCAGCTGCATAATAATTTTGAATCTTATGATTAATATATCCTGAAGTAATCTTATAAGAATCAAAAGTTCCACCATCAACTGTTATTTTCTCTTTTTCACATCGGAATGGATGGTCATGAGATTCAATCATCCATTCGTTTTCATAATCAAATAAAATTCCAAAAAGTAATTTTATATAACCTGAATGATTAAGTGTTGAATCTGGTAATATTCCATGTTTTCCATCAAATAATGGAAAAGGCAATATTTGATATCCTGGCGATAATTGTACATCTATACCTAATTGAAGTGGGATTGGAAGAGGTACAGGAATTTTACCTATCATTAAAAATGAAACACCATTTATTTTAATGTTCCAATCTTTAATAGCAAGATTTGATTTCTGTACCACTAATTCACCTTTAACACCTGTCAATCGTGAAATCCTAATTGTTGCAATCGATGCTTCAATCCATCCTGAGAATTTTCCTTTAAAATTTAGTTTATAATCAGATCCACTGTCATCTACAACTTTATATACCATTTTGTTTGATGTACCATACGCAACATCCTTCCAGTAGACACCAAAGTCAGCATATATATCAAAACGATAAGTCCATTTATCACCAATCTCCCAAACTGGGATTTCAATAGGTTGTTCTCCATAAAATGATTGTGCAAGGTCCACAATTGTTGCAAGTACAAGTCTACTAATACATTTTGCATAAGTCATATTACAATTTTCAATAACATCTTCAGGTGTATGCATATATGGATTATCCTCACTTTCAAAAGATTGGATAGCATCATATCCAAATTGCCAGAATCGAGTATGATCACTCATACCATAAGGAGATATAATCTTGATAATTTCAAGATTTATATAATCATAATAAATCTGTGAAATGTCTTCACTGTAATTAGCTAACCACTCTGATTCCTCATTTCCAAGTATCTTTACCTTGCTTCCATTAATATCATTAATAGCATATGATACTGAATCAACATTGAATGTACCAACAATATGATCACCTCTATTGTAAGCTTGCTCAACATAATAGTAACTACCATGAAGACCTTGCTCTTCACCAGAGAATAAAACAAAACGAATAGTATGATTAAATGAGTATTTACTCAAAATATTTGCAGATGAAAGCACAGTAGCAACTCCTGATCCATCATCATCAGCCCCAGGAGATCCATAGGCACTATCATAATGAGCACAAATTAAAAAAATTATATCGCTTTCAGGATCATTTCCTGGGAGCGTTGCTTCAATATTGCTTCCAAAATAATCAGGAGCATATGACCAATTATGATATCTTACAGAAAGATTCATATCCTGAAACTCCTGATAGAGATATTTACCAGCATCAATACAAGCTTGTGTTGTTGTTACTCGTGGACCAAATGATGTAAGTTTTTCAATATATGAATAAATCATATCTTCATCTAATTGTTCGATAATCTCAACAATTTCATTATTAAATAAAACCGGAGCTAAAGTAAACTCTTTAGGAAATATTAGATTAGATATCTTAGAATCATGAAAATCGTATAACTTATAGATATCACCATGTTCATATGGTCCTGATTTAACAATTTGTTGAGAATTTGCTTGATTATTTATTTCCTCTGCAGTAGCTTGTATTGCTACATTAGCAATCAACAGCCCACAAATTAAAATTCCAACTAATTTTTTATACATGTTTCATTCATTCCTCCCTTAGAATAACTACAAAATTGTATGTTTTAGTTTTATTTAATCTTTACTAAAAAAATATACAAATATTTAATTTTTAACATAAAAATAGGGAAAAGAATTTTGGATTATAGAAATCCAAGTATTTGTCTTAGCATAGGAAATGCATTTGGAAAGTGCTCAAATAAGCTCAGCAGGATTGCGTTTGATGTTGTTCTGGTTCTTGGCGTCGAGAGATAAACATCGATAGTACAATAGTCGTCAGGATTATTTTTATTTTGTAACTTTATTTCTCCAGTAAACTCCTTGTTCTTCTCAGCAGGTGCTATAACAGTCACAGATATTGTTAAAATAATACCAGGTTCTAACTCATCTCCACCATTTGGATCAAATAACCACTCCCCCCAGATTGGTTTTTTTATAATATCCCAGTCAAGAAGTGAACCGTTGGTTCCAACATTTCCAATTGTAAAACTATCAGTAATTGTATCTCCAATATTTACATCAATCCAATTAAACGAGCCCTCACATTCTAAATCACTTATAGGATAGAGGTTGTTTTCATATAATGATATACCTGTTGTACCACCGACTATTACATCTACATCTTCATCCTCATCAATGTCAACAACATACATTGGCCAAGCCCCTGAACACGCTGCATCAATCGTATTTTCTGTCCAAATAATTGGGCTTCCACCATCATTTCTCCACCAAGATACACTGTTTATAAGGTCAGCTGTACCCAATATATCACAGTCGCCATCATTATCAATATCTGCAACTTCAACTCTTAATGCTCCGTTAAAACTATCATCAATTTTTTGTTTTGTCCATAAAGTTGGATTTCCTCCATCATTTCTCCACCATGCAATATCATCACTGATGTATGCAGCTCCTAAAACATCGGAGTCCCCATCCTTGTCTACATCATAGGCTTTTACGTCATGGGCACCTGCAAAACTGCTATCAATTGTAAACTTTGTCCATTCTATAGGATTTCCACCATTATTCTGCCACATGAGAATTTTATTTGTTGAAAAATCTGCTCCTAACACATCATAATTTTGATCATTGTCTATATCACTTACATAAACCGATCTTGCTCCAAAACAATCCCCAATTTTTTGTTCATACCAATGGATTGGTGACCCTCCATCGTTTCTCCACCATGTTGTCTCATTTAAACCAGCTGAAGCCCCCAATACATCATTATCTCCATCACCATCCAAATCAAAGGCATATACCTCATGAGCATTATAATATGAATTACTGATTACTTCCTTAGTCCATACAATCGGTGATCCTCCATCATTTCTCCACCAAGCAATTTCATTTCCATACCAAGCCGCTCCAAGAACATCATTATCTCCATCTTTATCCAGATCAATAGAATAACAATAAGCAGCTCCATCGAAGTTATTGCCAATAATAAATTTTGTCCACATAATTGGTTTTCCTCCATCATTTCTCCACCATGAAATTTCGTCTAACATGACAGATGCAGCAATAATGTCTTTATCACCATCATTATCCAAGTCAGATGAATAAATTCCTGCACAATTGATATAATTTTGAACATTATGTTTAGTCCATGTTATATTATCTAAAGGAATTTGTTCTGCATAATTTTTATTTGATAAACAATAAGTAATTTCATTAGCTTTTGTATCATCTATTTGAAAAGCAAAAGCTTCAAATCCACTTAAAACTAAAAATCCTATAATTAATATTGGTATAATTTGTTTTTTCATATTTTACCTCCTTATTATATAAAAAATGATTAATCATAATGGTTATTACTTATTTTTTTGGACAAAACAATCAAAAAAATAAAATAAAGTAATGTTTTGTTTGAAAATTTCTAAAATGAAATTAATATCAGCAATTTTTAAAAAAACTAAAATAATGAATTTAACTACGAATAAATATCTGCAATAACATCTTCATTTTCTTTATACCATTTTAAAATATTTCTATAATCAACTGCATTTCCAGTTGTGTATAAAACCATAGTTTCATAATCTTTTGTAACATTTTTATCAGATGTAACAATAATTCCAACACCAGTTATTCCTTTTATAAAACCATAGTATTGAAATGGTATTTCATCCTTATATGCTACTCCTTCAATAAGTATCTTGTAGCCTTCATTTTCAAGTTTTTCCTTATAGTCATTTGCAACAGCTTCTAATGATTGATTCGTTCCATATAACCTATATTTAAGCTTATCATAGTAAGGAAGATTTTTAATCTCTGGATATTTATCTAAATGTTCATTAATATCAATTTCTTTTGCCTCTCCAATAGGTTCTTTTACTTCCATAAATCTTTTCATAGGAATATAACCTGCATTGTAAACAACAGATCCACATATTCCTAATATTATTATTATCGTAATTGATACAGCTAATAATTTTAAAATTTTTTTTCGACGATTTTTTAATCTATTTTCGAAAATATCTTGATCTGTCCCCCTTGATGTATTACCCCACATTAAAATAATATATATGGGTTATTTATATATAAGTTTTTAGTTAATATTATAGTAACTTTGGGTGGTGATTTCTAATTTTATAATTATATTTCAATATTCATACATAAAAAACCTTATAAAGAAAAACAATTCCATTTATTTCCCTTTTTTCGATTAAAACAATTCAAGTCGAGACTTATACTAAGAAATGTTAGGATTTATATACTATATATAATATAATAGATAATAAAAGGGAGGTTACAAATTATGAGGAAATTGTTACCAATATTAGTAGTTGTAATATTAATTGTAAGTGGAATTGGTACACTTGCAAAATATGTTGAAAAAACAGAATTGAACGCAGAAAACATTACCAATATTGTTGAGGTTGATTTATCAACTCTCAAGTTTGTTGATGGTAAAAACAATTACCTTGAGATAAGTATCGGAAATGAAGAATTATATTTAATGAATCCAGGGCAACCGATGATTCCTAGAATTCTTCAAAAATATGAGCTTCCATTTGGTGTAACTGATATAAAGGTTGAATCAAAGGCATATGATATTCAAGATCTTAAGATTTTAAAAGAAATCAAACCTGCACCTGCACCATTGCCATTGACGCCCAGAGAAGATTTTGTAATTCAATCTGGTAAGGATTATACAGTTTATAACAGCGATGAATTATATCCACATGCTTGGCACAGCTATCATGTTGGTTGTGGTTTAAACAGCAAAGGAGAACATGTTACACATCTTACAATAAATATTTTCCCAATAAGATATAGTCCTGCAACTGGAAAAATAAGTACCGCTGAGAAATTTGATATAAAAATAACCTATGAAAACACAAATATTGATTTTTTCCCAACTGAAAGTGTTTATGATCTTGTAATTATTAGTCCATCTAAATTTTCATCAGAACTTGAAAGATTAGTTGACCATAAAAACTCATTTGGAATGGAAACGATTGTCAAAACAACAGAAGAGATTTATGATGAGCAGTATGGTTGTGACAAACCTGAGAAAATTAAATATTTTATAAAAGATGCAATCGAAACATGGGGAATTTCACATGTGCTTCTTTTTGGCGGTTTAAAATCAAAAATTTATGCAAAACCAAAGGATGATATCAATCATGGAGCAAAATGGTGGTATGTTCCAGTAAGATACTCAAATTTCCAATGGGATGGAGGACCTGGCTATAACTTTACTAGTGGAGAACCTGGTTACATATCTGATCTTTATTATGCAGATATTTACAAGGAAGGTGGAGAATTTGAAGACTGGGATTCTAATGGAAATGGCGTGTTTGCTGAATGGAGTGGTGATGATCTAAGAGATGAAATTGACCTATATCCTGATGTTACCTTTGGAAGACTTGCAGTTAGAAATAATAAGGAAGCAAAAGATGTAATTGATAAGATCATCAACTATGAAAAACAACCAGCAGATCCAAGTTGGTTCAAGAGAATGATATCAATTTCTGGTGATGGATTTTTAGACCAAGAAGATTGGGACATTCAATGGGATACAAGTGAGCTATCAGATGGAGAATATACTATTTTTGCACAAAGCACTAATCCAGATGCAGAACAAGGACCGATTGATGAAATTCATATTACACTTGATAAAACTGTAGAAACAAACATTACTTTCAACCATGATGATCATCTAAAAGAAGAATTACAATGTGGTTATCCAGCACCACCAATTGCTGAGATTCTAACAATCTCAAATAACAATACACTCGGCAATACTGATTATACATATACTCCAACAGGAAGAGAAGCATACTGTAATGAT
>CP070712.1:836579-852314 GCA_020350365.1 Thermoplasmatales archaeon | reverse complement strand
AATGATAGATGAGAAAGGTTATGAGCATCTGTATTAATAATAAATTTTACATTTTTTTCCTTTGCCTGTTTTACATGCAAGTCATTTAGGTCAAGTCTGTCTGGAAAGGAATTGATCTCAAGAAATGTCTTTGTTTCTTTTGCTTTTTCAAATATCTTTTCCATGTCAAGATCAAATGGCTCTCTTCGGCCCATTAGACGACATGTAGGATGAGCAATGCAATCAACATGTTCATTTTCCATAGCATTAATAATTCTATTTGTTGCATCCTCTAGACTCATTTTGAAATTCAAATGGATTCCTGCACAGACAAAATCAAATTTCTCAAGCATCTTGTCACTATAATCAAGGGTTCCATCAGGTTTTATATCGCATTCGGTTCCACAAAAAACCTTGAAATTTGATATTTTTTTATTTATCTTTTCAATTTCACCTATTTTTTTAAAAATTCTTTCCTCAGATAAACCACGAGCAATCCTTAAGGATTGGGAATGATCACATATTCCAACATATCTATATCCTATTTTTTTACAGAAACGAGCAATTGATTCAATACTCTCTATTCCATCGCTCCAGTTTGAATGAATATGAAGATCGCCTTTTAAATCATCATATGAGATTAGTCTTGGAAGCTTACTTGCTGCTGCAATTTCAATTTCTCCACGGTTTTCACGCATCTCAGGCTCAATATAATCAAGACCAAGCTTTCTATATATCTCTTCCTCGTTTTTGCCGACAACATACCGTTCTGACTCTTTATCAAAGAGTCCATATTCATTTAACTTGAAACCTTTCTTTATTGCTATACTTCTCATTTTTACGTTATGTTCTTTAGAACCTGTAAAATATTGTAAAGCAGCACCAAAACTTTTATCCTCAACGACCCTAAGGTCAACCTGCAAATTATCATTAAGAACAACACTAGTTTTTGTACTTCCCTTAAGTAAAACACGTTGAACTTCAGGATATTTTACAAAAAAATCCATAACTTCATCAGGGAAATCCGATGAAACAAGTATATCAATGTCTCCTATTGTTTCCTTACGTCTTCTTAGACTCCCTGCAAGACTTAACCTTTTTATTTTATCAAATTTTTTAAGATATGAAATATAATTATTTCCGTCATAAAATGCTATATAAAGCAGCGCTCTACCACTGGTTTTCTCCATTACTTGTATTCCGCGTAGTATATTTTGCTCAAGTAACTCACCAAAACCATCCAGATCTCTAAGTTTATGGTCTACGCATGCCTTTCTTAATTGTTCAATTGTTTTGATACCTAGATTTTTATATAGAGAAGCAACTCTTTTCGGACCTAAACCTGAGATATTTAACATTTTTAGAAGTTCCTCAGGGATTTCTTTCTTTAATTCCTCCAGATAAACTAGCTTATTTGTTTCAACAATCTCTTTTATCTTTTTTGCAAGTGCCTCTCCTACACCTGGGATATCTTTTAGTCTATTTTCATTTGCAACTATCTCAATATCTTCATCAAGAACCTCAATTGTTTGTGCAGCTTGCCTGTAAGCTCTTGTTTTAAAAAAAATCTCACCTTTTAAATCAAGTAAATCTGCAATCTGATATAGAATGTCTGCTACAAGTTGATTTTTCATACAACACACTCTTAATTGTCAAAATAAATAACGATTTTTACAATGTCCCCATCTTTAAGATTTAGTTTCTTTCTTAGATGATTATATGATATAAATTCAAGAACATTTGAATAATGAGTACGCATTGGAAGAACTATTGCACCGTCTGAACCATTAATCTTTGCTTTAAAGCATCTAACACTTCCAAATGTTCTATTCTTTGTTTGAAATTCCTCAATATTTATTGCTTTGCTATTTTTTAAGAGTCTTAACTTGTTTTTTTCAACATATTCGATTTCGACATTTAATGTTCCAGGGTATGGCACAAATCCAAGTTTGTCTCTAAACTGCTCTATATATCCATCCTGCTCTGTATAATACCTCCCCTCACCCAGTCCTGAAATTACCTTACCTTTAAAAATAATCCTGTCTGTAAGTTCAAATATCTGTTTATATTGTAAGTGTTCCTCTTGTAATTTCTCTTCACCGATCCCAGTTACCATAATAAGTTGTTTTTTTATCCCAAGTTCCCTTTTTATCATTCCTCTTTTATCAAGTTCCACAAGATACCTTGAAGCAGTTTGCTGACTTGTTACAAGTTGTTTGGCAAGCTCAAATGAAGATATCTCAATTTTATTTTTAATTGCTCCAAGTAAAGCAAGCTCTTTTAAAGTTTGTAAAAGATATGGTTTCATAATGTTACCTCACCCTACTATCCTCGAATTATTTTAGCTAATTTTTCTCCTTCCTTTGTCAGGATGTATCTATTACCTTTTTTCTCGAGAATTCCTCCCTTAATGAAATCATCAACTATTCTTTTTGCAACATTTAGAATTATACGATGCTTCTTTGTTATTACAATTAAATTAGTTTCGCCTGATGCAAATCCATCAAATATTGCTCTTCTGAATTTGTTTGAAAGAATATAACCCTCATCCATATAATACCAACATCTTAATTTACAGCTAACACATAAAGTTTTTCAATTATTATGTTTAGACATCTACCGCTTGTTCTTTCAGCCGAAGATATATTAAAGAAATCTTTCAATAAAGCAAATAAAATTCAAATTACAGACAGAAATGCTCTATACAAAAAAAAGAAAACAATCATTGCAAAGACAGAAGCATTTTCAAATACTGTAATTTCAACACTTGAACAATACGTCAAGAAATTTCCATCCATTAATAATTTATCACCTTTTTATCAAGAACTGATAGATATTAAGATTAGTGTTGATAAGCTCAAGAAAGCATTAGGTGCTGTTGATTGGGCTAGAAAAACCTGTCAGATGATTTTTTCTAAACAATCCAGGTCATTAAGGAAATCAGGTAAAATAGATTTTTTATCAACAAAACAACAAGAGATATTTGGAAGAATTTCAAGTGTAGTGAGGCAAATTAATAAGGAACTTGACGTTCTTATTGATGCTCAAATAATTCTAAAGAAATTCCCAGATATATCTGATAAACCCACTGTTGTAATTGCTGGATATCCAAATGTTGGGAAATCATCTCTTCTAAGATGTCTTTCTTCTGCCAAACCTAAGATTGCACAATATCCATTTACAACAAAGGAAATATATGTAGGTCATCTTGAACGAAAAGAAGGACACATTATTAAACGCATACAGATCATTGATACACCTGGTCTTTTAGATAGGCCCCTTTCAAAGAAAAATGCAATCGAAAAACAGGCAATTGCTGCTCTTACCCATCTTGCAGATATTATAATTTTTGTAGTAGATCCAACTGATGTCTGTGGTTATAATTTAGACGATCAATTGAATTTACTTTCCCAGGTAAAAAAAATGTTTACCAGCTCTTATTTTTTAATAGTTGAAAACAAGGTCGATTTGAAAAAGACTGATTCTGAATTTATAAAAATCTCTTGTAACAATTTTGAGGGAATAGAATATCTAAAAGATATGATTTTTTCTAAATTCTAATTAGAATTTTTTTAATTATTCTTTCTTCTTAATCATTTTTCTTGAAAGAAAGCGTGAAAGTATTATAAAAATAATGAATAAAGCAATAAATAGGATTATTAGACCTGTCTGTGATACAGTTAAACTTACTTTTCCTGTTAAAGATTCTACATAGTTTCCTGCATTGTCCCAGACTTTTACTCTAAATTCATAATATCCACTTCCTTCCTCAGCTGAAAATTTCCATGAATATACCGATTTGTTTTGTCTTCCGCCTGATTGTTTCCAGTCACTCCATTTATCATCATCTGGAGAATATCGATATTCTAGGGTTACATAATCAATGTCTTCATCATAAGGGACGTAAGCTGTAATTGTGTATTCATCCTTCCAACCTCCACCTTCTAGGTCTGATAGGTCTAGCTCAATTTGCGATCCGGGTGGTATCATATCTTTTATTAATGCAAGTGCCTCAGTATCAGTAGGAGTTTGATAGATGTTTCCTGCTGCATCTGTAATTCTGAAATAAATAAAGTAAATTTCATTATCTTCCATATACTCCCAATCTGATTCCTCGATTTTCCATTCCCCTTTGTAAGATATATCATTGATATCTTCATCGTTGATTTTGATCCATTCGCCTCTGAAGCTTAATCTATATTCCACATCTTTTAGTAAATAATCATCTGTAAAATCTATTGAAAACTCTGGTACTGTAGAAAATGGATAAAGTTCTAATATATCTGGTTTTAAAGGCGAGATTTTATCAAATACAAAGTTGTTTTCAGTCTCATCTGGATATTCCTCGATATTTCCTGCCCTGTCTTCTGCAATTGTAGCTATTTCATAATGCCCGCTTATGGCTATATCAAAATTCCATTCATATGGTGATTCAGATAAGCCGTATTGTGTCCAGTTTTCTTCTCCTAACAGTTTATAATTAAGTGAAATTGTTTTAACACCGCTTCTGTTTTGACCGGTATCTGTTGCATTTGCTTCTATTCTAAAAGGTTCATTGTATTGGTTTAATAAGGTAGATTCAATATAAGATGAGGGTGCTTCTGAATCTAGTTTGAAATCTTCTGATAGTTCAAATATTGCATTGTTTCCAGAGAGATCCTTAATTGACATTTCTATTCTTTTTAAGTCATTTGTAGGTTGAATCAATGTAACATCTGCAGTTAATGTTTGATTATCTTTTGTTCCATTGATTCCTGTACATTCTGCATCATACCAATCTGATTTTTTATTATCTACATATACAAGACGATATTTTGCAGAGGTAACATCTAAACCTGGAAAATTGTCATAGACTTGAATGCTACATACTGGTTTGTTGTTATTTATCCATCCACCTGGATCGGGTGTAAATGTATCGGCGTTAAATATTGGTGAATTTATTTCATTAATATATGTCACTTTCCAACTATCAAGAGATGGAAAATCTTCAACAGATTCATTATTTACATTGATTTCTGCATAAAGCTGTATTATTGCTGTATTAAAGATATTTGAATCAGATATATCGTTATCTGATCCATTTAAACCTTCTCTGATAATATTTCCATCGCCATCAAGAATACTTATTGAGATAGTGTTTTCTTTGGTTGTGTTTAAGGTTGTTATGTTTAATTTATTCCACCATTTTCCAGATTGAATGTGAATGGGTTTTGAATGTATGCTTCCGATAGAATTCTCTTTATAGTTTCCGAGACATATCAAATGGCCAAGATTTGGAACAAGTTCAGTAGTACTTGCTACTATTAATCCATCGGTTACTATTGGTGATGAATAAAAATTAAGAAGCATATAGTCAATGCCTGGAAATTGAATATCATAATCAATTTTTAATTTACCATTATTAGCATTAATTGCATATACATTGCCGTTTTGAGCACATACATAAACAGTGTTACCAACAACAACTGGAGAAGTAGTATAAAATGTAAACAAACCGTCAATTCCTTGGCTTACATCAAAAGTCCATTTCTCCTCACCTGTTTCTATATTTAATGCATATAATGTTCCATTTGGAGCCAATATATAGACGGTGTTACCTGATATAGCAGGAGTGGAAGCTGGTTCAGATGTTGCGACAAGATTTTTAAAGTTCAGTAACCTAAATAGTGTTGATCTAAATAGTGATGATTCATTTCCTAAAGTTTTGTTCCAAAGAAATTCACCTGTTTCAGCTCTAATAGCATAGACTTTATCCTCACCGGAAAACGAAAAGATATTTTGCTCTCTACTTTGTACTATTACAATTTTTCCATTTTCACTATCGGCAATAACTGGTGATGATCGTCCAATCATTCCCACACTTACATTCCATAATAGTTTTCCACTATTTTCTTCAAAAGCAAGCAGACTTGGGCCTTGAGTATTTTCACAACCGACATAGATTATCCCATTATCAATTGCGGGTGTAGAAAGACTACCTGCGGGAAGATTGATAGGACCACCCCAAATAGAAAAACCAGTTTTTAAATCAAAAGCATATAAATGATTTTCTAATCCAAGTGCATTATTTGTTAGGGAATTTAACCAAGAATAAATATAGTATGCTTGTGGTGTATTTCCAAATCTTCCGCTCCATGAAGTAACAAAAACTCTATCGTTTGCAATAGTTGGAGAGGATGAAAAACAAATAGTGTTTTCAGTATCTGTATTTGGGCGACTCCAAACAACTTGGGATAAATTTGTGGCATTTAAAGCATAAATTTTATTTGATCTATTATCTAGCTCACCAGTTGCAACTATAACAAGTCCATCACCTACCGCAACTGATGATTCAACAGTATAATTATTTGCACTGGTATCAAATGGATTTTGTATTTTTTCTATTGAATCCCTTGAGAGATTAAAAGCAGATATTCTTTTATTATTTGAACCAATGTAAACTATTCCATTGCTCATAACAGGACTTCGGAACCAACCACTAAAATCCTTATCAATTCTGGTAGTCCAATAGGTTTTATTATTATTTTCAGGATCTGGTCCGACATATGACCTTGAATTACTAGGTTCTTTACCAAAAATTGGCCATTCACTATAAAAGCTACTAATTTTTACTCTTCCATCTTCAATATTAATACCAAAACTTTCACCTACTCTAAAATTATATGTGAAACTATCATAAAATCCGTCTATTGTATGCCACAAAACACCCCAACTATAAAGATTGGGGGTGAACTGAGGGCTTTCAGATTTAAGTAAGGCTTTTAATTTAATCATTTTATGATCAGTACTTAAGGATGATAAATCTATTGGAGATGAAGAAAATCCATCAAGATTACCTTCAAGGGTATCTATTGGATTGTTATCCTGGTCTAGAACCTGTATTTTGACATTTGTAGTGCTACTTGGATTTGAGCCTTCCCAAAATATGCTCTCCCATCCTTTAAATTTAGTACTTAAAGGTTCAATTGGAGAAGAAATAACAAAACCTTCTGATTTATAACCTTCTTCAATACCAATTTTTACTTCAATATAATCTGACCATAACTTTGATGGTAGTGAACCACTTGTGGAATTTAGAGGAGTACCAACAATTAGAACATCGATTCCTCCCTCTTCACTAATGTATTTATCTATACTAAGTTCTTCACCAATGCTACCTCTTGGATATGTGATGTTTTCAGAATTGTAGGGAATACTATGAATATAGCTCCAGCGAGGTCTTAAATCACCATGACTCCATAAATACATTGTTATCTTTTCAATATTGGCATCTTTATCATAAGCTCCAGACTGCCAACTAATCCAAAATTTATCTATTAGTTCTACTTCTTCATCTATTGTAAATCTGAATAAGTTCATTGGATGGGTGGTATAGTTCAGTAATCTTCTTACAAAAGAATAAATTAAGGCAGCTTCACCGTCATTTTTGTAATTGATATCTCTATAATCTTCAGGTTCAAATTCATAACCAGGTATAAGATCTGGATTAATTAATTTTGAAAGAAGTTGAAGGAAGCTACCTTCACCAGGAGTGATAAGAGTGTTTTCAATCTTCCACGCCTCAATGTTATTTGGTTTTACCTTGTGATTATATGTTAAATTTAGCGGTTCAAAATTTAATGCAATATTTCCGTCATATAAAGAACAGTTTTCCATAAAAATATCTAATGAGTTATTAAATAAATCATATGCTACACCATCATCATTAGAAATAACAAAATCAGCAGTTACATTCAATGGTATAGATAATCCGACAATAATCAATATCAGAACAACTACTGTAAAGGATTTTTTACAGTTATCATCAAATTTCATGGTAAGGCTCCAGTAATGTGTATAAATTAATAATTTTTAAATTATATGGGAAATATAGATTTATATACTTTACGGTTTATATTATTATTTTAATTTAATTAATACTTGAATATCCATAACATTGGTTCCTGTTGGTCCTGTTATGAAGGAATCTCCTAGAATTTTAAAGAAATTATAAGAATTATTCTCATTTAAAAATATATTTGGATTAAGCTTATTTTTTTTTGCACGCTCCAGTGTAAAGGAATCTGCAATTGCACCAGCGCCATTTGAATTGCCATCTATTCCATCAGTTGCAAAAGATGAAAAAATAAAATTTTTATTAGCAATTTCCTTAACACAACTTAAAACCATCTCCTGATTTCTGCCTCCTATTCCTTTTCCTTTTATTGTAACGGTGGTTTCTCCACCAGATATAAAAATCATTTTTTTTGCATATGTTTGAAAATTTAATGCCTTATCTACCAAAAACCTGCCCCTTTCTTTTGCATCTCCTACTAAATTTGTTGTAATTACCATTGTCTTATAACCAAGTTCTTCTGCTTTTTCTTCTGCAGCATTACATGCAATTTCATTATTTGCTACAATAAAATTAAAAACATTATCAAACGCTATATCATCATCTTTAGGAGTTTCAGGTATCTTCTTATGGATACCATCAGTTATTTTATCTCTTACTGATGAAGGGATTTTGTCCAATAATTTGTATTTCTTCAAGATATTTTGTGCATCAATAAATGTTGTTGAATCTGGAAATGTTGGACCGGATGCAATAAACTCTATTGGGTCTCCTACTATATCGGAAATAATTAGAGATATAATAGTGCATTTAGCTAATTTTGTAAGTTGCCCTCCTTTCACAAAAGAAAGATGTTTTCTGATAGTATTGATTTCTTTGATATCAGCTCCAGATTTTAAAAGAAGATCAGTTACTTTCTGCAAATCATAAATACTGACTCGAGGTTTGCATAATAAAGCTGAACCACCACCTGAAATTAATACTATTAAAAGATCATCTTCATTACATTTTTCAGCAATATCTAGTAATTTATTTGTTGCATCGATATTTTTTTGACTAGGTATCGGGTGAGATCCTACTAGAATTGATATACATCTATTTTCAATTGTTTTTTTTAATTCATTAGTTAGAATTATTCCTTTTTTAACAGTTATTTTTTCACAAACGGCCTGAGCCATTCCTATACTTGCTTTTCCAAAACCAATTAAATATATGTTTTTATAATCTGATAAATTAAATTTTTTTGCATCAATTCTTATGCTTTTTCCATCAATCTTTGTTTTAACCACATTATAAGGGTCGACTGCTTTAACAGCTGAGGTCAGAATCTCAAGAACTTCTTTTCGTACTTCTTTTAATTCTGTATTTTTACCATTGTTTATTATTTGTTCTTGATTCTTTATCAACATAATAATAAAAAAAAATTTTACTTTCCAAATTGCAATTGCTTCATTAGATTTTTTCTCATTTTTCGATTTCCTGAAAATCCCTTCATCATCCGCTTGGTCATATTATAATATTTTATCAATTCTTTTACATCTCTATTCTCAACACCAGATCCCCTGGCTATTCGTTTAATTCTTGAAGCACGAACAATAGTAGGATCATTCATTTCCTCATCAGTCATTGAATCCATGATTACACGAAATTTCTGTAGCTTATTTTCAGTGCTATCCATATCCTCTTGCTTTACCTTTGCTTTGCCGGGAAAACCTCCTGGAAGCATCTCTGCAATTTTTCTAAGTGATCCCATACCAGAAAGCATGTCCATCTGATCATACATATCATGAAGAGTAAATTTTCCAGACATAATTCGTCTAGCTGTTTTTTCGGCGTCCTTTCCTTTCAAGCTTTCCTCAGCTTTCTCAAGCAAGGATTTAATATCTCCCATACCAAGTAAACGTGAAATAAAACCAGCTGGTTCAAATTTCTCAAAATCACTTGAATGTTCACCTGTCCCAATAAATACGATTGGTGCACCAACTTCAGCAGCAGCACTAAGTGCTCCGCCTCCCTTGGCAGTTCCATCTAGTTTTGTTAGGACAATACCAGTGATTTTTACAGCGTCATTGAATGCTTTTGCTTGCGGACCAGCTTGTTGTCCTGTTGCAGCATCAATTACTAACAATTTTTCGTCTGGTTTTGTAGCCTTAAATATATCTTTCATTTCAGAAATAAGATTATTTTCAAGTTTATGTCTTCCAGATGTATCAACAATTATTACATCGCTGACTCTCTTGAATTTATTTAGCCCCTCCTTTACGACTTTTACAGCATTTTTTTCATTTTTATCCCCATAAAAAGGAACTTTCACCTGTTCTGAAATCTGTTTTAATTGTTCATATGCTGCAGGTCGATGTACATCTCCTGCAATAAGTACTGGTCTGAGACCCTTTTTTTTAAAAAAAGTTGCAATTTTTCCACAAGTGGTCGTTTTACCTTGGCCATATAGACCTACCATCATAATTATCTGTTTTTTGATAGGTATTTCTCTTGAATCTCCTAATATGTTGACTAATTCTTTATAAACAATATGGATAACATGTTCTCTATTGCTCATACCAGCAGGTGGTTTCTCCTCAAGAGCTCTCTTTTCAATTTTTTTTGTCAGTTCTAAAACAAGTTTAACATTAACATCTGATTGTAAAAGAGCTCTTTGTATATCTCTAACCACTTCTTTTATCAGTTTAGAATCTACATGAACTGCATTAGCAATCTTTTTTAATGTTCCCCTAAGGGAATCCCCTAAATCATCTAATACCATTTTAACTTCTATCTTGAAATATAAAAAGATGCATTAAAAACTATCGTTAATTATTTTATAACAGGTTTTAATTCTTTATTGTTTTCTAGTTTTTTTGATCCTTTCATACTATATATTATTTTTCCCCATTTTTCCATGATTTTTTCAATATCTTCTTTGCTTTCATGATATAGTTCTATTAATTCTTCAAGTGCTTCAGAAAAAAATTCTACTGTTCGTGATAAATCTGTTTCAGTAATAATCCCTACAATATCATTATTTAAAATGACAGGCAATTTTTTGATATTATTTTCTTTCATTATTATTGCTGCTTTTTCGATTGGAGCTAATGCATGTACTGTTTTAATATTTGGAGACATTATTTCTCTTATTTTTGTTTTAGTTGGGATTTTTTTTTGTAAAATTGCTCTTTCGATTATATCTCTCTCTGTGATAATTCCAACTATTATATCTCTATTCATCACAACAAGAGAACCAACTTTTATTTCACAATATAATTTGCATGCGTCATATATTGTATCGTTACTGTCAATAGTTACAACATCCCTTGTCATTACCTCCTCAACAAGCATTGGAATACCTCTATGATAATAGTAACAAAAATCACCTAATTATAGATTATGGTTTTCATAATGCTAATAATTTATTTTTTTATAAATTAACCTATTTTTTAATTACCAAAACGTTTTTATATTCATAAATAATTAACGATTGTTAATTTAAAAATAAATTAATATAATAAAGTAAATTTAATAAAAACTAGGAAATTTTATATATGGGCTGAATATATATTATAAAAAGCGAAATTTTGGGGGTTAATTAATGAAAATAAAACAAAAAATACTATGTTTTACAATGGTAAGTATTTTAATATTTTCTATGAATGTGTCAGGTACAAAAATATCAAAGAATTCAACACAATATGAAATTGGTGAATCCATAGATACTATTCAAAATTGTTTGATTATACCATCTAATGAAGATGAAGGGGATTTAGACCCACTTGTTGATTTGCAGGTTACAGTTACTATAAAAGAAATCCGAGCTCTTGATAAAATTGATTTTATAGGGAAACCTGATTTTTACGTAAAGGTATTCATTAATGATGAAATGAGTAAAAGTAAAATTTGGCGTAATCAAAAATATGTAAATGAAACTTGGTCAACTACAGTAGATGTTCCTGATGATGAACAAAATGTAACAATTAAAATTCAGTTATGGGATGCGTTTCCTCTTATAGATAGAATTTGTGATCTTAGTGAAAATTATAATCGTGAACAACTTTTTGGACATAAATACGATATTGATTTAGTATATAACTTAAAAATTGGTCATTGGATGGGCGAAGATAATAATAATCCATTTTCTTGGAGCCCTGATTTAAGCGGTTATGGAAGATTAAATGGATGTGATGATAACAGTATTTATCAAAGAGATAGAGATTGTTTAATATTGTTTGACATAACTCAAAATGATTATGATGGGGATGGAATACCCTATTGGACTGAAGTTAATGTTTATGGTACTGATCCCGAGGTTGATGATACTGGAAGAGATGATGACGATGATGGAGTTCCTATTGAATGGGAACATAAATGGGGTAGTTTTATTGGCTGGGATTGGCATAATCATACTCGTCAATTAAAATTTTATTGGACTTATCATCCATTTGAAGCAGAAGATCATGCTCATTTAGATCCAGATGATGATGGATTGGACAACATTGAAGAATATCTTGTGTCTGAATGGGGTTCTGACCCTTTTAGAAAAGATATTTTTGTAGAACTTGATCAAATGGAAGCAGGACCTAATGGGGAACCCGTAAGTATGCTAACAGAATGGGCAAAAGATTTGCTTAGAGATGCCTTTGATAGACAAAATATTGTACTACATATCGATGATGGAAATATGGGTGGTGGCGAAATTCTACCCTTTGATAATGAAACAAATGACTCTGAACTTGTACAATTATATGAGGATTATTTCCTACATGGGGAGGAAAATCTCTGGCGAAGAAGTGTGTTTCATTATGGACTAATTGTATATGAAGCTTCATACGGAGGTTTTGTTTTTGGCACCAATGACTCATATTGGGGTGCCTTTCAAATTGCAAGTAAAAGAATAGATAAAAAAATGGGCATTCCTACTGCAAAAAGAAGGGCTGTTGCCTATGCAAGTGTATATATGCATGAATTAGGACACACATTACAAATCGATATGCCTGGAGGTCATGATCAAAAATCGAAAGGCCCATGGCATATCAGATGGTGGAAATGGCATCCTTATAAAAGCACTATGAACTATAGATACACCTATTTACTTGTTGATTATTCTGATGGTTCACGCGGTAAAAATGATCATGATGATTGGAGCACTCTCAATTTAAAGGCATTTCAAGGAATTTATGTTGATTAAAAAATCAGAAACTTCCTACAACTTTCCTTTCCAAAAATTTTAATATCATTCAAATACTTACGCGGATTTAAATGTTGAGTAGAGACGAAGCAATTGTTCTTGTAAAAAAATACTTAAAGGATATAAATTTAAGAAAAAATTCAATTATAGCAGAAGCACTTTTAAGACAAGTTGCCAAAATACTTGGTAAAGATGAAGAGTTATGGGGTCTTACTGGTCTTCTTCATAATCTTGATTATGATTATACCCGGGAAAATCCTGAAAAGAGGGGAATTCTATCAGCAAATCTTCTAGAGAATTTATTACCAGAGAATTCTATAAATGCAATAAAGGCAAACAACTACATGCATACAGACTACATCCCTGTTACATCTCTCGATAAATCTTTAATTTCTATTGCAGAAGTTACCGGTTTTGTTATAACTGTTGCTCAGTCAACCCCTTCAAAACATCTATCAGATGTTGATTTAAACACCCTTTTAAGTAAGTTCAATGATCCAAATTTTGCAACAAGATTTAATAGAAATAAAATTAAATTATGTGAGGACGTGGGAATTGACCTTGAAAATTTTTTCAACCTGACACTAAGAACTCTTAAACAAATCTCCAATCAATTGGGCATATAGTCTTTTTTTTAGTAAAAGTATAAAAACATAAAATTGTGTACAGTATAAGAGTAAGTGGTTTTGTGTATCAAGAAGAACCTGAGGAAGAATATATACGTCTTCGATTACCGAAAAGAGATAAAAACGAAATGTTTGCGATAGCTGATAGACTAATGGGTGGATCAAGGATTAATGTAGTTTGTGCAGATGGTAAATCTAGACTTGCTCGAATTCCAGGTAGAATGAAAAGAAGACAGAGAGTTAGAGCAGGTGATCTGATAATTATCAAACCCTGGGATATTCAAGATGATAAGGCAGATATTATTTTTAGATACAGAAGAACCCAGGCAATTGTTTTAAGTAGAAGAAGATTACTTCCAGAGGAAATTGATGTCTTCTGATAAATTTTTAGATAAAAAAAGCCTTAAAAAACTGGATAGAGAACTTGAATCTTTAATTAGCAAGATAGGTATCGATAGGAAAACACAGGATGAGGTATTTGATAAATCCACTCTTCATACATTTGAGAAATTAATATCAGGTAGAGTAATTGATATTGTTGATTTTCCTATATCAACTGGAAAGGAAGGAAATGTTTTTAGAGCGATTACACCTGAAAAGAAACTTGTTGCAATAAAAGTATATCGTGTCACGACTTCCACCTTTAAACATATATCAAATTACATTATAGGTGACCCAAGATTTAAGTCATTATCAAAAAACAGAAGAGATATCATTTATGCTTGGACAAAAAAGGAATATAAAAATCTACAAAGAGCATATGATGTAAAAATAAATGTTCCAAGACCAATTAAAAGCATAAATAACGTTCTTGTTATGGAATATATCGGTATGGAAAGTATGGCTGCACCTCTCATGAAGGATGTTAAGTTGAAAGAACCTAAAAAAATATTTGATAAAATAATTGATTTTATTTCTAAAATGTATACTCAAGCAGACCTTGTACATAGTGATATTAGTGCTTATAACATTTTGATGCATAAAGATAAACCATATATAATTGATTTTGGCCAAGGTGTACTAAAAGGTCATCCAAATTCCCTAGAATTCTTAAGAAGAGATATTCATAATGTGATAAGCTACTTTAAACGATTAAATGTTTCATCAGATGAAAATAAGATATTTCAAAAAATTACAAAAAAATCGTGATATAAATGAAATATTTGAAAATCCCGATGGATCGTGTTGCAATATTAATTGGTCACAATGGAGAAACAAAAAATGAAATTGAGCAAAGGTCTGGTTTGAAAATAAATATTGACTCAAAACTTGGAGAAGTTGTTATTGATGATCATGAGATTGAGGATCCATTAATTGTAATTAAGATTGAAAATATTGTAAAGGCCATTGGTAGAGGTTTTTCTCCTCAAAATGCATATAGGCTCTTTAATGATGATTCAGATTTCTTTATTTTTGATCTTTATGATTATGTTGGTAAGAAACCTTCACATATCAGAAGACTTAAGAGTAGAATTATCGGTAGGGAAGGTAAAACAAAGAGGGTTTTGGAGGAGCTTACCGATTCTAACATTTCTATTTATGGACACACTATTTCAATAATTTCAGATATTAATCGGATAAATATTCTAAAAAAATCTATTGATATGCTTCTTACTGGGAGTAAACATGCAACAGTTTATAGATACGTTGAAAATCAAATACGGGAGCTGAGAATGGAGGAAAGATACGGCTTTTAAAACGTAATGTTTTAAAATGGTACTCTATTCAGGTTTTCTATTTGCCGCCTTAGCTCAGTTGGTGGAGCACTCGGCTGTTAAAGGAAATTTAGTTTTTCCTATAGAAACCGAGCGGTCACCGGTTCGAGTCCGGTAGGCGGCGTGCGGGAGACCTTTTTTCTCCTGTTGGAACGTTGAAAATCGCATAAATTTAGGTGCCGGCCTTGAACCTAAAGTTCATATTATAATAATAAGGATTTTGAAAGATAAAAAACCAATTAGAATTTTAAATTATTAACTTTAAATCACGTTATTAAATGGAATCTAAACTTCTGTGCCTATACTCAACTTTTAATTTAAAAAATTCAGTAGTCTTTCTGGCATTTAGAATCAAATGTTTTATAATAAATATTATTTATATGTTCCGACAAAACATTTTGT
>CP070712.1:820638-836479 GCA_020350365.1 Thermoplasmatales archaeon | reverse complement strand
TTAAACGTGTGTTTGAACAGATGCCTGATCCAAAAGCGGTTATATGTGTTGGAAATTGTGGTAACACTGGCAATGTCTTTTATGAGTCTTATAATCTTGTTGGTCCAATCAATAAAATTTTGCCTGTAGATGTTTATGTGATAGGTTGTCCACCTCGCCCTGAGGCAATAATTAATGCTGTAACTAAAGCGTGGGTTAAATTAGAAAAATTGGAGGGTAAGTAATGACAAAAGATAAAAAGCTAACTCCAGAGGAATTAGTAAAATCCTTTAAAAATGAATTTAAATCTAATATAAAAGATGCCATAATTAAAAAACGTGCTGCTGGTTCAAAGAAAAACGAAACCCCAAGTATATGGATGAAGGTTGACAAGAGTGTTTTTAAAGATGTTGTTAAACATCTTTGTGAAATTCAATTTCCACATCTTTCTATAGCTTCAGGAAATGATCTTGGAAGAAATATAGAATTGATATATCATTTTACCGTAAATTACGGTTCTCGCATGAAAGAAATTAATTTTAATATCTCTGTAGATTTACCAAAATCTAAACCTGAAATTGATACAATTTGTGATTTAATTCCAGGAGCTCTTATTACAGAACGTGAAAAAATGGAGATGCTTGGTGTAAAGATTATTGGAATTCCTGATGACAAAAGATGCTTTTTATCAGATGATATTCCAAAAGGTGTTTATCCATGGCGAAGAGATGAAACTGGTGCTGATAAATTATATAAGAATTTACATGGGGGGAAAAAATGAACCAAGAAGCTACAACCAAAACATCATATCAAATACCTATTGGTCCTATTCATCCGGCATTAAAGGAACCGGTACATTTTGAGTTTGAAATAAGTGGAGAGAGAATTGTTGATGTAAGTGTAAAACTCGGTCATGTTCATAGAGGTATTGAATGGGCTTCTAGAAAAAGAAATCCTATACAGATTCTTTATTTAGCTGAGAGAATTTGTGGAATTTGTTCTTATTGTCATCCTGCCGCATTCGCACTTGCTGTTGAAACTGCTGCTGATATTCAGATTCCTGAGCGTGCTGAATATTTAAGGGTAATTCAGGGGGAACTTGAAAGAATTACTTCTCATATTTTGTGGGCAGGTGTTGCTGCTCATGAAATTGGTTTTGATACAGTTTTATATTTAACTTGGCAGATTCGGGAAAGAGCACTTGATCTTACAGAATATTTAACTGGTAATCGTGTAACTAAGGGTATTATGACGATTGGAGGTATAAGAAGAGATATAACAAAAGACATGCTTCCTAGAGTTAAAAAAGATCTTCAATATTTCAAGGACAATTTTGAAAAATTATGCCATATCTTTTTAGATGATAAAACAGTGGGAATGCGAAGTCAAGGAGCAGGAATATTGACAAAAAAAGATGCATTAAAACTATGTGCGGTAGGCCCTACTGCAAGAGCTTCCGGTGTGAAAAAGGATGTTAGAGTTGATACTTCTTATTTTGCCTATGGTGATCTAAATTTGAAATATATCACTCCAGATGATTTAACAGGTAATGTAAATGGAGATGTTTATGATAGAATCATTCAAAGACTTTTAGAAATCGATCAATCAATTGATCTGATTGAACAGTGTATTGATAAGATGCCTTCTGGTGATATAGTTGCCGAACCTGATATTCAAAAGCTTCTTAATCAGTTGAAAAAAGTAAAAGGAGAGGGCGTTGGCAGACATGAGGCACCACGTGGTGAGGTGATCCATTATGTCAAGTTTGATGGAAAAAGCGATAGTCCTTATACTTGGAAGGTTCGTGCTCCCACCTATAATAACATTCTACCATGGATACCAATGCTTATTGGTGAGCAAATTGCTGATATTCCAATTGTAGCAGCATCAACAGATCCTTGCATGTCATGTACAAATAGGGTTGCAATCGTAAGTGATGGTAGAAAGTATGAACTAACAAAAGAACAATTGCATAAGTTGAGTGTTGAAAAGACAAGGAGGCTTATGAAATGAGATTCTCAATGCTGCCTGCTGTCTTTGCCCAGATGTTTAAAAAACCATGGACAAATAAGTTTCCTGCTAAATATGCACCAGCAAATACAACCCAATTTTTAGCAGATGTTGATGAAGGCATAGCAGAGATTATTCCACCGGTACCAACACCTAATGGTTTCCGTGGAAAAATAAAATATGATAAGGTAAAATGCAATGGATGTCAACTGTGTATAAAGGTTTGTCCATGTGAGGCAATCGAATTTAAGAAAAAAGAAAAAAAGATTAAAATCTATATAGCACGGTGTTGTTTTTGCAGTCAATGTAATGATATCTGTCCAGTGAATTGTTTAACCATGAGTGATGAGTTTTTACTTGCTGATACAGATCCTTATTCTAAGGATTTGATTGTTGAATAGGTAATATTTGATGAAACTTATCTTTAAAGGTGTTGTACAAGGAGTAGGCTTTAGGCCAACAATATATCGCATTGCAAAGAAATTAGGTCTTAAAGGTTACGTTTTAAATAAAGGCTCAGAAGTTGAGGTAGTAATTGATAATAAAAAAGATGAGTTTATAAAACAAGTTAAAGACAATCTACCCTCGATTGCAAGGATTACTGAAATCACTGTTAAAAAAGATGAAAGAACATTTGATGATTTTAAAATTCTACATAGTAAAAATGGTGAAAGACAGTCATTAATTCCAATAGATGTTGGAATATGCAATGATTGCTTGAAAGAGCTTTTTAATGAAAAAGATAAACGTTATTTTTTTCCTTTTACAAATTGTACTTTGTGTGGTGCCCGGTATAGCGTTGTAAAGGATGTTCCATACGATAGAGAAAGAACTAGTATGGATGAATTTAAATTGTGTAAAGAATGTCTTCGAGAATATAAAGACCCTCTAAACCGGCGTTATCATGCTCAAACAATCTCTTGTTCGAAATGCGGTCCTAAATATAATTTATATGACAAGAACAAGAAAGATCTTGGAGAAAAAGATTCAATAAAGCGTTTCGCAGAAAAAATTGATGCTGGAAAAATTGGTGTTATTAAGTCATGGGGTGGTATGCATCTTTGCTGTAATCTTTCTCAAATTTATCGTTTTAGGAATTGGTACGGTCGACCACAAAAGGCCTTTGCTTTAATGGTTAAAGACATTAAATCAGTAAAAAATTATGCAGAAATTACTAAAGATGAAGAAAACTTGTTACTTTCTAAAAGTAGACCTATTGTCCTTGTAAAAAAAATATGTTGTGAAGAGGTTTCTCCAGGGTTAAATACTATAGGATTATTCTTACCATATACTGGACTTCACCATCTTCTCTTTTCTTATTTAAAATCAGATTCTTTAGTAATGACCTCTTCAAATATTCCTGGGGAAGCGATGATTACTACAGATGAGGAAGCATTTTCTATTGATGCAGATATTTATCTTTTACACAATAGAAGCATTCCAAATCGGGTCGATGACTCTGTTGTTAGGATGTGGAAAGATAATACCTTTTTTATAAGAAGATCTAGAGGTTACGTTCCTGAACCTATTGCTGTATCTTATAAAAAAAGGATTTTAAGTGTAGGTGCTGGTGAAAACATAACAGGTGCGATTTCTGTTAATAAAAATGTTTATGCAACTCAATATATTGGAAATTCAAAATACTATTCAACACTTGGATTTTTAGAAGATAGTTTGAATTATCTTTTAAAACTTACAATGGTGAAACCTAAGATTAATGCTGTTGT
Organism: Thermoplasmatales archaeon; assembly: GCA_020350365.1. Lineage (GTDB taxonomy): Archaea > Thermoplasmatota > E2 > DHVEG-1 > DHVEG-1 > SG8-52-3. The sequence continues at coordinate 832,763 of CP070712.1, read as the reverse complement.
TCAAGACCTTCATCCCGGTTATGATTCAAGAATTGTAGCTAAAAAGTTTTCTGAAGGGTTTTCAGTTCCTTTGTTTGAAGTCCAACATCATTGGGCCCATGCGGTTTCACTTTTAGTAGATAGAAATATCGAAGAAAGTGTAGTTCTAACATTAGATGGTCTGGGATATGGTAGTGATGGAACTTTTTGGGGTGGTGAAATCCTTGCTTCAAATTTTGAGGAATTCGATCGTGTTGGTCATCTTGAATATATTCCACTTCTTGGCGGTGATCAGGCAACTCGTGATCCACGAAGACTTGTTTTTGCTGTTTTCAAAAAATTTAGAATTGAAAAATTTTTTTCAGGTAATGAGGCAGCAATTCTTGGTAAACTTATGGATAAATCTCCCAAATCTTCTAGCCTAGGACGCGTGCTTGATACCCTTTCTTGTTATCTTAATATTTGTACGAAGAGAACTTATGATGGAGAACCCGCAATGAAGCTTGAGAAGTATCTTTCTATTGGTAAGTCTAAATATTCATTTGATTGTGAGGTAAAAAAAGGTGTTGTTGGAACTATTGATTTGTTCAGACAACTAGATGAAAAAATAAAAAATAAATCTTTAAATGAAAAAGAAAAGGCAGATTATGTTTATTCTTTTGTAAAAACAATCCTTAATAATCTTACAGATATCGCAATTGAACATGCAGATAATATTGGAATTAATAACGTTGGATTAACTGGTGGTGTTTCGTACAATATTCCTATTGTTGAGATGATAGAGAAACAAGTTAAAAAAGCTGGACTCAAACTTATTGTTCATAACAATGTTCCAAATGGTGATGGTGGTATTTCTATTGGCCAAAATGCAATTATTGGTCACAAACTAGATTCATAAATCATAAGTAACTTTTAAAAATAGATTGTTCATCGGGGATTTGATATGGGCAAGAGCAGGGATTTGATTCAGATCTTAATAATAGTGATAATTGGTATGTTCATACCGTTCCTAGGTTCTATTATAATAACATTTGATTTAGATATAACAAATACTGATAATTTATTGAAAATTGGGTCAACTTTTTTTTGGTTCTTAATTATTTTTGCAATTGAACTTGCTGTAGTATTTATTTACTATCAATTAACAAACAAATTTGCTAGTAAGAAAATGGATAAATACAAGCCAAAATAATTTTTTTAATTTTTTTTCTTTTTAATTCTATCTTGAATTTTACTGCTGGTAAGCTCACGAATAGCATCATTTGCTATCCATCTAGCTGACTTTGAATCTATTTTTTTAATTTCTTGTGCAACATTTATTGCTTTCTTGTTTAGTTCAAGATTTCTTTTACCAATGCCTCTCAAAGCCCAATTTACGGCTTTTTTAACATAATTACGCTCATCTATTGATTCTCTTATTATTATTGAAAATAGCTCTTCAAATTTTTTATCAGAGGCTTTCTTATCATGAACCGCAAGACCTGCAATAATTGAAAAAGCAGCACGTTTTACAAATTCCTCATCACGTTTTGACCATTCATATACTTTCTTCCATGCATATTCTGTTGAATCAAAAAGACTGCAACATGCCTGATCACATACATCCCAAGAATCAAAATCCTTTGCCCACGATTCCATTTGTTCTTCTGTTACTTGTGCAGAATCTTCGATAAATACTGCAAGCAATCTTGCATCATGAATACCTGAATCCCATAGTTTTAGGGAAAGCTCGTGGTTTTTCCCTATCTTTTTAGCAAGTGGTCTTAATTTATAAATAGAAATACCAAGGTTATTTTTCGGGTTAATTCCATAACGAGCCATTCCCTCAACGTTTTTAGGCTCACTCATTGATTTTAATAGACTTATAACTTCGTTATAATTCATAATAACAACCAATTATTTCTCTAAATATCTGTATTCAATATTACAGCTGCCTTCAATACTTACCATACAAGGACCAACTGGAGTTTCAGGATTACATGCCTGTCCAAATAAGGGACAATCTTTTGGTTTTACCAATCCTCTAAGCAATTCTCCACATCGACATCCCTTATGCTCAAAAAATTCTTTATCTTTTAGTTCAGCTAGTTCATCTTCAAATTTAATTCTTGCATCATACTCCTTAAATTTATCATTCAAAACAAGACCTGAATTTAGAATAATTGGAAAACCTCGCCATTCTAAATCTACAGACCTAAAAACATTTTTAATTGCTTGCTGGGCTTTTACATTTCCTTCTTCATGAACCACCCTTTTGTATTCATTCTGAACAAAGGCCTCGTCTTTTTCTATTTGCTGAACAAGCATCCATGCTCCCATTAAAACATCAATTGGCTCAAACCCTGCAACAACCTGAGGAACCTTGTATTCTTTTGATAAGAATTCATAAGGTTTTGTTCCAATAATTGTAGAAACATGACCTGGCTCGATAAGACCGTTTAGTTTTATTTCACCCATTTCAATTATTGCCTTTAATGCTTCAGGTATTGTACGATGACAAGAAAGAATAGAAAAATTCTCAGGTGGATCATTATTCAGTATTACAGATGCAGTAGTTGGAGCTGTTGTTTCAAAACCCACTGCCATAAAAACAACATCCTTGTCAATGTTATTTTTTGCAATTTCAACAGCATCCTCAATACCATACACGGTTCTAACATCACACCCTTCAGATCGAATGCTTCTTAAGGACTCTGTTTCACCAGGTACATTTATCATATCTCCAAAAGTTGTAACAGTCTTACCTTTTCTAGCAAGAAGCAGCATTTCTTCAATTTCTTTTGGAGTTGTTACACAAACCGGACAACCTGGTCCCTGTCCAATTTCAATTCCACATCCTTTTAGTAATTCATCAAGGCCATTTTTAACAAGAGTATCTTGATGCGTTCCACATACATGCATGAATTTTAAGTTGACATTTAGCTTCTTGATTTTTGTAACAATTTCCTCAGCAAGTTTCTTATCACGTAAAGAAAACACTAGCTATCCTCCTCTGCTGAAAGTATTTCTCTAAAAAGATCAAGTGTTTCTTTTGCTTCCTTTTCATTTAGAACTTCTATTGCAAAACCTGCATGAACTAGTACGTAATCTCCGATTTTAACGTCGACAAGAGTAACATTAGCTTTACGTTTAGTACCATCCCCATAGTCTACTATTGCATGATCTTTATCTTTATTTATTTCAACAATTTTACCAGGAATAGCTAGACACACAAGTTTGCGGTTATTCTCTAATATTTAATAAATTTTCTCACTAATCGATTTTCTACTAAATTTCGACAATTTATGATAAATTTACCAATATCTTATATATACTTAGTGTTAATCTAACATAGGAGGAATATAAATAGAAAATTTTGATAAAATAGTTAGCTCAATTCAAAATTTTGGAACAATTCAAGGTTGTAAGAATCATATTTCTCAATGTAAATGTAAATGTTGTAAATTTGATAAAAATTATATTGTTCTTTATCCCGGCGAGTTTGAGACAACGGAATTAAATAAGGATCATATAAAAATCATTTATGAGGATTATTATGGTGGTAAAAAAGCAATTTGTATTAGACCGTGTAAAAAAAATGATTTTAAACCCTTAGATTGTAAAAGTTATCCATACTTCCCAAAAATTAATGATATGGGTGAAATGAAAATAATAAAAGGATTAAAATGTCCATTAAAAGAAGAAGAGTTATTTAAACATAAGAAAAGATTTTTTGAAGTTTGGAATATTTTCATTAAAAACAAAGAAATATCTGATTGGCTTAAAAAAATTGAATTGGTTGGTTATAAAGAAATTAATAATTTAGCAACAATCATGATAAAATGAGGTAATAATCATTATAGAAAAATTCGCGCCATATTTAAAATCGAAATTGGAGGATAATTCAAATAAGCCTAAAGGTTTATTTAAGTCTAGTTTAGGCAGTTTTTCTCGAAATTTTATAGATAAATATAAATTCTTTAAACTTAAAAAAATTATAAGATATTCTTACAATAATTCTCCATTTTATCACCGACTTTTCAATGATAATAATTTAAAACCAAGTGATATAAAATCATTTTCAGATATTACAAAGATACCTTATACAAACTCTGAAGATTTACAAAATAATCCTAATTCCTTTTTTTCAGTATCTGAAAACAAATTTGTAAATGTTTTAACTACAGCTGGTTCGACAGGTAAGCCAAAAAAAGCCTATTTTACTAAGGAAGATACTGATAAAATCGCTCAATCAATTGCTCAGGGAGGAAGACTTTTATATGGAATTAACCAAAACGATGTTATCCGATTTACTTTTGAAGTTGGATATGGAACTGAAATCTGGGGAACCAGATATTACTTTGATAAAGCCTATGGGGAAATTATCGGTGCCTTAATGTTGTCAACGGGTCGTTTATCTGTTGAAGAGGAATTAGCAATTATTAAAGAATATAATCCCAATATTTTTGGTGATGTTACATCTCGTGTAAGTTATTTAACATCAGAGATGAAAAAGATATGTGATTTACATTCACTTGGCATTGAGAAGATATTTATAGGTGCAGAGCCAACTCCTAATGCATTAAGGAAAAGTATTGAAAACGCATGGAATGCTGATGCGGTTATTGGATATGGAATTAATGAAGTTGGGCCTTTAATTGCAGGTGAATGTGAAAAAAAGTGTGGCATGCATTTTAATGAGATTAGTTATTTTTTAGAGGTAGTGGATCCAGATACTGGTGAGCTTCTTGAAGATGGTGAAGTAGGTGAATTTATCTATACAACATTAGATAGAATGGGAATGCCTCTAATTAGATACAATTCTCATGATTTGGGTAGAATAATTACTAAAAATTGTTTATGTGGCCTTCCTCTTAAAAGAATTGAAATAAAGGGAAGAACTGATGATTTAGTACCAATTGGAGCAGGGGATAATCTTTTTACTAGAATATTTGATGATATTCTTTTTAGTATACCAGAAGTTGTTGATTATCAGGTAAAATTTGATAGAAAAAATGGCATGGATCAAATTTCTATAATTGCAGAAAGTCAAAAAATTAATAAAACAATTCAAGGAGAAATAATTGCTAAAATTTTAAAAATTTCAAAGATTGATAATGGTATCAATGTTTCAAAAACTATAGCAAAGCCTATTGTGAAATTGGTAGAACCAAATAGTTTAGAAAGAGATTCGATTAAGATGAAAAGAGTGATAGATAATAGAGGTTTATATGGTTAATTTGTGATTTTATGAAAATTTTATTAATTTGTCCAGAATCACGAAAGAAAGGTTTGGGCAATGAGTCAATATTTACTTCAATGCCAGTTTATAAACTATTATTAAATTCATTTTTTAAACCAAATTTAACGGCTCTAACATTAGCTGTATTGACTCCAAAAGAACATGTTGTTCATATTATTGATGATACTGTTGAGATAATAAATTTTGATGAGAAATATGATTTGGTCGGAATTACAATAATGACAACGACTGCTAATAGAGGGTATGAACTTGCTGATGAATTCCGACGCAGAAACACTTCTGTTGTTATTGGAGGATGGCACGCATCTGTATTACCAGAAGAAGCAAAACAGCATGCTGATAGTGTAGTAATTGGGGAAGCAGAAAATCTTTGGCCAGAATTGTTAAAGGATTTTTCAAAAGCAAAATTAAAACCATTTTATAAACAAACTGAAAAAGTAGATCTTGGATTAGTCCCTCCAATAACTAATATTAGAAAATCAATTAAGTATGGATCGTTTCCTGATGGTATCGAAGCAACTAGAGGTTGTTCTATAGGATGTAAATTTTGTTGTACAACAAATAAACCTCTTTATCAAGAATTTAGAACAAGACCAATAAATAATATAATTGAAGAAATTAATTATTTACCGAGTAAATTTTTTGTTTTTATTGATAGTTCTTTAATGTTTAATCCAAGTTTTTCTAAACAACTTTTTAGAGAATTGAAGAATTTCAATAAGAAATTCTATATGCTTGGTAACATACATGATTTTGAAAAAGATGATGAGTTGTTGAAGTTGGCAGCAGATGCTGGTTTAATGCAGATAAATCTTGGATTAGAATCCCCAGATCAAATTGCTATAGACAGTATATCTAAGAAAACAAACAATGTTAAATCATATGCATCAACAATTAAGAAAATTCATGATTATGGAATTGGAGTTTTAGGATATTTTATGTTTGGTTTTGATACAGATACACTTGAAACTTTTGATAAAACTTTAAATTTTGCAAATAATATTAAACTAGATTTAACTAATTTTATGGTTTTAACACCTTATCCTGGGACACCAGTTTATTCACAGTTTGAAAAAGAAGACAGGATTATTACAAAAGATTGGTCTAAATATGATTTAGATAATGTAGTTTTTAAACCAAAAAATATGACACCTGAAATACTACAATCTGAAACTAAAAGAATTGCAAAAGAATATTATTCATCGGTAAATATTATGAAAAGGATTTTAAGAAGCACGAAAATAGGATTTTATCCGTTTCTTTCAACTACCGCATTGAACTTGATTACATCCAGATGGGCAAGGAATTTTTAATTTGGTTGGAAATGTAAAATGTATAATAATAATAAGTTAAAAAGAAACGTGTATTTAAAAAATCTTGACAAAATAATTTTTTTTATGGAGGATTAGCTCTAATGAAATTTATTCTTTTAAAAACTGTTGGAATGATGAGTCCTATTTCATTAGGTAGCCTTTACGGAAGCTATCATTCAGCTTTAATTTATCCTCCACTCGAACTAGAGTATATTGGTGCATCATTATTAGATGATGGTCATGAGGTTGAAATTATCGATTTTAATTTGGAAAAAAAACCAATTGAAACTCTAAAAAATTCTCTTTTATCATCAGATGCTGTTGGAATAAGTGTGTATTCAAACAATATTAAATATGTATCAAATGTTGCAAAGATGATTAAAGAATTAAACCCTGAAATTCCAATAATAATTGGTGGCCCACATTGCATATTCTTTCAAGATAGATCCTTACTTGATGTTCCTCATGCAGATATTTGTGTTATAGGTGAAGGAGAACAAGTTATTATTGATATTGTTCGCTATTTTCAGGGGAAAAAGAATCTGTCTGATATTCATGGAATTTATTATCGTGATAAAGACAAGATTAAATCAGGTAAACCTCTAAAGGTAATTGAGAATTTAGACTCCCTTTGTTTTCCAGCACGTCATCTAGTAGATAAATATGATTATGGTAAGACGAATAATCGATATGTATATACGCCAAAATTTACAACTATGCATACCAGTAGAGGTTGCCCTTTTAAATGTCGATTTTGTGCACGATATGGCAATGTAGTAAAAAATTGGGGATTTAGGCAAAGATCTGTAGATAATATTGTAAAGGAAATACAGGAAATTGATAGAAAATTTGGTTCTGTTATGATTACTGATGATAATTTTCTATCTGATAATAAAAGAGCGCATAAGATAATGGATAAAATTATCGAGAGTAGAACGAATATTGAATTGATGATTGAAGGTACTCGTATTGATACAGCAGATAAAAAATTATATTTAAAAATGAAAAAAGCCAATGTTAAATTTATTGTATTTGGCATAGAATCTGGAAATCAGGACGTACTTGATTTTTATAATAAGAGAATTACTTTGGATCAGATTCGAAAGGCTGTTCATCTTAGTAATAAAATGGGTTTCATAACTATGGGCTCGTTTATTTTAGCAGGCCCTATTGAAACCAAGGAACATGTTAAAAAAACAATAAAATTTGCCTGTTCTCTTCCATTAGATGGAGCGATATTTTATCCTTTTGCATATCAGATGGGATCACCATTGTGGTATGAAGCAGTGGAAAATAAAATTATTTCGAAGGGAGAATATATGGTACCCGCTCTATCAAGTAGAGGTTTAGGAAATTTTACAGAAGAGGAGTCAGATGAATATGCAGTAAAAGCATTTAAACGATTTTACTTAAGACCTAGTTTTTTAATCAGTCAGATTTATAGGAGCTTTTTAAGAAAAGATTTCAAACTAATAAAATATGCTTATGATTTAATTACTTCTTCTAGAAAATAATATTTTTTGTAATTAAATATTACTATTACAAATAAATACAAATTAATAATTTTTATTGATGAATAGTTAACAATTTTTTTCAATTTCTCCTTTGCTTTAGATTTTTAAAAAAATATACTTATTTGTCAATTCCCACTAAACAGTTAAATCTTTATAGAAAAACATATTTAGGCTCATTATTCCACATAATGGATGGAAGATATATGAGCGAATTAGAAAAAATTGTATCTGTTTGCCCAGCCTGTTATAAGGAGGGAAATATTCAAAAAATAGATGCTACAATTATTGAGGATGATGGGAAGGTATATTTAACTAAAAAGTGCAGTAAACATGGCTCGTTCAAAGATATCTATTTTAGTGATGTGAATCTCTATAAAAAGTGGATGAAATATATGGTTACTGGAAGCTCAGCTCCTGATGTTAAAACAAAGATTTTTGATGAACCTGTTTTATATGATAAACATAAATCTCAAAGCGTTCTAACAAATCTATTGGTTACAAATCGATGCGACCTGAGATGTAGCTATTGTTTTATGAATGCAGGAGCCTCAGGTAGAGTATATGAACCAACTTTGGAACAAATTAGGGAATTAATGGTTCAGGCAAGAAATGAAAGACCAATGGGGTCCAAGGCAATTCAGATAACAGGTGGGGAGCCAACGATTCGTGAGGATCTTTTAGAAATTGTAAAAATGGCAAAAGAAGTAGGTTTTTCTCATGTTCAGGTAAATACCAATGGTTTGAAACTTGCTGAAAGCGTTGAATATTGCCAAAAGCTTAAGGAGGCAAAGGTTAACACCGTCTACATGAGTTTTGATGGTGTTACAAAAAAAACAAATCCATGGATAGAGTTTAATAAAAAAGCAATTGATAACCTAAGAAAAGTGAACTTAAAAATAGTACTTGTTCCAGTTTTGATTGGGGATAAAAATCTCAATGAAGCAGGAAAAATAGTTAGATTTGCCCTTGACAATATTGATATCATACGAGGTGTAAACTTTCAACCTGTATCATTTTGTGGAAGAATTACAAAAATAAAAGACGAAAAGAGAGATAAGCAGCGGGTTGACTATGTAAAAATGATGGATTCAATAGAAAAGGAATTTAAGGGTCAGATTTCAAAGGATGATTTCTATCCTGTTCCATTTGTATATCCAATTTCAAAACTAATACAACTACTAAAGGGAGAAACTCAGGTCGAGTTTACCGCTCATCCAGGTTGTGGTGGTGCAACATATATTTTTATGGAAAAGGGAAAACCAATACCTGTAACTCGTTTTATTGATGTAGAAGGCTTACTTGATTTTGTAGATAAGGAAAGCAAAATCAGAGGACCTTTGAAAAAGCTTAGAATAGCATCTGCATTTTTATCAAATGTTGACAAATTTGTGGATTATGATAAGGCACCAACCGGCTTTAACCTGAAAAAACTCTTGAAAGACGCAGCAATTGGCGGAAGTTATGATTCCCTTCGAGGATTTCATTACAAGAGTCTTTTTGTTGGATCGATGTGGTTCCAGGACGCTTTCAATTTAAATATTGATAGATTAGAACGATGTGTAATTCACTATACAACCCTTGAGGGAATAGTTCCATTCTGTAGCTACAATGGTCTTGGAATTGGTGATAAAATCAGAAATAAACATTCGATTACAATTAAGGAATGGGAGAAAAAAACCGGAAGAAAAATGAGGGACGATTTAAGAAAGGACGTACCTTTGACATAAATCTGTTAATCAATGGCTAAATAACATCTTAATCAACCACATAATTAATATCCCACAGATAAAAACAAGCATTGTTGCCATGGATTTATAAATGTTTATCTCCTTTTTTATTTCTGGAATCAAATCTGTTGCAGCAATATATATAAATCCACCTGCAGCAAATGGAATTAAAAACACAACTGCTTGATCAAGGTTTTGTGATACAAAGTATCCAACAACTCCACCCATAACAATAGCAAGGGCAACAATGAAATTTAATACAAGTGCCTTCTTTTTATTAAAACCACCATAAACGAGTACTCCAAAATCACCTATTTCCTGAGGGATTTCATGGGCGGCAATTGCAATTGCTGTTGTAAGGCCAAGTGGAATTGATATAATGAAACCTGCAGCAATTATTAGACCGTCAATGAAGTTATGAATTGAGTCACCAATTAAATTCATATAATGAAAGGTATGTACATCGCACTTTCCTTCATGGCAATGTCGCCAGTGTAGCACTTTTTCTATTACAAAAAATAAAATGAATCCTATAAGAACGTATATAAATGGATTTGTATCTCCACTTTTCTCTATTGATTCTGGTAATAAATGAATAAAAGCACTACCAATTAATGCACCCGCCGAGAGACTTACAAGAATCAATAAAATCTTGTTTAAGACCTTATCTTTTAATGATAAGGTAAAGATACCAATGAAGGCAATAAATGCTATAAGAAATGTAGAGAGTATAATATAGCCGAGTGTAATCATGAAATCTCCTTATCTATATTTCTTCAATTTTTCTTTCATTTATTGGGTATTATGCATAGAAATTTAAGGGTTTCATTGCCCGTATTTATAAACTGATGCCATTCCATTGATGGAACAAAAATTACATCACCAGAATTAAATGATTTTTCATTGTTTTTATCTTTTGTTACACCTTTTCCCTCAAGTACGAATACTTCATGTTCCCAGTCATGCTGATGCAATGGTGTGTAACCACCTGATTTTATTTCAAATAAGCGCATAGCAAAGTTTTCTGCCCCATCCTTTTTTGAAATAAGCCATCTTACTTTCATGTCCTTTGTTCCCTTTTCAGTTGGGTCCTCTAATTCAATATCTGAATAATGTACTTGTTTCACAAAATCACCTATCTTTCTTACAGATGTATATCTAAAGCATCCATAAAAGATTAATCTTATTTCCTTAATTTATATACCATTTACAATGAGAATAATATCATGGAATGTTAATGGTATAAGGGCTGCTGATAGAAAAGGGCTATTTGATTGGTTCAAAAAAGAATCACCTGATATTCTTTGCCTGCAAGAAATTAAAGCTCAACCAGAACAAGTCCCTCCTTATTTAAGAAACATTCCGGGATATAATATTTATTGGAAGCCTGCTGAAAGAAAGGGTTACAGTGGCGTGGTAATATTTTCAAAAGTAAGACCAATAGACATTAAATATGGATTTGGAATTGATAAATTTGATAATGAGGGTAGAACCCTTATTTGTGAATTCCCCTCTTTTGTTTTGTTTAATATCTATTTTCCAAATGGTAAAAAAAATCAAGAAAGACTTGATTATAAGTTGGATTTTTATGATACGTTTCTTGCTTATGCTGATAATCTGAAAGCTAAAGGAAAAAACATAGTTGTTTGTGGTGATTTTAACACAGCTCATATGGAAATTGATCTTTCAAGGCCAAAAGAAAATGAAAAAGTCTCAGGATTTTTACCAATAGAGCGAGCATGGATAGATACCTTTATTGATCATGGTTATGTTGATACATTTAGACATTTTAACAAAGAACCAGATAAGTATACCTGGTGGGATATGAAAACACGCGCAAGAGAAAGAAATGTTGGCTGGAGAATTGACTATTTCTTTGTAAATAAAGAGTTTTTATCAAGTCTTAAAAAGGCATATATTTTGAAAGATGTTATGGGCTCTGATCATTGCCCAATTGAAATAGAAATTAATATTTAATTTGAGGAGAGAAGATGAAGGAATCATTGGATTTTATCTATAAAGAACAAAAGGAACTATCAATCTTTGGAGGTGTTGCCTCACTACTAGGTTGGGATCAAATGACCTATATGCCACTAAAAGGGGCAATAGACAGATCTGAACAAAGTGGCCTTCTTTCAAGACTTTCTCATGAAAGGTTAGTTTCAGATAAACTATGGAATCATATTGAAATTTTATCGAAATCAACAAATTTTGAAAATTTATCAAATGAAGATAAGGCAGTTGTAACTAGGTTAAAAAAGGATGTTGAAAAGGCAAGACTTATACCGTCAAGCTTCGTTGAAAGAATGGTAAAGACAACAACTCTTTCATATCCCGCATGGCAAGAAGC
>CP070712.1:804131-820538 GCA_020350365.1 Thermoplasmatales archaeon | reverse complement strand
AGTATCGATTCTCCACAAACTGGTCGTGCAGAACCAGATATGGACATGACCATAACAGTCAAAAACGTTGGAAACAACACAGAGACATTTGACGCACAAATGGAAATAATAAAGTGTGAAGCCGGAGAATTAATATCAGAAGAATATTTCGATGCAGGAATCCCAGGAGATTATGAGACTGACTATTGGCAAACATCATACACATCTAACGCTGGTGGACAATCACCAGAGGCACGAGTTTATAAATATACACAATCTGGTCAGGGAGATTACTATGACAACTATATACAATCCGGTCAAACTGATTGTACAGGTGCCGAAAAGGTTAATCTAAGGTTCAGATGGGCAGGAGATTATTACTACCCACAATATGCAAATGTTTACGTCAAGTTCAGAAGGAATTCAACCAGTCCGTGGAAGGATGTAACTCCTTGGGACAACCCAGTTGGTGAAAACCAAGACGGTGAACTTTATGAAATTGGTTGTTACGGTTTTGGTGAACCTATTGGAGAGGAATTCCAGATGAGATGGGAGTATATAGGTTATTACTACTATTACAACTATCTGTATCTTGATGACGTAACACTTGAGTTGTGCGGTGGTTGTGCAGAGTATGCTGAACTAGAAGAGGATATAACCCTTCAAAAAGACGAGGAAATACAAGTTTCATTCCCAGGATGGACACCAAGTGAATGGCAGAATGAAACATCCGAAAACACTTGGGAAGAGTATCCAATACATGCATTCGTCATATGTGAGGGAGATTTAAACCCAAGAAATGATGAGAAATGGATACTAATTGACTTGTGGTATCCTTGGATGCATGACATCGAGGTTATGCAGATTGACTCACCACAAGGCGCTGGAGAATCAATTCCAGGACAAACATTCCCAGTACAAGCAACCATGAGAAATGTTGGACAATTTGCTGAATGCTGTATCCCAATTGATGTGAGTATTGGTAATCCATACCTTATGGGTACAATGCTTGAAGAGTACGATTGGCCAGGTACTACAAATCCATATGGTACTTATTATCAAACGTATTTCCCCGGTTACGACAATGGATGGAGAGATGAACACAAGTATATATCCTATTATTACGGTTGGCGACGTTATTATGGATCTTATTCTGGCGGTTCACCTTATGAGGCATACATGCCTTATTACTATGCTAGACAGGACTATGTCTTCTCTACAGGTCCGATTGATGCATCAGCATATTCAGTGCTAAGACTTCAATTCCTGACATACATTAACCACTATTATGGCCAAGGACTATATTCGCTTGAGGCAGGTTATAGCTTTGATGGTGAAGAATGGTATGCAGCTTGGCACGAGGAACCCAGTTCAACTGGAGGATATGAGGTCGATGTTCCAATTGAAGGAGGATCAGACACTCTATACATCGGAGTCTGGGTGAAAGGTAATCCATACTACTTCAACTACTGGTATCTCGACAATGTTAAAGTTGTTGCTATGGGTATTACCGAGGAATATTATGACTTTGCATGTCAAGGTCCTGATATTGAACCCGGAGAGCAAGTAACCTTCACAATGAATGATTGGACTCCTGAACGTCTTGGAGAAATGGAATCTGGTTCAGAAGAGTACATTGTAGAAGCAACCATTGAAATGGAAGGTGACAAGAACCCAGCTAACGATATACTCACCGAAACACTAGTACTTGATTTCTGGTGGGACGCTGGTATCGATGAGGTTACATCACCAGTTGGTGAGGGTCACCCAAGAGAAGGTGATGAGAGACTCTGGGACAACGGCGATCCTGACGGAAGAAACGGTCTAGCAGGTTCGATGTATGCCGGATATTCCAATATACTAATTGATGATTTCCAAAATGATGAAGATTGGAACGTCCAGGGTGGAGCAGTTCACTTCTTATGGAACAGCGGATATACAAGCAACACTGAAACAATAAGGGTGTACTTCTTTGAAGATGAAGGCGAGTGTGATCCTTCACTTGATGAGTATCCAGAACCCGATTATTACTTTGAGGCAGTTGAATTTACCGAATATACCACTGGTAATTACTATTTCAGTCGTCCTGAAGTAGTAGTAGACTTCCTATTAGGTGAGGAAGCAAGTATCCCACCAGGAAGATGGTTTGTAGGTATTCAACCAGAAGGAATAACAGACAATATCGCATATATTCTAACGGCACCAGACAAGGGCTGTATGGCATATGGAGACCTTCCATATTGGGGCTATCCAAGATGGTCAAGCTCTCAATATCTATGGGGTACAGCATATGACCTTTGTTACAAACTCGATGGAAACACTGGTGGACCACCATCACCAAAAGCATGGATCCAACCAGGAACAGAAGACATAGATGCCATTGTCAAGAACTATGGTACATTCCCATACGAAGACCTTACTTGTTATGCTGAGGTCTGGGAGTACATAACAGATCCAGAAAATGGAACACAAGTATACGCTGACGAAATCGGCAACATAGATCTTACAACTCCACTTGGAGGCTCAAGAGAACTTAACTTTGCAGATTTCACATTCGCAGACGAAGGACGATATGGTCTATTCCTAAATCTACCAGCAAGTCCAGATGATGTCGAAAAGAACAATGCGGTACGCTGGGGAGTAGCAGTTGATGACACAAATCCAGATTGTGACTATCCAGCAATCCTTGATCCAGCAGAACCTGATGGAGAGAACGATTGGTATGTAAACGATGTAACAGTCACACTGAACGCAACTGATCCATGGTCTAATGGAGTATCCTCTGGTGTAAAAGAAATCAGATACACAGTCAACGGTGGATCTGAACAAGTTATACCTGGTAAGACAGGAAGCTTTGTTCTAACCGAAGATGGAGATGACATTCTTGTAGAGTACTGGGCTATCGATTGGGTAGGTAACGTCGAATCATCAAAGAACTCATTTACTATTGATATCGACCAAACTGTACCAACTATAGAACTCACTTATGAAGTATCTGCAGGTAACCCAATACAAGGTTGGGAATTCACCTTTACAGCAACGGCTGAGGATGTAATGAGTGACATGGACCGTGTTGAGTTCTTCCTAAACGATGTACTACAAGAGACTGTACCAGGCACTGGACCAGAATATACCTGGTCACTAATGTACTGGCCACTACCAAAAGCAACATTCAAAGCAACAGCATTCGACCAAGCAGGCCTATTCGACTCTGATGAGATAGAAGACCCTGTAACTAGTGCACACAGTACACCAACTGTACCTCAATCAGAAAACACCCAAGAAGTACCACGCGAACAACCAATACCAAGATAGACACAAAACAAAATCTATAAAAATATGAAGGGAAAAATCCCTTCACTCTTATATTTTTTTAACACAAATTTTTGTTTTTTAAGCATATTTAAGATTTCTTAGATTATCAAAATTTTAACATTTTACCAATTAATAATTAAATAAAAATTTAAGATTTAGTCATTATCTATCTAGAAAATATTTAAATGTTTTTAGCAGGAGATATTTTTTGATTAATAATTTAAAATTATTCTGTTTGGGGTTAGTACATATTAATAACAATCTTATTATTTTTCTATGAAAGATGAATTTGTCAACTTATTATAATTAGTTGGGAAAAGAATTATTTTTTAATTAGATAGGGCATGTTCAATCTATTAAAATTTTTACTAGGTCTTATGAATCTCAGAGGATTATAAAGTTCTTGCATTCTTGTTATATTGTATTTATATTAATTAGTATATCATGGGGATATTATAGGAATAAATAATTATATGATGAAAGTTAGATATTAACTTCTTAAATAAAATATTTGCCTTAAATGATTTTACTATACATATCAAGATAAAAAAAAGAAATTGTTATAGCTATAATACTTACATATAAAAATTTTATAGTATTATATTTTACATTAAAAGCATAAAAATTTAATTTCGATAGTTCAATATATCCTGGATATTAGAACTTTTTTTATAGGATAAAAAAAAGATATGAACCGTTCTTAATCAGAAGGTTCACTTAATTATATCTATGCCTACCTGAAATTAACAGAGCTTATTTAGGAGTGGAAATATTGTAGAAAACTGTTCAAACATTCGTTCAAGAATTTTAATAAATATTAGGTTTACTGATTGTCTATCTCTGGGTTTAGTAATTCTGATAGTATGTTCACTCCATCCACTCTCAGCATGGTTGATATCTCTTGCTTTGGCTCTTATAGTATAGGTTCCTTCTTCAGGCCATGAATGCTCCTCGCTTAAAGGCCCAGTACCACTAGGATGAAAATCTGTCCAATCTGTAATAGCGCCATCTCCCCATTCAATATAATAAGAGATTACATCAAGATCTAGATCATAAGATTCAAATGTGAATGTAGCTTGTTTATTAGCTTGTAAAAGACCTGGTCCATCTATCTCTGGTTCAGATGGTGCAGAATTTTCTGGACTAAGCTCTGATTTAATAACCCAATCCTCCCAGGTATCACCTGTGTCATACTCTTCAAAATCTTGCTCAAAAACATTTTCGCTATCTACTTCAATAGTAATTTTATCAATATTCCAACCTTGGCTAGTAAAATCATCTCCTGTAACAAATTGAAAACCTATCAATACATTATCGCCGAGCCATTCACTTATATCAAACACGTTTAACTGCCAATCTTGTACGTATCCTTGTATTATCCCCAAAGTTGTCCAACTCGATCCGCCATTGTTTGAAATCTTCACAATTCCCTCATCTGGACCACCAATTGGTAGTATTTCAAATTTTTCAAAAAATTTCAAAATCGCAACTCCACTACCGGTTAAATCAATTGATTCGGTAATGCCCCAACTATCCAAGTTGAAACCTCTTTTAGAAAATGCAAATTTTCCAGTAGGATTAATAGTCAAATAATCAGACTCGGTATTATTTGTATTTATATTTGCACTGCTTGTTACCGGTACTAAAAAGGCTGCAATTACTAGCGTACTAATTAAAATGCCAATTATTTTCTTATTCATTTATTTTACCTCCCAAATTTAAGAATTATTATATATCTAATATAGCATGTATATATAATTCTTTCCAATATAAATTTAAAAATTAAAATATTTTTTATTTTTTTAATAAATTATAATTAAATTATTGGTTAGAATAAAGATCTTTTTTCATACAATTACAATTTCACAGAAATCTTCTCAACCGAACGAACCTGAGGATTATAAATCCCTTAGCTGTTATTTCAATCGGATCTATACCTGGTGCAGTTACATGTACCTTAACTATAATAAACCCAAATCCAAATGGTCTCTCGGTTAGGGTTTCAGTGGAATCACTTTCAATTGAAGGTATAGACCCGTTTTTTTCTAAAAGCGTCTTTTTAATTAATCCTCTTCGAGTTATTGTAAGAGTCCACGAAATATTGTTAATATCTATATCTCCATTATTTTCAATATTAACCTTGATAGAACGGCCAAGACCACGCTTTATAGTTAACTTGAGTAAAGGTTCAACAGGTTCCTCATCCCCTATATAAATAGATACAAATACGCTTCCGTTTCCTCCATTTGAGGATATTTTTATATTTTCTCCGTAGAATCCAGACATGTCTTGAGTATTTACAACTCTGACTGTTATCTTATCATGTTCTCCATCTGAAGTACCACTTTTTGGAGATATTTCAATCCAATCAATGTTTTCAGAAATTGTGTATGATAACGTTTGCTGAC
This sequence comes from Thermoplasmatales archaeon, assembly GCA_020350365.1. Taxonomy (GTDB): domain Archaea; phylum Thermoplasmatota; class E2; order DHVEG-1; family DHVEG-1; genus SG8-52-3. Next base: position 814,836 of record CP070712.1, on the reverse strand, counting down.
CACTATTCCAGATATCAAAAGAGTCATTTCCCGCCCAACCTTGACCTTTCTCTCCAAAGTCGATATTGCTAGGTTGATAAGTTAATTCAGGGTCATCATAATAATCAGTAATAATCCCTGCTACATCATCTCCTTGTTGTATTTTTTGTGTAACGTTTTCTACAGCTGTATATTCTGCTATATTGATACCACAATCTGGACAATCGCCAGTTCTCCCCCAAACATATGCATTAAAAGTAATAATTAATGGCTCATCATCTTCAACAGGTTCAGATAGATTCCACCACACAATGCTTTTATCTTCTGATATATAAGTTGGTTCAATATTTCCTTGACTATGATAATAGGTTACTTTTGGTAAATAATCAACGATTTTTACATTAGTTAAATTATATACCCCATAATAAATTAATTCTATTTTGTATGTTACAATTTCAGATACATATTGAAATGTTTCATTGACCCATTCACCTGTATCAGGATCTTTTACTTTCTTTTCAAAGAGGGGGTCAGGTGGAACGCCATTAACTGTTGAATATGCTTCTCCATATAAATCCCAATCACAGCCTGTTTCAAAAGCAAAAACTTCTACAAAGTTCTCATGTTCGCCATAAGTATTTACATTTACTTCAAATTCTATTGATATGTTCTCACCATCATAGAGAACTACACCAAAATCATCACTTAAATTCCAATAAATTAAGCTACCATTGATAAAGCTTTCATTATAGTTTAAACTCCCAATATAATTAAGGTCAGATGGTAAATTATCAATAACCGATATATTCTGTGCTGCGATACTAAAAATTGAGTTTTTATTATATGTCACTGTAATGTTAAAAAGCACAATCTCAGATAATTCTGCATCATAATAATCAACCCATTCCTCAATATCAGAATTCCATATCTTTTTTGAGACATCTATAGGATATGGTGGACAAAAATCACCTTCTATTGTATTTACACATAATTCATTTTTTACAACGTTTTCGTTAATAGCACCTAATGCTGTAAACGAATGAAGGATCATTATTACTGTCAGTATTAAACTAATTCGATATCTTTTTTTCATATGTATTAACTCCCATCAGTTCCATTATTTATCAACTATGATATTTATAAACATCGTAGTATATATAAATTACTATTTATATGTTCTGATTAATTAAATTATAAAAAATTGTGTATTTAAATATGTCCGCCAAGCAATATTGATGTTCCAACACATATAAACGCTGTAATAATTCCAACAAGCAACATTTGGATTCCATATTTTATCATACTTTCATCACTTATTCTTGCAAGATATACACCTAACAACGATAATACTAAAAGTGTTATTGCTATGCTTGAGATAAAGGCTAATTCAGATGATATAATTTCAAGATTAACCAAAAAAAACGGAGAAATAACTAGCATTGCAGCAACTGCAGGAGATACCCCGTCAACGATAGCTGCATAAATTGTAGCAAATCTATGCGATTTCCCATGTAAATCATTTTTCATATCTTTAAGCATTGCTCTTTCTAGACCTTTTAGTTTTTTAGTTCTCTCAGCTTTTTCGGTCATATATGCCCCACTGATTCCTGAAGTACCCATAGCGATAGAACCAGCCAATCCGGCACTGATAATGGTTATTGGTGTTAATACACCTGAAACATAAGCCCCGATAACAACACCTAACATTGTAAGGGCTCCATCAAAGGCATTCATTACAAAATATCTACGTGTTATTGAAGAAACACCTGATATTTCAGAATATTTTTTCCATCTTTTTATAGTCTTTTTAATCTTTTTTCTTGGCATTAAAATCTCACATCAATTATTAGTTTCACATAATTGAATAGAATTAAAAGTTTTTGAAAGTTTTTTAAATTTTGTAAATAATTTGTTTGAATAATAATCTTAACCCAAAAGATTTAAATTTTAATATTTTATTTATTAACTATAAATTTAATTAATAGGGGGATAACGTAATTTATGAATAAAAAAACATTAGGTTTTTTGATATGTACGCTATTGATTACAAGTGCTGTTTTACCGGTGACAGGTAAATTAAATATATCAAAGTCTGAAGATTTTGTGGAAAACATAAGTTATATTTTTGATGATTATCCTCTACCACCTCCTATATCAGTAGATATGATACTTGAAGAATCTATTTGTAGGAGAATGTCAACAAGAGAAGCTTACACGAGTCAGCAAGTTACTGATGAAGAATTATCTACGGTTTTATGGGCTGCTTTTGGCACAACAGAAAATGGTAATCGTTCAATTTACCTTCCAGATGGTAGTTATTCAACAATAATCTATGTGATTATGAGTGATGCAACATACAAATACGTTCCAGAAAGTCATTCTTTATCCCTGTTCAAAAATGGTAACTATCTATATATTGGTCAAAATGATGGGGCTCCAATAAAATTTGGTCTTGTATGGAATAAGAGTATAATAAACGATGAATTAATAGGAATGGCAGAGATAGGTATGATTGCACAGAACATCTATTTTGATGCTATTGCCCTAGATTTAGCAACAATTACAACTGGTGCTGGTGTGGACGAACTTAATGACCTTGGACTTCCATCAAATGAAAAACCAGAAATTATAATGCCACTAGGTCATCCCTCAAGCCCCTACGATTTTGATTATAGTCCACTTCCGCCTTCAAATTTACCAATCATTGTTAATAATACCTATAGTCTTGAAGACGTTATTAATAATAGACTTATTAGTTATAGGTGGGACAATATACCTCTTTCTGAAGTTGAGGAGTCTCAATTAATTTGGAGCTCTTATGGATATTCGTATCTCTGGGACAATGTTAACAATAAAAGACATCGTACTCTTCCCAGTGCCATTGGTGTATATCCTTTCAAGGTTTATGCTGCTGACCAAGATGGTGTCTATCTATATGATCCAAGTACTCATTCTGTTACTACAATTGTTGAAGGTGATAGACGGGAAGAAATCAATAATTCTCTTGGATCAAGCGATATTTGGACAGCCACGGCATCTTGGATTATAATTCCATTTTATAATACAAATAATTATCCACAGTATCTAAACTGGTGGTATTATGAGGTTGGTGCTATATCACATAATATTATTCTGGAGGCAACAGCCTTAAATTTAAGTGCTAACATTATTACAGATATATCTGATATTAATGGTTTGCGTTCTGCATTAGGTATATCGTCACAAACAAATCTCCAACCGTGGTTTGTTATCCCAGTCGGTAATTCATGGACTATTCCAAATAAAACTCCAGATATACCCACTATTGATGGAGAAACTAGTGGATCAGCGGGAACAGCTTATACTTACACATTTAATTCAATAGATTCTGATGGTGATGATGTTTATTATTACATTAAATGGGGCGATGGTTATATTGAAAATTGGGATGGTCCTCATCAATCTGGAGAAGATTTTGAAATTACTCATACCTATGCAAACCAGGGTACATTTACTATTCAAGCCAAAGCAAAAGATACTTTTGGAGCTGAAAGTGACTGGGGAACCTTGGAAGTGACAATACCAAGAAACAAGGCAATTTATAGGTTAGGATTCCAATTTTTGTTGGAAAGTTTTCCAATTTTAGAGGTGATTATTTCACGGATAAAGAATCTTTAAAGAAATCTCTAGCATTTTTCATAACAATTCTGTTATTGGTTTTAGCAATAGCACCATTAAGTCAAGGCAAAGTGACAAATGAATCCTATCAACCAGTCTCAAATGGTATAACTTTGTATGTTGGTGGAACAGGACCTGATAATTATACAAAAATACAGGATGCAATAAATGATTCATTAGATGGAGATAAAGTATTTGTTTATGCTTATTCGTCTCCTTATTTTGAAAATATTATTCTTGATAAATCTATAGATTTAGAGGGTGAAGATAAAAACACCACAATTATTGATGGAAAAGGTAATGATATTGTCTTAATCAATGCAAATTATGTTAGTGTTAGTGGATTTACTATTCAAAATGGTGAAAATGCAGTCATTTTAATATCATGTTCAGATACAATAATATCTTATAATATAATTCTCAATAACCAACGTGATGGGATTTATTTGGCAAATTCTTCTTACAATACTATATTTAATAATGTCGTTCAAAATAATTATTATGGTATAGCTTTTCACTGGTCTGAGACAGGCCCTGAACCCTGTACATATAACGATATTCTATATAACAGAATTTTAGATAACTCCCATAGGGGTATTTCCTTAAGCTTAAACCATGAGTATAACAATATCATAGGCAATACAATTGAATACAATCAATTATATGGGATTAAGATATGCTGCAGTGGTGACAATAACATAATATATCATAATAATTTTTTAGCTAACACTCAGAATGCTGAAGATGGTGATAGTAATGTATGGGACAATGGCTATCCCTCTGGTGGAAATTACTGGGATGATTATAATGGAACAGATGAAAATTCCGATGGAATAGGCGATACACCATATCATATTCCTGGAGGTAATAATACGGATAGATATCCTTTAATGAAGCCTTGGGATAATAAACCACCAGCTACTCCAACTATAGATGGTCCAAATGTTGGAAAACCTAGAGTAGAATACGACTTTACATTCTCGACAGATGATCCTGAAGGCAACAATATATCCTACTATATCGAATGGGGCGATGGTACATACATGGGATGGACCTATTATTCCATATCTGGGGAAAATGTAACATTTAATCATACTTGGAATAAAATAGATAATTATGTTATTCGTTGTAAAACCAAAGATATATATGGTGATGAAAGTCAATGGGGAACATTTGATGTTAAAATACCAAGAAACAAAGCAACCTTTGATTCTTGGTTCCAATGGTTTTTGGAACAACTCTCAATTTTTAAAAGATTTTTCTATTATATATATTAAGATTTAAATTGCATAACTAAAAACTTATGAAACATTTAAATATCCTTTATTTGATTATTTTTTAGAGGGAGGCAAGAAATAATGCAAAAAAGAATTGGTTTGTTGAGTAGAACTTTGATAATTGGAATAATTTTATTGTTAATTGGAGCTGGCATTTTTCCAAGTATTAGTAGTTATGATAAAAAATCAAGTATTCAGGCTTTAAGAGAAGTTCCTTCAGGTTGTTCTTTGAATTATGATTTTATTAATGCTTTTTGGAAGTTTGATGAATGTAGTGGAGATACTGTAGAAGATTCATCAACTCATAATTATGATGGGACAAGGTATGGTGCTACATGGATAACTGATGGATATGTAGGTTGTGCTCTAGACTTTGATGGAATAAATGATTATGTTAATTTAACTACTCATGCAAAAAAAATTGCAGTAAATAAGACTGATGATTATATAATTTCATTTTATTTTAAATCAACATCAAGCAATCATGGTATTATTTTAAGTTATACTGGTTATAAGAATGTTCCAGAATTCCGAATTGAATTACAACCAAATGGTTCTATTTTATTTAAAATCTGGACCGGTTTGTGTGGACTTATATTATATTCAAAAGAAGGATATAATAATGGTTCATGGCACAATGTTGAAATCAGAGTTAATGGTATAACTACAGATCCAACAGTAGAAATATACATTGATGGCGATCTTGATGCAACAATAACAGATTGGTTATGTGATATTGAAAATAGTGATTTTAAGGCTGCAGCAATAGGTAAGAGAGCTTCAGATGATTCTGGCTATTTTGATGGAATACTAGACGAGTTCAAGTTTATAAAATATGATGGAGGTAATGAACAAGTACCTCCTGAGATTTCCGGACCAACACATGTTAAACCTGGTGTGAGATACAATTATACTTTTACAACATATGACCCTGAAGATGACGATATATGGATAAAAATTGATTTTGGGGATGGATATATTACTGATTGGATTGGATCAATTGAATCTGGTGAACCAGTTACTGTTTCTTATCAATGGGATGAAGAAGATCTATATTGTTTAAGGGCTAAATCAATGGACTATTGGGATGATAGTCGATGGTCAGAGTGTTTTTGGGTAAGAGTAGGAAATTCACCTCCAGACCCACCAATAATAACAGGTCCGTTATATGGAGATCCAGATCAAGAATTAACTTATGATTTCATATCCTATGATTATGATGGACATGATATATATTACATTGTGGATTGGGATGATGGTACAACAACAGAAACTGAATATGTTCCATCAAATACATCGATACAATTATCCCATGCTTGGGGGTCAAAAAATGATTATAACATAACTGCTCAAGCAATAGATTCAGAGGGAAAATCAAGTGAAATTTCTATTCCATTATGGATACGCATAGGAGACGAACCACCGCGGAAGCCAGATATTGATGGACCAATAAAAGGGCCGGTAGGAGAAGAAATCGATTTCTTTTTTACAGCTGATGACCCAGAAAATGATAAAGTGAGTTTCAATATTAAATGGGGTGATGGAGAGGAAATTTTAGAGACTAAATGGTATGATTCCGGACAGCGAGTAAAAATACCTCATAATTGGACAGAAAAGAACACTTATATAGTCGAGGCACGCGCAAAAGACATGTTCGGTCGCTGGAGTGATTGGGGAAGTTATGAAATCGAAATTCCAAGAATTAAGGTTTTTAACTCTAATATATTTGAATTGTTGTTCGAACGATTCCCAATACTTGAAAGATTACTAAATCTTCTATTATTTACTTAATAGACGATTTTAATTATATAATCATACATATGTTGCAATATAAGTTAGAAATGTTTATATACATTATTTATGATTCATTTTTAGGGAGGTAAGAAAACATGAAAAAAATAATTTCTATAATTATAATTGGATTACTCCTTATTTGTTTGTGGAATCCATTAACAAATATTGTAAAAGCTGAAGATAATGATTGGTGGAATACTGATTGGGAATTTAGAAAAGAAATAACAATAAATCATGATATGGTACTTTCAGATATTGATAACTTTCCAATTCTGTTTCATAATATAAGTAGCGATTTTTCTTATAAGCCTCAAGATTTAGGATGGGATTTTGTATTTATCAGTTCTGATGGAACAAAACAATACAACCATGAAATAGAATACTATCATAGAAATACAGGAGAATTAATTGCGTGGGTAAACATTTCCAGTTTAAGTTCAACAGAAGATACTACTCTTTATATTTATTATGGAAATCCTAGTTGTAGTAACCAGGAAGATGTAGCTGGAACATGGAATAGTGATTTTGTTGGTGTTTGGCATTGTAATAATGATGTAGATAATGGTATTGACGACATAAAGGATTCAACTGCAAATAATAACCATGGTACTACTCAAAATATGGAATACGAAGATCTTGTCGAGGGTAAAATATCAAAAGCATTTAATTTTGATGGAAATAATGAAAAAGTGCTGGTTTATGATTCTCAACATGGTTCATTGGATTTAACTGATAGCATAACATTAGAATGTTGGTGGAATGCTGATGATTTAAGCAATTCATATAATACTCTCTTGGGTAAATCATCGGAAATGGGTGCTTATCAGTATGAATATAGGATAAGAGATACAATTTTAACAGATAATGTTTATTCATTATTAACATATGGAGGACTACGGGAGGACAATAAAACTCATTCTACAAATACATGGTATCATGGTGTAGTAACACTTGATTCAAGTAATGTTATTTTTTACAATGAAGGAACTATATCAACTATTCATGATACTCCAGATCTATTGTCAGTATACGGGCAGTTCGGATTTGGTGCAGCAGGCGATTATGGGAACTATTTTACTGGTATCATTGATGAAGTACGAGTTTCTAGAACATCCCGCTCTGCAAATTGGATTGAAACAAGCTATAACACGATGAACAATCCAAGTGAGTTTTTAGCTGTGGGAAGTGAAGAAAACAAACCAGAGGAAAATAATCCACCAAATGCACCAGATGTTAATGGTCCCGACCGTGGAAATCCTGAAATCGAATATGAATATACTTTTAATTCTACTGACCCAGATGGAGATCCTGTAATGTACTTTGTTGATTGGGGAGACAATAATACCGAGTGGACTGAATTTAGTGACTCAGGTCAAGAAATAAAATTAAAACACACTTGGTTAAAAAATGGGGATTATCTAATTAAGGCAAAATCAAAGGACATATATGATGCAGAGAGTGATTGGACTGAGATTGAGATGTTAATACCAAGACCCAGAACAACATTTTATTCATTGTTAAGTTGGTTGTTGAACCGATTTCCATTGTTAGAAAGACTACTTGGTATAATCTAAAAAAACACTCCACTATTATCTGTTTTTCTATCCTTTATATCTTACTAAGAGGTTACTGTATATTGGTTTCTTCAAGATTTTTTTTTAAAATATTTATTAAGTTTGCTTAAAATTATTTAAAAAATGATTATAATAATTGAAATGTAAACTTTATATATTATATATCTTATGTTAATAGTCAATAAGGGAGGTACCTAAATGAAAATAAAAAAGCAATATTTCTTAAGTGCAATATTAATAGTTATAGGCTTGGTTTTATCAAATGCATCTGGTTTTGCTAATTCACTAGAGTATAAAAATGAAGAAATTGTTTCAGTTTTAGTATATTTAGAGGATCAAGTTGACCTTGAATCAATCACAAATCAGATGGATGAGCAGCGAGCATCACTTCAGCTTCGTCATGAAACTGTTGTAACACAACTTCAAAAAACGGCATCTGAATCGCAAATTGAAATAGTTGAATATTTAAATGAACTTCAAGATCAAGAACTTGTAAAAGATTACAAGTGTTTTTGGATAGGTAATATTATTCGAGTTGATACCTATCAAAGTATTGTTGATGAAATTGAGAAACGAGGTGATGTTTTAAAGATTTATCCAAACTATCAAATTGAACTTATCGAACCAATATATAAAGGCCCTGAAAATGAATATGATTTTGGTAGAGAGGTTGAACCTGGTGTTGAAGCTGTTAGGGCTCCAGAGGTCTGGGATATGGGTATCACAGGTGAAGGAGTACTTGTCGCAACAATTGATACAGGTGTAGATGGAGATCACCCCGCTCTTGCTAGCAGGTGGGCAGGTGTGGCAGATCCCAGATATGAGGGTCATCCTGAATGGGCATGGCTTGATTCATATGCTGGAAATAATGATTTTCCCTTTGATTATAGTAATCATGGAACCCACACTATGGGTACTGTTTGTGGTGGTGATCCAGGTGACCAAATTGGTGTTGCTCCTGGTGCTTATTGGATATCTGCTGGTTGGGATTATGATAATGTTGCTCAATTTACAGAAGATATGATTGAAGCATTCCAATGGCTAGCTGATCCAGATGGAAATCCAGAAACAAATTGGGATGTTCCAGATGTTTGTTCAAATTCATGGGGATTATCTGATGCCTTTGGAGTTCCAGATTGTGATGAAACCTTCTGGACTTATCTTGATGCCTGTGAAGCTGCAGGAACTGTCATTATCTTTTCTGCCGGAAATGAAGCTTATCAGGGTTTAAGAAGACCTGCTGATAGAGCAACTGATGATTATAGATGCTTTGCAGTTGCAGCAGTAGATGGAAACAATCCAAGTTGGCCAATTGCAGATTTTTCATCAAGAGGTCCAACTTATTGTACACCAGATGGCTCAGAAGCAATTAAACCAGATATTGCAGCACCTGGAGTTAATGTTCGTTCATCAATTCCTGGTGGAGGTTATAATTCATTTTCCGGTACTTCAATGGCCTCACCACATATCAACGGTGTTGTTGCTTTAATGCGTCAAGCTGCTCCAAATATGAGCGTTGATAATATTAAGCAAATTATCTTTGATACAGCCTATGATTTAGGTGATGGAGGAGAGGATAACGATTATGGCTGGGGAATGATTGATGCTTATGAAGCAATTATGAATTGTAATGAAGCCCCATCAAAACCTGTAATTGATGGTCCAACAAATGGAACTGTGGGCACCTCTTACGATTATACGATAAGTACAGAGGACCCTGAAGGTGATGACGTGTATTTCTGGGTGGACTGGGGAGATAGTACAAATAGTGGTTGGATAGGACCTTATTTATCTGGTGAAGAAGTAACAGTGAGCCATTTATGGGAAAGCGAAGGAGATTATGAAATATTGGCAAAATCAAAGGATGAAAGTTATGAAAGCCCATGGTCAAATCCTCTTTTAATGAATATTTTGCCCTTATTCCAAGTAGATTCGGTAGAAGGTGGATTTTTCAAGTTAAAGGCAGTACTAAAAAACAATGGTGAAGAGGAATTAACTTGTGTAGAATGGAGCATAAATCTAGAGGGCGGTGCATTTATAGGAAAGCAATCCTCTGGACAGGTAGATATTCCACCTGGTGGAGAAATAACTATACAATCGGGTTTAATTATTGGATTTGGAGAGACAGATATAACTGTTACAGCTAATGTACCAGAATGTTCAGATACAGTAAATAAAGGTGGGTTTGTCTACTTGATATATATTCAAGTTAACATTGGAGGTTAGTAAATTAAGAGATTCCTTTAACTTAGGATTCTCTAATTTTTTTATTTAAAAATATCAGCATTATAACTGAAAAAAATTACATACTATATTGGTTTAAATGTATGATTTTCTCTTAGAGAACAATTGAACTATCTCATAAAATTAAAATATTATTCTAAATTTTATCTATTTGAGAATTTAAAACTTCCAAACAATTAT
>CP070712.1:787558-804031 GCA_020350365.1 Thermoplasmatales archaeon | reverse complement strand
TTACAATTGTTATTTTTTTAAATAATTTATATAAATATTTTAATTTGTTCAAAAATTTGATAGTAAATATTAAGATTAAAATAAGATTTTAAAGAGTGGAGGTAAATATATGGAAAAAAAATTGGTAATTGTATTAGTTGGAATCATATTAATTGGTTCACAATCAATTATTGGGGCAAACACAATAAACATACAAAAAGAAGATGAAAATAGAAGCCTAGAATGGGCAATAATGATTTATCTTAATGGTGATAATGCTTTATCTGCTGCTCAAGGAGTAATACTTGAAGAAATCAGGCAAGTCGGATCTACTGCTGATGTTCAGCTTACGGTTTTAATTGATCAAAATCAAGAAGGAGATACAAGACTATATTATATTATTGGTACCACACTTGTTCAACAAACCTGGCCTTCTGAATCAAACATGGATGATGCAGATACGATAAAGGATTTTGTTTTAAAAGTGAAAAACGACTATCCTGCAAATCATTATGAACTGATAATTTCAAGCAATAAAGGAAGCGGTTGGCAGGGAATATGCTGGGATGATCATGGTGATGGTATAATGATTACCATGCCCGAACTTCTTGATTGCCTTAATCAAATTACCAACAATGGAGAAGACAAACTTGACATACTTGGAATTGAGACGTGCATGACTGGTAATTTGGAGGTCGCATATAATATTAGAAATTGTGTGGATATCTTTATGGCATATCCAGAATGTGCGCTAATAGGTGATTGGCCATATTCTGAGGCATTTAATGATTTAATCGACAAACCATTAATGACACCGTCTGAATTTGCATCGGTAACTGTCAATTTTTTTGTACCACAGGACCTACCTCAATATGATATGGTAACAACTATGGCTGCAACAGAACTAAGCTATCTTAATTCACTAGCTGCAGAAATCGATGATTTAGCAGTAGAATTTTTAAATAACCTTGAAAATTATAGAGATCAAATAACAACAGCATTGAACAGTGCAAGAATATATGCATTGCTTTGGGATATTGACTATTATATAGATTTTTATAACTTTTTAGAACTTCTTACTATTGATGATCCTGATGTTGTAAATATTAAAAATAATATTTTTAGCATTATGGATACGGCAGTATTTGCAAATAAGCATTTACCTGAGGATCCCTCACATGGGCTAAGTATATACTTCCCCAGAAGGACAAGTGATTACAACAACAGTCTCAGATATGATGAGCTACCCTCCCCATATGAAGAAACTTTATTTGCAATAGACACACAATGGGATGAATTTCTAAAGACCTATTTGGGCATTACAGAAAACAATCCTCCTGAAGCACCACAAATTTCTGGTCCAACAGAAGGAGTACCAGGAATAGAATATGAATTTTCTATTCAAACAACAGATCCTGAAAATCATCAATTAAATTACTATATAGAATGGGGAGATGGAGATATTACAGACTGGTTTGGACCATTCTCATCTGGCGATGAAATAACTGTGAATCATACATATGATGTAAAGAAAACATATACAATAAAAGTAAAAGCAAGAGATGAACTGAATGCTGAAAGCAATTGGGGAACACTGGATATCAAAATACCAAGAATAAAACCTGGTCTCCAATCAAGAATAATACTCTTTGGAAAGATATCATATCTTGAAAAAAATGATGAAGGTGATATTAGGTTTCTACCTGTAAAACTATTTGAATATTCAAAAATAGTAGAAGAAGGAAGATGCTTAAAAATCCTTGAGGAAACCTATGGTGAATATCCTTGCTGTGGTTACATACCAAAAGAAAACTATAGAGGAATTGTTAAAGATAACTTCATTGCAATAATATGGAGTTTTTAATAGGTACATCAAAACATAAAAGTCCATAAATAACTCCTAAAAATAATAATACATAGGTTAAAACAGATATACGTAGATTTAAAATCAATCCGATTATTGATAATTCTTTAAAAAAAATCTCATAAAGCCCCTTGAGAATATAGAGTCTGTCACTTTGAAAATCAAGCAGATCTTTTAAAGAGTCGCAAAATCGACTGCTCTCATTTAATTCTTTAATTTTAAAAAAATTTTTATTACTTTTAGTAATGCAATTACAGTCATTCTCTTTATAAAGAGAACTCGGATCGATAGCAATTACAGGTTGTATTGCTATACAAATAAACATAATAGTTGCTACAATTGGAAATAGTATTATTTTTTTCATATTCAATCCTTCAGATTAAAGATAGTATTTGTCTCTAATATGGATACCAATACCAATCAATACATTCAAATGAAAGAAACAAAATTACTAAAATAAATAAAATTAATTCATAGAATAGAAGGGAATAAAACCATAAAGCTTCCATTATTATTGGAAAAAAAATAGATAGAACACCTAATAATAATTGGTAAAACTTAAATGCAATTATCGATGAAACAAAAATTAAAATTAAGGTAGCACAAATAATTGGATGTTTAAAGAAGGGTGAATCAATTTTCAAATTATTGTTCATTTCTGCAAGAGTTGAAAATCTTGAATTTAGCTCATAATTATTATCAATCACATCATTTATTTTTTCAACAAGTTCGGGATTGCTAAATTTTATTGCTTCAACCATCTTAAAAGAATCTTCTTCTCCGATATTATCTACAATTTTACAACCATTATTATAAACAAGGTTCAGATAGTCAGTTGAAAGTTCAGGTCTTTTAAAGAATAAAGAGGAAATTGTACCTGGAGTTCTAATTAATAATTTTTGAAAAATATCTCTAAAATCAAAATTTATATAAATAATTTCATTTTCAATTTGTTCAAATATATCTTTAAAATCTTGATTATTTCCAATATCAACTATTGTCTGAAACAAGTAGTCTTTAGGCTCGAAATCTATCTCTTTTTCTGGTTGAATTGTTGCAATACTAGGTTGTACTGCAACACCAAAAAATAGAATAATAGTTCCAATTACCAATACCTCTTTCAACATAAACCCCACTCTCTTATTTTTTTGTATCGTGTTACCGTGCTACATGTATACACGGTTAGTATAAATACTTTATGTTTTTAATTATTATTTTAAAAATTAATGGAAAAAATATTCAATCAGTTCTTTCTATTTCAAATACTACAGGATTTTTGGCATCAGGACAGGCATGTCTTGGATTTTCTCCTTCTTTAAGCCAAGGAAATTTTGCACCATATAAAATTGCAAATGCCTTTGGCAAGATACTGTAGAGTGCATGAAGACAAATTTTTCCCTCAACTCCATTTTCTGAAACAATTACTTCATCTCCAGGTTTATGATTCAAATGACAAAATCCTTTTTGAGAAACAACTCTTAGAATAACTTTCATAATATCTCCTAAACTCTTATTTTTAATGATATCTAGATAGTTTAGAATTATAAAATAATTTTTACCTTACCATATCTTTATATATTAATTATCAATAAATTTATTATAATTAAATATGTGGGGGTTAATATTACGATATTGAAAATTTGTAAAAAACACTCCGTTTTATCATTATTAGTAATCGCTTTTCTTATCCTCAGCAGTCTCTCCATATCTGCCAATGTAATAAAAAATACCGACGAATGGTTTGATGGTGATTTCCAAGGATCATGGGGCACAAACAAAGATTGTTCAGATGGAGAAATTTGGGGAAATCTAAATCTGGGAAGAAGTTCATCAGTTGGTTATTTCTTTGGAGAATGGAACAGTTTTGATAATAGTTCTTCAGGAGCTCTTAAAGGCAGGTTTTGGAAGGCTTTATTGATAGGAGTTGTAAATACAAATGAAGAAGACAAATCCCTTCGCTTTATAGGAATTTTAGATTACAATGATACAGGTTTCAAAGCAACTATTTTTGGTCTTAAAATCAAAATTCGATATATTCGTGGTGAATTTGAAGCATCTTTTCTTCCAAAACTTACCGGGTCTTATGGTGTTGGTGTAAAAGATATGCATCTAATAGATGAAAGCAGACTTGAGGAATTCACACCCGAGGACCCTGACGACTATAGAGAGATGATGGTCAGGATTTGGTATCCAATAGATAAAGAAATAAAAGAGCCAAGGGTCGACTATATGGATGATCCCACATTTGAATGGCTGATGGGAAGGTCACCGGTTCCACTCATTACAATACCTGATAATGCCTATTTATTCGTTCGACCTCATGGAAGAAACGAGGTTTCAATATCAGAAGATTTAGAAATGTATCCTGTAATTATTTTCTCACCAGGTTACGACGGTGTTTATCAAATTTATACTTCTTTAATAGAAGATATTGTAAGCAATGGTTTTATTGTTGCATCAATTAATCATCCATATATCTCCGGAGTTACCGTATTTCCAGATGGAAGGAAAATATATGTTGCACAAAATTCATCTGGTGATCTAGGAATTCGAAGTGTAGTTGAAGATGCGAAATTTGTACTGGATAATATTACAGAGATGAACACCTCTGACCCGGATTTTCAGGGCAAATTTGATTTATCAAAAGTAGGAATGTACGGTCATTCATTTGGAGGTGCATCTACTTCAATCTGTTGTTACGAAGATGATAGATTTCTATGTGGACTAACTCTTGATGGTGTTTTTTATATTGATTACATTCCAGATGGACTTGACAAACCTTTTATGTTAATGATTGCAGAAAATCGTTTCAATGATGCAAATGTCCAAGATATGTGGAATCTTTTATATGGAGATGCATATAAAGTAGAAATCAACGGTTCAACTCACTATGCTTTCACAGATGTTGGAATTCTATTAAATCATCTTGTACCTTTAATACCACCAAGACTTTTAGGATTTGGAACAATTGACCCCAAACGAATGGTAAATATAACAAAAGCATTTGAACTTGTATTTTTCGAAGTTTATCTAAAAGATAGGCCTGTTCAAGACCTAATCGATCTTGCCTCCTTATTTGAGGACGTATTATTTGAATATAAATAAAAAATAAAGAAAAAAAAGATATCTATCTTTCAATTATACTTTTTATAACAAGTCTGATTCTGAAACACTCACTGCTATTCCTGACACAAATAAGAAATTTACTTCATTTACTGGCCAAGAAATTGTAATTCCAGTGAAAATGCTCAACCTCACAAGGAAAAAAAGAGAAAAAATGTTATTTTGTACAATTTTTCAATAATAATTATTTTATATTCTTCTAATCTTAAATATATTTGATGTAATATGAGACAGGTAAAATATTGCATGTCTGAAGGAAAAGCAAATAAATGGTTACAAAACAATCAGGATAAAAAGATAATTGAGATTATGTTCAGTGCTGGTGGTTTCGCAATAATATATGAGAAATAAATTTTAAATCAATTAATATCTACATTTTCGACTACTAACTTTAAATCTGCCCTTGGTTCAAAATCTATATAATCACCAGTTAATACAAACAATTCCTGTGAGAAAAGAGGAACAACAATTACATCATCAACAATTGCAATTTTAAATCCTTCCTGCAAGCGTTTTGATCTTTCTTCAGAGTTCATTTCAGAAAAAGCTTCTTCTCCTAACCTTTCTACCTCGGAATTATAGTAATGCCCGCTATTGTAAAATCCAGATTGATTCTCACCCTCAGTCCTTATAAAATAATTATATACAAATCCACCATCAATTGATATTGTTCCCCAACCAACTAACCAAAGTGAAGTATTTTTTTCTAAAACTACCTTTTTATTGAATTCTTCCATTGACAAACAATTAAGACTCACATTAATCCCTATTTCTGAGAGTTGATCAGCAATCAATCCTACATTTTCTAAATTATATTCATAATTTTCAGTTATACAATCCATTTCAATGTCAAAACCTTCACCATAGCCTGCTTCTTCTAAAAGATCTCTTGCTAAATCCACATCATATGATAATCTTTCAATTTCAGGATTGTAACCAAAAATATAGGCCGTGATAAATTGGGTAGCAGGGATTGCCAAGCCTTTAAATGGACCATTTATAAGAGGCTCAATATCTATTGCATGATATATTGCTTTTCTAACCCTTAAATCAGAAGTAGGATTCTTTTCATCAGGAAATCCATAACTTCCATTTTCCCTTAAATCAAAGCCAATAATATATGTTGACAATGGAGGGAATTTCACAAGTTTAATACCTTCTTCCTGCAATATTTCATCAATGGATTCATCTATATTGTATTCAGCGATATCTATATTACCAGAAACGAGCTCATTAATCCTTTCTTGATCATCTTCTATAAATCTGAATATTACAGTTTTAATACTCGGTTTTTCCTTCCAATAATCATCAAATCTTTCAAGTTTAGTATAATTATTTTCCTCATACTCTGATAGTTTATAAGCACCAGTACCTATCGGCCAATTGGTTTCAGTTTCCTCAATGTACTTTTTAGAAAAAATTATAAAACTTTGAGCAAGTTTTGATAAAAAACCAGGATATGGTTCATATGTTTTAATTTCAATTGTGAAATTATTAACTATAATTACCTCTTTAATAAATGATTTATAACTTACGAAAATCTCATCAATTGAATATTTTACATCTTCTGCTGTGAAATTATAACCATTATGAAACTTTACATTTTCTCTCAAAAAAAATCTCCAAGTTAAATTGTCAGGATTATTCCAGGACTCAGAAAGAGCTGGTATTATCTTGAATTTTTCATCAAATTCAACCAAACCGTTAAATAGGTTAGGTTTTATGGTTAGCTGATTATAAACATTTAATCTAAAAGGATTTAATGAAAGATTTTCAAAATAACCTACTACTAGAACATCTTTATCTTCTATATCCTTATTATTTTCTATATTAGAAATATCAATACAGCCACACAGACTAATAACAATTAATAAACATACAATCGAAGTTGAAATCTTCTTAATATCATCATTATACATTACTTTCTCAATTTTCAAATAATTTTATTCCTTAAAAAACCAACCATTTATTTTAATCTCTAATAAATGACTTAAATTTTTGCTCTATTTAATATGAAAAAAGTACAATTCTAAATTCTAGGTTATGAAGACTGCAAAATAATTAATAATAAATAACTGTTTTTAATTATTAAATAGGTGGAGGAAATGAAAGCTAGAATTTGTATTTTTTTGATGCTAATAACACTTATTTTCATATTCAATGCTGTTGCCCATGTGCCAATAAGTGGAGGGGATAACAACACACTTGAAACAGCAATTAAGGTAAATGAACCAGAAAAATCCTGGGCTATTTATGATGATATCCATGAACCTGGTAAAGCAATATACTACAAAGTTCAAATGAAAAATGGCCAAAGATTAAAAATTAGTTTATTTACTCCAAAGGAAGGATTTACTCCAGGAATTGTTGTAATGGGGGCGGACCTAACTTCTCAAGGCACTTTACCAAGTGAGGTTGAAGTTCCGGATGGATACTATGCAATGGTTTTTGAAGGAGAAAAACCTAATAAAAAAGAATATGAGCCATTCACTCCAGCAAGTTATTATTTCACAGCAGATGTTGATACAAATATTGACTCTGCAGGAACATATTACATTGCTGTATTTGATGAATCAAATTATGGAAAAGTTGGTATTGCAATAGGTTTTATTGAAACATTTTCAATAGCTGAATGGCTTCTTATACCGGTAGATACAATAAATATTCATCTATGGGAGGGGCAAAATATCGCATTAATTCTTGCACCATTATATCTTACTATCATCATAGGAATAATAATACTGTTTTATAGGATAAAAAAAGAACATAAATTACAATTAAGCATTTATTCAATGATTGTAATGTTTGCTGCTTTACTCTTTATAGGAAGTGGTCTTATGATAGTTATGCAGATGATAAATGCCCTTGCTATATCATCGTCTGGTTCATCTGCAATAATCACCCTTATATTTGCAATTTTACCAATTATCCTAGGGATATTTCTAGTTAGGGCATCAATTAAGATTACTAAAGAACTAAAAAACAAGGAAAGAGCTATATTGCTTATATTGGGAATTCTTGGTCTAGTGTTTTGGTCAGGTTTAATAATTGGACCAATTTTAGCAATTATTGTTAGTTTTTTACCTATAAAAAATTAGGAAAATCCTTTAGAAATCAACAACAAGAATAATCAAAGGACTCCAAGAATAATAACCAATTTCATTAGTACCTTTCTCAACAGTATCCCATGTAAGAGTCTCTGTTCTTGAAATTGTTGAATTAGCATAAACAGTTGCTGTAAATGTTATTGGTTGTTCTCGATACAGATTAAAACTTGTATGAACAATACCCGTTTCTCCGTTTTCACCAGTCATCCTAGTCTCTTGATGATACTCTCCACCAGCCTTTTGGATGAAAAGTTCTACTTGCACACCAGGGACAGGATCCCAAAGATCTGGATGTCCATTTATTCTAACATTAGCATCTACAGATACAACAATATATTCAGGGTTCCCTGATTTCATCACCTCATCAATAATTTCATCCTCAATACAGCCACTAAGGTTAATACAAAAAATGAAAATAATTAACCCAACAATTAGCACTTTTTTTTCCATAGAATCAATCCTAAATAATATAACACATTATTTTTTATTAAATAAAATTTGTTAGATTTGATAATTATATTTAGCAACTACATAATTCCTCTTCTTTATATGTTTCATATCCTTCTCTGAAAAGAAATCCTGTAATAATTAATCCAACAATCGGATCTGCCTGCCAGAATCCATAAAGAAAGTTCAATAAAAGACCAATAAGTAAAGAAATAGACATTATAAGACATGCAAGAGTCTGCTTTGAATCCGCAACTAGACTTCTGCTTTTTAAATTCTTACCAGTCTTATATTTCATATAAAAAAGCGATGGCATGATTATTATTGATGCAATTGCAATCAGTATCCCTACTATACTTATATCCGGTTTTTCCTGAAAATATAGTTTTTTTACTGATTCAAAAAGAACGTAAAAACCTAGAATAAAAAATGTAATAGCAACAAGTCTTGTTGCTCTCTTTTCGATTTTCTCCTCTTCTTTTTCTGAGATTTTTCCATGTTTTTTAAAACGCCAAATCATTATTGCGCCTGATAATGATTCAATAAAACTGTCAGATCCAAATCCAATCAAAGCAATACTTCCAGCAATAAATCCTGCTAAAATTGATACGATAAACTCAACAATATTATAAAGTACAGTAAAATAGGATAACCAAAGTGCTTTTTTATAGTAATCTTGTCTCATTTTTCATCAGCGATACCAAGGGATTATTTTAATACTATTAAAATTTTGATTAAAAACACAAATATTATGGAATGTTTTGTTTTTTTAAAATCCTAATAAATACCTCAGTATTTGAAATTGATTAGGAAATAATTTACTTAACCAATCAAATAAGTTAAATTTGAAAATGAATACATGATTTCTAGGAATTGTAACATTAAGAGTGCTCCATTCACTTTCAAGACCTTTGTAATCCTTCGATTTTGCTTCTATAGTAAATGCTCCTTCCCTTTCATATATATGCGAGATATTCACATCCTGTCCTGACGCATGAGGACCATCCCAAATCTCAATATGACCATCACCCCATTTAATGTAGAAATAAATCTCATCAAAATCTGGATCTTCTGAATTAAAGACGTATTCATATTCTATTCCAATAGACCCACTAATAGGACCATTGATTTTAGGTGTTTTTGGTCGATGATTTACAACCTCATCTCCAAAACAATACACCTTGCTATCTCCTGAGCCTATGTAGACCTTACCATTAGAAACAGTAGGGGAGGATCGAACTTCACCAACTGTATGATGGTTCCATATTTCATATCCATCATATGCATTCAAACAATACACCTTACCATTCCAGGACCCAATATAGACTTTACCATCACAAACAGCAGGAGAAGAATCCACATAATATTCAGTATTAAACTTCCAAATCTCGGTTCCAACATCTGCATCTAGGCAATACACATAGTCATCATATGACCCGATGTAGACCTTATCATCATAAACTGCAGGAGAAGAATCAACCCAATCATCTGTTATAAAATTCCATATCTCAGTTCCATCAAATGCATCAACACAATACACATTATAATCACCAGATCCAAAGTAAACCTTACCATCACAAACAGCAGGGGAAGACCATACCCAATCTCCAGTTGTAAAGCTCCAAATTAAACTGCCATTACCTGCATTTAGACAATACAAGTTTCTATCATCAGAACCAATGTAAACCTTACCATCAAATATTGCAGGAGAAGAAAAAACATGGTCATCTGTTGTAAAATTCCATATCTGGAAACCATCATATGCATCAAGACAATACACATTACAATCCCAGGAACCAATGTATACCATACCGTCAATAATTGCTGGGGAAGAATACACCCAATCTTCTGTTGCAAATCTCCAAATCTCAGAACCATCTTCTGAATCCACACAATATACGTTTTTGTCAACTGAACCAAAGTAGATTTTACCATCAAAATAAGCAGGGGTAGAATCTGCCCAATCCCCTGTTGAAAAGTTCCAAAATTCAGTTCCCATATCTGCATCCAGACAATACATCCTTCCATCATCAGAACCTACATAGACCTTTCCATCAACAACTGTAGGAGAGGAATACACATAATCTTCAGTAGTAAATGTCCAGGAAACAATTTTTGTTTCAGGTGTATCTGCTGTTGAAAATCCACTATGTGCAAGATCATGACGAAACATAGGCCACCAATCATTATTTTTACCAATCCCTCCAGGAACATTTAATGTAGCACTTAATAAAAAAAATATTACAATTAAAAATAAAACCAAACTTTTTTTGAAAGCGTTCTTTTTTAGTCTCCAGTTACTCCCCAGCAATAAAATTACCGTTATTCTAATAATATACCTTGATATAAATATATCCTTACCAATTGTTTTTAAAAAAATTGTTATTTATATGTTTATAATTTTTACAGTTTAAAATAACAGCATTTAAACGTCCAATTAGCTTTGCTCTCTGTGAATTAATTTAAAAAAAAGAGGGAGGTTTTATTTTTATATAAAACCTATAAGATATCTTAAAAATAGAAAAGCATTTGGAAATGTTTCTAGTAACAATTGAATAAAAGAATTGTTTGCGATTCTGGCTCTTGGAATATTAACCTCAAAAGTTCCCCATTCGCTCTCGGCATCAGATGAATCTTTTACTTTTGCTTTAATTGTGTATGTTCCTATGTTTATAAATGAATGACTAATATTTACTTTATCACCAGAGGAATATGGACCAAACCATTCTTTACAAGGGCAACTATCTCCCCAGTCTATATAATAATACACCTCATCCCTATCAAAATCTGTTGCCATAAAAGTAAAGTTGTACTCTGTTTCTTTTTTTGCGCTGGTTGGGCCATCGATACTAGGTGCATTTGGTGCGTGGTTTGGGCCACCTAATTTAATGACCCAAACATCCATGATTTCTTCTACATAAAAGCCAGTAAAACCTGCAATTATATATTCATTATAGGATGTTTGAATACCGTAATATCCTACATCCTCTGTACCACCATTATCAATTTTTTTTGACCATTCTTCATTTCCTGATGCATCTGTTTTTATTAAATAAACATCAGGATCATAATTTTCACAATCTGTGTAAGAACCTGTTATAAAATATCCACCATCAGATGTTTGTTGAACAGAAAAACCTTCGTCATATTCACTTCCTCCAAAATATTGACTCCATTCTTCATTTCCAGAACTATCAGTTTTGATTATTAAAACATCAGTATTCCAATCTTCGTTTTCATACCTGCCGGTAATTATGTAACCTCCATCAGAGGTTAAATCAACATTATAACCACCATCCCAACCTGTACTACCATATGTTTGGTACCATTCTTCGTTTCCTGATGAGTCTGTTTTTACCAAATATACATCTCCACTATCACTAAATGAATCACTATGTCCAACAACGATAAATCCTCCATCAGATGTCTGCCTGACACAGGAACCTGCATCTGATTCAGTACCTCCAAGTGTCTTTACCCACTCCTCACTTCCATTTGTGTCTAATTTAATTAATAAAGCATCAGTTCCAACAGCACCATATGAATTTGTCCAACCTGTAATAATATATCCCCCATCATTAGTTTGTTGTATGCTTTCAGCAATATCATATTCATTTGGATCTCCAAAAGTGCATGACCAAACAATATTTCCATCTGAATCTGTTTTATGAACAATAGCATCATATTGATAAGTGAATCCTTGATATCCAGCAACTATATATCCACCATCAGTTGTTTGCTGAACGCTTTTTGCGACATGCTCAGAATCGTATTCTCCAAAAATTTTATGCCATTCTTCATTTCCATTCGAATCTATTTTAATCAAATAGAAATAGCTATACCACAAAGACCAGGCATTTCTATAGTTTGTACCAGAGATAATATATCCTCCATCAGAGGTTGCCTGTATACAATTACCCCAATCAATTAGTTCTCCACCATACGTCTTTTCCCATTGTATTCCCGGTTTGATAGCATATGGAACATCATTTTTTATTGCCATTCCAACAACTGGTATAATAGTAGCGATTATCATCAGCATAAAAACAATTATACAAATTTGTTTGTTTTTCATACTTTTTTCACCAAATTCAATAAAAAAAGAATAAAATAAAAAATTTAATACCGTTTTTTTGTACAAAATACCAATATCGATATTTTAATTATTGTTTTATTCAACTTTTAGTTTTAAAAAATAAATTTTTAAATTACATTAATTGATAATACAACATTTAATTCGTTCAAAATATAAAAAAAAGAGAAAGAGAAAGAAAAACTAGTAAGGATAGAACCTTACCTGAATATGTCTATCTGATCCTTTTAGGTCCCAGAAATAATAAGATTGTTCCCATATTTCTTCTGGTACCTGCCATAGCCATCCAAGGTAAAGAATGCCGGTTTCACCAGATGTCTGATTTAAGTATGTTAGATTTAGCATGAAAGCATCTGTTACATCAGCCCATTTTGGTTTACCACTATGTGCTTTTATATCAAATGAGTCAAGAAGTTCGTAATACCAGCTGTTTGTATCATTATCATATATCCATTCATCAGCGTATTCTACAGTAGATCCATCCATTGGTTTACCAAGTGCTACAATATATACTCTGAAATTCCTTTCCTTTCTTGGCATCTGAAAGATACACTCACCATCTAAACCGTTACCATCTAAAACTCCAAAACTGCTACCTAGATACATTAAAATTCTTGTATCACCATCCAGTGGTACAAAAATTGTGTGCCTCTCTGGATTATCATATGAGCCATTTCCAATATTCTTTTTTCCAAGTATGTTTAATGTGTAGTGCTCTCCCCTAAAATCCGTTCCTGGTTTTGGTCCATCGGTTGTCTTATTTGGTTTTGCCTGTAGTGATGCTATAAAAGGAGATACTAGAAGTACTAATACTATACCAATTACCAATAGTTTTCCCTTCATCTCCACCACCAATTTATATTTCTTTATTTTATAGATTATAAAACTTGTCTGTAAAAACTCCAGTCATAAGATTATTACAAAATGTAAAAAATTCATTTTTTAACTATTATTTAAGAAAAATTATTCAAAAAAATAAAACCTATAACTATGTTTTAAATTATAATTCTAAAATTACAAAAATCCAATTTATGAAAAGATAAAAACATATTAATATGGATTAATTAAAAAAAATATTAAATAAAAAATCAAAGACTTCTAACATTTTTTGTTCAATTGCTCATAGATTTTAAAAAACATATTTTCAGTTAGTTCTAAAATCCTCTTGAAATTGTCCTCACCATGTAATTTTATTAAAATACTTTCAAAATTAATACCTAAGGTTTCACGCATTGAAGAAATCATTAGAACATATCTAACAAGCCAAAATGCAAGTTTAATTGAAAATTTTTCACCATTTCTTTCCTCAATTGTCTTAAAGATTTTTGTATCAAGCAACTCATCAACTGATTCCTTTATTGATACCTCCATTTTCATCTATTCTCCCCTTATGATACTAATAAATATTTTACACTGAAATTATTCTACCATCCAATCCTAAAATAAATTTTCTAATTGTAAATATATATAAGTTATGGTTAAAAATTTCAAAATGTAAAAATATCTATAAAAATAACAGTTAAACCTTAATTCATATATAAAAAAAGAAAAAAAAGGATTATTCTTGAATTATCTTGATAGTTGGTTTCAGTATATATTTGTCACTACCTGTTTTATGAACTGAATCGTGTATATCAAAATCTAAAGTTAAAACAGTTGTTTCATTCTCGTAAATCCAAAATCCTTTTGTCAGCTTTATACTTCCAGATGGTACTTTTAAATCATGCTCTTCGAGCTTATCATTGTTATTAACCGTTATTACTGCTTCTTCAATTGTTAAGCGTATTTGTGTATATTTTCCTTCAGTAAGTGTTTCCGAACCAAGAACATCTTTTACATCTTGGAGGGCAATCAGATCATATGTTTTAGACTCGTTAACAATAGTATACCATCCTGCGTAGCCATCTCCATCCTCTTCTTCATCATCTTCTTCAACTTCTTCAATAAAAGCATAAGTTATATCCCAAGCAGTTGAATTGTTAAAATCAGTGACAGTAAGATTAACCATATAATCACCTTCAGCCTCGTAATAATGCTGAGGGTCTTTTAGATCAGAAGTGTTTCCGTCACCGAAATCCCAAGAAAAATTGTAAGGTTCAACACCTCCACTTGCATTTCCCTCAAATTGAATTAATTCGCCAGTAGTTGCAGAATAATTACCACCAGCATCTGCAGTAAGATTACCATCCACTTGATTTGCTACACTATTTCCTCCATTTTCATTGTTATTATCTACATCACCTGCTGCTGCTTTATGTACCTGCACCATAGAAATTGTAACATTTGCATAGACTATGTCCAAATCGGTAGGTTTATCCGTTATTTGAAGCGTGAGAGTCCCTACTCCAGCAACAGTTTCACCATCTTTTTCCTCTTCTTCAACACAACCGCTGAAAAAAGAGGCACATACTAAGACTACCACTATAGGTATTATCAAAATTTTTTTCATTGACTTTCACCCATTTTCTCCTCTAATTTAAAAATAAATAATAAATTGTCAAATAATAAGATTTCGAAAATATAAAAAAAAGAAAAAAGAGATTGTTTTATTACTGTATTATCTTAATGGTTGGTTCCATTTTGTATTTTCCGTTTCCTGTTTCATGAATCGATTTTTGAACATCGAAGTCCAAAGTCAATACCAGGGTTTCACCATCTGTTATCTTCCAAGGTTTGATCAATTTCACTTTTTTTGGAGATATATCTAAATCGTATTGTTCACCATCAATTGTAACAAGAGCTTTTTCTACATATAGGCGAATTTGTGTATACCATCCCGCACTTAGATTTGTAGTTCCTAAAAGGTCAGTTACATTTTGAAGGGCTATCAAATCAAATGTTTGGGATTCGTTTACTACAGTTATCCATTCACCCAGTGTATCGTTATCATCAATGCCTGCATAATGAACTCTTACCTGAGACATTGTAACTAAGGCCTCAGTGATATTTAGATCACCTGGGGCATCTGTTATCTGTAGTACTAACGTTCCGGTACCTTCCTGTATACAACCACTAAGCATTCCAGTCATACCAACGCTAATGATTGCTAATATTAGCAATATTTTTTTCATTTTTTAATCCCCCTTTTTTTTGGTTTTTTGATTAACAAATGTTAACTCCGATATATAAAAATATTGTTTTATAAGGAGTTAATAAACATGTTAAATAAAATCGTATTATTATATCAATTGATGTTTCTATACAAATTAATTACTAGCTTTTTATGTATAAATTTAATTGTAAAGAAAAAGAAATGAGAGGATTGAAATTTGGATTTATTTTATATTTCAATAACCGCCGATGTTAACATGAACATAAAACAGGTAGACAAATCCGCCTCTCCACATTGAATCCGAGCATTCAGGAACTTCAACATTTACAATTATCCTTGTCTCTCCAAATCCTAAAATAAATCCTGAGTTAATAGTTACTTCTTCGCCACTGGGAATATCAATTTCTCCAGAGGTTTCTCCACCAATAAACGCACCACCCTCAAGAGAGATGGTCCATCTGACACAATCCAATGCATCAACACCGTTGTTTTTAAGTACAGCACTTGTTTTGAAGAATCCACCTTTTATAGATTGAATCTCAAGTAAGGATTTGATGGTGATTATTATTGGATCTGACCAAGCACTTTCATAATAATCATCCTTTGATTTGACTTTTACCTCATATTCTCCAGGTTCTTCCCAAATATGGCTCAGTACTACATCTTCATTAGGTGGATGTGGTCCATCCCAATGTCCAGTAGTGTCATCTCCCCAGTCAACCCAGTAATAGAGGTTGTCTCCTTCAGGATCATCTCCACTAACTGTAAAATCGTAGCTAAAACCGACAGTTCCATAAGTTGGTCCGTC
>CP070712.1:770843-787458 GCA_020350365.1 Thermoplasmatales archaeon | reverse complement strand
ATAAATAAACTGTATAAACCTTCCTCTGCAAAAGTGAAATCATTGAAATTTAGAAGTTTTGTACCACCATTCGGTTCATCAAGATCAATATCGGTGATCTCGTCCTCATAAACCAGCGTTCCATTTTCAGGATCTGTTATATACTCATAGATTTCAACATAACAAGTTAAATTATATTCTGGAAAAGTTCCATTATTTTCTACAATTACATCTATATTTTCAGTTCCTGGTTGAATATAAACCTCAGGAATTGGTAGTGAAAATAATTTGAAATTTTTAGATGGATTTGAAGGTGAGATAATAGCTTTTATTCCAACATCATGGAATTCATCAAGTGTTAATAACCTATTAAAAAAATAATTTTCATGAATCGTTACTGGCGGTGTGGCATCATTATTATTAGAAAATCCCACGCTTGGTTGTATTCCAATTCCTACAAATAAGATTATAACTCCAACTACAAGAGACCTATACAATACAGAATTTCTACTCATATTCTCTTCTCCCTCTAATTTTCCATACCGTTATGGATTTTTAAATGATATAACAAATTATATGTCAAATGGTTCAGATGCTGGATGCCAATCAACAATAAATCCTGGAAGTATTGGAATTATTAATAATGGTACCCCAAATAGGAACTTAGGTCCAAAATTTATTAAACGCTGCCAAAAGTTACCATCAATTTTATTTCGAAAAGCACCATAGAAATCTAAATGGCGTTCATTATCTATAAAATTATTTTCCTTGATTTCATTAAAAGATGCTGCGTTTAAATGTATACCACGACGATTGTTTTGTATTATATTTTTTGTAATATTGCAGTATTTAGTTTTAACAGAATATAAACCAAAATCATTATCAGAAATTGTATTCCAACTAATCTTAACATCCATTGTTACATATGGTAAAATACCATGTCCACAATTTCTTATTATATTTCCAGTTATTATACAATGCTCAATAAAATGAAGTTCTATTCCTGCTTCTGGCCAATTAGAACCTGAATTTATGATTGAAAATCCTGTAATTGTTACATTATCTGCAGTAACATATATTACATCTCCACTTCCACCAGCATCAATTATTGTACTTTCTTTATTCTCTCCTACTAAATTAATTGATATATGAATTTTTACATGCTCAGGATATGCTCCACTATAAACAAAAACTGTATCAAGATCACTGGCATTATCAATCGCCTCTTGAATAGTTGAATAATTACCAGGGCCTGTACCACCAACATAAAGAGTTTTACCAATTGATAATGGAATTTTTGATTCTCTATCTACTATTGCACCTATTGATGGATTTGCTAATAATCCTATTAATAGAAAAATAATGCCAATAACCAGCGTTTTATTTAACAAAACAGGGTTTTTATACATATTTTTAAGTCCTCCCTCAAAAAAATAATCAGTTAAGGAATATTTAAATGTATCATAATCAGAAAACAAAAACCTTTAAATTAAGCCTAAAATACTTATTTATTGTTTTAATTACAGTTGGAATATGGAATCATTAAGAACTCATTATTCAATAGATGTTACTAGTAAGGAATTTGGAAAAATCATTTCAGTTGCGGGTTGGATTGAAGATATAAGAAATATTGGTTCAATTGCTTTTATTATCCTGCGAGATAGAAAAGGAACCCTTCAAATAACTGCTCTTAAGAAACAACATAAAGAGATTTTTGATAAACTTGTAAATATCTCTCGCGAATCTGTAATATCTGTTGAAGGATTATGCCAACAGAGTGATAAGGCTCGAAATGGATATGAAATTATTCCTAATGAGGTTAATATTTTATCAAATGCTGAAACACCTCTTCCTTTAGGTGTGGTTGATAAAATTGAATCAGAACTTGAAACACGTCTTGATAATAGGTTTATTGACTTAAGAAAACAGGAAATT
This sequence comes from Thermoplasmatales archaeon, assembly GCA_020350365.1. GTDB lineage: Archaea > Thermoplasmatota > E2 > DHVEG-1 > DHVEG-1 > SG8-52-3. The sequence continues at coordinate 785,544 of CP070712.1, read as the reverse complement.
CAAGCAATTTTTAAGATAAGAAATGAAATTATTGCAGCTGTTCATGAATATTTAAGAAAAGAACATTTCATTGAAGTTCATACTCCAAATATTATTGCAAGTTCCTCTGAAGGAGGAACTGATGTATTCAAGCTCAAATATTTTGAAAAGGAAGCGTTTCTTGCTCAATCTCCTCAGTTATATAAACAGATGCTCATGTCAACAGGTTTAGATAGAGTATATGAAATTGCCTGGTATTTCAGAGCTGAGGAACATAACACCCGTAGGCATTTGAACGAATCAACTGCAGTTGATTTGGAAATGGCTTTTATAAAAGATGAAGAAGATGTGATGAAAATCCTTGAAAACCTTGTTTATAATATGTGGAAAAGAGCAAGTCTTTGCAAGGAAGAGCTTGATATTTTAAATCAGAAAGTAACAGTTCCTAAACTACCTTTTAAAAGAGTAAAATATGATGATGTAATTGATAATTTAAATAAAAATAATTGCAATCTTCAGTGGGGAGCTGACCTTGGTTCAGAAGAGGAAAAACTTCTTGGGGAAATTATGAAAAAGCAAGGACATGAGTTTTATTTTATCACAAAATATCCAATTGAGGCTAAACCATTTTATACAATGCCTGAGGAAGAAAAATATTCCCGTGGATTTGATCTAGCTTGTAAAGGAGTAGAGATTGCATCAGGAAGTCAACGTATTCATGATGTTGACCTTTTAATTAATAGACTTAATGCTTGTAATCTAAATCCCAAGGATTTCGAATCATATCTAAAAGCCTTTAGATTTGGAATGCCACCTCACGGAGGTTTTGGATTTGGAATAGAACGATTTTTAATGAATCTATTAGACATAAAAAATATTAGGGAATGTATCTTGTTTCCTCGCGATAGAACAAGATTAACACCGTAAATGTTATAAGTAATTTTTAGATGGCCCATTATTGGATATAAAAAAATATAGGGTGAGGGAAAATGAGGAATTTAAGCGAAGCAAAAGTATATGGAGGAATTGGAGCACTTTTAATGCTCATTGGATCTTTTATTCCATACGGTGGGCCAGTTATCAGCATCATAGGTCTTGTGTTAATATTTATTGCCGTAAAAGCAATATCAGAAATAACAAAGGATGAAAATATCTTTAGTAATTATCTAATGCATTTTATTTTTACTATTCTTGCTATTGTTGCAATTATAGTAATCATGATTATTGCTTTTGGAGCTGCAGGTGGTTTTTCATGGATTACTGAAATTTCTCAAATGCAACCTGAGGAAATTACTGATTTAAACACATTTTGGGATTTATTTGGAGATCTGATTATAGGTGCTATTGTAGCATTATTTGTCGGTTGGATATTAGCAATTATATCTGCTTTGTATTTAAGAAAGAGTTATAATCGCATAGCAGAACATACACAAGTTAGTACATTTAAGACAACAGGTACAGTATATTTCATTGGAGCTATCACAACAATAATTCTTATAGGATTTCTGATAATATTCATTGCTAAAATAATTGAAATTGTTGCATTCTTTTCAATTCCAGAAACTCTTCCGGCCTCAAAAGGATCTTAAAAAAATCTTAATCTTTTTTTTTTATTTTTTTACTTTCAATTAACCTAGTTTAAATCTTTTATACAAAAGGTTTGAATACCATTAACCCATGAGGGAAGAGATAGGAATAAAAATTCTCGATATTTTTGGGGGGCAACTTTGAAAGATATTATAATTAAAGGGGCAAGAGAACATAATCTAAAAAATATCAATCTAGTTCTTCCTAGAGATAAGTTTATTGTTATTACCGGGCTTTCGGGGTCAGGAAAATCAACTCTTGCATTTGATACCATTTATGCGGAAGGACAACGCCGTTATGTTGAGTCTCTATCTGCTTATGCAAGACAGTTTTTGGGACTTATGCATAAACCTGATGTTGATAGTATTGAAGGATTGTCTCCTGCTATTTCAATTGAGCAAAAATCTACAAGTAAGAATCCAAGAAGTACGGTGGGAACAATTACTGAGATATATGATTATCTTCGTCTTCTTTATGCACGTATTGGTACACCATATTGCCCAGAACATAACTTAAAAATTGAATCCCAGTCACCTGAAAAAATATCAAATAGAATTATTGAAGATTTTAAAGGAATGATAACAATTCTTTCACCAATTGTTAGACAGAAAAAAGGAACATATGAACAACTTTTTTCAGATTTAAATAAAGAAGGATGGACAAAAATTCGAGTTGATAAAGCAATTTATAGAACAGATGAGACAATAACACTTGACAGATACAAAAAACATGATATTGAAATAGTAATTGATAGGTTTAAAATAGAAGATAAAACAAGACTTGTTGAGGCAATAGAAAATTGCTTAAAAAAATCAGATGGCTTAGTAATTGTTCTAGATAAAAAGGGTAATGAAAAATTGTACTCCTCAAAAATGGCTTGTCCAAAATGTGGAATGGTTTTTGAGGAGCTTCAGCCACGTATGTTTTCATTTAATAGTCCATTTGGAGCTTGTGAAAAATGCCATGGTCTTGGAATTAGAATGGACTTTGATCCAAATTTAATAATTCCTGACAAGGAATTATCAATTGCTGATGGAGCAGTAAAACTTTATAGAAATGCAATAGACGGGTGGCGAATAAAATTTCTAGGATCAGTTGCCAAGCATTTTGGTTTTGATATATTTACTCCAATTGCAGACTTAAATGAAGAGCAATATAATGCTTTGATGTATGGTTCTTCTGAAAAAATTCGTTTTAATATGACGTCAAGCACTAAAGATGCACAATGGTCAGGGATGACCTCATGGGAAGGATTTATTCCTCAATCTGAAAGACTTTATAAACAAACTGAGTCTGATTATCGTCGAAGAGAACTTGAAAGATTTATGAGGATTTCACCATGTCTGGTATGTAATGGTAAAAGACTTAAGAAAAAAGTGTTATCGGTAAAAATTTCTGATAAATCAATAATCGATTTAACAGATATGTCAATAAAACAGGCAATAATTTTTTTCAAGACATTGATACTTACAAAAAAACATCAGGAGATTGCTTGGCAGATTTTAAAAGAAATAAAGGTTCGATTAGATTTTTTAGACAAAGTTGGACTTAATTATTTGACTCTATCACGAAGTTCTGGTACTCTATCTGGAGGTGAATCCCAGAGAATAAGACTTGCAACCCAAATTGGATCTAATTTAATGGGTGTTGTATATATTCTTGATGAACCCTCAATTGGTCTTCACCAAAAGGATAATAAAAAACTAATTGACACGCTCTATAAATTAAGAGATCTTGGAAATACCTTAATTGTTGTTGAGCATGACGAGGAAACAATTCGCCATGCAGATTATGTTGTAGATTTAGGACCTGGTGCAGGTCTTCATGGTGGAAAAATAATTGCAAAGGGAACTCCAGAGAAAATCGAAAAGCACCCCAGTTCTTTAACCGGAAAATATCTATCCGGAAAACTTCAAATACCTCTGCCTGAGTCTAGAAGAACGTCTGATAGATTCCTGCATATTTTTGGTTGTAGAGAGCATAATTTGAAAAATGTAAACGTTCAAATCCCAATTGGCGTCTTAACTCTTATTACTGGAGTTTCAGGAAGCGGAAAGTCCACTCTTGTTTATGATATTTTATACAGGGGTCTTATGAGGAAAATCCATAATTCCAAGCAAAATCCAGGAGAACATGACGCAATTGTATTTGATGAGAAAATCGATAAAGTAATCGTTATTGATCAAAGTCCTATTGGAAAAACTCCACGCAGTAATCCTGCAACATATACCAAAGTATTGGATGAAATAAGAAAACTTTTTTCAAAAACACCTGAAGCAAAAAGACGTGGTTATAAGCCTGGTAGGTTTTCATTCAATGTTAAAGGCGGAAGATGTGAGGCATGTCAAGGTGATGGTCTAATCAAAATCGAAATGAACTTTTTACCCGATATTTACATAGAGTGTGAGGAATGTAAAGGAAAAAGATACAACAGTGAAACTCTTGAAGTAAAATATAAGAATAATTCAATTTCAGATGTCCTGAATATGAGTGTTGAAGAAGCTCTTGACCTTTTTCAAAATATTCCATTTATCAAAAGAAAACTTGAAACACTATCACAAGTGGGCCTTGATTATATTAAACTCGGGCAAAGCTCAACAACACTTTCTGGTGGAGAGGCACAAAGAATAAAACTTACAAGAGAGCTATCTAAAAAAAGTACAGGCAGGACAATTTATTTACTTGATGAGCCGACAACAGGTCTTCATTTTCATGATGTTAAAAAGTTGATCAATGTGTTAAATAGTCTGGTTGATAAAGGAAACACTGTAGTTGTAATTGAGCATAATCCTGATGTTATAAAATCTGCAGACCATATAATCGATCTAGGTCCTGATGGTGGCGATCTTGGAGGGGAAATCGTTGCTAGTGGAACACCTGAAGAAGTCTCATTAATTAAAAAAAGTTATACTGGGGAGATTCTAAAACCATTCTTCAAAGGTAAGGAAAAATGCTTGATACAGTAAATTTTCCAAATGAACCTGGTTGTTATCTTTTTAAAGATAAAAATGAAAATGTAATATATGTTGGAAAAGCAAAGAATCTTAGAAAAAGAGTCAAGCAGTATACAAAAAGTAATGATTTTGATATAAAAACCCAATCTATGATTGGTTACATTAAGTCAGTTGATTTTGTAGCAACCGATAATGAGGTTGAAGCACTCATTCTTGAAAATACACTTATAAAAAAATATCAACCAAAATATAACATAAGGTTGAAGGATGCAAAATCACATTCTTACATCCTACTTACAGATGAAAAATATCCAAGAGCAATTATTGCTAGAAGAAAAAGTGAAAAAGGTAAGTATTTCGGTCCATTTGTATCTGCTGCCGAACGTGATTATGTTCTGCAATTTCTAAAAAAAACATTTTTAATTAGGTCTTGCAGAAAACTACCCAAAAGAGCATGCTTGAGATATCATATCAATCTTTGTGAAGCACCTTGTATAGGATTGATATCAGAAAAAGATTATAAAAGTAAAATTGAAAATGTTAAACTAATCTTAAACGGCCATACAGATAAACTTCTTAAAAAATTAAGGTCAGATATGAAATCTTTTTCAGATAAAAATCATTTTGAAAGCGCTCTTAAAACTAGAAATCAAATTACTGCAATTGAACACTTGAATGAAAGACAAAATATGCAGCGTGAGAAAAAATATAATGAAGATATCATAAACTATGAAATAAAGGATGATATGGTTTATCTTATGCTTTTTAATATCTATAAGGGAACACTTAATAATAAAACTGATTTTGTCTTTGATTATAACTCTGACTTTCTTGAGGAGTTCATTGTTCAATATTATTCTGACAGCCCTGTTCCAAAAGAGCTGATTATTCCTGTAAAACTATCTGTTTCAATCAAAACTTTCCTTGAAAATTTGAAAGGAAGTAAAGTAAAAATAATAAAACCTGAGAAAGGGGATAAAAAAAAGCTTTTGAATCTGGTATTAAAAAACATAGAAATCACATTTTTTTCGAATCTGGACAAGGTTGAAACATTAAAAAATAGGCTGAATCTTTATGAAAGCCCAAATGTAATTGAGTGTTTTGATATATCACATTTGTCAGGAACGTCTACTGCTGGTTCAATGGTTCAATTTAGAAATGGTAGGCCTGATAAAAGCAACTATAGAAGATTTAGAATTAGAAGTATTGAAGGAATTGATGATACTGCTGCAATTGCTGAAGTTGTAAAACGTAGATATTTAAGATTAAAATCAGAAGATTCTGAACTACCTGACCTAATAATTATTGATGGAGGTAAAGGACAACTAAATTTTGCTCTTCAGGAGTTGACAAAGCTTGATTTGAAAATACCCATCATTTCAATTGCTAAACAATTTGAGGAAATATATATACCAGGAAGAATGCTTCCCATGAAAATTCCAAAAAAGGACAAGGCACTCCAATTCATTCAAGAAATAAGAGATGAAGCCCATCGTTTTGCAATAAAATATAACCGTCTTCTTCGTAAAAAGGAGATGATTTCTTGAACAAATTTAAACTTGTAACAGATATGAAACCAAAGGGGTCTCAACCAGAAGCTATAAAAAAACTTGTTGAAGGTCTTAAAAGTGGGCAGCAAATGCAGACACTTCTTGGAGTTACGGGATCTGGAAAAACATTTTCCATGGGTAATATAATTGAGAAAATACAGAAACCAACTCTTGTTCTTGCCCATAACAAAACACTTGCAGCTCAGCTTTTCTCAGAGTTCAAGGAGTTTTTTCCAGATAATAGAGTTGAGTATTTTGTATCATATTATGATTATTATCAGCCTGAATCTTATATTCCTTCTAAAGATCAATATATCGAAAAGGACGCTGATGTAAATCCTAAAATCGAGCAGATGAGACTAGCTGCCACTACATCAATTCTTTCCCGTGAGGACACGATTGTTGTTGCATCTGTTTCATGCATATATACAGTAGGTGACCCAACCGATTTTATGTCACTTGGTTATGAAATCAGAAAGGAATTCAACATTGATAGAAGTGAAATTCTTGAGCGTCTTATTGACATGCAATATGAAAGAAATGACCTTTCCCTTGCACCAGGTAGATTCAGGGTAAAAGGTGATACAATTGACTTGATCCCTGGTTATTATGATAACATTATCAGAATTGAGCTTTTTGGTGATGAAATTGAAAAAATATCTGAAATTGATAAGATTACTGGCAATATTGTTGATGATTTAGATTATATCTTTGTATATCCAGCAAAGCATTTTGTAATAAGGGAAGATAAGAAAAAACGTGCGATTGAAGCAATAAAACAGGAACTTGAGGAAACTCTTCCAAACCTTGATATGATAGAGGCTCATAGACTGAAACAAAGGACTCTTTATGACATAGAGATGCTTGAGGAAACAGGTTTTTGTAAGGGAATTGAGAACTATTCTAGACATTTTGATGGAAGAAAACCAGGTGAAAAACCCTTTTGTTTTCTTGATTACTTCCCAAAGGATTTTCTATTGTTTATCGATGAAAGTCATAGAACTATTCCTCAAATCCATGGTATGAACCATGGAGACTACTCAAGAAAAAAAGCTCTGATTGATTATGGTTTTAGGCTTCCCAGTGCTTTTGATAATAGGCCACTTACTTTTGATGAATTTTCTGAGTATATGAAAAATGTTGTTTTTGTATCTGCAACACCAGGTGATTATGAACTTAGGGTTTCTACATCTGTTGTCGAACAGATCATTAGACCCACGGGACTAGTTGATCCTCCAGTTGAGATAAGAAAAACAAAAGGACAAATCGATGATTTAATCTCTGAAATAAATAATACAGTTGCACGTGGCGATAGGGTCCTTGTAACAACTCTTACCAAAAGACTTGCTGAGGAACTTTCTGAATATTTAGCTGAAAAGGATATAAAAACAAGATATCTTCATGCAGAAATAGATACTCTTGAGCGATCTGAAATCATAAGACAGCTTCGTCTTAGAAAATTTGATGTATTAGTTGGAATAAACCTACTCAGAGAAGGTCTTGATATTCCTGAAGTTGGTTTTATTGGAATTCTTGATGCGGATAAGGAAGGTTTTCTAAGGGATTATAGGAGTCTTATTCAAATAATTGGAAGAGCTGCAAGAAATGTAAATTCAAAAGTGGTGCTATATGCAGATAATCTAACAGATTCAATTAAAAGGGCACTTGACGAAACTAATAGGAGAAGAAATATGCAAATTGAGTTTAATAAAAAAAATAGAATAACTCCGACAACGATTATTAAACCAATAAAAGAAAAAATAATAGATGTGAAGGATGTCAAGCATATTCCTAAAAAGGATATTCCAGATATGATAGTTGATCTTGAAATTGAAATGAGAAAGGCAGCGGATGAACTAAATTTTGAAAAGGCAATTTTTTTAAGGGATAGAATTAATAGGTTAAAAAATACGATTAGATTTTAAAAAATATTTCTTCAACAAACATTTATATATTAATGCCTTTTATTTTAAATTGGGAAGAATAATAAAATGAAAAATAAAATATTAGGATTTATTACATTTTCATTATTGATACTAGGATTTTTATTTTCTATATCAGGAACTGTGATTTCATATAGCAATGTAGATAGGCAAATTGATTTTTATAATTTTAATCCACAATTACAAAATACTTTTGATTATTTTATTGTAAATGGAAAAACCTGTTATGGATATCAAGCTTATCCAAATCCTGATCTTATAATTAGCTTTGATATAGATAATCCAGAAACCCTTAATACTATTGGAACACCAATAACATCTGATAAAATAGCTGGTGGTACTTGGGTTAATGGTGAATGGTGGTGTTGTGAATATTCATCAATTAGTAATTCAAAAATATGGATAATAGACCATATAACTGGCAATATGACACTAATTGGAGAATCTGGTGAGGGATTAAATGGTCTAGCATATGATGATACAAATGGTGAAATGTATGCATGTAGCTCAACTAGTTTATTTTCTATTGATATGCAAACTGGTTCTGCAACCTTGATTGGTTCTTTTGAAATAAGTGGCAGTGTTATGGTTGGTATTGCATGTGATGGTTATGGGAATATGTATGCAGAAGATCTACATACTGATAGTCTTTATTCAATAGATACCTCAACAGGTTCTGCCACACTTATTGGGCCATTTGGCCTTGACCTAAACTATGGACAGGATATAGCTTTTGATAAAGAGACTGGTGTTTGTTATCTATCAGCATTTACTGTTCATGAGGGTAACGAAGGTGCATTATACACATGTAATATTACTTCAGGAGCAGTAACAAAGATAGGTAACCTTGGTTCAGTACCCACTCAAATTACAGGATTTGTTATTCCATATAATCTAAATAATCCTCCAACTACTCCAACGATAGATGGTCCCATTAGTGGAAAAGTAGGAGAATTATATGACTATACCTTTATGAGTACAGATCCTGATGAGGATGACATTTATTATCATATTTGTTGGGGTGATAAAGAAATCATATACATTTACGGACCATATCATTCAGGTGAAGAATTAACCTTGTCATATAATTGGTCTGAAAGTGGTACTTATATCATCACTTGCTGGGCGCGAGACGAACATGATGAAGAAAGTGAAATTTCTACTTTAGAAATAACAATGCCAAGAAATAAAATGAATAGTTTTTTTTGGACCAAATGGTATTTTCAACACTTTCCAATGGTAGAAAGATTGCTATCATTAATTAAAATTTTATAAATTATTTATTATTTGAATTAATAACAGCATAAAAGTTGTTATATTTAAGACAATTGTTGTAAAAAATAAATATTGAGGAAATGTTTATATTTTAGTAAAATATATATAAATATAACTGAATGTAAGTGTTAGGGAAGGAAAAAAGAAATTGAAAAAGATTCTTACATTACTAATAATAGGCATTCTTATTCTTATAGGGTTTAGAGCAATTGCTATTCCACATGAAAAACTAACTGAAAATAAACCTTTGAACTTGAATCCCTTGCAACTTGAAATAGTTATTGAGGGAGGATTTTTGGGATACATAATTTCAATTATAAATTCTGGAACAGAACGAATAACAGGAAATATAACAATAGAGATAATAACAGAAGCAATGGTTGTGGTATTTGGTGCAAACTTATCAAATGAATCCTCATTTAATATTGATCCATTAAAAGGAACTTTTAATTTTAAACTACAACCCTTAATAGGTTTTGGTTCAGCAACATGTTATATATCAGGAGTTGTTCAAATCGACGATATAGAATATCCATTTGAAACTGTAACAAATGGATACGCGTTCATCATCTTTTTAATATGTGATGAAAAATCAATATTTATTACATAATAATTTTAAAACAATTATGTTACTAATCTCTTTCTTATCTGAAATAAATTTAAGATTATCATAATGGAAGCTATGTTATTTCATTTTGACATTTTGACACGATGCATTTATATACAATCAATGTCAAACAGTAGCACGCTCAAAGAGAGGTGATCGGATTAATCGATGTCTGACATCTGCTTTAATGGAGCAAAACTAGGAAGGGAAAAAAATGGAAAAAAAATGTATGGATAGGTTGGTAGGAAAGAGCTGTAAAATCGTTACAAAAGAACCTGGTGATGAAAAAGCCCATGTTGTTTTTGGTATGGTTAAGCTAATTGATCATAATGCAGGATTTATGATAATTGAATCAAATAGAGGTACTGGTTGCCTCAATATGAAAACAATAGAAGCAATAAAACCTAGCAATAAAAAGATTTAACTAGTTCCTTTTTTCTTTTTTTATAAAAAATAAATTCTATTTTGTTTTTTTTGTTTATAATTAATTTGGTCTAGTAAGGCCGGTAGCATTTATATATCATACAGTATATTATAATAAATTAGGGAGGCTTTTAAAATGAAAATAAAGTCAATATTAATATTTTGTATATCTTTTTTATTTGTAACAAACACAATATCTATATCTGCAACTGAAAATAGAGATTTTCAGACTGAGTGTCCTCCTAATGATTTTGATGGGGACGTTGTTGATATGATAAATCAAATTGATGAAAATTTAGTTTATAGCTATCTAGAAAATCTTGTTAGTTTTGGTCCAAGATATACTGGAACTGAAAATTGTAAATTGGCTGGTGACTATATCCATAGTGTATTTGAAAATATGAGTCTTGATGTTGAATTCCATGAATGGAAATTTGGTAAAATTAACAGTAGAAATATTATTGGAACTCATAAGGGATATGATTCACTGAGTAATGCAACTATAATTTTATGTGCTCATTATGATACAACAAAGGATTCTCCCGGTGCAAATGATGATGGATCAGGTGTTGCAGCTCTTCTAGCAATAGCTGAAATATTAAGTAGTTACACCTTTCGTCACAATATCTGCTTTATTGCTTTTTCTGGTGAAGAAGTAGGAACCTATGGGAGTTTTTCATATGCACGCGATGCCTATCGTAGGGGGGATAATATATATGCAGTTCTGAATATGGATATAATCGGCTGGGCTGGTAGTAATTACGGGGGCAAAATTTTACGTTTTTCACATACAGAAAGATCATCTTGGATTACAGAATTTGCAAGCAATGTAAGTGAAAAATATACAGAATTAATTGATTTAAAAATTGAAGATATTCCAAATTATCGAGGTGCTGATAATCAAGCATTTGTTGATTATGGTTTTGATGGTGTATGGATTGCACAGCATGATTCTTCCATAGGTGGTCATTCACCTAATGACAATCTTACAAATATTAACTCTACTTATTTATCAAAAGTCACAAAATTACTACTTGCAGTAGTTTCAGAAATGGCATATAAACCAATCGATATTCAGGTTATAATTAAAACTCCTTATGAGGGAAGAGGCTATCTATTTAACCATTCGATTATTCCTTTGGATCTTGGTAGATTTAGTTTCTGGGGATTTCGTGGAGCCACATTAATTTTTGGAAGAGCAAATGCAATGTGCGAGGTTATTACAAGGGAAGAAGTTAAATTTGTTATATTTTGTATCGATGATATTTTTCTATCTTGGGACAGTAAACCACCTTATGAATGGAAAATACAAGGAAAACATTTGCCGCTTGTTGGTAGACATAAGTTAAAGGTTTATGCATATACATTTTCTGGTAAACGAGCTACTGATGAAATGGATATTATAGTCTTTACTCTATCTTATCAATATGGTCGGTGGTAAGAAAACTATATTAAAATATCGATTAACTATTTTTCAAGGGGATTTAAAATCAAAAAATCTATTAATATAATTCATTAGTAATATTTAAGAGTAGATGTTTCATATATTTTATACAATATTTGGGAGGTAGTTAAGAAATGACATTTAATAATATTAAGAAAATATTGGTAATTGGAACAATTTTATTTTTTATAGGAGCAAGTGTTTTACCAAGTATAACAGGAGTTGTTCAGAACCAAAATAATGGTGAGATTATAAATGATGTTTTGCCTCAACTTTTACCGCGATGGAGAGAGGAAGGGACTCCTTATAACACAAATCAATTACTTCATCCATATTCTATAAAACTCAGAGATTCGCCAACATCTGGATATATAGAATCACCATCTGAATATGATCCAACTCGAGGTGTACTTTTTTGTTACATAACAGGTCATTGGCATGAGGTGGTAATTGATTTAGTTGTTGAATTGACTCAAAATAGTGATTTTGATGACATTGCATATGTTTTAGTCACAAGTCAATCTCAGATGAACTCAGCAATTACTCAATTTACAGCAAATGGTGCAGATATGAGCAAGGTTGAATTCATTATTGAACCTGCTAATGCAATATGGATAAGAGATTATGGTCCACATTTTATATTTCAGGATGACACAATTGGAATTGTTGATAGTCACTATTATCCCCAGCGTCATTTAGATAACTTTATTCCAACTCTTATTGGTGATGATAATTTCATTATGCCAACATATGATATCGGACTGTATTATTCAGGTGGGAATTTCTTACCAGGTCCTGATCGCTCAGCTTTTATGAGCTCTCTTATCAACCTAGATAATCCGTCTAGTCAAGGTTTTAATGAAGAACTTATTGCAGAACTTTTCCAAACATATCAGGGAATTGATGAGTTACATATTATGCCGCAATTACCAGGATCTGTAGATGGTACAGGACACATTGATATGTGGATGTATATTATAGACCAAGACACCGTAATAATTTCTGAATTTAAACCTGGTTCAGACCCCACTGCTATTGAAATTACTGAAAATGCAGTTCCTTATATGCAAAATTTAGGTTTTAATGTATATCGCACTCCGGCATGGAATGCACCCCATCCTGATGAAGGATATAACACACATTGGACCTATACAAATTCCTTTATTGCAAATGACCGTATCTTTATTCCTACTTATGGTGAAAATTATCCAGATTATGCAGATGAAGATGCTCAGGCACTAGCTGCTTTTCAAGCAGCCGCCCCTCATCTAGAAATTGTAGAAATCGATTGTTTCCCGATAATATGGGCTGCTGGTGCAATTCATTGTATCGTAATGCAGGTTCCACGTTTTACAAATCCCGAGCCTAGTGTTCATGTTATTTGGCCAGACGGGGGTGAATTCCTAGCTAGCGGCACAATACAAACCATAGAATGGTGTGCAACTGATACTGATAATGAGGAAATCCCACAAATTGATCTTTATTATTCAATAGATGGTGGTAATAATTATCATTTTATTGATTCAACAACAGATACTGGTTTTTATAACTGGACTGTGCCCTATGTTGAAACCGATCAGGCAAAAATCAAGGTTGTTGCAATATCTGAAGATTCTGACGAAGGCGTGGGAATTAGTACCGAGACATTCAATATTTCTTCATCTGGTCAATCCATTTATGATTTTGTCACTGGTGCAGGTGAGGATAAATATTTATATGGTTATCAAACCGGTAGCTGGACTAATATCAATAATGTTCGTGATCCTGTTTCAACAGAAATTGACCCTTCAGATTATCCAAAGATTGCCTATTCTGATGCAACTGGTGGTGAGTATGATACTAATCGTTATGTTTCACCAAATCCTTCAGGTGGGTACGAATCTACACATATTTATGAATTCCAAATAGAGGAAGAATCTGACAATATCGAAGATATTGAGATTCTCTGGGAAGGTTATTCCAGTGCATGCACTCAAGTCGAGCTCTATATTTGGGATTATATTGAAGGACAATGGGGTGACGGCAGTGGGCTCTTTGGTCAAAATCGCTATATGGATAACTGGGCAGGAAATAGAGATGGATATCTGAAAAATAATATCCGTTCTGAATTCAATAGATATATTAGTACTAGTGGACAAATGACACTCTTATCTTATGCTGAAAGACCATCTTATAAATCGTTACATGATTATATTTCCATAACTATTAGCAAAATAAATGATGCTCCAGATGAACCAAGTATAGATGGTCCAACAAGCGGAACTATTGATATAGAATATAACTATACGATTAATACAATTGATCCAGATGGACATGATGTTTTTTATTATATTGACTGGGGTGATGGAGATGTTGAGGAATGGATTGGCCCTTATACTTCAGAATCTGAAGTGACAATTACCCATACTTGGGAAAAAAGAGGAAATTATGAAATAAAAGTGAAGGCAAAAGACACCTATGATGCTGAGAGCGACTGGACTGAACTGTGGATTTCAATTCCTAGGGAGAAATCAAACCGTATATCATTTTTACGCTTATTACAACATTTATCAGAAATTTTTCCAATCTTAAAACAAATTTTGGTAATATAATAAATAAAAATCATTATTCTTTTTTTTTATTTATAATAATTTTTAAATGACCTATAAATTAACAGGTGTTAATATGTTCATATTAGCTGAGGGTTAAAACCTATAAGCAATAGTTCGAATTATTTGTTGATTAATACCTAAAATCTAGCTCGAAAATCAAAAAAATAATATACAAATTTAAAAAATGTTGAAAAGTACAATTTAGCAATCGAAAGGTTTTTATTGTAGATTGTATAATAGTATATTGGGGTCTAGTTGGAAGTAAGTATGAACTTTAGGATAACCTACTTTTTCATCCTTTCCTTCCTCCCTAAGCTAGGCCCCTTCCTTTAACAATTTTATTAAGAG
>CP070712.1:753719-770743 GCA_020350365.1 Thermoplasmatales archaeon | reverse complement strand
TGGAGGTGTTTTTACGAATAATGAATCTATAAAGAAAGCATTAATAGTTGGTATAGCAATCCTGTTTCTAAATGTATCATTTGCAACAATAGGAGTAGCAATAGTATCTCAAGATTTTAATCCTTTAATTCCTTCTGGTAATATCCTATATGTTGGAGGTACAGGGGAAGGCAATTATACAACTATTCAGGATGCAGTAAATGATTCAAGTGATGGGGACACTGTGTTTGTTTACGATGATTCCTCTCCTTACTATGAGAATGTATTTGTGGATAAATCTATTAATATGATAGGTGAGAATAGAGATACCACTGTAATTTTAGGATTAAATAATGGAAGTGTTGTATCAATTTTTTCAAATGAGATAGAAATTAGTGGCTTTAATATCAAATCCCATGAAAATTTAACATATTCCAGTGGATTAAATATTGTTTCTAACTATAGCTCAATATTTGGTAATAATATCAGTTCATACAAAGGATACGGTATATACCTATCTGGTAATTATAATTCAATAAATAACAATTTTATTGGTAAGGATTTCTTATTAGGAATAGGTATAGGTATAAATGGAGATAGCAATTCAATTTCAGGCAATATTATTTCAAATCAAATTGCTGGTCTTATATTAATTAATAGTAATGATAATAATATCACTAATAACAAAATCTCAGATAACATGTATGGAATCATGTTAAATGGATCTAGCAATAATATTATTTCATCCAATAATATGTCTATGAATATCCTTAACGGGATAATTTTTTATTATTCAACTGATAATACTATTATTTCTAACACGATAAAGAACTCCAATTGTGGTGTTGAGCTCAGTTTTTCTAAAAGAAACAAAATTATTGAAAATAATTTTCTGAGAAACAGTCGTCATGCATATTTTGAGAATTGTAGAAACAAATGGAAGAACAATTATTGGAACAGACCACGACTACTTCCAAAAACCATAGTAGGAGTAATACGTTTAAATATGCCATTTCCCTTCCAAGATGTGGTTATACGATGGAGAAATTTCGACTTGCGTCCATCATTAAAACCATATGAAATCGGAGCATGAAATTTAAAAAAATGTTATCTTTATTAGATGACTTTTTCTTTCTCAAATAAAATGGTGTTTTTATATTTTAGGAATAGATAAACCTAGAAATTTTGTTCTAATTAAAAGATAAGTAAAAACAATTGCAATAAATACTAGAATTATTGTACTAATCGGTGTAAAAGAACAATGTGATTTGTATCCTAATATACTTTCTTTGCTTGCAGATGAATCAGGTACAACTGTCCATATAGCTAATACTGCCGAACCTATTGACCCTGCAATTAAAATCATAAGGATTAGTAATTTTATTGAAAATTTAATTAATTTTTTTAAATTCATAAGACCTACCAACGTAATTATTATAATTAGTATAAAATTATTGATTGCGACCAAAATTCAAGTTATGTAATAAATTATAACCTCCTTTTTTAAACAATACTTGTAAGAATAATATCATAGAAAATTTCCCCAATAGTGGGTTTTTTTCATTTTGTCTATCTCCATTTGAAAAATATATAACTCCAATGTCTTCTGAGGGATTATAAACCATCCACGTGGAAACTCCGTAAGTATCTCCGCTAAAACCTGAGATAGTCGTATTAAAAATAAATGGGTCTTTAAATATAATCCATGCTAGCCCATAGTATTGAAGACCAGCTTCTATGTTTCCAGGTGGTTGAATATTATGCATTTCTTTTATTGTATTTTCTTCAAGGATTCGTACACCATTATACACTCCTCCATTCATATGAGCTATTAAGAAATGAGATATGTCTGAAACCGTTGTATATAGTCCACCTACCGGATACATATGAACTCTCCAATATTTTTCAGGAGGAGTATAATCTCCCAATATGTAGGATAATTCATTTATTTGAATATATTTGCTATCATGATAATGATATGGGATTGCCACACTATCAATGTCTAATTCTGAAAGATTAAAACTTGTATTATACATCTCTAATGGTTGAAATATATTATTATTACAATAATCTAGAAAGGGTTCATTTGAAATAATTTCAACAAGGTATGCAATAAGATCAAAATTAACATTTGAATAAACGGATAATTCACCAGGAGCAATATCATTACTCCATCTTTCAGGATAATACCATTTACCACCAGGTGTAAGATGCTCCTTTAGAAAAGGATCAGGATAACCTTTAAACGGGGGGTCTTGTGAAAAATTTAACCAACCATAATATTTAACACCGTCAATTCCTGATTCATAATTTAGGCTAGATGAATGAGAAAGCAACATTCTAAATGTTATTGGTATATCTGGAAAATTTGGATTTCTTAAAGAAAATGGCAGGTAATTATTTACATCTTCATCAAGATCAAATAGTCCTTTTTCCCAAAGTTGCATAAATGCTGTACCTGTAATTGTTTTAGTTATTGATCCTACATTATAAATCGTATTTTCTGTTGCTGGTTTTCCATTATCAAGATCATAAATCCCATACCCTTTGGACCATGTTACTTCATCTTCATTTATTATACAAGCTGAAATTGAAGGAAATCTTGTTAATTTTATTAAAAATTTCATCTTCATATCAAAAATTATTTCTTTTATCCCAGTTGTTTTTTCATTTTCCAAATTTATTTTGTCCAGGTTATCTGTTACAAAAATACCAGATACAGATATAAAACTTGAACAAATAAATAATGATAGAATTATGCTTAAAAAAATTTTTTTTATTTTGATTTTTATCATATGTTATCCCTCATTTTAAGTTTTAAAACTTATTTTAAAAAAAAAGAGTTTCTGTTGATTTTTTGAACAAAGAATAATTATTTTTTAAATTTTTAAACGTTTTGTTACAATTATTAAACTTAAACTTTAATTATTATCGTCCAATATTTTTATTACAACAAAAAAATATGGAGGAAATATTATGAAGAAAATTATATCATTAAAAATATTAGGTATTTTGGTAATGGTTATGTTGATTACAACTGCATTACCAGTACTTGGGCAAATAAATCAAGAAAAAACAATAAACCAAGCTCTTGCTGATCCAAATTGGGAATGGGCTATATCTGGTGGAGGAACCTCCCTTGATTATGGACATAATATCGCAACTGATAAGAACGGAAATTGTTATGTTATTGGTAAGTACTTTTTTGAAGCAACGTTTGGAACCACTACTTTAATCAATTATGGCACTATCAAAAATAACGATATTTTTGTTGCAAAAATAAATTCAAATGGAGAATGGCAATGGGCTGTAGGAGCTGGAGGCACCTTTAATGATGAAGGTAATGGTATTGCTGTTGATGATGAAGGTAATGTATATATTACTGGTATAATTTATGACACAGCATGGTTTGGTAATATAACTTTAACCTGTGTAGGTTACCAAGATGTTTATGTAGCAAAGCTTGATACAGATGGCAATTGGTTATGGGCTATAAGAGGCGGTAGCCATCCTGGAGAAGGAGCATATGGAATTTCTTTAGATAGCTTTGGAAACATCTATATCACTGGCCATTTTATGTATAGGACAACTTTTGGAGAAACTACACTTGAAAGTAAAGGTAGTGCTGACGTTTTTGTTGCAAAACTTGATAATGAAGGCAATTGGCTATGGGCATCAAGTGGTGGAGGAAGTCTAGCTGATTATCCAAATGATATTGTTGTAGATTATCTAGGAAATTCTTATATTGTAGGCGATTTTGACGATGATGCATCATTTGGTTCATATAATATTACACACCAAGATCATATTGATGTTTTTATAGCGAAACTGGATACCGATGGTAATTGGCAATGGGCAAAAAGCGGTGTTGGCGATTCAACTGATAGAGGATATAATATTGCTGTTGATAGCAATGGAGATGTCCGTATAACAGGAACATTTTTTGTATCTATAACCTTTGGCACAACTACACTTACAAGTCTAGGTGAATGGGACGTTTATGTAGTAAAACTAGATACAAATGGAGACTTTTTATGGGTTACTCAAGGTGGAGGTACTTCATCTGACAGTGGCAGGAGTATTACTGTCGATTACAATAAAAATTCCTACATAACTGGAACGTTTAATGGTGAAGCAACATTTGGAGCTTCCACTATCACTAGTCTAGGTTTTCGAGATGTTTATGTAGCAAAATTAGACGATGATGGAAACTGGCAATGGGCAATGAGTGCTGGAGGAGTCGAATATGATCAAGGTTATGGTATTGCTGTTGATAATAACGGATATATCTATAACACTGGATACTTTGATGGTATATCTGCTTTTGGTACAACTACACTTACCACTGAAGGAGAATATGATGTTTTTATTGCAAAGGTTTTGCATGATGATATCAATTCACCCCCGGATGCACCAACAATTGATGGCCCAAATAGTGGAAAACCAGGAAGAGACTATGAGTATACCTTTAATTCTATTGATGAAAATGAAGACTCCATAATGTACATTATAGAGTGGGGGGACAATAATACAGAATGGACTGAATACGGAAATTCAGGAGAAGACTTTATCTTAACACACTCCTGGAATGAGGATGGAGAATACACTATCAAAGCAAAAGCAAAAGACATTCATGATGCAGAGAGCAATTGGGCTTATTTCGATGTCACAATACCTAGAAATAGAGTTTTGCAAAATCCATTTTTCATTAGATTGCTAGAATGGTTTTCTAACTCTTTTCCATTTTTTCTTTATATCTATGGTTTATTGGATTGATATTTAGAAAATTGATAGGGGATTAGTCAAGACCTAGCAGAATTTAAGCAATGTTAAAATGTAATCAGTATAGCCATTTACGATTCATATAGTAACATTTATATTAAAATAAATAATTAGAATATCCCAAATAAAAAAATGGGAGGAATAAGAGCATGAAAAATAAATTATTAAAAAAAGGACTTGCAATAGAGCTGATGATTTTATTTGTTGTAGCCAGTCTCGTACCAATTATTAGTGGCAATGTTGGGAAAACAAGTTATATAGATGGTATTGAAGTTGATATTGACGCTGTTAAAACAGGTAATTTATTAATTGATGAATATCAGGAGGGATGGCCACAGACGATTCTTGGCGATCCTAACTTATGGGGTGGCATTATATCGCCAGTCGTTGATGATTTAGACAATGATAATGAAATGGAGTTAATTTTAACTCAACAAGCTGACCCTGTAAAATTATATGTATTTAATAATAATGGAACTTTAAAGTTCCCAATCATAGAGATACCAGGTTATATTTCTCCACGATCATTTACTTCTATTGCTGATATTGATAATGATGGATTTAAGGAAATTATCGTTGATGTACAGAACAAAATAGCGATATATGGCTCAGATGGAATTCTAGAAGATTTATGGGTATTAGATTATCAAGCCTCTGATGGTAGTATCTATAGAGCGCCTGTGATAGCGGACCTAAATAATGACGATACATTGGAATTAATCTATACTGGATGGTATCTTGATGGAAGTCGATTAATTGTTCTGAATAATTCGGGTGTGACGATGCCTGGATTTCCAGTTTTACTGGAAAATATTCAGATGTCAGAAGCTAACATGCCTGCAGTTGGAAATTTCGATGGAGATGATGATCTTGAAATTGTTGTAATCTCACATGAAAATAACCAACCAACGGATTTAAGCAACATTCGCGCTTTCAATTGTGATGGATCATTGTTATGGGATCAGCAAATCGATGCTATTGTTTTTCAATCACCATCAGTAGGGGATGTTAATAATGATGGATATGACGAAGTTGTTTTTACTTCTGAAAAAGGAGTACATATATTGGATAGATTTGGAAATTACTCAGTAAATAATGAGTTAGGAGTTGACGGGCTTTCCTCAAATGTAGCTTTAGCAAATTTAAATGACGATGAATATCTTGAAATAATTTTTGGGTATTTAATGAGTTATTCTGTAATGACTCATACCGGAGATATACTATGGTCATATAACACCGGATATGTAACACATTATCCTCCAGTAGTTGAAGATATTACTGGAGATAATATACCAGATATTGTTGTAACTTCAGACTTTGAGGTTTTTGCATGGGATTCTCAAGGAACAGCAATTCCAGGTTTTCCAAAAACTATTGTAACAAACGCATATGGAGCTTGCTCTGTTGCAGATATAGATAATGATAATGATGTCGAATTAATTGTAAGTGGAGATTATAATTGGATACAGCAACAAGGTAAGAACTATAATGAAGGTATCATATATATTTGGGATCTATCAGGAACGTATAATTCATCGGCTATGGAATGGCCAATGTTTCAACACGATCAATTGCATACAGGACGATATAAAAAAGATATTGTGTATAACAATCCTCCAGATGTACCAGATATAGATGGCCCGACAAATGGACCTATGGGAACATTATTTACATATACATTTAATTCAATAGACCCAGAAAATGACGATGTTTATTATTATATCAAATGGGGTGATGGAAATACTGAGGATTGGAATGGGCCTTATTCCTCTGGGGTAGATATTGATATTGAACATGCATATTTAACCCAAGGAACATTTACAATTGAAGCAAAAGCAAAGGACATTCATGATGCAGAGAGTAATTGGTCTGAGTTTGAGGTCGAAATACCAAGATTCAAAGCAAACAAAAATTTAATTATATTTAGGTTCTTAGAAATGTTTCCAATATTACGATATCTTTTGGGATTTTAATAATTCCTTTCTTCCTTCTTTTTGATAAATTTATTCTAATTTAGTTTATAATGAACTATCCATTGAGTTTTACTGAATTTCTTGGATCTGCCAAAGATATTCATCCATCCCAGCTTTTTTTCTTTATCATCAAAGTATGTCCAATCATCAAGAAATGTAATATTCTTGTTCCATTTTTCTAAGTCTTTACTATCCCTAATTCCAAAATTAAAAGTAGCATCCTCTCCCAAATGGAAATCCCGTTGAAACTTTTTCTTCCAAATCTTTCTCTTCAACATTTTTACAACAAATGTATTTGCAACCTCACATGCAAGTTCACAACCCGGAAATGTTTTTTGAAGATTTAATACTAAATTCTTTATTTCGTCTTCAAAAAGATACATAAAAAGTCCTTCTGCAATAAATAAGATCTTCTTATTTTTAGGTTGTATCTTATTCATCCAATCAAAATCCAATACCGAGGATGCAATAAAATGATACCTTTCAGTTTCTTTGAAAAATTTTTTTCTGATATCAATTACCTCTGGAAAATCCAAATCAAACCAAATTAGAGTTTTATTATCAATTCTTGGAAACCTAGTGCTAAGGCCACAGCCAAGCTCCACAATAATTCCATTTGGGTTTTCCTTTAGAAAAGAAATACAATATCTATCAAATTTTCTTGTTCTCATAGCAAGAGTTGCATTGAGTTTTTTACCTAGTCTTTTTCTCATTTTTCCCCTTGCAAGGTTTTGATGTAGTTGCGAATCAGACCGTGCAAATATCTTGTTTAACTCATTGGTTATTTCTATTGCTTTTAAGTCTATTAAAATTGGATTTTCTGACTTAGATTCTAATGCTCTTGAATATAACGGGATTAGTAATGTTTCTGAAATATCTGTAATTTTATTAATTGGTTTTTCATTCATCTAAATCCAATATTTTGTAATTAAGTTAGCAACTTTAATGTTTTGTTAAGAAGTTTTTAGAAGATTTAAATAATATAACTTAAAAAATAATCCATTAAAATTAAGAATTAATCATTAAATTTTTTCATTTGTAACTTAGAAAAAACTTAAATTTAATTAAATTATTATAAAACTTAGAAATTATTTATATTCGGGAGGAAATGAGTATGAAATTAAGAATAGTAAATAAAACCCTTATTCTTGGAATAATAATATTGTTTGTTGGAGCAAGTATTTTACCGAGTACATTAGGAAAAAATAAGGAATTTGTATTTAATAAAAGTCAAAGTACCATTTTTGTTGATCCACCTGATGAAGAATGGAATAACACTTTTGGCGGAGTTTACTCTGAAGGCGGGCGTGATGTTAAACAAACAAACGATGGAGGATATATTATTACTGGATATACAAACACTTTTGGTGCTGGATATACTGATGCATGGCTACTTAAGTTAGATTCCTCTGGTAATTATGAATGGGATTCAACTTTTGGTGGTTCTGATGAAGATGGAGCTCAATCTGTTTTTCAGACGACAGAGGGAAGTTATATTATAACAGGAAGAACCAAATCATATGGTGCAGGTATGAACGATCTTTGGTTGATTAAAGCAGATAGCAATGGTAACCATCTTTGGAATAAGACCTTTGGAGGAAATGGTGAAGATGGTGGTTACTCAGTAATTGAAACCAGTGATGGAGGTTATGTTATTACTGGACGTAGAATTTCGGTTTCTTCTGGTGATAATTGGGATGTTTGGCTCATTAAAACAGATACTAGAGGAGATCTTATTTGGGACGAGACCTATGGTGCAGATGGTAGCGATGGTGGTTATTCTGTCGTTCAAACCCTTGATGGGGGATATATAATTGCAGGTTTTACATCTTCATATGGGGCTGGATGGTATGATTTTTGGTTGATTAAGACAGATAGTATCGGAAACTTGCAATGGCATAAAACATTTGGTGGTTTAGGTCATGATATAGCAGTTTCTGTATTTCAGACTCAACCTGATGAAGGATATATTCTTACAGGCAATTTTTGGTCATCAGATACTAGTTCTGATGATCTATGGTTTGTTAAAACAGACTCAGATGGTAATGAAATATGGAACAAAACATATGGTGGTAATAATGATGATTGGGGCGGCTCAGTTATTCAAACCAATGATGGAGGATATATTGCCACTGGTCAAACCTATTTAGCTGGAAATGATGATGAATCATTATGGATAATAAAAATCTTTGAATCTGGGAATTTAAATTGGGATATTATATATGATGGTAAAGATTATGAAGCAGGAATGTCAATAATTCAAACCAATGATGATGGATACATTGTTGTTGGTGATACATACTCTTATGGAAATGGCGGTAGCGATGTTTGGGTAATCAAACTTGAAAAGGAAAATCAACCTCCAGATCCACCTACAATAGACGGCCCAACGTCAGGTAGTCCAGATACAGAATATACTTATACGATAGTTACAAATGAACCTGACGCAGATGAAGTATATTATTATATAGATTGGGATGATGGTGAGATTGAAGATTGGTTCGGTCCGTTTGGTTCTGGCGTTCCTCAAACTATCAGTCATACATGGGTGGAAGAAGGAAACTACATAATAAAAGCCAAAGCAAAAGACATTTCTGATGCTGAAAGTGATTGGTCCGAGTTTGAGGTCGAAATACCAAGAAATAGAGCATTCTTTAAATCCTATTTGCTAAGGTTTTTAGAACTATTCCCAAATGCATTCCCATTGATTCGAAGAATACTAATATAAAATTAGGCCAAATCCTTCTATTTTTATTCTTTATTTCATAATTGATAGCTTTTCATTAATTTTCATTATTTTACAGCTTTTGTGAAAGAATTTAAGCAAGGAAATATTTAAATTGAAATATTATATTATAAATTTGTTAATTTATAGTTTCGAGGGAGGAATACAATATGAAATCGAAAATATTAAGTATATTTGTCTTTACGCTATTGACTTCTAGTCTTTTAGGAGTAACAATTACTGCTGAAGAGGAATCATTTTTAAAAGAAAACTATGAAACGATTGTTTTTTCAGAACCAAATATAATAGAAGAAGATGGATTTACATCTATTAAAATTGAAGAGGCAACCCAAGATTTAATGGAGCCGGGAAAACCTATTTTGCCAACATATTCTAAAATATTTACATATCCATTTGGAACAAAGATTAAGAATGTAGAATGCAGGCCTTTGCAGATTTCTCAAAAAAGTATATCTGGGGAAGTTCGACCTTCACCAAAGCCTGTCTTAATGGATAATGTCAACAATCTTGATAATTTTGAATATAAAGATAAAGTTGTCTATAATAGTATGGATTTATACCCAGAATCTTGGTATGATTATAGTATCGGCTGTGGCCTTGATGACAATAGGCGGGTTGTGTTTTTAAGAATTCAATTTTATCCAGTAAGATATTCTCCAGGTAAAAATTTGATACAGTATGCAAATTCTATTGATTTAAAAATTGAATATCAAGAACCATCACAGCCAGTTGTATTTCCAGATCAGTATGACATGGTTATATTTACACATGATGAGTTCTACGAAAAAATGCAGCCACTTGCAGATTATAAAAACGATTGTGGTTTTGAAACAATACTTGTAACACTTGATGAAGTGTATAACGGTGATTATTTTCCAGTCCAAGGTAGAGACTATCCAGAGAATATTAAATATTTCATCAAAGATGCAATCGAGAATTGGAATATTACATATGTATTGCTTGCAGGAGGAATAAATAAAGTTCCAGTTCGACTTACATATGTTCAAGATGGTGAAGAAATAAATTTTGTAAGTGATTTATATTATGCAGATATCTATAAATCAAACGGTGATTTTTGCTCATGGGATTCAAATGATAATGACATATTTGGTGAATATGATTATGAGGGGAGAACTGATATTGTAGACCTTTACCCTGATGTATGTCTTGGAAGACTTAATTTTAGAGATTTAGATGAAATTGACGGTGTTATAAATAAGCTTATTACATATGAGTCTACAGGAGCATATATGGAGGATTGGTTCTCAGATTTTGTTGTAATTGGTGGCGATACGTTTCCTGATTTTGATAATCTATGTGAAGGTGAGTATCTCAATGAGAATGCTATTGGCATTATGGGTGGCTTTAATCCAGAAAAGATTTGGGCGACTAATGGAAAACTAAAATATGCAATAAATATAGATTCTGCTATTGAGAATGGAACAGGTTTTCTGTACATGACCGGACATGGGACACATGACAACTGGGTGACCCATCCACCAAATGATTTTGATACATGGTGGCCTCTTACAGGTTACTATTATTTCAAAGTTGAACTTCTAAAAAATGGAGAATTGCTTCCAGTTGTAATCATAGGTGGTTGTTCAAATTGTCAATTCACAGGCAAGAATTGTTTTGGATGGTCATGGCTAAAAAATCCTGACGGTGGAGGAATTGCTTCCTATGGATATTCAGCATTAGGTTGGGGATACCCAGGTTATGGATGTACTTCAGGTTTAACTGGAGGTATGGAATTAAGTGCTATCAAGGCATATGGTACTTATGAAGCAAAAACGCCTGGTGAGCTATGGGTTAAGGCACTTAATACTTATCTAAATGAAATTGGAGTTTATTTTGCACATGGTTATAAATGTGTTGAAGAATTCACGACTTTTTGTGATCCAGCTTTACGTATAAGATGGGCATCTGACAAACCAAATATACCTGATAAGCCAGATGGTCCTACATTAGGTGGAATTGGACTTGAGTACACCTATACAACTACAGGAACAGATCCAAATGGCGGATACATAAAGTATTGTTTTGACTGGGGTGATGACACTGTCAAATGGAGTGATTGGTATTCATCAGGGCAAACTGCTTCATGCAGTCATAGATGGGATAAACCTGGTGATTATGAAATCAAGGTAAAAGCCCGGGATCAGTACGGACTTGATAGTGAATGGTCAGAACCATTACTTGTTACTATTGTATCTGAGGCGCCTTTCTTTGATATTGTAAAAATAAAGGGTGGACTGGGTTCTGTAACTGCAACAATCAAAAACATTGGCCTACTAGAAGCATATGATGTAAACCTTAATATCTCTGTTAAAGGAGGAATATTTGGATTTATTGATAAATTCAATGAGGACACATTTGAAATCCTTGGAGTTGATGAGGAAATTACAATTTCTACAGGTAACATATTTGGACTTGGAAAAATAGAAGCAATGATTTCTGCAAGTTCTCCATCTGCAAATACAACTACAAGCTCAGTTGAGGGATTTGTCCTGGGTCCATTTGTGATTATACAAAAATAAATCACTCATTCTTTTTTTCTTTGAGGGAGGCAAAAAAATGAAAGGAAATTCTATTTTGTTTAAAAAAACGCTAGTTATAGTAATAATTTTTCTATTTGGAATTAGTGCTATTCCATCTATAAATGGTGCTGT
Organism: Thermoplasmatales archaeon; assembly: GCA_020350365.1. GTDB lineage: Archaea > Thermoplasmatota > E2 > DHVEG-1 > DHVEG-1 > SG8-52-3. Next base: position 758,591 of record CP070712.1, on the reverse strand, counting down.
TGAAAAAAATGAACTTTTATTTAATCCCCTATGCAACACAAATGATTTTTGGGTTCATAAGGATGTAGCTCATTTTAACATCACAAATGAATGGATACTTAGAGCTCCAGAAGGAAATCTTGTAAATACTCCTTATAACTATAATGATTTTTCAATTTGTCCAAGCCTTGATACTAATTATGATCCATGGATTGTCTGGATCGATGATAAAACTGGTGAAATGGGTTCTAAAAGATGGATAGACCAATATACATCTAATCATGCAAGTTTTTCAGTGCAATTTGACAAAGAGGGTTACATTTGGGCAACTGTAGGAGGATATGGTGATATTAATCCATTTGATTTATACAAATCAAATACAAAATGTTCAACTGGGGATTATTTAGATTATACCTTGCTTCTCAATAATTACTGGTCTGTTATTGGCTCCTGTGGTTCTATAGTTATGCTTCTTGGTGATAAATTAAATCTATTTTTTAGAAATTGGTGGAATGATGATCCAGGAACAGAAATTCAACAATTGCAATACGATATTGATGATTTCACAACCCAATTAAAAAATAGAGAAGTTATCTCAGGTGAATGGTTTGAGGGGTCACCACTCACACCATCTTATTGCTGGGGTAAAATTGATCCTCGTTACAATATCGGATTTTTAACAGTTACCTATAAACATACACTATATTCAGGAAAATATTGGGGAAGTTGGCCGTTTGTGATGGTCACTAATGACGGCGATATATTAAAAGACAGTCTTGATCAATCCTATTTACTTCCTATAGAATATTCATCAAATGCAGATATCGCTTATGATAATATCAGACTTAATATTGAGGCAAATACCGATGGAACCCAGATGGGCATCACACCAAATGGTAACTATTACTTTTTAACTCACTATAGAGAATATTCTGGTGGACCAAAGCATCATAAACTGTTTATCAACGAAGGTTCTGGGTGGAATGAAGTTTGGACAAATACCTCTGCAAACTCTCATTCTGTTGCCTGTGGAGTAACAAAGGACCATGTTGTTTTATTATATTCAAAGGAGGAAGAACATAAAAATATATATATCAGCGTTAGTGAGGATGATGGCATAACTTGGAATGAAGAAAAGCTGATTATTACAGAAACTGACCATATTAGTGGTATTGGTATTGCGCAACCTGCAATAGATTATACTGATAACACCTTAAGGTTTTTCTATGGAAAAAATAACATTGGCTTAGGTAAAACAGATTCCTCAAAAGTTCAATTTGCAAAATTAAATACAGAAGATTTTGCTCGTTACCCTTTAATTGAAATTGAGGAGGTAAAAGGAGGTCTTTTCAATATCGATGCAACAGTTATAAACAATGGAACTGATGATGTTGTAAACGCTATCTGGAACATAGATGTTGAGTATGGATTAATTCCTATCGGGAGACATTCCGAAGGAGTTATTGATCTACTTACTCCCGGAGAAAAAGTTGACATAAGTTCAAAGTTGATTCTTGGATTGGGTAACTGTTTAGTTAAAATAAAGGTAGAAATGCCGGATGAAACAGAAGACTCTGCTGAGGTCGATGCAAAGGTATTTATCTTCTTTATTAAGCTATAAAATAAACCTATGGAGTATTAGATGAAAAAGAACATCTTACTAATTTATGTTATAACATGTCTGTTTCTGGGAACATGTATTACTACATCCTATGCTATTGATACTGTAAAGAAATCTTCTATTCAAATATCAAATGGTAACACTCTTTATGTTGGTGGAACGGGAGAAGGAAATTATTCTAAGATACAGGATGCAATTGATAATGCATCAGAGGGAGATACTATTTTTGTTTATAATGGAACATATTTTGAATATATTAAAATTGATAAATCTATTAATTTAATTGGTGAAAATAAAGATACAGTTATAATAAATGGAATAAATGAATATTATGATGTAATATATATTGAAGAGGTAAATAATTGTACTATTTCTGGATTTACAATTCAAAACTCAGGTTATAATGATCAAGGTATTGAGCTTAATGAAGCTTGTAATAATATCATTTATGATAATATTATTAAAAATAATTATTTAGGGATAATGCTTAATTATAAATGTAATAATAATAGTATTTATGATAATTATTTTATAAACAATGGTTTGTATATCTGGAATTCATATCAAAACATTGTAAGTAATAACTATGTTAATGGTAAACCGCTTATTTATTTAGAATCTAATTATAATAAAGTAATTGAGGATGATGCAGGTCAAATAATTCTTGTCGATTGTAACAATATTACTATTAGAAACCAGGATATATCAAATGCTTCTCTTGCAATTGAATTATTTCAAACAGATAATTGTTCGATATATAACAATATTTTACATAGTAATATTCATGGTTTATATCTTCAGTATTCAGATTATAATAATATTTATGAAAACAGCTTTAATGGTAATTATGTTGGTTTAGGATTATTTGATTTCAGTGATTACAATACTGTAATTGATACTGAAATCAGTAATAATACTGGCTGTGGAGTAGCATTTGATCATTCCCAGTACAATACCATCAAAGGAAATATAATTGAAAATAATGGTTTTATTGATCCATCTTATTATGTTGGAGGGATAAATTTTGGTCTACATGCAAGAAATAATAATATTATAAATAATTATATTTCAAATAATTATAATGGGATTGTTGAAATAACAGGATATAGAAATTACATATCAAAAAATAGAATTATGAATAATGCTAATAACGGAATTTTTTTATCGGATTGGTCTAGTAATACTGAGATAGTTTTTAATCATATTGAAGGCAATGGAAATTTTGGTATTTATATTGAAGAATCACAGCATAAAATTAGTAATAATAATTTTATAAATAATACAAAAAACATATTCTTTGAATATCTATTATTTGATGGAAATAAAGTAAGATGGTCTGGTAACTATTATGATGATTATAAAGGATTTGGATTTAAGTTAATATGGGGTAAAATGAGATATGAATTTGGACAGAGTCACGGATATCCTATTTGGTCCGGTAGTTTTGCTTGGTTTAATATCGATTGGAATCCAGCAAAAGAACCTTATGACATATTATAGATTGTAAAATTTATATATTCATTATTCCATTAAAATATTATAGTAATAGAGTAACGAGGGAGGAAAAACATTATGAAAAAGAAGATAGTAGGAATTTTTATTTGTACTTTGTTGATTTTCTTTGTAATACCTACCTCTGGCTCGATTTTAAAACCAATCAACAATGAGATGCAAGACCCATATCAAATTTTTAGAGACAGTGTCAAACATCTGGATGACGGTAGACCATCACCAGGTCCTGGAGAAGTTCCTCCTGATTTTGTATTTGAGAATAATTATGAAGTTGAAATTGAAAGAGATCCGCCCATTAAAACCTTACAATCAAGTGAAGACACAATCATTGAAATTCTTGAAAATATTGATGAAGATCTCATCTTAGGATATTTGAGTGACTTAGTTGCCTTTGGACCGCGTGTAACAGGAACTAGTGCTTGTGAACAAGCTGGTGATTATATCTATGATGAATTTGAAAGTTATGGACTTGAGACTCGATATGATGATTGGTCATATGGTGGTTATTCAGGCAATAATATCGAAGGTACACTCCTAGGTATTGATGAAAATAGCGATGAAATCTTCATTATTGTTGCTCATTATGACTCAGTTTCAGGTACTCCTGGTGCTGATGATGATGGTTCAGGAACAGCAGCAGTTCTTGCTGCTGCCAAAGTTTTGAGCCAATATGAATTTAACCATACAGTTCGATTTGTTGCTTTTGATGGAGAAGAACAAGGTCTTTTGGGAAGTCATGAATACGTAAAAGAATCATATGTAAATGGCGACAATATTGTTGCTGCATTAAATGGTGATATGATTGGTTTTGCCACAAATGAAACAGAAGCGGGTTTGGTTAAAATCTATGAAAACTCTGCTTCTTCTTGGATTACTAATTTCACATACGCTGTAAGTCAAAATTATGAGGAATATATTGAATTAACAATTGTTCCTAGTGGCTCTTCATCCGGTAGTGACCATAGAAGTTTTTGGAATTATGACTATCACGCAATTTGTCATCAGGAATATAACTTCAATGACTTTTATCATTCACCTCTAGACCAAATTGGAAATATGGATATCGAATATTGCACAAGAATTGCTAAACTAGAAATAGCTACTTTATGTGAACTTGCTGTAGCTGAACCACCAGAGATACCAACAAAGCCAGAAGGCCCAGAAGAATGGATTATAAACGTTGAGACCACATTTTATAGTACTACAACTGATCCACAAGGAAATCAAATCTACTTTTTATTTGACTGGGGGGATGGTAACTTAAGTGATTGGATTGGCCCTTACAACTCTGGTGAAACTGGAAAGGCATCACATAATTGGTCTGAACTTGGAGAATATGAAATCAAAGCAATTGCTAAAGACATTTATGGTGTTCAAAGTAACTGGTCAGAACCCGCAATTCTTTCAATTGTTGAAAATGAAAAACCAACTGATGTAAACATAAAAGGACCAAAATATGGCTTTGGAGGAGTAGATTATGAATTCACATTTGTCTCTACAGATTCAGATGGACATGATCTATACTATAGGATTGATTGGGATGATGGCAACGATACTGGATATATTGGACCATATAGCTCCGGTGAAACAATAACTCTAATACATTCTTGGAAAAACAAAGGGAAATATTGCATTAAAGCCTGGGCTAAAGACACACTAGAGGATGAAAGTGGACAAACAAACTTTTACCTTAATATACTGACAAATGCGAACAAGGTAAAATCCGTAAACCTTATATTTGACAAAATTCTAGAAAAAAC
>CP070712.1:736182-753619 GCA_020350365.1 Thermoplasmatales archaeon | reverse complement strand
TCATATTTCTCAGCGGTGTTGCATTTAATGAAGGGGAGGACAACTTGTCCAAAATGTAAAAATGAAATCGTTTTGGATTTACCCGATAAAGAAAAACATGACGTTGTTTGCCCCAAATGTAATAATAAATTCACTATTCAAGCAAAATGTGATGATTCTAAGTCAATTGAAGAATGCTCTTGGGAAGAACATGGGGAACCTCGTAAAACTATTTTATCATCACTAAAACCAAAGACACAAATGCCTAGGATTGCAGCAATTATTCTAGCCTGTGTTTTTATAATAGGAATCACAACTGCAGTTTTTTCAGAAAGTTTTATTGAATCATCACTTGATGTTGCTTCATATGCTGGATTAACTGGGTCTGTGAAAATATTAGTAACAGATCAATCAAATAACACTTTTAGCAATGTAACAATAATAATTGATGATATAAAAGGTGTTACAAATTCAAAGGGATATTTTAACGCCCAAGATTTAGAATTAGGTATAAAACAGTTAATAATTTCAAAAGAGAATTATAAAAACCAAACTCATAAGATCTTGATATCCCCTTTTTTCAGATTTGAAAGTACAATCAAATTAGATAACGAAAATGGTCAAGGGAAAAATACACAATTTAATGGTATAGGTTGTTCGATTATTCTAGTAATTTTTTCAATTATTGCATTGATAGGGACAATAGCGTGTTTAAAACGTCAATATTTTGATATTGCAATTGTTAGTTCATTTCTTGCTATTTTTTCATTTGGATTTTTCTTGATAGGTTCAATTCTTGCAATCATTGCATTTATTATCATTTTTAAATCAAAGGATGAATTTGAAAATGCAAAAAAGGGAAAAATCTTCTAGATTGATCCTACTTTTCTTTATCCCATTTCTAATTTGGATTTTACTTCAATTTATTGCACCATTTGCAATTCCTGCCAATAGTATAGATAATCTATCAGGAATTGTTGGAATAGCTGATAATGAGCATTTGGTAAACAAAATACCTGGGCCATGGGATGCAATTTATAGTAGTGGTGACAGATTATGTCACCAACAAGCAAGTCGATCTTTTTTTATAAATGGAAATCAAATGCCTTTTTGCAGTAGATGTACAGCTATTTGGCTTGGTTTTGCTATTGGTTTGGGTTTTATGGTTTTTTTTAAAATTGAACTAAATGAGAAATTTTTAATTTTATTGATAATTGGTATCGTTCCCATTGCAATAGATGGAATTGGTCAACTATTTGGTTTTTGGGAAAGTACAAATATAATTCGATTGATAACCGGTCTTTTGGCAGGTATTGTTTGTGGTATTGCTATTTCATTAATTATTGATGAAATAATCAATTTATTAAAAGAAAAAAAGATTAATTTATTGAAAGCTTTGTTTAGACATAATTAACAGAATTAGTCCTATAAGTGAAAGAATACTTGAAGTAAACATAAAACCTATAGAAAACAAACCTATTATACTTGTTGCAAGAGCAATATAGTATAATTTCTTTTGTATTGCAAGAAGTCCACCTAGGATTGGAAAAATTGAAACTATAATTCCAATAATTGCACAGGTTTTTAATAATCCAAGTAGTTGTTCATAAGTTATTGAAGGATTTAACTCTTGAATTTGACTTATATCCATAAAAGATCCTAATGTTGTTGCGTCCAATAGAAAAATTTGAATCCAGTTAACAATTCCAAGAATTCCTGCAATTATTAGTAAAATTCCTGCAATTTTTGTATACGATTTTTTATCAGATTCCTGTTGCAATTGAGGTTCGCTATAAAATGTTTCAGTAAATTTTTGTTTATCTGCTTCTTTATTAAATTCTCTATCAATTTCCATACAAATTCACATCTATTTTTGTTTAATAGATTTTTTTCCTTTTTTATTTTCTTCTAAAATTCTTGGCATTATCTTTTTTGTTGCATACCAATAAGCAATTAATCCATATATTACAAGGATTGACTGCAAATGGCCAACTTCATAATATGATGTTAGAAAAATTGTAAATGTTACAGGTATATATACTAAAATTGAAAAAAACAGATATTTTCGCATCTTATATTTATACACGCCATATGCAATCCCAATTCCAGTTGCTGCTTGCATTAGAATTATTCCAAATGAACCAATAGCAACAAGTAAAATTAAAAAATTATCTCCACCTTGTATATTTGTAATAATTATTGAAAATGGAGTAAAAATGGAACCAAATCCTAAACCTAAAGAAAGTCCATATACAACTGTTTCTTTTTTTCCATGAAACATAGAAATATTTAAAATAATTGTTTTAAAAAGTTGTTCTAAGATAGGAAATAAAATTATAAACCAAATACCCACACCTGCGGTAAACCATTCAATTAATATTGAAATAAAACCTGCAATTATTCCTGCAATAAATGTAAGAAATACAATCTTATCTTTGTAATATCCATCATATCCTTTTAAACTGATAAATAGTAATACAAGAGCTGGAATTATTCCTATAAAAAGTAATGTTTGAGGTAGAACGTCCATTTAGAATCGCAGGTGAAATAGGAAAGAATATATTAAAGTCCATCGATTACCGTGTTTGAGAAGAAGGAGAAGGGATTATGCTAAAAACCCCAGTAATTGTATTAAATGTCAAAACTTATGCTGAAGCAACAGGAAATAAAACACTTGATATCGCAATGTTAATGGAAAAAATTTCAAAAGAATTAGGTGCTAGTATGGCAATTGCTGTACAACCAACTGATATTTCTCTCTGCTCAAATAAAATATCAATTCCAGTTTTTGCAGAACATATCGATCCAATAAAACCAGGTAGTCATACAGGTTGGATTTTACCAGAAGCAGTAAAAACTGCTGGTGCAGTTGGAACACTAATAAATCATAGTGAACATAGATTAATTCTTGCTGATATTGATGTGTGTATCACAAGAGCAAAAGAGCTAAAACTTGATCATATAATATGCTCAAACAATGTTGCAACTTCTAGAGCAATAGCTGCATTTTCACCAAATTTTATTGCAGTTGAACCGCCAGAGCTCATTGGTGGTGATATTTCAGTTACAACAGCAGACCCTGATATTGTAAGTAGTAGCGTTGAAGTAGTAAAAAAAATTGACAGCAATGTTAAAACTCTATGTGGTGCTGGTGTAAAGAATGGAAAGGATGTATCAAAAGCTATAGAACTAGGAGCTGATGGTGTTCTTCTTGCTAGTGGAGTAGTAAAAGCAGAAGATAAAGAAAGTGTAATTCGTGATTTAGCTTCAGGGCTATAAATATCAATTTGATTGAGATAGAAAATAAAATTATTCTATTTTTTCACTTTTCTAATTTTAAACTCTCCAAGTCCAATAGGTATTATTTCAATCTCATCTCCATCTTGTATATCATGCATTTTAGCTATTTGACTAGGTATTGTCAGAACCAGACTACTTCCCACTACTCGAGCTTTACGAGTTAGAGGCATATCCCATCCACCACAAGTTGTAATGTATACTTGAATATATATATGTTTTGATTTTTTTAAATATATCCAAACATATTTATCAGGTAAAAGGAAACCTATAAATAATCTTCAATTTAAGGTAATAAAATAAAGTTTAAAACAATCATTTTGGTTTCTTTATTTTACCAAATTCCTTTTTTCTTTCTTTCGAGGTCATACCTGTTGCTTGAAAAAGGAATTCATTCCATTTTTTAATTATATTTGGATCGCTATAAACTTTTTTTGGCGGTTCGATATCTACAACAAGATAGTTTTTATCTTGTCTAATATCAACTTTACCAATACCTTCAACCTCAAAATTTATTCCTTTGAAAATATCTCCTTTAGTTCCAAAATGATTCTCTATTAACGCGCTTATATCTGAATTATGACCTTTCTTTATCCTATATTCTCTCATGTACAACCTCAATTGGGAATCATAATTTAAAATATTAAATTTTGGTTTTTTCTATATGTTAAAAGCTTTTTCAACTGCCTCTTCAGCCGAATTTACAATATAATAATGAGATTCTATATCCTGCATTATGTTTCCATTTATTATCTGATCTACACATCCACCAGTTCCTTTTATGAGGATTAGAGGTTTTTCGGATATCATACTATATGATATTTCATTTAGTGTACCCCATCTGCCACCAATTGCTATAACAGCATCACCTGAATTTGCCACTAAATAATTTCTTACATTACCAATATTAGTTGGAATTGCAATATCAATACATTCATTAGCATCCTTTTTTGCATTAGGTAAAATACCAACAGTAATTCCATTTTCTTCTTTTGCACCTCTGCATGCCGCTTTCATTACTCCACCAAGTCCACCACAAACAAGTACACCTCCTTTAAGTGCAATAAGTTTACCAACTTTTTCAGCGACTTCTAATGCATACTGTGATAAATTATCATCATCGACATCACTGCCACAAATGGAAATTAATTTTTTCATTTAAAGGGCTTAATTAGAAATTGTTTTTAATTATTTCTCCCAAAAACATTATAAATAACTCATCCTTACACTACAATTCGCATATCTGGTGATTTTCTCTATGGCAAAGAAATATTTAAAAACAAATCCTGCTCTTACAGCATTAATTCATGAGCTGAAGAAACAGGCAAACGAAAATGATGCACCAATCTGGAAAGATGTAGCATTAAGACTGCAGAAACCCTCTAAAAACTGGTCAGAAGTAAATCTTGATAGGATAAGTAGATATATTGGTGATAAGGAGACAGCTCTAATACCTGGAAAGGTATTATCTGATGGAAATCTTACAAAAAAAGTAACAATTGCTGCCTGGTCATTTTCAGGGAAATCCCAAGAAAAAATTAAAAATGCTGGCGGCAAATATGTGACAATTCAAGAACTTATAAAAAGTAATCCAAAAGGAAAAGATATTAGGATATTGGGTTAAATATGAAAACTATTATTGATGCAAGTGGAGCAATCCTTGGTAGATTAAGTACTCAAGCTGCTAAACGTTTGTTAAATGGAGAAGAAGTTGCAGTAATCAATTCTGAAAAAGCAATTATATCTGGTAAGAAGACGGCAATCAAAAATCGTTATAAACAAAAAAGAGAAGTAGGAACTTATCGTAAGGGACCATTTTACCCTCGAATGCCTGACATGATTGTAAAAAGAACAATAAGAGGAATGATACCTTATCAAACACCTCATGGAAGAACAGCCTTTAAAAGATTAAAATGCTATATTGGTATTCCAAAAGAATTTGAAGGAAAAAAAATTGAGAGTATAAAATCTGCTGAAAAACAACCTGTTGATTATGTAACAATTGAAGAATTATCAAGATCATTAGGAGCAAAGATTTAATGGCTAAAAAGGTAATTAATACATCTGGAAAAAGAAAAACAGCTGTTGCAAGAGCAACTGTTCAAAAGGGAAACGGACTAGTAAGAATTAACAGCAAACCTGTTGAGCTTTATGAACCTGAAATTGCTCGATGGAAGATACTTGAACCAATAAATATTGCTAGTGATCATGTGAGTAAGGTAAATATCGATGTCAGTGTACAAGGTGGTGGCTTTATGAGCCAAGCAAATGCAGCAAGAACTGCAATTGCCAAAGGACTTGTAGAGTTTACTGGTGATCCAAGTTTGAAAATTGCTTTTCTTGATCATGATAGAAGTCTACTTGTAAGTGATTCAAGAAGAAAAGAACCAAAAAAGCCTCTTGGCCGTGGTGCAAGAAAAAAGAGGCAGAAATCATATAGGTGATATTGTGATAATTCCTGTTAGATGTTTTACCTGTGGAAAGGTCATAAGTGACGTATATGAGGATTACAAAAAGCGTTATGAAGAATATAAAAAAGCAATAAATGCTGGCGAAAAACCAAAAGAAACTCCCAAAAAAATTCTTGATAATCTTGGAATTGATAGATACTGCTGTAGACGTATGATACTTACACATGTAGATTTAATCGGTGAAGCGGCACCTTACGAATAAAAACAAAATCCATACTTTTATCAATTTTTATTTATTACATATCTCTCCGATTAATTTAATTTTGGGCGCGTGGCCTAGCCAGGATATGGCACTGGCCTTCTAAGCCAGTGATCGCGGGTTCGAATCCCGCCGCGTCCGTCTTTTATTATTTTTTTTCACTTTTTTGAGGTTTTGTTTAAGTTAATCAATTTTATTAACAAAAAGATTAATATCTTTATTTTTCGTTAATTGTCGATAAAAAATAAAGAATATTTTATAAATACTTGTTATATTATTAATATAGATAAATATAAATCTCATAACATAATAGAGGTGAATATCCAATAATGCTAATATGCCATTGTAGAAATTGTAAGACAAATTTCGATTTTCCAATGAAAATTACAAATGGTTATGATCTTACATTCTTAGTTTGTCCAAAATGTAAAAGCAGAGATTGGGGTAATATTGCAGAATAAGTTTTATTGTATTAAGGTGTTTAAAGATAATTTGATATTTTTTAATTTCATTATATCATTAGAATTTGTATTTTTATCAATAGCTGATTCTTCTTTTACTGAAGATTGTTCAAGATGCTCAATATATGTATTAACAAGATGAATAAAAGATAAAATGTGTTTATCAATTGATATATTATTTGATGTAACTTTCCAATACTCAGAATTATAATAATTTAATAATTCATTCAATGATAAAATAACATATTGGGTTGTCTTAATTTTCCCTTGCTTTATTTTTAATAAAAAATCTTTGACAACTTCATTCTGAAGTTTTAATATTAATTCTAAATCCTTTAATCTTTCAATACTATTATGATATTCATTATTTGAATTAATTTCTTGTTTCTTGAGTAATCCTTGTTTTTCTTCTTCCCTTAATTGCTTAACAATATCTGGTTCCATCAATTTGCATCCCAATTTTTGTTGTAATAATGTATTTTATTTTATTATTTAATGTTTATGAATTATTAATTTTTTTAAATTATGATAAATTAAAAAACAAAATAACATATAAACAAGTTTTTTCTTGATTACATTTAGGACATCTTTTCTTTTTTATAAACACCAGAATATTTTAAAATATATTTATATATATCAAGAGTATTGTAATGTGAGATGGACTCTATAAATATTTTAGGAGCAGGAGTATCTGGTCTTTCTGCTGCTATTAATTTTGCAAAACAAGGTTATAATGTAGATGTCTTTGAAAAAAGAAGTGATTGTGGTAAAAGATTTTTAGGTGATTTAGAAGGACTGGAGAATTGGTCTTCAGAAAAAAATGTTCTTGAGGAATTATACAAAATGAATATTAAAACTAACTTTGACTATACTCCTTTTAAAAAATTAAGTGTATCAGATGGAAAAGAGAAGATTGATATAAATCTAAAAAAACCAATGTTTTATCTTGTGAAAAGGGGTCCTGCAGAAAAAAGTCTTGACCAGGGTCTTAAAAATCAGGCATTAGATTTAGGTGTAAATATTCATTTTAATAGCAAAGAAAAAGAAAAAAATATGGATATTATTTCAACTGGTCCTACTGGAAAAAAATATTTTATAGTTGCGAGAGGAATTCGTTTTGAAACATGTTCAGATGATATTGCTCTCTTGCTTTTAAATAATGAAGCTTCAGCTAACGGAGCATATTCATATCTTCTTGTTTCAAAAGGTTATGGCTGTATATGTAGTGTTAATGTTTATATTACTGGTAAAGAAGCAAATAAATATTTTAAAAAAACATATGAACTAATTACAAATCTTGTAGATATAGATATAAAAAATCAAAAAAATGTTGGTGGAATTGGATGCTTTTTAATTAAACCAAATCTAAAAAGAAATGGTAAACTTTATACAGGAGAAGCAGCAGGCTTACAAGATCTATTATGGGGTTTCGGAATGCGTTATGCAATGATTTCTGGTTATTTAGCAACAAAAAGTGTAATAGAAAATAAAAATTATAAAAAACTAATAAAAAAAGAGATAGGTGACAGATTAAAAACATCTGTTGTAAATAGATATCTAACTGACAGATATTATCAGTATATTCATAAATATATTTTTGATATTGTAAGAGATGATACTGGAAATTGGATGGAAATGCTTTATAAAAGGTTTAATCCAACTTTATATTCAAGAGTATTTTATCCCTATGCAAAAATAAAAGTTTCTCAAAGATTAAAATCATGTCATAAAAATAAGGAATCTACCTAATAGTTTGAAAAAAGTCTGTATAACATCCATTATCATTACAAATTATTCTTCCAAAATCTAAAAGATATTATATTTTGTAAATAAATGGATTGCTAATTTTTTTAAGGATTATATAAATTATTTTCTTATTGATTTTAGAATCAGTATTATTGATGGTAATACATTTAGAAAATGCTCAAAATATTTTGACAACAATGATATTTTTGATATTCTGCTCCTAGGAATTTCGATTTCAAGCTCAGAAAATTCACTTTCCTCATTATATGAGTCCTTTGCTTTAGCTCTTATAGTATAATCTCCTTGATATGCCCATGTATGGGAAACATTAATTGTTTCTCCAGAGTTATAGGGGCCGATCCAGGATTCAATATAACCATCATCCCAAATAATATAATAATATACATTGTTTGATTCAGGATCAGTTGTTGAAAATGTAAATTCATATTCAGTACCTGGTTTTCCAGTTTTAGGACCATTAATTTCCGGAACTAGAGGTGGATTGTTAGTAAAAGGGATAATGTGCTGTATTGCATCAATATCAACGCCAGGATTTGATTCATATGGATCTCCATCGTCATCATCAACTATTTTTACAAATTGAGCTTGGGACACAGAAAAATCGTTTAAATCAAACTCGGTTGTTCCAGTTGCAAGACCTAAATATGTCCATGGTCCTGACCAATTTGATGAAATATATACATCATAGCTATCATCTGATTCATCCTCTTCAAATATCTTAAAATCTGTAGAATCCTCATGATCAATAATTATTCCTTCTTCACCCATATCTAAAACAATATACCCACCTTTTCCTAAAGATGCGCAAATTCCATCCGGTGGGCCAAGAGCTGAAATTCCCTCAGTTGGATTATTTTTAAAATTATTTGGGTAACCATATGGATCATGGAAATAACATAATGTAACTTGTTCTGCGAAAAAATTATTTTCAGGAACTAAAGAAACATCAAGAGTGGTTGTTTCACCATCATTTACAACAACTTGATGTGTCTGATCTTGATATCCATTTGCTCTTATTATAACATTATAAGAACCAGGCATTAATGGTTTATGAAAGTCACCGATCTTTGGATCTGTAAAACAGGGCCAATATACCTCTTCAATCCAAATTGTTGCTGCAACTGGAAGACCTGTATCATTATCAGTTATAATTCCATTTAAACCCATATCTGCTGCATCAATTATTTCAAGCATTGCATCCCGATTGTAATCCCATGCTTGAGCAATGTTATTATTTTGTAATTCAATAGTCCAGTCGATATCTCCTCTACAACCATATGAAAAATCGTTTGTATCACCTCTTGTTTGATACCAATCATATCCCTCAACAACCCAATAATTATTATGAGATCCATACTGTTCTGAAAGAGCAACAACTACGTCATTATCAGCAACAGGCTCTCCTTTGTAATTCCAAATATAGTTTACTATATCACCAGATGTATGAAATGACAATGAAAAAACAAAATTATTATCAAGTGAATGCTTCCGAATTACTTTTGTTTCAGGTTGAGAAAATGGCGAAGGACTACCACCCTCACCGTTCCACATATACCCATAATCCCTGTTAAGATCAACGCCATTTGCATTATATCTGGAACCCATCTCTCTTCCATCTGGATTAACCATAGGTATAATCCATGTTTCTCTGTTGTCGACAAGGTCTTGAATATCTGGATTGCTTTCATAATTTTCAACCATGTACCAAGCAAGCATCAAGGGGAGTTCTACAGACATGATTTCATTTCCATGATGTAATCCGCAAATCCTAACTTCAGCTTCATTTTCTTCAACATCTGGGTTATCAGTTACTTTAAGGCCCCAAATAGTTCTTCCTTGAACACTACTTCCGAGATTATAGAGCTTTGATATAGATGAATAGGTGCTAGCAATATTTTGTAACTCAGTTGTCAGTTCATCATAACTATGAAAATCATCAAGAAGTTCGGGATTATTTTTCCAGCCCATCATTTCAGCATAATCATTATACAAAATTTTTAATTTTAGATTTTGATCCTCAAGCCATGTTATTTGATCATAAGATGCAAATATAATTACATATTCTTCATCAATTTCAAGGATAGCAAAATCATTATCAATTATTTTTCCTAATGTTGTAGATTCAGACAAATATACCTGTACTACTGCAGGATTTAATTTATTATATTTTTGGGTTTTAATATCCTGAGCTTGTGAAAAAGATAATGCAACAGTTAAAATCAATATTATTATTGTAAAAATTTTTTTATTAATGAATTTTTTTATGATTAACTCCCCCTTGATTATTAATAATATAACTTTATTATATATAAAAATTACATTTGATTATTAGTATAAATTATTTTTTAAAAAAAGCTTATAAGTTAAATTAAATCTGACATGAATGTATAAATATTCTACAATATACCTATATAAAAAAATAGTATCAATAAGCGTTTATTTACTTTATTTCAATCAATAATTATAGATAGAAAATCAAATAATTTAAATTAAATCTATCATTCTTTTTTGACAATTAATTAATATAGTAAAAACGTATTTCATTTTTATATAAAATGGGAAGCAAGATGGGATGCAAAAAGCAGATGGTTTACTTTAGTTTTGTTTTATTTTCTATAATAAAATTGCATATCATAAAAATGATTTTTAATAATAATTTTGAGGCTTTATCATGGAAAATGAACCAGATATTGTCAAAGAGTTAAAGAAAGCAGAGAAACTTGGTCAATTGAAAAGTCTATCACAGACTAAAATAGAAACGCATAAAATCAATAATAAAGAAGATAAAACAATAGATTTAATTGAAAATGACTTAAATAGGTTCAATAACAACACTAATTTTAATAATAAAGATATATCCGGAAAAACACAAAAGAATAAGCTAATTGAATCTGAGGAATTCTATAGAACAATATTTGAAAACTCTGCTGTTGCAATTACATTAACGGACAAGTATGAAAATATCATTTCTTGGAATAAATATACTGAAAAACTTCTTGGCATGAGTCAAAAAGATCTCTTCTTGAAACCGGTTAAGTCACTATATCCTCCAGATGAATGGATGAAAATTCGAAAGGAAAATGTTCGGCAGAAGGGGATGCAGCATCATTTAGAAACAAAAATTCTAAAAAAAGGTAATAAACCAATCGATATAGATATATCAATTAGTGTTTTAAAAAATCATAAAGGGGTAATCATTGGATCTATCGGTGTAATTAAGGATATCACAGAACAGAAAAAAATGGAAAATGAACTTGAATCCAAACACAATCTATTGCAATCACTCTTGGATAATCTACCAGATTCTATCTATTTTAAAGATAGAGAATGTAAATTTATTAAGGTAAATAAGGCCAAAGCCAAACATTGTAATACAACACCTGAGAAAATGATTGGAAAAACAGAGTATGATTTTCTCATCAAAGATGTTGCTGAAAAAAGATACGATGAAGAAAAAAAAATAATGAAAACAGGTAAATCTATTTTTAATAAGGTTGAAAAAATAAACGATAAAAAAGGTATTGAACGATGGTTCTTAACTACTAAAATACCAAGATATAGCAGTAAAGGAAAAATAATTGGAACAATGGGAATTTCTAGAGATATTACTAAATTAAAAAAATCTGAGGAAAAATATAAGAACTTATTTGAGACAGCAATTGATCCAATTGCAATTCTTGATAAAAATGGAAATTTTGTTGATATAAATGAGCAAGTTACAAATATTTTTGGATATAATAAGAATGACCTTATAGGAAAAAAATTTAGTGATACAGAGATTCTGACAAAAGATAGTCTTAATACAAGTTTGGATAGTTTTTTAAAAATAATGAATGGTGAAAATGTTCCTACTTATGAAGTTGAAATTATTACAAAAAATGGTGAGCTGATACCTGCAGAGATAAACGCAAGTGCGTTATATGAAAATGATGAAGTAATTGGTGATTTTGTTATAATTAGAGATCTAAGGGAAAGGTACAAAAGAAAAGAAATTGAGAAAGAGCTTGTATTATCTGAAAACAGATTCAGGGATATTTTTGATTCAACTAGTGATTTTTTATTATATCTTGAAAAAGGTATAATTTTAGATGTAAATGAAACTGCGATTAATTTGGGGAATCTAAAAAAAGAAAATATAATTGGAAAGACAGTTTCTAAATTAAACAAACTTTTTTCAGAAGAAGATATGAATAAACATCTTGAAGCAATAAAAAATGCCAGTCGAGGAGTTAAAATACGCGATTATGAAAGTGATTTGATTTCAAAGTCTGGAATAAAATATAATTACTTATTTTCAGTTGATTGTATTAGAGATATCAAAGGGCTCAAAGGAATACTTTTAAGAGGTAGAGATATCACAAAGCGCCATCAAGCCTGGGAAGAGTTAGTAAAACTTGAGGAAAAATATAGAGTTCTTGCAGAAACTTCTGCAGATGGTGTTGTAATTATTGACTCATTAGGACGTCTAACATATGTGAATCCTTCTTTTGAAAAACTTTGTTCAAGGAGGAAAAGCCAGATATTAGCAACTCTTTTCAGGGATTATTTATCAGACGAGTCAGTATATTTTTTTGAGCAGGTGTTTATTGATGCTAGAAAAAAGGATGAAAAAATTGAAAATGTAGAACTTGAGCTTGTTCATTCTAAAGGTCATTTTATACCTATTGAGGTGAACATGGCTCCTTTTAAAAAGGAAAACGAATTCACGGGAATGGTTTGTACAATCCGAGATATAACTGAGAGGAGAAATATAGAAGATGAACTAAAAAAATCAGAGCGTTTAAAAACTGAATTTATGAACATTGCAGCCCATGAGCTCAAATCTCCTGTCACACCAATCAAAGGTTATCTTGATTTGATAATTTCAGATAAAGATGCAAGTCAAAAGCTAAAGGATTGGGCAAAGGTAAGTTTGAGAAACGCTGAAAGATTACTTAAACTTGTCAATGACATCCTCGATGTTTCAAGACTTGATACAGATACAATGAGATTTGATATGGAAAGACTTGAAACAATTGATATTCTCAAAGAAGTAGTGGAGGATATGAAAGCCACTATTGAAAAGAAAGGCTTAAAATTTTTAACTAAGATTCCTAATGATTTACCAAATATTATGGGTGATAAACATAGGTTATCTCAGGTTTTAAAAAATCTACTTGGCAATGCGATTAAATTTACAGATAACGGACATATTGGAATTGAAGCACAAAAGAAAAAGGATCATTTACTAATAATTATTTCAGACACTGGACTGGGGATATCAAAGAATGAATTAAAGAAGATTTTTAATAAATTCTATCAGGCATATACTGGCGATGATAGAAAAAATGAAGGAACTGGTCTTGGTTTATTTATTTGCAAAGAAATTTTACACAAACATGATGGTGATATTTGGGTAGAAAGTGAACTTGGAAAAGGAAGTCAGTTTATTGTCAAATTACCATATCTCCATAAAATGGTTGTGAATCTAAAAAATTAAAATTAATTTATATCCTTAGGTGGTGATATGTATTAAAAAGAAATGCCCAGAATGCGGATCAAAAGCTGTAAAACTATATCAAAATAAAAGTTACCAAGGAAAAAGAGCGTGGATTCCAACAGCATGGAATTGTACAAAGTGTGGCTACACCTACTATGTTGCAGCAGATACTCTTATGTATAAAATGGGAGGCGACCTTTATTCTCAGGAATTTAAGAAAAAATGTCCAAAATGTAGTTTAGGTCTAGTAAGATTGTATAGACATATCAATCCAAAATACGGAAAACAAAAATGGGTGTCACAAGGTTGGTATTGCTCAAGATGTAAATATGTTTGGATGGATGAAAAAAAGGATGAAAATTAAATTTGTTTTTTTACTTCCTCAACAATCGGTTTTTTTTCAAGCGCCTCTTCTCTTTTAGTGATATAACTTATACCTAGTTCAGTGAGTTCTATTACATTATATGATATATATTGAAGAAATTCATATTCTAGAAGTTTTTTTACAATGTTATCAAACTGTTGTTTTGTTATATGGAGCAAAGCAATTGCAGTTTCTGCATCCATATCTCTTGATTGAAGCATTTTTAGAAGTTCGAATTCCTTTTCTTTTACATCGATTTTCTTTTCCATTTCATCAGGGATTTCACTAATCTCATCTGATAAATTTTTTACATAGTTTTCTATGATTGACTCTAAATGTAAATTATCTAAAACCTCACCTTCTCTGTTATATAAAACACAGGATTTTTTTCCAGGGTCATATTTCCAAGAAGCAACATTTTTCCAAGTGTAACCAAGCAAACTTACCTCAGAAGTTCTTCCTTTTCCTAGTTTTGCTTTTTTACGTTCTCTACTTCTATAAAGGTAATGTTGTTCAATTTGTAAACTTGCTAGATCTACACCATAATCAAGAAGCGCGTTCATTAGGTCATCACCAGCACGTCTTTTAAGTTCTGCTATGAAAAAAAGCCCTGCTTTTCCAATAATGTCCATATAAACAATTCTAATAATTGCTTCTATTGCCCTTCCTACGCGTTCTGGTTCAACAGAATCAATTTCAGGCGATATAGCAATAACCTCATCATCAATCAATTTACCCCTATCATCAATTCTAACAAATAATAAAAATTCATGTTTTTGTTCAAGTGTTTTTATTATTGAACCTATTACCTTTGCTGCAAAAGTTTCAGTAGTCCGTCTTCCCGCTACATGATAAAGTGACCTTAGTATTTCACCAAGAACGTAAGAATTTTTATACATTCCCATCTTATTTTTTATGTATTGCAAACTCATTTAATTATCTTTCTCTTATTAGAAATATAAAATAATAAATAAGATAAGTTTTTCCTAAATCATTATATATTGGAATTTGTTTAGGGCAAGCTATAACACATAAGGAAATCAGATTATGAAACGTAGTTCAAGGGTCTGGAAGAAAAGACACAAAATGCGTTGGAAATGGCGAAAAAAACGTATGCGACGTGAAAAAAGGTCTAGGAAGAAATAGAATAACTAACTGGGGGCATGGTGTAACCCGGCATCATTGTGGGCTCCAGTTAGGAATGATTAAAAGAGGGTCATCTGAATGGTGATGAATAACTGGAGCGATGACCTTAGAAGAGACCCGCCGATCTGGGTTCAAATCCCAGTGCCCCCATCCGATTAAAAAGGTGTATAAAATATGGAAATCATAAAAAAAATCAATATTAAAAATTTCAATTTATATACGATACTGTCAATATTAGTTCTACTTGCTGGAATTTTTCTTTGGATTGATTGGATTGTAAGATATGGAATTTTATATGATCTCGGCATATACTCACTAGTAATAGTATTTATAATAGCAGGAATCATTGGATTTATATTATCATTGTTGAAAAAAGAAGAAGTTGAAGATTAGATCATTTTCCAGGTTAAAATTGGATTTTTTGAAGCGCTTACTTCATCAACACGTTTAACTGATGTGTTATTAGGTGCATTTTTAACAAGTACAGGATCTTCATTAGCAATTTTAATCAACGCCTCGACATACTTATCAATATCATTTTTAGATTCAGTTTCTGTGGGTTCAATCATTAAAGCCTCTTTTACAATAAGAGGAAAATAAATTGTTGGTGGATGAAAACCATAATCAAGGAGTCTTTTTGCAATATCCATTGCTCTTATTCCTTTTTCTTGTTTTAATTTTTCACAGCTTAGTACAAACTCATGTTTTCTTATATCTTTATAAGGCATTTCATATAGTTTTGAATCAAGTATCTTTTTCTTCATGTAATTAGAATTAAGAACAGCAATTTCTGATGCTTCCTTCAAACCATTTCTTCCCATCATAAGTATGTAGGTATATGCTTTTAGAAGAACTGAGAAATTACCATAATATGCTCTAATTTTCCCAATTGATTCAGGAGCATCATAGTCAAAAATATATTTTCCCTCTTTTGTTCTACCAATTCTTGGAATTGGTAAGAACTTTTCAAGTTTCATTTTAACACCAATAGGCCCACTGCCTGGTCCTCCTCCTCCATGGGGAGTAGCAAAAGTTTTATGCAGGTTTAAGTGAACTATATCAAAACCCATATCACCAGGTCTTGCCTTTCCCATTATTGCATTTATGTTTGCTCCATCATAATAAAGAAGAGCACCAGCATCGTGAACCAATTTTGATATTTTTAAAATATCAGATTCAAAAATTCCTAGTGTATTTGGATTGGTAAGCATAAAACAGGCTGTTTTTTCAGAAAGGGATTCTTCTAGCACCTTAAGATCGACTGTACCATCTTTATTTGAAGGTATTTCAATTAATTTATATCCAGCCATAGAAACACTTGCTGGATTTGTTCCATGTGATGTGTCAGGCAAGATTACCTCATCTCTACTACCTTGATTCTTATCTTCATGATAGGCTCTAGTAAGAAGCATTCCTAAAAACTCTCCATGGGCACCAGCTGCTGGTTGAAGAGAAAAGAAATCCATTCCAGTTATTTCACAAAGCATTCGTTCTAGTTCAAATAAGATTTGTAGATTCCCTTGAATAGTTGATATATCTTGACAGGGATGAATATTAGTAAATTTACCCCAAGAAGCAATTTCCTCACATAATTTTGGATTATATTTCATTGTACAAGAGCCAAGTGGATAAATACCAGAATCAATTCCATAATTCATCTGGCTTAGTCTATGAAAATGGCGAACAATTTGAGTCTCATCAAGATTGGGAATATCGATATTTTTTTTCCTTTGAAGTGAGTCAGGAATTGTAGTAATAGAATTGATTTCTTCTTTTTTTGAAGTTACTATTTCATTTAGGAGAGGTTCTTCATAAATTGCTGATCTATACATATAAAACCTCCCT
This sequence comes from Thermoplasmatales archaeon, assembly GCA_020350365.1. Classification (GTDB taxonomy): domain Archaea; phylum Thermoplasmatota; class E2; order DHVEG-1; family DHVEG-1; genus SG8-52-3. The sequence goes on along the minus strand of CP070712.1, from coordinate 736,611 downwards.
TAATGATGAAACAAATCTTTCGAAATCATCATCAGTATGAACTTCTGATGTACCAATTAACATACAATTTTTTAGTTCAGGGTAAAATTCTTCAAGATCTAAACCACCAAAAATTCCTTTTTGCAAAAGTCTATTATTTAACTTTTTCACGTCTTCTGAACATTCTAAAATAAATTCATTAAAATGAGAGCTATTAAATCTCAATTTAAATCCCTTTATTGAAGTTACTAATTTTGCTAATTTTTGTCCATTCTCAAGATTTATTCTTGATAGTTTAAAAAAGCCATCGGAACCCAACCATGAAAGATATACAACAGCTGCAAGAGCAAAAAGACCTTCATTTGTACAAATATTACTTGTTGCCTTTGCTCTTCTAATATGTTGCTCACGAGTCTGCATAGTCATACAAAATGCTCTCTTATCATCGCT
>CP070712.1:718547-736082 GCA_020350365.1 Thermoplasmatales archaeon | reverse complement strand
TTCTTGATTGGATAACGGGGTTTTATAACACCGCAGTTGTTGATATTTCCTGTTAGATGAACTTGAAATATTCCTGTTTTTCCATCGTCAATATATTCAAAATCGCCAATATATCCTTTCTTTTTTAATAAATCTAAAACTCCACCAATAAGCTTTGAAGATGGTTGGATTTTGCATAATCCTTTTCCTTTTATTTCAGCGTTTTTCATTGCGGACAATGCATTTGCTAGTGGATCGTTTAACATATAAATCTCAGCCTCCTAAGAGTATTTTTTAAATCCCATTTCTTCGGCTTTTTCACGGAAGCATTGTCTACATATATGTAGACCATATGCTCGGATAAGTCCTCTTTTCCTTCCACATCTTTCGCACCCTTTGAGTCTACCGTAACTCTTTTGTTTCACTTTTATTTTCACTCGATAACCTCCACATTAAATGTGTCTGAGAAGAATTTTATAGTTTCTTCTTTTGCCACCTTATATCGATGTGGTATCTTTCTTCTTGCAATACGTCTTCGTTTAACTCTGTAACCTGGTTTTTCCATTGATATAGAAATATCCATTCCAAATATGCCAATGTTTGGATCGTATTTTTGGCTTTTAAAAAGTGTATGATCAGGTATGCCAAATGATAGATTACCTTGATCGTCAAATGAGTAATCTGCCATTTTATTTTCCCTGGTATTTAATGCATCCTTTAGAAATTCGTTTGCATCCTTTCCTCGAAGTGTAACCTTGCATCCAATTGGCATCTGTTTTCTAATACCCCAGTCTTTATTGGTGGTTTTAGAAAGTGTTTCTATTGGTTTATGACCAGTGATATTTTGTAATACTGTTTCTGCTTTTTTAAGCCTCTCTCCTGCTTCACCTACTCCTATGTTAATGGTTACTTTTTCAATTCTTGGTGAAAAAAGACCCTTTTTCTTTTCTGGATCAAGTTTTGTTGTTTTCTTTGTCGGTTTTTTCTTGGTTTCTTTCTTTTTATCTGGACTCATTGTATTTTCACCTCTGGTAGTTCTATTGCAGGTTTTGCTTTGCCTATTGGAAATACATATTTTTGAAGTGTTGTAAAATCATTTTTTCCTTTCATTTTTGTAAGATTTGGTTTTGAAGAAGCAATAATTTCAATATCTTCAATATTTGCTACCTCTCCAATATGACTACCACCGATAATCATTGATACTGTTCCTTTTTCAAACTTGAATATATCATCGATTTTTTGTTCATTAAATAGTATTTTTAAAACATCTCCAGTTTTATATTCGTCTTTTTTTACTAGTTTATTGGTACCATCATGTAGATTTAGCTGTATTTTTTTACCTTTTACAATTGTTTTATTTTCAATTCTACATAATTTCCAATTGCTTTCCTTTGATGATATCGGGATTAATATTAACTTGCCCCTTCTGTTAAATAAAATTCGATAATCTTTTTTCAGTTTAGGAATTGAAATTACATCCATAATTCCACATGGGAACTTATGGTTTTTTCTGATAATTCCATCTACTAGGATCTCGCCATTTGATATGATCCTCTTTGTTTCTTTTAATGTATCTGCAAGATTTAGATAATTTCTTATAACAAGACCAAGAGGTATTGATTTTTCTAATGAATGTGGACCTGGAGATGACTTAATAGTCCAGGTTTCTTCTTTTCTATGAATTTGTAATGTTCTTGGTGCATTTAGTCTTTTTAAGTGTTTACTCATTTAGTCTCACCCTTCTTTTTTGTTGATTTTACAGGTGTCTTTTTTGCAGTACTCTTTTTAGGACTTTTTGATTCTGGTGCTTTTTTAACAGTTTTAGCTGTCTTTTTGGGTTCTTCTTTTTTAATTTCTGGTTTGGGAGCAGATTTTTTTTCAACCTTGGATTCTTGTTTTTTCTCTTCCGGTTTTTCTTTATCTTTAGGTTCTTCTGCTTCCTCTTCAATAGTCTCTTCTTTTTCTTCTAGCACTTTAGCTTCTTCTTCCTTTTTTCTTTCTTCTTCTGCAATTTTTATCTGTTCTTTTGCTTCTGCTTCAATTTCTTTTTTTGTGTCTTCTGAAAGACCTCGTTCAAGTTTTTTTCTTCTCCATTTATCAGTTAAATTTAATTTTGTAATTATTACATTACTTGAATGAATTGGTTTTGCGATTTTGTTTCCATCTGCCTTAGACATTGTGATTCCTTCAATTTCGATAAATCTTTTTTTTACATTGACTTTTACAATTTTATCTTCATGGCCTCTAAAACTACCTCTCATAACTCTGACAGTATCTCCCTTGATAGCAGGTACTGCTCTTTTGTCATATTTTAATAGAAGATTTTCTTCAAGATGGGCAGATATCCATTTTCTTTTCATATGAAGTGGAGCATTGAACATTTTTTTTCTCTGTTTTCTAGGATTCTTTGAAATCATATCTATCAACTCATAATATTATAGATGCATTCGAGGCAATTTTTGGATATCTTTCCGCGGCTTCCAATGCAACAGGTCCCTTTATCATGGATCCTTTTGTTTCTCCTGTTTCTGTTACTATTACAGCAGCGTTATCCTCAAATTGGACCATTGTTCCATCAGATCTCCTAAATGGTCTTTTTTGACGTACTATCACTGCTCTAAGAAGTTGCCGTCTCATGTCAGCAGCACCTTTTTTAACACTAATAATTACCATATCTCCTACTCCAGCTTTAGGATAACGTCTATGAGTGCCCTTAAGCTTCGGAGTCATTACAATTTGAATAACTTTAGCTCCTGTGTTATCAATGCATTCCATTCGGGCTCCTACCGGAAGCCCCCTCATAGCTCTACCAGCTATACCTTTCATATTTATTCACCATTATAATTTTTCAATAGTAACAAATGAAATTGTCTTACTGAGTGGTCTACATTCAGCAATTCTAACTTTATCTCCAATTTTTGTTTTTATACAGGGTGGGCAATGTGCAGCAAAAGTTGAGGTTCTTTTTTCATATCTCTCGTATTTTGGTACATAATGCATATATTCCCTTTTTACTAAAATTGAATCTTGCATTTTTGTTGCTGAAACAACTCCTGTGATAATATGTCCTCTAACAGGTAAAGTCCCATGAAATGGACAGTTATTGTCACTACATCTTTCACTAGGAGTTTTAACATTTACTCCAATATTTCTTGAATCATCTTTTTTTTCTGCCAATGTTTTCACCTTACTTTTTTAATTCTGTCTTCGGGTCGAAAACCAATTTTTGAACCATTAATCGTAATATTTTTTCCTTTATACTTGAATTCAAATGATGCAATATTCTTTGCAATTTTTTTCCTTTTATTTTCAATTTCTAAGAGGAAGGTATTCTTTGTCTCATCTATTATTATACCAGATTTTCCATTCCAGCTCGGATCTTTGCAATCTTTAATTTTTACATTTAGTCCAATGAGTTCATCTCGTGCGAGCGTTTTATCATTCATACTACCCTCTCTTAGAGAATATAATATGCATAGGATTTTTGAATTGGGCTGTTATATCTAAATTAACTCAACTGTAAATCCCATTTTCTCCAATGTTTCCTTTACTTTGGTTCTGTGGTCACCTTGAAGTTCAATTTTTCCTTCTTTTATTGTTCCACCACATGCACATTTTGATTTAAGCTGTGTTATCAGACCATTTATATCGAGTTCATGGGGATCAATTCCATCTACGATGGTCATCATCTTCCCATAACGTCTCTTGTCAACAGCAATAGAGATTTTTTGTTGTTCTCTTGCAATGTCTTCACATACACAGATTTCTTTTGGTAGACCACATACTTCACATATGTCGCTCATTTATTTTTCTCCTTCCTCCCGCATGATAGTTAGTAGCTTTGCAATTTCCATTCGTATTTGCCTTATCTTACCAGGCGATGGAGGTGATCCTCCCATTGCAGCCACTCCCCTTTCATGCATTAGTTCGCTTTTCAACTCATTTAACTTATCAAGCCTTTCTTCAGGAGTTAAATCTCTGATCTCTTTAGCTTTAAGGACCATTTATGCAACCTCTTCTAATAATTTCTTTAGACTTTTTACAATATTTTCAGCTGTTTTACCACCTATACCATTTATTGTAGCTAAATCGTCGACATCCATTTCATATAATTCTTCAAGAGATTTAATACCCGCTTTTTCGAATTTCTTAACGATGGATGGACCAATTCCTTGAATCTCCGTTAGTTTCTTAAGATCAGTTTTTTTCTTAGGTTTTGGTCCTTCTTTTTTCTCTTCAACTTTCTCAACTTTTTGTTTTTCTTCTTTTTCAAAATGAAGTTTAATTTCATCAGGTAATTTTGCATCAGGTTTCATTATTCTTACTTTAACTCCAAGAACACCTGGCTTTAATTTAGCTACTGCATAACCCCTGTCCATAACTTCTCTTGCTGTTTCACCACAATATTTTACATGGCCTTCGGTAAATTTCTCAGTTCTATGTCGTGCTCCGGTAAGTTTTCCTGCAATTATTACCTGACATCCTTTGGCTCCAGCTTCCATAATCCGTCTAACTGTAGAATGACCAGCACGCCTAAAATGCCAACCTCGTTCAAGTGCTTCAGCAAGTTTTTCTGCCATTATTTGGGCATTAAGCGAGGCTCTTCCTCCCGCTTCTTCGATTTCAATTTGAGGATTATCTACATTAAAATTATCTTTAATAGCTTCAGTGAGTTCTTTTATTTTAGATCCACCTTTACCAATTACCATACCTGGTCGCTCTACTAGTATGTTTATCCTTGTCCCCATGGGGGTTCTTTGGATAGTCATTCCTCCAAATCCAGCACCTTCAATTTTCTTAATTAGAAATTCTTTTATCAATATTCTATTAGTATTTTCCCTTATGAATGTACGTTCGCCTGTCATTACTCTACCTCTTCAATGATTATTTCAATATTAGTTGTTTTTGTGTTCTTATCCGTTGCTCTCCCGTGAGCTCTTGGCATAATTCCTTTGATTACTCTTCCACCATATGTTGATATATGTGAAATTTTCATATTTTCTGTATCAAATCCTTTATATTCTGCGTTATTTTCTGCATTTTCAAGTGTTTTCAGCATATATCTTGCGGCTTTTTGTGGGTAACTACCTGGTCCAATACCTTTTTTATGCGCTCGTTTTCTATTATGAAAGATTGTTGGTAAGGCACGCTTCATTTCGATAATCTCATTTAGAAATTTCTTTGCATCTTCAATTTTCATACCTTTTATACCATAGGCTAGGTTTTCAGAATCTTTTCTTGAGCAGTGAAGCTCATAGCCGTATGCTTTGGCTGTTTTATCTGGATCGATATCTGTTGAATATTTCATTTTAAATCACTTCAATGGCATATATTTAGATGATCTTGTAGCACCGACACCTGGACCTGTATGCTTTACCTTTTGACGTGACAATGCAAATTCTCCTAAATAATGCCCAATCATATCTGGTTGAATATCAACACGTTGAAATTCTTTACCATTGTGAACATGAATAATATGACCTACAAAACTGGGAAGTATCACCATATCTCTGCAATGTGTTCTAATTATGTCTGTTGGATTGGCTTTTTCAATGTCCTTGAGAAGCTTATCTTGTTTCTCTGTAAGTCCCCTTCTAATTGTTCTCCTCATTCTAGATGGAAGAAGTGGTAAAAGTTCCTCTATGGTAAGTTTTTGTAATTCTTCAAGGCTCAATCCTCGATAAGAAAATTCTTTCTTTTTAATCTCAATTTTTTTCCTTCTTGCTTTTCTCTTACTCCTTGCAGAACTCCTAAAAGTCTTAGATGCCATTTATTACCTCCTCCCAGTTCGTTTAGCAGATAAACTTCCAACTTTTCTGCCAGGTGGTGCGCCACGTTTTACAGTAGAAGGTTTTCCAACATGCTGATGACCTCCTCCACCGTGAGGATGACTTACAGCACACATTGCTACTCCTCGGACAATTGGATATTGTTTACCTCTTTTCTTATATGAATAATATTTTTTACCTGCTTTAAGAAATGGTTTGTCCTTTCTTCCACCACCAGCAGCTATTCCTACTGTCGCCCTGCATTTGGAATCGATAGTTTTAAACTGACCGGATGGTAGTTGTATTACTGTTTTTATTTTGTCGTGGGAAACTACTGTTGCATTACTACCACCCGCGCGGACAAGTTTTCCACCATCACCGGGTGATAATTCTATATTATAAATAGGAGCTCCTTCAGGTATTTTACCAACAGGTAAAACATTTCCAGCAATAATCTCATTTTTTTTGTCTGTGAATTTTATCCTATCTCCATTTTTTATTCCCTCTGGAGCTAAGATGGTAACTATTTTATCATTTTTTAATTTAACATGAGCAACTGGTGCAGTACGACCAGGATCATGAAGAATATCTATTATTATTCCTTCAGTTAATTCAAAATTCTGAGAATATTTAATTTTCCCTTTGTATCTATGGGATGGAGCATTAAATTTGCTATTTGCTCGCCCTCGTCTTTGTTGTATCAATCTTTTTCCCATTTTTTTTACCTCTAGAATATTCCGATTCTCATACCTATGTCTTCTGCTTTAAACTCAGGCATAAAAATAACAATTGCATGTTTCCCAGTCTTTGTTATTCTAGTATTAACTTCTTTTACTTTTACCTCGAACAATTTTTCAATTGCCTTCTTAATTGTATTTTTATCTGCGTTTCTTTTAACTACAAATTCCAAAGCATTGTTTTTTTCCATAAAATTCATAGTTTTTTCTGTAACATAGGGGTGAAATATTATATTGTATGGATCCATTATTATACTCCCCCTAATTCTTTAAGAGCTGATTTTGTAAAAATCGTGAGTCTACCAGCGTCACCACCTGGTGCTAAATGCTTAATGTTGATCTGTTTTGGTTTTACAACTTCTACACCTGCTAGATTTCTTGAACTTTTTTGTATCTCATCCTTAATACTAACAATTAGAACAGACTTTGGAGTTTTATATTTTCTTCCCCTTGATTTTCCCTTACCGGCTCGAATATGTTTTCCATTTGCCGCTCTTAGAATATCATCATATATTCCAATTTTATCAAGAGCAGTAATAACATCTTTTGTTTTCTTTAAGTTTTCAAATTTGTCATTTACAATAATTGGTAAAGTAATATTTTCATTAAATTTGTGTCCTCTTTTAGTAACAATCTCTTTATCTCCTGTTGCAGCTATTGCAGAATTCTTAGCTAAGAGTTTTTCTTTATTGTTTATCTTTTCCTTCCAATTTTTTTCTGCTTTTGGGGGATGAGCTCTTCTTCCACCAACAACACAAGGTGCAAGTGCCCCTCGTCTTCCTGAGGTCAGTCTAGGTACACGGGACATACCTCTGCCTTTTCCAACAGAAGCAGTTGCATGTCTAGTTCCAGCAAGAGGATATGCTCCATAAGGCTGTCGCTTATTTGAACTAAGAACATTAAATGATTTTCTAATGATGTCTGGTCTATATGGAGTATTAAAAACTTCTGGTAAATCAATTTTTTCAGAAGAAGAACCATCTATTCCATAAACATTTACCTTTGCCATGATTATACTCCTTGTTTACTTGTTGTGGAAATGTAACTTATTTCTGGTTTCTCTATCTCAACTCCTCGTTGATATCTAATTGCATCTCTCATACTGATAAGTCTCTTTGCAGGTCCGGGTATTGATCCATGTAAAAGTACATATGAATTTCTAACAACTCCATAATTTGGAAAACCTCCTGCAGGTGTTATTTCATCACCAACATCTCCAACTTTAAGAACACGTTTGTTATATTCAGTTCTCTGATGGTACCCCATCTGACCTGCTTGAGGAACAGTTGTTTGAATCCAATTAGGATGCCAAGAACCAGCAGTTCCAATCATTCTTCTATGTTTTGAATTTTTATGAGTTAATAATTTTACTCCCCATCTTTTAACATGACCTTGAAAACCTTTACCTTTAGTAATTGCAATTGTATCTATCATATCTCCTTCTTTTAGTGCTTCATTTATTTTTACTTCCTTACCGAGTATATCCTTGGCATATTTTATTTGTTCTTCAATTGTTCCTCCACTTACTCTAAACTCTCTAATCTCAGGTGTTTTCTTAGGAATGCCTGTTACAAGTTTTGGTTGGGTATATACAATTACTCTGATTTCATCTGCATTTTTTATAAAATCCCATTTTTTCTTCAATTCTTTTTTAGAAAGAGGTAACTTTTTTGATAATTCTGGATCCAATTTTTCTGCCCATATTTCTCCTATTGTTTGTAATCCATGAACAGATTTTTGATAGGCTCTAACAGCAGCAATTTTAATAGGTGGTGTTTCGACAACTGAAACGGGCATAACTACTTCTCTTCCTGAAGTAGTGGAAGTAGGTCTATAGTCAACAACAAAAGCATGCGTCATACCTGCTTTATATCCTAGAAAACCTTGTATTTTTGGCTTATCATTGCCTTCAGGCCAACTTTTAATATGTGGTGTTTCAGCTCTGGCTCTTTTTCTAGGCGAAAAGCCCATAGATCCTCTTCTTGGATGATGTTTCTCAGGCATAAGGTATCCTCATCTCGTCTGTTTAAATGATATAGTTATCTTGAATTTATTCCAAACCGTGACATTTTACATTCAGCCAAAAATATGTACTGGCTTTATGTTGACGGGATTCTTATAGAATTGCCCGATAAATGTCTGGTAAGGACAAGGAATAATGGCATTATAGATATCCTATATAAATATTACTAATCGTAAAAATCTTCAATAATTCTTCAATATATAGTATAAATATTTCTCAAAATTTTATTTGAAGAAGCTTGCCATTAAGCTTTTAATTTATAAAATAAAAAAGCCTTTCTAATATCGGATACTGTTCTAACAACCTTAGAAACAATGAATGATAAATACTTCTACTTCTAGGTATAGTAATATCAAAGTTGCCCCAATCACTTTCTGCACCACTAGTGTCTCTAGCTTTTGCCATTATTGTATATTCTCCGTTTTTATCCCATATATGACTAAATGTTACTTCTTCACCAGAACTATAACTACCTATCCATTTTCCATTTTGTTCATCTCCCCATATTACATAATAGAAAACATCGTCGTTCTGTGGATCATTTGACGAAAATTTATAATCATATTTTATACCTTTCTTACCTACAGTTGGACCTTTTATAGTAGGAATGTTAGGTTCATTTACTTCTAAACTATCATTAAAATCATTTGGATCAGCACCATTACTAACTTCCAAATAATCAGAGGAACCATCATTATCGGTGTCAATATCAAACGGATTGGTATAATAAACAAATAACTCTTCATAGTCAGTTATTAAATCATTATCCCTATCATATTTTTGCAAGGTAATATTATCTTCTAAATTTAAAATAACAAATGAATATTGATTTGGATTACACAAAATATTTGGATTAGGTCCAAAAAATTTTATAGTAAAGTCATAAACTTCATCATTAAAAAATTTGGCAATTTGTGGATTAACATCTTGTACTACTTGTATTAATCTATATTCATTCACCTCAGTAATATATTCATTAATATCCACCCAAATAGATTCGTTAAATCCGGCTGTATGATTACTGGAAGTGCTATAGCCTATCTCATATTCTCCAAATTCAAAAGCTCTTTGCCAAAAATGATAATATATGTTATAAATTTCATATTCTCCAGAATATTTTCCTTTTTGATCAAGATGAAAATTAACAAACATCCCACAACGAGTTAATTCGTTTTCCACTGGCATACCCATCAATAAAGATCCTATATCTGCCCAATCTAATGGATCATCATCTCTTAAATAATAAATTCCATCAATGTCTGAGTTATAAAAACTTCTTTCTTGCCTTCCACCCTCAATCGATGGTATAACATTTAGACTAACAATTAAAATTAATATTGCTAAAACAAATCCTTTTTTAAAAATAGATATTTTACCCATTTTATACATCCTTAAATTAACAACTGTTAATTACAATGCCATCTACAATATATAAGATTAACGATTGTTAATTATTGTTATATAAAATTTATAATAGTGTAACTCACTGTTTTGTTCAAAAAAAAGAATATTTAATTTTCCTTAATAAGATAGTTTTACATTACAAAATATCCATATAAATATTTCCTTTTTTAGGTTAAATATAACAATTGTTAAGTAAAATTACAAATTTTTCGCTCTAGTAAATTATTTTCAAAAAACATTTTTTATAGACCAATATTTTCTTAATGACTTATCAAAAGATTCTGGGAATAAGACGCCAAGGTACTTTTTCCATGTATTCTTTATATTTTTCACCATATTGTTTTATCAATATTTTTTCTTCATCAAATATACTCCATATCATTATCGGAATTGCCAAAAATGCGATAATTAATGCTGATAATGAATAAAAAAATAATGCAAGACCAAATCCAACAATAAGAATAGAAACATAATGTGGATGTCTAATATATTGGAAAATACCTTCGGTCACCAACTGACCTTTATATGTTTTATGCCAAAAAATTTCCCATTTAAAATAAACATAAGTACCCAATAAAAAAATAATTATTCCTAGAACAATACTTATAATCATATTCATTGGGAGCTTCCAAACACCATATATCCCTGTCAGAGGTCCTATCATTATGATTAGAAGTAAAGGTGAATAGTGAACAATAAAAAGAGCTCTTAGTTCTTTTGGAGGAGTATAGTTAAAAAACATATTAATTAAACCAATTTTATGCCGTCTGATTCAATTACCATATCTTGAGGTTTGAGGGTATGTTTGGTGTTTCTCATTTTCATCACCGAAAGTTTTCTTCTATCCATTGTAGGATCAAAACTGAGTTTTATTACAGCATCGGCTAAGAATTCTGAAATACCATCTCTAGACAGAAGAGAAGAACCCATTGGTAGTTCTGATGTAACAACAGAAGTTGAATTTGATGATTCTAAAGCATTCATTATAAATTGTAAATGTAACCTTCTTGATGGTAAGTTTCTTCCTTCTGAATAATCCCCTGAATCTATCATGCTTATATCAGGATTATTTTCTCCTGTGTTTTTTATAAAGATAGGCATCTCTGATAATGGTGTAATAGAATCAAGAACAATCCTATCAAACTCGCCAGATAAAATCTCGTTGGTCATCTTCTCATAAACCAATTTTTTATTAATGTTCAAATAAAGTAGTTTGATTTGATTATTTTCAATAGCAGGTTGAAAATCAAATCCCAGCTCTTTTGCTTGAGCTAGAAGCCCTTCGACTTTTTTATCCAAAGTTAGATATAAGCATTTATCTTGGTTTTTTATACCTTCATATAGAAATTGAAAACAAAAAATACTTTTCCCTCCACCGGGTGGACCAGAAACAAGAGTGATAGAATTTTTTGGAAAACCTCCTTGAATTATTTCATCGAGACCTTCAATACCTGTTTTTGTTCTATTCATTTTTACCTCTCCTACTTTATTAAATTTAGTGATCCCAGACATCAATATAATATGTAATAGCACATATATTATTTTATCTTTCTATAATTGAATTTTATCTAAATTTTTAATTTAGTGAGATTTTTATAAGTAATAAACAACGGATATATAGAAATATTTATATAGTTTAAAATATAAAAATAATAATGGATAAATTATTAATGGGAAATTACATGAAAAAGAAAAACAAAAATATCTGGATATGGCTTCAAAATGGTAAATTAGTCAAAGCAATACTATGCATAGATGATGGGACATTAAAGATATATGATGAAAACGATAACCTAATATTAAGAAGAACAGGATTAAGCAAACTTCAAGTAAAACAAATTGAAAATACAATAATTAAATATGGGGCTAAAAAACTTAGTGAACATGCGGAACCATTCAAATTTTTATAAAAATAATTTTTAACTATTATTAACAACCACACGTTTTTCAGGATGAATTATTACACCTTGATCTGATATTTCCATTAATACAATCTTTTTTTGGTGTTTACCATCTCTCATTTTTAATATCTCAATTGCATTCTCTCTAAAATCTTCTTTTTGAAAATTATAAAGAACAATAATACCGTCTGCTAAAAATTCTTCAATACCAGATTCACTAAAGCGTGAGGGTATTGGATCTGTTTCAGTTATTAAAAAGGAAGTAGCACCAGTTTCTTCAAAAAAACTAAATAATTGTTGAAGATAAATTCTATAGTTTTTGTCTTTTGTTACTGAAGCTTCAATAATTGCGCTTAGAGAATCTACCGCTATAACATCAGGTTGAAAATCTTTTGGAATTACAAGTGGTTTAATTTTGTATGATAGTTCAGTTGCTGAACCAGATCCACCAATTGATCCGAATTTCATTCTTAGAATATCTAAAGGATTAATTTTCTGAATTAAAAGATTACCAGTTTCGATAAATCTATTGACATCCCAACCAAATTTTTCCATGCTTTTTACAATCCGTTCCTTACTTTCTTCAAAACTTACATACATACATTTTTTACCTTTTGAAACAAGATTAAAACATATTTGTCTACATAGTATGCTTTTTCCAGTTCCAGGACCACCTGCTACTAAAACTGAATTTCCCTTTGGAATTCCTCCTCCTGCAAATAATTCATCAAAACCTCTGATATCTGTTTTTAGTACTCCATCTCTTCTATCATCTCTGATTTCAATATTTTCATTCATTTGTATATTATTTTCGTCCATGATATTAATCCTTTATTTAGCTACTCTTATATAATTTAAAATATTAATCATCAATAAATATCATTTTTTTATTTAGAGCTATATATTGAAGCAAATAAAAAAACTTTCTTATGTTTTCATTGAAGATTAAGAGATAACTGCTCCAGCTCCAACTTGTGTACCAATTTCGATTATTGTGAGTCTTAAATCTATGTTTTTTGTACCAGGCGTTATAATTACTCGGTCTGGATTTGTTGATTTATCAACTTGAACGTTTAAATATCCATTATCATAGTATTCCCATAACAAACCCCGCGAGGTGTTGATTAATGAATGTTTCCATGCATCGGGGTAGTCTGTATAAATCTGAACAAAGTTAGCTGTTCCCTGATGTTCATAATACGTTGTATAATTTGTTCTAATGTAACTTTCTTTATATCCTCCAGTTATATTTTTACCTGGAACACATATGAATACAGGAATATCCCAGTTTATTTCTATATCATCGGTATAATTCACAATATTCATTGCAGGAAAAACACTCATTATTTCACCATCTGATTGTTTAAGAATAATTCCTCCTCCTTCAAGAGCATAAATTATTTTTGAGGCATCTAAATAATAATAATTATATGCATCATATTTAATAGAAGTTAATGGAATGCCCGAAGGAAAATCAAGAGGTGCTGGTTGGATATTTATTTTATATGGTCCTGATGAATCTTGATCAATAATAGATATTTGACCTGAAGATCTTTGTGATATGAAATATGGTAATTCTCTGCTGCCCATTGTAATTGGAGAGGATGATGAAGTATATGCAGTATATTTTGGATTGCCACTCTCTTCATTGATTATACCCATTGTAGATTGTATTTCTATTACAGATTTTAAATATGAAAATTGATTTGAAACCTGATCCATATGGTCCGCTTCTCTATCTTTCATTATTTCTGGAATATAATAAAGTTGTATGAATGATAAAATTATTGCTACAAGTGCTACAAGTAAAAGTGCTTCAATTACCCCTGCTACTCCACGTTCGTTTATAAAGAAAATTTTATGTTTCATCTCTCCATCTTCACCCTTCGAATATCAATATATATTTACTGTAACTTATACTTTTCTTATTATTATGTCAAATTGTAAAACCTACAATATTTTAATTAAGTAAATCTTAATAAGAATTATTTATTCCTATTTTCAAATTTCTAAATTTTAATTTGTATTAGTTAGAGTATGGAGGTAAGTTAATATGGATATGACTTTTGCAGAAAAAATACTTGCAAAATATTCAAAATTAACAGAAGTTTTTCCAGGTCAAATTGTAACTGTTCATCCAGATAATCTAATAACTCATGATAATACAGCTGCTATTATTCAGAAAATTAAACCAGAGCTAGAGAAATTTGGTGTTTATTCAAAATCTTTACCAATAATAGCTCTTGATCATATTATTCCGGCTAATTCCGAAAAAACTGCTGAGAATCATCAGAAAATAAGGGAATTTGTAAAAAATAATGAAATTAAAAATTTTTTTGATATTGGTTTTGGAATTTGCCATCAGATAGTAATTGAGAAGGGTTTTGCGCTTCCTGGAAAACTACTACTAGGTTCTGATTCGCATACTTGTTCTTATGGTGCTATTGGTGCCTTTTCAACTGGAATTGATAGAACTGAAGCAGCCTCAATTTTGCTTACTGGTGAAACTTGGCTGAAGGTACCAAAAACCATAAAAATGGTTTTAAAAGGAAAATTAAAACCTGGTGTGTATTCAAAGGATGTGATATTGCATATTATCGGTGACATTTCAGCATCTGGTGCAAATTATTGCTCTGTAGAGTTTCATGGCAATGTAGGTCAATTCTCAATAGACGATAGGTTTACAATTTGTAATATGGGTGTTGAGATGGGTGCAAAAAATACTTTGTTTTTCTCTGATGATGTTACAAAAAAATATCTTAAAAATATTGGAATTTCTGATTCACAATACAATCCATTATTTGCTGATAGAGATGCGAAATATTCTAATGAATTAGAATATGATTTAACAAAAATCTCTCCAGTAATAGCTTGTCCTCATAATGTTGATAATATTAAACCAGTAACAGAAGTTATTGATCTAGAAATACAACAATGCCTAATTGGAACATGTACAAATGGAAGATTTTCTGATTTGCATGTAGCAGCTAATATTCTAAAAGGAAAAAGGATAAGTCAAGATGTCAGGTTATTAATCCTTCCGGCATCAAAAGATATTTTTGAGAAAGCAATTAAAGCAGGAATTATTAAAACATTAGTGAAGGCTGGAGGAATTATACTACCACCTGGTTGTGGCCCATGTTTAGGTGCTCACCAAGGAGTTCTTGCACCTGGTGAAAGATGTTTAAGTACTGCAAATCGAAATTTTAAGGGTCGAATGGGTTGTAAAGAAGCAGAAATTTATCTTGCAAGTCCGGCAACTGTTGCTGCCTCAGCTCTTTATGGTAGAATTACTGATCCTAGAGAGGTGATTAAAATATGAAAATTTGGAGATATGGTGATAACATTGATACAGACCTTTTATTTCCAGGAAAATATGTTTATACATGTAGTACACCTGATGAAATCAAACCTTATCTATTAGAAGATCTTGATCCTTTATTTTCAAAAAATGTAAAAAAAGGAGATATAATAATTGCTGGAAAAAATTTTGGATGTGGTAGTTCACGTGAACAACCAGTTGTTGGTTTAAAATCTGTTGGAATTAAAGCTATTATTGCAATAAGTTTTGCAAGGATATTTTACAGAGCTGCTATTAACCAAGGTCTTGTACTGATTGAATGTTCTGAAGCAGTAAAATCGTATTCTAAAGGCGATAATGTTAAAATTGATTTGGATAGTGGTAAAATAGTTGTTGGTGGTAAGACTTACTCATTTCTAAAGCCTCCCAAGGAGATAATTGCAATTAGGAATGCTGGGGGATTACTTGAATATACAAAAACAAAATTGAAAAGGAAGTAATTCTATTATTTTTTTGATGAAAAATGCATATATTTTTTTTCGATATGACTTTTGCTTATTCTACGATACTCTTCTGCGTTTAACCGTGCTTTTTCAATAAATTTTTTATCTTGCTTCACAACTTTTCCAGGAATGCCTATAACTAAACTGTTCTCAGGGACTTCCATATATTCTCTAACAAGAGCATTAGCACCAATTATTGATCCTTTTCCAATTTTTGCACCATTAAGAATTGTTGAATGAATACCAATAAGACAATCGTCTTCAATTGTGGCTCCATGTATCATTGCACAATGTCCAATTGTTACATTTTTACCTATCCTAACTGAATGGTCTAAATCACAATGTATTACACAACAATCTTGAACATTTGAACCATCACCGATTTCTATAGAGTTTTCATCTCCTCTAATGACTGCACATGGATAAACTCCACAATTTTTACCAATTTTTACATCACCAATTATAACAGCTGTATTATCAATATAGCATGTCGTATGTATCTCTGGTTTCATTTTTTATTACCAAGTATCTTAGAAATAATGAAGTTATTTTATAATTTTTGTTTAACATTTTTGTATTTTCTTTAAAATTTTATCTTTTAATTATAAATAGAAAGATAGAAATATAACGTTTAGGATATAAACTAGAATTATTTGTAGGGGGACAAGTACAAAAGGTAGGTATACTATGTTTAAACTTGTTAGTCGCAATAAGAAGTTTTTCATATTAATAATAACTCTTTTGATTTTTCTTAGTTTTTATAATTTCCCAGTTATCGCAGATGAAGAAGGACTACCAGATTTAATTATATATGATGTAGGTCTTCCTGGCGATCCACCTGGTTATTTTTTAGAGGAAGAAGAAGTTGAATTTATTGTAAAAATTAAAAATATTAAAGACCCTGAAAGTGGTGAATATGGAAATATCTCTGCAGGAGTAGAAATTGTTGTTGCACTAATTATTGATGGTTCACTTATTGCCACTAATTCAACAAGTAATGGACTTAATGTTGATGAAATAGAGTTTGTAAATTTAAGTTGGATAGCTGATTTAGGTTCTAATACTAAACGAGATATAACAATTGAAGTCGATTACCCTTATCCAGGTGAAGTTATTGAAACCTATGAGGATAACAATTTTTGGGACGGCTTTATATATGTATCTGAAAAAATCTCTGTACTAGAAATTATAAATGTTGATATCCCTGATAATATCATTGTAAATGAAACTGTTACAATAAAATCAACTATTAAAAATAATGGCGGAGCAACAAATGATACTATTTATGCTAAACTGAATTCCAGTGTAGATGGCGAAATTCAAACATTGACTAGAACCAGAAGCTTATCTAGAAATAAAACTCATAACTTTTCATTTAATTGGAAACCAACACAATTTGGAACTCAAACATTAATAATTGAAATAATATACAAAGATCAAACCCATGATTCTGAAGAAATGTCTGTAAATGTTGAAGTAAAAGATTTGCAATGGTGGGACAATAACTGGCATTATAGATATTTTCTGTCAGTAAGAGGAGTTGGAAATGTAGAGGTTTCTTTTAATTTCACAAAATTATTAAACGATTTAGGAATTTTTTCACAATCATTTGAAAATGAAACAATAAGAATAGTAAAATATTCACCCGATGGTAATTTTACTAGTGAAGTTTTAAATTATATTTTTAATGAGAGTGAAGATTTCAATAAGGTAAGTAATGCATCAGGTAAGTTACTATGGCAGATAACTGGATCTTCTTTTGAAAAATTCTACTGCATCTATTTTGATGTTTCTGTCAATCTTGGTACAAGAACTAAAATTGATGAAACCGATATGTCTGCATCAGGTAATGCAAGTGTTGGTGATTTTGGTTTTGTAGATGGATGGGGTATTGATTCAGTTCGTCCAATGAATGGTTC
>CP070712.1:698651-718447 GCA_020350365.1 Thermoplasmatales archaeon | reverse complement strand
TTTTTGAAATTAGTCCTAGTAGTAGCTATACTTCAGAGATAGCATACAATGTTAAGACTACTCCGACAAATGTAATAGGTGCAATAAGGGGAATGGAATCTAGATATAGAGAGGAAGAATCTCTTATCAGTTTAAACATAATCGAAGAAAAAAGTGGAAGGGGAAACATAAAACTTTATTCACTAACTCCTTTTGGAAGAGAAATTATTGAATCATTTAAGAATAGAAAATAAAAATTTTATTTTTAAAAAATCCAAGGGATATGTGACGAGGGAGATTGGTAGATACCAAATACCTCCAATTTCCTCGTGGCGGTAAGAAAGGTAGACACCAAATATCTCCGTTCTTACAATCACATACCAAAATCATATCTCTGAATTATGATATTTAAAATTAATGCGAAAAAATGTCAAAATGTAAAGATATTTTCCAATTCTTTATATTTGGTCTCTTTCAAACTCTCTTTCTGCCAATTCCTCTTGGGTATAAAATTTACTATGGCAATTTGGGCATTCTACTGGTGATTCTTGTGAGCTTCTGGTCCATCTATGTCCACAAAATGGACAGTTCTCTTTTTTCATAGTAATAAAGTCCCCAAAACGAATATAAACACACTAGTTTAAAAAATTATCCCAAATTATTTAAAAAATAGGTTTTTATGGGACAATTTATTTCTTATTTATTTTTTACTTTAATATCCTCTTTTATATCTGCAAGCCGCTTTGCAAGATTTATGTAACTATCAATATCTGTTTTTGCATTAATTATTAATTTCGCTCCGTCTGGTGAACCACCACCATGCATACAACCTGGAACACCTGATCCGATTGTCAACCATTCAATAAGTCTTGCAATTTTTGCACGAGACTCTCCTGAACAATTTGCCTTTAGATATTTCTTAAGAAGGTCACCATATCTTGAATCATTGATATCCTTACAGGAAGGAAGACAACCTGTTTCAGCTATTCCGCCAGATATTTCCTGAGTTAAACGCTTTGTTTCATATGGAAGGGTTCCGACATGAACTTTGTTTACATTTGAAATTAGTTGATCTGAAATCCAAACTCCTGATGGATGTTTCTTTCCAAGAATCCCAGCGGCAACCCCCATTCCAAAGGTTGTCTCGTTATTGATTATCATTTTTGTGATTTTTTCTTTGAATACCTTTTCTGATAATCCATTTGCTCGTGCCATTAATGCCGCTGCACCAATCATTACATCTCCTTGACCAGCAACACAGCCACCAATAGCAGTTCTATATGAACCAATAAAATTAAGGACTGCTTTTGTAGAATATTTATATTCTCCATTCATAAAGACCCTTTCTTTTGGAATAAATACGTCTTCAAATAAAAGATAGGCTTGGGTTATACCGCCAATTTTGACTGGATTGTCAAATCCATCACTTAGTTCTCTTTCGTCACTTGGTCTTCTTGTTTCAACAATTGTAAGGTTTTCAATATCTCTTGGAATTACAAATGAAATAGAGTAGTTTTTATCTGTTTCTTTATAGCCTGAACCTGGCATAACAAAGATCTCATTTGAGGCAGCAACACCACAGATCATTACTTTCGCGCCTTTTACAATAATTCCATCATCATTCTTTTTTACAATATGCAAGCTCATGTCAGGGTCTTTTTGTTGTGATGGAGGAAGTGAACGTAATCCTTTTGGATCAGTAAGTGCACCAGATATTGTAATGTCTCTATCTTGTGCATCCTTTAACCATTCTCTTATTCTTTTATGGTAGTCTGTTCCCAATTCCTTATCCATATCATATGTTGTAGCCCACATTGCATTAATTGCATTGAATCCTACACATCTTCCACCTGTACAAGTACCAGTTAAATTAAACATAAGTCGTTTCATTTTAACATTTGAAATCATGTCCTCTGCATTTTTTATAATAGAAAGATATCTAGAGATCCTTTTACCACTCAGACTTGATTTAGTAGTAAGTATATCTCTGTATTCATCCTTTTTTGCAGCATCAAATATTTGTGCATGACCTTCAATTGTTCTTTTTGTTGCAGGATGAGTAGTAACATCCTTTATTAATTCACCAAATTTGTAGATATTTGGTCTCATTTTCTTAAGGCTCTTTTTATATTCATCTGATGTTTTCATAATTTGTTTCCCTTCATTTTTGCCTTTTTCTTATCTTATCTCTATAAAAATAATAATTTTTTAGAGCTAATAATTCTCTTTATATTTCTATTTTATTGAAAAACTCCAAAAGAGTTAAAACAAATTAGTTGATTATTTTTTATTATAGGGGTGATTAATTTGGATGAAACAGATAAAAAAATAATTACCGAATCTATGGATATTGGAATAGGTTTACTTATTGTTGTAATAGGATTTTTATCGATATTATTTAGTCTATCTTTCTTTGATTCTTTGTTTAGAAGTACAATGATAATTCCGGATTGGATATCTCCATTAAAATTCATTTTTGTAATTATTGGTATCATAATAGTTATATCTGGTATTAAAAAAATTGTTAAGGATTTAATTAATTAATCTTTTAATTACAAAACAATTATTTCGTTAAACCTCTTTTTCTTCTTTTTAAAATTATTAAAATCAAAATAATTATAAAAAGTACTACACCTAATATGATTAAAAAGTTATTATCTGATTCTTCTTCGTTTTTTAAATTTCCAATACTTTCTACAGTAAAGTATATTATTTCTTCTGAACCTTTTAAATTTGGTCTTCCTAGGTAACTTGGGGAAAATTTCACTCCAAAAGTTTTTCTTATTTTATTATCAGATTTTTTTGGTGGATTTATCCTTAAATGAACAGATTTTTTGTTGTTCCCTCTATTTGAATCCAACTGAACACTAGAAGCAATATTAACACTCCATCCTTCTTTTGGGTCATCAATTAAATCAATTTTTACATAGGTTGGTCCATTACCTAGGTTTTCCAATTCAATTTGAAAATCAGCTGAATCTATTGATTTAATTTCTATAGAATCTCCATTAGGTAAAAAATATCCTACCACACACCAATAACCAATTATAAAAGAAATATCAAATTCAGCTGTTTCTTCTGCTATATTGAAAATTAATCCTCGTTGTAATTTTATAGTTGCACTTATTCTAACTGTTGCTTGTTGAAATGCTGGTGCACTTTCAGTTACAGTAACAGTTAATGTTGATGAATATGGTTCTGTTCCACCTACCCTTATTTGTGCAAGAGGATTTGAAATACTTGCCTCACACCATGTTGGCTTATCTACTATCTTTAGTTCTATTTGCAAAATTGCATTTCCCAACAAGCTAACTCGCTCAACAATTTTTGCCCATGGGCCAGATAATTCAGCAGTTATAGATAGAGGTATGTCAAGCACTCCACTATTAGGTATTACTTCATCTTCTTTTTCTGGATATGTAACATTAATTATGGAAGGAACATTTATGATACCTGCAGAAGAGATTGGAACAAAATAAATAAATACGCTCAACAGCAATACTCCAAATATAAATCCGGTTTTATTTTTTCTAAATATTTTTATATTCATTTAAACTCTTAATATAATAAATTTATAACTACTATAATATAATTATGGTTCATAATGTTTCACCTTAATATAAAATTGAAACCAATCACTCAAAAAATTCCTTATTAATCAAAAATTCCAATAGTTTATTTGTTGGCATATTGCGAATATCTTCTTTTTAAAATTATAGAAATAATGATAATTAAAATAATTCCTACAATTATTAAGATTAAAAAATAATTTTCTTCCTCTTCTAAATTACCTATTATTTGTACATTAAAGTATATTATCTCTTGTTGTCCTATTAAATCAGGTTTTCCTAAATAACTAGGAGTAAATCTAACTCCAAAGACTTTTCTTTCTTTATTCCAATCTGAACTAATTTTTTGTTTTATTTTTAAATTTACTGTTTTTAAATTATCTGCATTAGAGTAAATTGGAGATGATAACGAAACATTAGAATCAATATCTATAGCCCACTTCTCCTTAGTATAATCTAATAGTTCAATTTCCACTTTTGTTGGTCCATTGCCATTATTTTCTATATCAATTGGGAAATGTGCAGTATCATCTGGCCCTATTTCAGCAGTAGTTCCCTCAGGAAGATAATATGATACAGCAGACCAATAACCATTGATGAATGAAACATCAAATTCAGCTGTTTCTTCTGCAATATTAAAAATTATTCCACTTTGCATTTTTGAAGTTGCACTTATTGTTACAACACTTTGTAAAAAAGCTGGTGCTTCTTCTGTTATAGCAACTGTTAATCTTGATTTAAAAGGCTCTGTATGTTGTAGAGTTAATTTAACATCTGGATTTGATATTCTTGCAGTACACCATTCCTCTGTATTGACAATCTTTAATTCTATTTCCAAAGCTTTGTCCTTAAATTTACTTCTTTGCTCTACAAATTTTGCAAAAGGACCGGTTAGTGTAAAATCTATAGAAAGTGGTATGTCAAGTACTCCACTATTTGGAACAAGATTTTCTTCTTGAACAGGATACGTAATAATAATTAATGGGGGAACATTAATAAAACCAGCTGATACACTTGGAATAAAAGCAACAAATAAACTCATTAGTATTATTCCAAAAATAATTCTAGTTTTAAATGTTTGAAACATGTAACGCCTTATTTTAAATATATATCATTACTATAATATAATTATGGTCCAAATCGTTTCGCTTAACTATGATATTGATGTTAAATATTCCAAAAAATTATGTTTTATTGAAAAAGATGAAATCTAATTTAAAATAAGCTTGTTTTAAATTTATTTCTTAAGATTACGTTTAGGATGGATTATAATTGCAGTAGAAAGTAATTATTTCTGGTTGGCCTTTTAAATCAGGTCTTCCTAAAAAACTAGGAGTAAACATAGAAGTAATTGTCTCTATTCCAGAAAAGTTACTTGGTGCTATTACCTTCAAATAAATAGTCTTATTTTCTAAAACGTCTAATATCAAGTTTTCAGGATCTAAATATACAATAAAATCAGATGGAGCAGAAATAATTTCGCTTTCAATCAAGGATTTACCATTACCAAAATTATATAGTTTAATGGGTAATTGTTTTTCAACTAATGGTGGTGTTTCGATTATATTTCCCTCAGGTAGCAAATATCCTACATTACCATAATAATCAGGTAATAAGGTAATATTTACAATCTTATTTGCTGGGCTTAGAAATGTAATGAAACCTAATGGACCTTTAATTTCCGACTCCATTGTTGCTTGAAGTGTTATATTAAATGCCTCAAAAGCAGGCGCGTCTAATTTAAGAAAAATCCGAATAAAATTATTGTATAACTCTTTTATATTTTGTTTTTTAGGAAATGGGATAGATATTTCATTTTCATCAAGATATGCATTACAGAAATCAGGTTTGTTAATAATTTCAATATTAATGTTGACTCCACGATCCTTTAAATAATAATTTGTTAGTTGACCTAAAATGCCCCAGGTAACCCAATAAGAAATGTTAAATGATAAAACACGGACTTCTTCAAGTGGCATAATTTGATTATAGGTTTCGTTTTCATCCCATGTTATATCAACATGACTTTTTAATCCGAAGAAAATTTCTCCAGGTTTTTCATTGTGATTTATTTGAGTTGTTGAACTTACATGAGTTGGAAAAATGCTCATCCCAAGGGATAGGATTATAATAATGATAATTCCTCTTTCTAGACGGGTTTTTTTTATATAACTCCTCTCCTTAACTTTTTTTAGTGCTTTATAAATTATATAAATGTTTACTATAATATATTTCCGGTTCAAATTGTTTCAGTTAAGAAATAAATTGAAACAATTTGTTTTTGATAAATCTATTTTATTGGAAAACAATCTTTTTATCTAATTTTTCATATTATGTTTTACTTATCGTAAACTCCCATTCACACCAAAGATCTTTAGGGTGATCATTAGGAGGACATAATTTACAAGTAACGACAATATTAGGATTAAACTCTTTAGCAAATGCCTTTAAAAAACCAAATCTAACAGGTTTACAGCCAAATTCCTTTAATCCTTTTTCGATCCTTGTATTTTGAACACGACACTTGGTATTTCTAACAATTGCCTTATCATCTTCAACAATTATTTCTTTATCCTCAAGATCAAGTGCCCACCCTGAATATCCAAGAGCTTTAATCATAGACTTGATGTCCGAACCAGTAATATTAAAAAGTTTTTTTATTCTTTTAGCCTCAATTTTACCCATTACTTCCCATACTCTTATGTCAATTTCTGTTGCAGCTTCTGTTCCAAAATCTTCTTCAATTCCAAGGTAATAAAGTCCATCAACTGCCCACATATTTCTTAAATGCATAAAAATAAAGTCAGCAAGCTTATCCTCTGGTATTTCGGATATGAGCTTTCTGTCAATTTCTCTAGTGATAATCTTTCCTCCATCGAACATTAATTTAATCCATCTTTTAAAAAAAGATGTTAGCTTTTATCCAATTTTTTCTTTTACAGCACTAATTAGTTTTGGTAAAACCTCGTAAAGGTCTCCAACAATACCATAATCAGCAGATTTGAAAATCAATGCTTCCGGGTCTTTATTAATTGCAACAATTATTCCTGAATCCCTCATTCCAGCAATATGTTGGATTTGACCAGAAATTCCTGCTGCAATATAGAGCTTGGGCTTTACCTTATGGCCTGACAGTCCAATCCAGTGGTCCTCAGAAAGCCATTTTAAATCAGCGGCAATAGGCCTACTGCAACCAACAGTTCTACCTTTAATTGCATCAGCTAGATCCTGAATCATCTTGATGTCTTCTTTGTTTTTAAAACCTCGACCACAGGAAACAATAATTTCAGCATCCTCAACATTTACACCCTCGCTTTTCATCTCTTGAACTTTCAATATCTTAGATGCTGATTTTTCAATCTCAAACTTTTTCTTAATTATTTCTCCCTTTCTTTTTTCATCCTTTGGAAGTGGATCAAAAACTTTTGATGGAACTGTTACTATTGCAGGTTTTGAGTTGAATTGTTCTACTGCGATTGCATTTCCACTGTAAACAACACGTTCAGATGTTAGTTTATTATCCTTCAAATAAATATTTGTACAATCTATGATGCATCCCACATCCAGCCTTCCAGCAAGTCGTGATGCAAGTTCCTTTCCATTTTTATTAGATCCAATAATAATGATTTCTGATTTTGTCTCTTTAATAATATTTTCAAAATAATTTGCATATTCTTCAGCCTTAAATGTATCAATATCTGTTTCTGAAACAAAAACGTCATCTGCACCATAAGAAATATATTCTTGTGAAAGCGATTCATCAATTTTACCGATAATTACTGCTGTAAGTTTTTCACCAAGTTCTTTTGCAATTTCACTACCCTTATTTAATAATTCAAATGTAATTTTTTTATCATCAGAATAAACAAGAACCATCTTTTATCACCTCAGAACTCCTTCTTTAGCAAGACTGTCAACAAGTTTACTTATAGATTCATCAATGTCATTTTTGTAGACGATATTTTTCCGTTCCATTGAAACTCCTTTAAGTTCAAGCATTTCGACTTTTGAAGTCAGTCCACTTTCTAGAGATTCAGCTGACAATTCATTTATTGGTTTGTTTGCTGCCCCAAGGATTTGCATTAAACTTGGGAGGCGAGGTTCATTTATCTCTTTTGTAACTGTAATTAGAACAGGATAAGACGATTCAGTGGTAACTGCATTATCACCCATATTTCTATCAGCAGTCACTTTGTCTTTTTCAGCATTTACACTTTGAGCATAAGTTATCTGAGGAATACCAAGAAGACCTGCCAAACGAGGTCCTGCTTGACCAGAAAACATATCAATTGAAGCCTCTCCACATAAAATAATATCATATTCACCAATATTTTTTATTGCACCTGCTAAGAGATTTGATATTACATAATAATCAAATTTTTCAGGAGGAGGAACTAATACTCCTTCATCAGCGCCCATGGCAAGGAGTTCTTTTATCCTTTCTTTTGCATCGGCCGGTCCGATTGTTACAACCGTTATTTTTCCACCAAGTTTTTCCTTAATTTTTATTGCTTCTTCTAAAGCATTCTTATCAATATCGCTAATTTTTTGAGGTACGCCCTGTAAAATCGGTTTTTTAGTATTTGGGTCAACCTTCATCTCTGATACATCTATAACCTGCTTTGCACAAACAATTATATTCATATTTTCACTCCCTTTCTATAATTTTCAAATTTTCTTAATTGCTTCCTTTTTTACTATTGCTTTGAAACTTACGAAGATCTTCAATAAATTCAATTTCATGTGAATTTTTATGAGATGTTGCATTATGAATTGATATTTTATCTTTTCTGCTAAACCAATAATAACCATCTTTATCCTTATATAGTATATTTCCAGTAAGAAACCAACCATTTTTAAAACAAATTTCCGTCTTTTTAGGATTTTTCCAGTATTCCTTAAAAAGACCAGGATCATCTTGTCTAACTCCGAGTACTCCGTTTTCACCATCTGGAACTGGTTTACCCTGTTTATTAACAATTGAACATATTTTACCAGGGTGAGGTTTACCACAGGAACCCGGTTTTATTTTCATTCCTTCAAAATTTGAAAGAAAAACCATAATCTCTGTCATCCCAATGCCTTCATAAATATTAAGATTGAAAAGTTTCTTCCATTTATTAATAATATTAGTATTTAGAGGTTCACCTGCTGATATACAATGTCTTAATGAAGATAGATCATATTTTTTTTCTGCATCCTTAACTTCGATAAATTTATGATATGCCATTGGTACAGATGCAAGATTTGTTATCTTATAATTTTCTAATAATTCAAACCAACGTTCAGAATTAAACCTACCGTTATATATAAATGTAGAAAAACCCCATCTCCAGGGATATAGAAAGCCATTTCCAAGTGGATAAATCCAGTTAAGATCACCAGTATGAGCTAACAAATCATCATCTCTTCCCTGTTGCCAAAATAAAATACTTGGATCATTTCCGGGAACCCATCTCTGAAGATGAACCACACCATTAGGTTTTTCTTTAGATTCAGATTTATAACAGATAAAAGCCATATCTTCTTTACTTGTAGGTTCAATATCTAAATTACTGGATGATTCATTCATTAGAGTATTATATAAAAGTTGATCTCCATATGCTTCATCAACGATAATAATTTGTTCTAGGCTTTGGCATTTTTCCATAACTTCATTTACATCTTTAACATAATCTGATGATGTAATTACTGCTTTTATGCCACTATCATTTATCCTATATTCTATCTCATAAGATCTAAGAATGACACTTGAGGGAATAGGGATTGCACCTATCTTTATTCCACCTAAAAAGGATACATGAAACTCTGGAATATTTGGAAGTCTTATAAGAAATCTATCCCCTTTATTAAATCCAAGTTTTTTAAGAGCATTACCAAACTTATTAGTAAGCCTTTTCATATCATTAAAAGTAAATTTTTCAGAATCTCCTTCTGAGTTTTCCCAATATAATGCTACTTTATTTCTTTTATTTGTTTCAGTATGTTTATCAACACAATCATAACCAATATTATATTTTTCAGGGATATTCCATTTCCAACTCTTATATTCTTTTTCGTAATTGAACTCCCCCATTAAAAATACCTCAGATAAATTTTATCTAAGAAGACTTGCAGCAATAACTAACCTTTGTACCTCAGAAGTTCCCTCATAAATTTCGGTTATTTTTGCATCTCGAAATAACCGTTCAACAGTATATTCCTTAGTATAACCATATCCACCATGTATTTGAACAGCTTTAATAACTGATTCAACTGCTGTTTCGGCAGCAAATAATTTTGCCATTGCTGCATCTTTACTAAATCTTGCACCTAGATCTTTTTGATATGATGCATTATAAACAAGATATCTTGAGGCTTCTATTCTAGTAGCCATATCTGCAATCATCCATTGAATTGCTTGAAATTGAGCCAATGGTTTACCGAATTGTTGTCTTTGTTTAGCATATTCTATACTTTCATCAAGTGCTGCTTGAGCTATACCTACAGCTTGTGCACCCACTCCAATTCTGCCCCCATCAAGAGTAGATAAGGCAATTTTGAAACCCTCTCCTTCTTTACCAAGAAGATTTTCCTTTGGTACTTCCATATTTTCAAATATCAACTCTGATGTTTTTGAGGCATTTATCCCAAGTTTTTCGTAAATACTACCAACCTTATATCCTTTGAAATTGCTTTCTACAATAAATGCACTTATACCTTTAGATCCAGCACTTTTATCAGTTACAGCAAAAACAATAATTATACCTGCTTCAGGTCCGCTTGTAATAAATGTTTTGTTTCCATTTATAATATATTTGTCACCTTTAAGAACAGCAGTTGTTTGCATTGCTCCAAGATCAGAACCTGCATTTGGTTCTGTTCCAGCAAATGCACCAATTTTTTCCCCTTTTGCAAGCATCGGTAGATACTTTTTTTTCTGTTCTTCGGTTCCATATTTCATTATTGGCCAGCTAACAAGAGAATTATGCACAGAAGTAATCACTCCAGTTGAAGCACACTTACGAGATATCTCCTCAACAACTATAGAATAACTTATGGTATCAAGACCTGCTCCACCATATTCATTTGGTATAATTGTTCCAAGTAGACCTAGTTTAGCCATTTTCTCAAGAATTTTTGTCGGGTACTCCTCTTTTTTATCTAGTTCTGCAGCAACAGGTGCAATCTCTTTTTCAGCGAACTCTCGAACCATTTTTTGTATCATTTTTTGTTGTTCGTTTAACTCTAATTTCATGAGGCTGGGAATCTTATTATAAAACATAAAGGTTTCTATAACACCTTAAGAAAAGAAATATAATAATGTAGACAATACCCGGAGAGGAGATTTCATTGAAAAAAGGATACATTCATGTATACACTGGTTCAGGAAAGGGTAAAACAACTGCAGCTTTGGGCTTAGGTATTCGTGCTTCTGGTGCAGGTATGCAGGTTCATATGGTTCAGTTCATGAAAGGCAGAAGATATAGTGAAATTGATACAATTGAAAATATTAAAAATTTTACAATTACTCAGCATGGTAGGGATGAATTCGTGTCAAAAGAAAAGCCTGATCAAATAGATATTGATCTAGCTCAAGAAGGTTTCAAATATGCAAGAGATATTATAAACAATGGAAAATACGACATGATTATTCTTGATGAGATTAATGTTGCAGTTGATTATAATCTTGTTTCTTTGAAAGATTTGATAAAACTTCTTGAAGGAAAACCAGAAAAACTAGAATTAATATTAACCGGTAGATATGCTCATCCTGAAATAGTAAGATTTGCTGATCTTGTGACTGAGATGCTTGAAATAAAACACCCATATCAACAAGGTATAACAGCTCGAAAAGGTATAGATTTCTAAATAGGGGTTTTATTGTATGTATGATAAAAAAAAGATGGCTGATATTAAGAAAAAAAAAGCAGAATGGAATAAAGATTGTTATTCAAAACATATTAAAAAACACTCAGAGCGTAAGAAGATTTTTAACAACTTATCTTCAATTGAAATTAATAGTATCTACACTCCTGATGATATTTCACATCTTGATTATAACCAGAACTTAGGTTTTCCCGGTATTTATCCATTTTTACGTGGTATACATCCTACTATGTATAGAGGACGTCTATGGACCATGCGTCAATTTAGTGGATTTGGGTCTGCAGAAGAGACTAATAAACGATATAAGTATCTATTAGAGCATGGTGAAACTGGATTAAGTGTTGCATTTGATTATCCAACTTTATATGGTTATGATACTGATCATCAACTTTCACGAGGTGAGTTTGGAAAATGTGGGGTAGCAATTTCTTCTCTTAAGGATATGGAGATATTGTTTGATGGTATTCCTATTGATAAGGTAACAACTAGTATGACTATCAATGGTCCTGCGGCAATTGTTTGGGCTTTTTATATCGCCAATGCTAAAAATCGGGGTATCAGTAAACAAATAATAGGTGGCACTATTCAAAATGACATTTTAAAGGAATATATTGCTCAGAAATCATTTATTTTTCCACCTGAACCAAGTATGCGTTTAATTGTCGATACATTTGAATATGGTTTTAAGGAGGTTCCACGTTGGAATACTATTAGCATTAGTGGTTACCATATACGGGAGGCTGGAAGCACAGCTATTCAAGAGTTGGCATTTACTTTAGGTGATGGTGTAGAATATGTTAAATGGGCAATAAAACGTGGTCTTAAAATTGATGATTTTGCTCCACGTTTAAGTTTTTTCTTTAATGCTCATAATGATTTCTTTGAAGAAATTGCAAAATATCGTGCAGCTCGACGTATTTGGTCTCAGGAATTAAAAAATTTAGGAGCAAAGAAAGATCGTTCTATGCTTATGCGGTTTCATACACAGACAGCTGGTTGTACGTTAACCGCTCAACAACCTGAAATTAATATTGCTCGTACCACTATGCAAGCTCTTTCTGCAGTACTTGGTGGAACTCAATCTCTTCATACAAATTCTATGGACGAGGCACTTGCCTTACCATCTGAGAAAGCAGCTCGTATTGCTTTACGTACTCAGCAGATAATTGCAGAGGAAAGTGGAGTCACTGATACAGTTGATCCTCTTGGAGGTTCTTATTATATTGAATGGCTTACAGATAAAATGGTAGAAGAAACTTACAAATATTTTGATAAGGTTGAAAAATTTGGTGGAGTGATACCTGCAATTGAGAAGGGTTTTTTCCAACGAGAGATTGCAGAATCTGCATATAAGTATCAAAAAGAGCTTGATAAAAAAGAGCGTATTATGGTTGGAGTAAATAGATATCAAATGGATGAACCAATTGAAATTCCAATTTTAAAAATGGATGAAAAAGGTGAGGAACGTCAAATTAACCGTTTGAAAAAGCTTCGTGAAGATAGAAATAATATAAAGGTTGAACGAAATCTTGCTAATCTTAAAAGAGCTGCACATGGAAATAAAAATCTAATGCCTTTTATTCTTGATTGCGTTCATTCATATGCAACTTTAGGTGAGACTTGTGACATATTAAGGGAGGTTTTTGGAGAGTATAAAGAACCTGCAATTTATTGAGGAGGATGTATTCTTATGAATGAAAAAATAAGAGTTTTAGTAGCCAAACCAGGTCTTGATGGCCATGATAGAGGAGCAAAGATTGTTGCTCGTGCTCTTCGTGATGCTGGTATGGAAGTAGTTTATACAGGACTTCATCAAACTGCTGATATGATTGTTGAAACTGCAATTCAGGAGGATGTAAATGTTATTGGCTTGAGTTTATTATCTGGTGCCCATATGACATTGTTTAAGGATGTAACTAGTCTGTTGAAAAAGAAAGGATTAAACGATGTTTTGGTTATTGGTGGAGGAATAATTCCAGACGAGGATGTTTCAAATTTAAAGAAAGCAGGTGTATCTGGAGTTTTTGGACCTGGTACTCATTGTGATGATATTGTCAAGTTTATTCGTAAGAACGTGAAAAAATGAATGATATTGCTGCTAAGGTTTTAGAGGGCGACCCTCGATCAATTGCAAGATTAATAACTCATGCTGAAAACACTTCGCCTTTAGCAGCTAGCCAAATGAAGAAAATTCATCCTTATACTGGTAAAGCATATGTTATCGGAATAACTGGTGTTATGGGTAGTGGCAAGAGTACGTTGATTTATGAGATGACTAAAGAGTATAGACGTCAGGGTTTGAAAGTTGGAATAATAGCAATTGACCCCACAAGTCCGTTCAGTGGTGGTGCTTTATTAGGCGATAGGATAAGGATGACTGAACTGGCAACTGATAACGGTGTCTTTATTAGAAGCATGGGAACTCGTGGTATGCTAGGAGGACTTGCAAGTGCTGTTTATGATGTGGTTGAAATTTTAGATGCATCTGGAAAAGATATCGTATTGGTAGAAACTGTTGGAGTTGGTCAGGCAGAGGTTGATGTAATAAAAATTGCTGATACCACTCTTGTTGTACTTGTTCCTGGACTTGGTGATTCCATTCAGACCATTAAAGCAGGTATTATGGAAATTGCTGATATCTATGTTGTAAATAAAGCTGATAGGTCAGGTGTGGAGCAGGCTGTTGCTGAATTAGAATCTTTAATAGATATTGCTTGTAATGATAAAGACAGAAAAACACCTGTTCTTACAACTATTGCAAAACAAAAAAAGGGTATTTTAGAACTTGTTAAGGAAATTGAGAATCATAAAAATTATCTTAAAAAAACTAATAGATTTCAAGCAAAACGTAGAAAGCGATATGAAGCAGAGCTTGTTGAAATCATTAGAAAAAGGTTGATGAATTTTATATTTGATGAATCAACCTTTAAAGGCAAAGTTGAATCTTTAATTGATCAAATTAGCAAAAAAGAGGTAGACCCTTATTCTGCTGCTGATGAAATTCTAGGAAAGATTTTAAAATAGAAAAAAGGTAATTATTTACCTTTGAATTCCGGTTTTCTTTTTTCAAGAAATGCTTTCATTCCTTCTTTTTGATCGTTTGTTGAAAAGCTTGATGAGAAATATGAAATCTCAAGTGAGCAAGCTGTATTGATATCAATATCTGCACCCTTATTTACAAGTGATTTTATAAATGCTGTCTGAACTGTTGATTTACTTGCAATTTGACCTGCTAGTTTTTGTGCTGTTTCCATGAGTTTGTCATCATCTACAACCATGTTTACCAGACCGATGTTGCAAGCTTCTTCTGCATCAATATTTTTTCCTGTAAACATAAGCTCCTTTGCTTTCATTCTTCCAACAAGCCTGGGCAGTCTTTGTGTTCCTCCGAATCCAGGATGAACGCCGAGATTTATTTCTGGTTGACCTAACTTTGCACTCTTTGCAGCAATGCATATGTCACATGCCATTAAAACCTCACAACCGCCTCCAAGAGCATAACCATTTATTGCCGCAATAAATGGCAGTCGAGAGTTTTCAATTTTCATAAGCATTTTATGACCGAGTTCTGCAAACTTTTTTCCTTCAAGTGGTGTCATTTCAGACATTTGTTTGATGTCAGCACCTGCGATAAATGCCTTGCCTTCACCTGTTAGAATTACCACTTTTAAGCTCTTATCTGCATCTAATTCTTCTACTGCAGATGTAATTTCAGAAATTGTTTCTTTATTTAGAGCATTTAAGACCTGAGGTCTATTGATTTTTATTGTTGCAATTCCTTCTTTTTTTTCAATTTTTATGTTTTTGAAAGCCATAATATCCTCTCCTACTTGCTATAATCATAAAACCCTTTGCCTGTTTTTCTACCAAGATTACCTGCCTGAACCATCTTTTTCAAAAGAGGACAGGGCCTGTATTTTGAATCATTAAATCCTTCATATAAAACAATCATGATGTCTAAACAGACATCAAGACCGATTAGATCTGCAAGCTCAAGTGGACCCATTGGATGGTTCATACCAAGCTTCATAACATTATCAATTGCCTCAGCAGTACCAGTTCCATCCATCAAACAAAAAACTGCTTCATTAATCATTGGAATCAAAACTCGATTTGAAACAAATCCTGGGCCGTCATTTACTTCTACTGGGATTTTTCCCATCTTTTCAGAAAGTTCTTTGATAAGTTTAGTAGTATGGTCATCTGTTCGAAGTCCTCTAATTACTTCAACAAGTTTCATAATTGGAACTGGATTCATAAAATGCATGCCGATGAAATGCTCAGGCCTCCCTGTAACAGATGCAAGATCTGTTATCGGAATGGTTGAAGTGTTTGACGCAAGAATTGTTTCTTTCTTACAGATTTTATCAAGATCTTTAAACAATTCCTTCTTTACTTTAATGTTTTCAAATATCGCTTCAATTACAAGATCTGAATCATTTAAATCTTCAAGTTTTGTTGTTCCCTTAATATTATAAATAATCTTTTTCTTCTCTTCCTCAGTCATCTTTCCTTTCTCAACACTTTTAGTAAGAAAACGTTGAATTTTATTTAGTCCATTTTCAACAAATTCATCCTTAATATCTCTTAAAATAACATCAAAACCTGCTTTTGCAGCAACAAGGGCGATACCATGACCCATTTGACCTGCACCAATTACACCAATTTTTTTAACAACCATTATTTTCACCTCTCAATAACCATTGAAACAGCATTTCCTCCACCAAGACAAACTGTTGCCAATCCACGATTTTTATTTAGATTTTTCATAGCATGCATCAATGTTATAAGAATTCTTGATCCGCTGCAACCAATAGGATGGCCAAGTGCAACTGCACCACCATGTACATTGAATTTTTTCTCTGGAATACCAATTTCTTTTAAAACTGCAACTGAAGCAGATGAAAATGCTTCATTATGCTCAAATAAATCTATATCATCAACAGATAGTTTCATTTTTTTCATTAAGGCTTTTACACCAGGAATAGGGGCTCCCATCACATAAGCAGGTTCAACTCCACTTGTATTATATCCTTTAATGGTTGCCAATGGTTCAATTCCATCTTTCTCTGCTTTTTCTTTGCTCATAACAACTACCGCTGAAGCACCATCAGTTATTTGAGAGGCATTTCCAGCAGTTACTACTCCATCCTTTTTGAAAAAAGGAGCTAGTTTTGCTAGTTTTTCCAAAGTTGTATTTGCTCTAATTCCTTCATCCTTATCAAAGATAATAGGGTCTCCTTTCTTTTGTTTTATTTCAATTGGAATTATTTCGTCTTTGAACCACCCATTTTCTGTTGCTTTTGCAGCTTTGTGATGACTGCCAAGAGCAAATTTATCACATTCCTCTCTTGTAATATTATGTTTTTCAGCTACATACTCGCCAGTATTTCCCATGTGAAAATTGTTATAGACATCCCAAAGTCCATCATTAACCATGGAATCTACAATCTTACCATCAAACAATCTATAACCGAAACGCGCCTTTGGTAAAATGTAAGGACAATTTGTCATACTTTCCATACCTCCAGCAACAATAACATCAGCATCTCCTGATTTTATTGCTTGAGCAGCTAAAATGATTGCTTTAAGACCTGAACCACAAACTTTGTCAACATGAAAAGCGCCAACTTCATATGGTAATTCTGCTCCAATTGCTGCTTGTCTAGCTACATTTTGACCAAGACCTGCAGAAACAACATTTCCCATTATAACTTCGTCAACATCAGTTGATTTGATTCCCGCACTTTTAATAGTTTCCTTAATTGCGATACTTCCAAGTTGTGCCGCTGAAAAACCCTTTAAAGCTCCAGCAAACTTACCTTGTGCTGTTCTAACACCAGAAACAATTACGACATCTTTCATTTATTAAACCTCCTCCAAATATGAAATGTATTTTGGCAATATGATTAATATTTAAAACATTTTCCAAAATTAATCTACAATTACTTTTAAAGAACAAATATTGCCAAGTTTTGCTTCCAAAATGTCTCCTTTTTTAATTTCATCAACACCTTCTGGAGTGCCTGTTAGAATTAAATCTCCAGGTTCAAGTGTCATCACTTTTGAAATAAATTCAATTATTTCTTCAATTGAAAAAATCATAAAACTTGTGTTTGAATCTTGCTTTAATTTACCATTTACTTTTAATGAAATATCAAGATTTTGGGGATCAGTAATATATTCTTTTAACACAACTTCACTAATTGGTGCAAATGTATCAAAGCTTTTTGCTATTGTCCAAGGCCACCCCTTTTTTTTAAACTCTGATTGAATGTCTCTTGCAGTAATATCAAGGGCAACTAAATATCCCAAAATATAATCAAATGCATCTTTTTTAGATATATTCTTACATTTCTTACCAATAACAATTCCTAATTCTACTTCATGATGTATACATTTTGACATTTCAGGGATCTTTATTTTATCTCCATTAAATATCACAGAACTTGCAGGTTTTAAAAATATAACAGGTTCTTTAGGAATTTCAGACTTCATCTCTTGTGCATGTTTTTTGTATGAACGTGCTAAACAAACGAGTTTTCCAATATTTATGTCACTTTTTACTTTATCCTTAAATTTATAATACATCATTATCCTTGCATTAAATAATTCAATTTAAATTATTTCATAATTTAACTCTACTTTTTTATAATAGAAATATTTATAACAAAAACCTATTTCTAATCCCTATATGGATAAAAAAGAAATTACTGAATTAGTCAAAAAAAAAGACATTAAATGGATACAAGTTCATTTTACAGATATAATTGGTGGATTAAGAGTTTTACATCTACCTGCTAAACGTTTTTTTGATGATAATATTTTGAAAAAAGGAATAAATTTTGATGGATCCTCAATTGGATTTAGAAAGGTAGAAAAATCAGATATGATAGCTCTACCAGATATTAATACCTTTAAATATTTACCATACAAAAAGGACGAAGCTATGATACGTGCAGATCTATATGATACAGATTATCAGATATATCGAGCGGATCCAAGAAATATTTTAAAAAAGGCAGTAGAAAAAGCAAAAAAAGAAGGAATTGATGAGATTAGGATCTCCCCTGAAATGGAATTTTGTTCATTTAATTTAAAGGAATCTGATCAAGAAATTGATAAAAGAGAAAAAACTAGTTATTTTTCTCCTCCACCAATGGATAATCTGATGGAATATCGTAAAAGATTATCAGATGTGTTAATGGAAAGTGGATATCAGGTTAAATACCAACATCATGAGAAAGGAAAATTTCAACATGAAATTGAAGTTAAAGAATTGGAAACAGTAAATGCAGCAGATTTCTGCAGTTTTTTTAAATTTTTATCAAGAGAAATTGCATCATTATTTAGCATAGACATCACATTTATGCCTAAACCTCTTTCAGATGAAGCCGGAAACGGTATGCATGCTCATATATCGTTGTATAAAAAAGGAAAAAACATATTTCTTGATGATTCAAATCCTTATAATTTAAGTCAAACAGCACTTTATTTCATTGGCGGAATCCTTGATCATTCTAGAGGGATTGCAGCACTTGCTAATCCTACTCTAAATTCATACAAAAGATTGATACCAAATTTTGAAGCACCGATTTATATTGCTTGGGATCAGTACAACAGAAGTAGTTTGATTAGGATTCCAGCTAGAAAAAATGTAGATGTAGAAATTAGAAATGCAGATCCTGCAGCAAATCCCTATCTGCTTTTTGCAGCTCTTATTTATGCAGGATTGGAGGGTATTAAGAAAAAAATAACTTACAAACCGATTTCTAGAAATATTTACAAGATGAGCTCTGAGGAAATTAAAAAATACAAAATAAAACAACTTCCAACTAATCTTATGGAAGCCCTTGAAGAATTTGAAAATGATAATGTTCTTATAAATGGAATTGGTAGAGATGCTGCTGATCTTTATATTGAGAAGAAAAGAAATGAATGGAACAGATATATGGGTGAAATTACAGAGCTTGACTATGAATTCTATTTCAATTGCTAATGATTAATTGATATAAGAGTATATAATAAGTTATATCATTTACCTAAAGCTTCTTTAACATATTATTATTACCGGATTAGGGAGTTTATGAAGTTTGTTCCAAATTCATCTTTAAAAACCACAATGCTAAAAGAATTGGGACTTAATAATATTGAAGATTTATTTTTAGACATTCCTCAAGATATAAAAATTAAAAATTTGAATCTTGCTGATGGGTTATCACAACAAGATACAGAAAAAAAATTAAGACAAACTGCTGTTAAAAATAAGTCCTATAATGACATGTCAAACTTTTTGGGAGGTGGAATTAAACCTCATTATATTCCAGCTATTGTAAAATCGATTACTTCACGATCTGAATTTTACACATCATATACCCC
>CP070712.1:678745-698551 GCA_020350365.1 Thermoplasmatales archaeon | reverse complement strand
GCTCCAACAATTGCTGCATTTTTACCTTTTTTAATCGATGAAGAAATCCTTCTGGCATCATCCATTGTTCTAAGTGTAAAGACGCCTTTTATTAGCCCGTCATTTTTCATTATATTTTTTATTGGTGGAATTAATGGTTTTGCACCTGTTGCTAATATTAAGGAACTATATGACTTTTCAATGATTTCATTTCCTTTTTTTGATATAACAATTTGATTGTCTTTGTCAATTTTTTCTACTGTTGTTTCAAGGAAAAGATCAATTTTTGCATTTTTAAACCACTCAGCTGAGAACTCAATTAGATTATCAAAATTTGGGATTTTACCTGAGATTGCATATGGTAGACCACATTTCGAATATTGTGGGTATTTGTCTTTTTCAATAATAGTAATTGATGACTTTCTATCAGTTTTTCTTGCAAACTGTGCAGCGGTACCACCAGCTGCTCCACATCCAATAATTACAATATCTTTATTCAAATAAACCCCAAATGACCTAATATAAGTGTTTTTTTTATCGTTTTTGTTTTAATCCCACAAATGATAAAATCAAAAGTCCTAAAATAAGTAAGAAAATTGAAGAATATAGTACTTGATTTGAATTTTCTGATATTCCCATGCTTTTTTCATTAGGAAAAGTTTTGCCTTGGATCAACATATTACAATT
This sequence comes from Thermoplasmatales archaeon, assembly GCA_020350365.1. GTDB lineage: Archaea > Thermoplasmatota > E2 > DHVEG-1 > DHVEG-1 > SG8-52-3. The sequence continues at coordinate 697,885 of CP070712.1, read as the reverse complement.
ATTATAGGCTTTATTAATTAAATCAAAACCTATGTCATATTCTTCATTTTCTATAAATTGACTAGCCTTTTTATAATCTTCATTTGCTGATGGACAAATATTTCCTAAAGATATTGCAGCATCGATTCTTGATTTGCAAATATCAAGTCCAAGTTCACAGATTTTTTTTGCAATATTATTTGAAAACTTTCCTATACCATTAATTGAATTCTTCATTTTTTCCAAAGAAGTAGAATAATTAATATACCAAATACCATCGATGATGTCAATTAACTCTCGTTTGTCTTCTTGATTTGTTATTTTGCTGATATCCAACCAAATCTCTTGTGTTAAAAATCCTTGCCTTTGCATAGAGGTGTCAATTATTGTTAAAAAATTTGAAATAAGATCTGTGTCATCTATTCTTTGTAAGGCAATTTGTTCTGCAAAATCTATCTCGTTTAAAAAAACTTCCTCTACATTTGAAAAACCATTTTCTAAAGTTCCATGTCCATATTCATTTCTTAGGTTTAATGACAGTTCAGCAGCATCACCAGTTTCATAAGTATCATATATATCGGTGTTACAAATATGAAATGGTACATAAATTGATAAACAAGGGTGACTTGCAGAAAACCATCCACTGCTTATCATATCATAATTCTTCTCTGGAACTTTATAAACTGTAACTGATTCATATTCAAATATATCTTGACACATTGGTCGAAGACCATCTAAATCTTCTGAATGAAGTCGTGACCAATTTATCATATCTTTTACCGAAATACTCCCGTATTTTGGTTCAATAAATTCAAGGATTTTTTCCTCCCATGCTTTATACTTATTAACTACTCTAACCTTAGCCATATTTGCATTTATATCTAATAATTCAACACTAAAAAATCCAACTGTTTTTCTTTCACTTATGTTTATTTTTGTAATTACTCCAAAATTATTTGATCTAAGTGCATGTATATATGAAATCGGTTTTGCAGAAATGTAATCAGAACCAATATCAATTACTCGTATTCCATAGAGGGAATTTAGTCTTACAACTCCTTTATTTCTTACATTTTTTTCTTTTTCTGTATCAAAATTCCTGGAGATTAAAAAAGTATTTATTCTTTGAGTTTTCCAAAGCACTTTTGGATAATTTGACATTGCAACAACGCCATTCTCAAATTCATCAATTTTATAATGAAATGCATCTGCTTCTATCACAACAGCTTTCTTGGGACCTACAATAAAAAGATTCTCAGAAACACCAGTTGCGTGCATTTTAGATACAACATCTTTTGTAAGAAGTGAAATTGCTTGGTCTTCATTGTCTGCTTTTTCACATGCATATCTAATCCAGTCAAAATCATCCCAGGCATTTTTTGTTGGATTTGTCCATCTTGATTTTGTATCAGCATCACCAAATGCAAGACCTGCATCAGTTAATGTCATTCCAGCCTTTACAATATTCGGAATGGTATCTCCCTTTGTAGCAACACCAATAAATTTGTGTAAAACCTCACTTTGAAATGGTTTTCCTGTCCAAGGATGACGATATGTGTATTCATAACCTTTTGGAATAATACATAAAACTTGGATACCAGGTCGACTCGGATCTCTTACTTTTAATAGCAAATTGTAGTTTCCAGCAGTAGCATCACCACATGCAATAATATCTTTACATGCCTTAACATTAAAAGCTGAAAAAATACCTAAGACTAATAGTAATGCAAAAAATATCGATAATATTTCATATTTATTCATACTGCTAGTTAATAGTATGAATATAATTATATAAAAAGATTTTTTGAAAAACAAATGAGATTTATTTCTTTTTTGAAACCTTTTTCTTAGTTGTTGTTTTTTTGGTTGTAGTTTTTGGTTTAGTGGTTGATTTTGGTTTAGTAGTTGTTTTTGTTGGTTTCTTTTTTGATACAGGTTTTTTAGCGGTTTCCTTTTTTGGTTTCGATGTTTTCTTTTCTTTCTTTGGTTTTTCAGGTTTTTTCTCTTCTTTTGGTTTTTCCTTTTTCTTGGTTTCAGGCTTCTTTACTTCTTCAATCTTTTTTTCTTCCTTTGGTTTTTTTTCTTTTTTCTCAGGTTGTTTTGTTTCTTCTTTTTCTTCCTTTTTCGGCTTTTTTTCTTCTATTTTTATAGATGGTTGTGAAATTACTTCAGTTTTATGAATCTCTATTCTTTTTACGGGATAGAGTTTTTTACAATTTTTGTAAATCTCACTTCCCATTTTACCGTCTAAAATATTTTTCATAAATTCAGAAAGTGTATTACCTTTTGCCTGATTAGATATGGTTTTCTTCATTGCTTCTCTAACGACTTTTCTTTGCGAATTCTGTATTCTTTTATCAGTTGTTGCAAAAGGTTTAACTCTAATTACAGCGCCGTCGCGTGTATCAACATCGTAAACACCATCAATTTTTGACCGCCTTCTTCTAATCATTCTTCGAAGGTAGTCTGAAGTAAGAGTATGTCCTGAAAATTGGGTATGAGCTTTATCTTCTTCTATATTATTTATTTTAAAAAAAAGAATTATATGAGATTTTCGAAAATCATTTGTTAAGTCTTGAAGTGAAACTCCAGTTACTCTGTTTATTAGATTATCAGGGGTATCTGTCATAGTATCAGCAATTGTAACACTATCAAAAGCTGGAGGTGCAATAATGTTATACCATTTCTTTGCTCTCCATCTGTCTTTAACCTTACGTGCTGCAGCTCTTGATCTTGCCTTTGCCATATTTATCCCTTTTTTTTTTAATAATTATTTAAATAGGTTTTCTGGGTAATACAATCCTTATACTTAAAATATGCTGATAGAAAAAAATAAAAAAAAGAATTGGAGTTTATTAATCAATTTTTTCTACTCTTAATGCAAGTCCTGAGGCAAAAACAAATGAATCTCTTCCTGATTCATCATCACCAGGTATGCTAATTGAAAGGCCAGTAAAAAAACTTAAGTTAACAGTTACAGGTTCTGTATCAACAGTTAATCTTTTAACTCCGTTCAATCCTATTGTAGACATTCTTCCACTTTCCATCCAAACATTGCCTCTAGGCATTAAAATTCTTATTGGAATAAAACCAGTTAGAATTACTGTTAGTGCGACAAATGGAAAGAATATAATAAATATCACAAACATTTCAATAAAAGATGAAGCATTACCAAGTAATTGTAGAAATGCCTCTAGTGCTAGAGATCCTAAATATGAAACAAAAAGACCTTGTCCAATTGCATTGAAGAAACATAATAGATTTGATATATTATCTCCATTTTTACCCTCAAGTAATCCTAAAAGATTAGATCTTTTATTTGATTGTAGTAATTGATTATATTCTTCGTTTGAGTAAAATTCTTGATAGTCGTCTTCAAAAATACCTTTATTATTTAATTTCTTTTCATAATATGAAATTGTCTCATAATCATTATTTGTAATTGCTTCATTAAGATTAATGAGAATTTCCTTTATTTCTTCTGATTCTTCAATACTTACTTTTGTTTCAATTGTTTTAGGATGATGGCCATAATATTTATTTACTAGTATGCTAACTGATTCAGTGGATTGGATTTCTTCTAGATTACTTGCAGTAATACTAGATGAAAAACTACCCAAAACAATTATTGCCGCAATTATTGCACTTAATAAAATTAATTTTTTCTTCATGTTTCACCTCTTCAATTTTATATTCATGTTTTAATATTTAAAGCTTCTGTAATTAATTTTTGTTCTCTATAAAGGGAAATTTTAAATACTTGATGAATATATACCCACATAAATCCCACGAGGTTAAGAATGAATTCGATTGTTAAATTGGATACAAGAGGGCGTTTGGTGATACCAAATGAGTTTCGAGAAATCCTAAATTTAAAAGAAGGAGATGAGGTTTTAATTAGTCTTGACTCTAAAACCGATACCCTAGTTATTAGTCCAACTTATGGAGAACCAAAGAATCTTGTTAAAATTGAAATCGAATTTAGTGATGCACCCGGCTGTTTAGCAAAAATTGCAGAAAGAATTGCAAAGATGAAGATAGATCTAGTAATGACAGAATCAAAGAGCTCTCAAAGAGGTAAAAAAGCTAGATGGGATATTATTGCAGATATTTCAAAATGTAAAAATAATCAAAATGAAATTAAACAATTATTATTGCAAACTGGTTTTATAGATTCTATGAGTATCACGAAGATAGCTCGTGGTAGCGTTCATCGTTGATCGATTAACTTTTTTTATAAAGAATTTTAAATTTTTTATTATTTTTAAAGAGGTTATTTTATGATAAAAATTGCTGTCCCAAATAAAGGAAGGATGTTCAAATCAACAATTGAACTTCTTAAGAAATCAGGATATGGACCTAAAGAATTAAATGAAAGAAAATTAAGCCTAGAAACAAATCATGATGGAATTAAAATACTTTTCATGAGAACTGAGGAAATAGGATTTTACGTGGAGTCAAATATAGCAGATTTGGGAATAACAGGTTATGACATTGTTGTAGAGAAGAAATTTTCAATAGAAAAAATTCTTGATCTGAATTATGGATCATGTCAGCTAGTTCTAGCAGGGCTCAAAAATAAAAAAATAATTGATGGAATAAAAATCGCAACAAAATATCGAAATATTACAAAAGATTTTCTGAAGAAAAAAGGAATAAACGCCCAAATAATTGATTCTCAAGGAGCAACAGAAATAAAACCTCAACTTGGTCTTGCTGATTTTATTATTGATATTACATCGACGGGTACTACGCTAGAAGTAAATGGCTTGTTAATATATGATGTCATTTTAAAATCAAATGCAATTTTAATTGGCAATAAAAAAAGTTTAAATAAAAAATCAGAAGAGATATCAGATATAAAACTTGCAATTCAAAGTGTAATTTCTGCTGAGAATAGAAGCTATTTACTGTTTAATTTATCAAAAGAAATTTTAGATAAAATAATAGATAAAATACCTTGTATGAGGGCACCGACAATTGTTAAAACAAGTAATGAGAAAATGGTTTCTGTACAAACTGTTGTTCCAACTAATGAAGTATCCAAGATCATAAAAGAATTGAAAATCTTTGGTGCATCAGATATTCTTGTTTTAGACATCAAAAGAGTTGTAATTTAGAGGGGAAACCATGATTAGAATATATAATATGGAAAATATTCCGGAAGAGAAGCGAAATCTAATTTTAAGTAGATCTAAAATTGATATAGAATGTGTAAAAAATAAAGTAAAATCAATTCTTGAGGATGTAAAAACTAATAGAGATGAAGCTGTCAGAAGATATACAGTAGAATTTGATAGAGTAAAAATTGATACATTTAAAGTTTCCAAAAAAGAGATAAAATCTGCATGGAAAAAAATTGACAGATCTCTTCTTGATAATATAAAAAAACAGATTGATTACTCAAAAAAATTTCATAAAAGACAGTTAATGAAAGAGTGGAAATTCGAAATCGAAAAAGGAATAATTTTAGGAGAAAAATTTACTCCAATAGAATCAGTTGGATTGTATGTTCCAGGCGGTAGAGCCGTATATCCAACTGTTTTACAGATTCTTGCAGTCCCTGCAATAATTGCTAATGTCCCAAGAATCGTTGTTTGTACACCTCCAAATAAAGATGGCAATATTTCGGAATCAATTCTTGTAACAGCAGATATTCTTGGTATTACAGAAATTTATAAGATAGGAGGAGCACAAGCAATTGCTTCTCTTGCTTATGGAACTGAATCTATAAAATCCGTAAAAAAAATTGTAGGACCAGGTAATATATATGTCAGTTGTGCAAAGATGATTGTATTTGGATTGATTGATATCGATATGCTTGCAGGTCCTAGCGAATCTCTAATTATTGCTGATTCATATGCTGATCCAGCTTTTATTGCTGCAGACATTCTTGCAAGATGTGAACACGATACAGAAGCTTCTGCAGTTCTTCTCACTGATTCAAATAGCTTAGCAATAAAAGTAAATCGAGAAATAATAAGGCAATTTTCATATTTGAAAAGAAAACAGATAATTTCAAAATCTCTATCAAAATATTCCGCAATAATTGTATTTAAAAGATGGGATGAAATTATTGAATTTGCAAATGATTATGCAGCTGAACACCTTCAATTAATGGTAAAAAAACCTTGGGATTTTCTTGTAAAAATTAAGAATGCAGGATCGATTTTTTTAGGTTATTATGCACCTGTTGCAATTGGGGATTATGCTTCAGGAACAAACCACGTGCTACCGACTGGACAATTTGCAAAGATGTTCTCGCCCGTTGGAGTTGAAACATTCCAAAAAAAATCAGAGTTTCAATATTTAACAAAAGAGGGAATAAAAAAATTAGAACCGATTGTAAAAGAAATTTCAGCTGTTGAAGGACTTGATGGCCACTATAACTCTGTAAAAGTGAGGTTAGATAAATGAAATATGGAATCGATTTGAAAAAAAGTATAAATGAGGTTCAAGTAACCAGAACTACAAAAGAGACAAAAATTTCTGTTTCTATAAACTCGATAAAGGGAAAAACCCTGGATGTAAATACCTCGATTCCTTTTCTAAATCACATGATTGAGACACTTGGATGGAGAGCTAATCTAAACATTGGAGTAAAAATTTTATTTAAGGTAGATTTGGAGCATACGATTACAGAGGATATTGGGATTTCCTTAGGTTGTGCTATACTTGAACTTTTTAAAATGAAAATGTCAAAAGGACTAGAAGGTTTTGGATTTGCAAAAGGAATTATTGATGAAGCAAGGGCAGAAGTAATACTAAGTATTGAAGGCAGAGTAAGCTGCTTCACAAGAGGCCCTAAATTTGAGAATATAGATGGAATTTCTAGTTATTGTTTGGTGGCATTTTTAAAAGGATTTTGCCAAGGTAACAGATGTACTCTGCATCTAAATTATTCTGGAGAAGATCCTCACCACACCTGGGAAGCAATTTTTAGAGCTTTAGGATATGCAATTCAAAATATTTTCCAAGAAAATGAATGGAGGAAAGGAACTATTTCTGCTATGAAAGGAACTTTGGATTAAAGGGATTTAAATGAATATTGGAATAATAAACTATGGAATGGGAAATATTCAAAGTGTTTATAATGCTTTTAAATATCACAAGGTTGAAGCTTCAGTAACTAAGTTAGAGGACATTGAAAAGTTTGATTCACTTGTATTACCTGGTGTTGGAGCATTTAAAGATACAGCAGCCCTGTTAAATCCCTATAAAAAAAATATTAAAAGATTTATATCTAGTGGAAAACCGTTTTTGGGGATATGTGTTGGTCTTCAATATCTATATGAGATGAGTTTTGAAAATGGAAAGTGGGAAGGTCTTGGTTATTTTAAAGGAGTTGTAAAAAAATTGCCTGAAGTAAAACTTCCTCAGGTAGGTTGGAATAATTTAATCGTAAAAGGAAAGACACCCATTTTAAAAAACATACCCTCTGCAAGTTACGTTTACTACATAAACTCATATGCAGCTGATAAAAAAAATGCGTTTGCAACAAGTTTTTATGGAACTGAGTTTGCAGCAGTTGTAGGGAAGAAAAACGTTTTTGGTACACAATTTCACCCAGAAAAAAGTGGGAAAATTGGACTCAAGATTCTAAAGAACTTTATTGAGGTGACAAAAAATTGTTTGTAATTCCTAGTATTGATATATTGAATGGAAAATGTGTTCAATTAATAGAAGGTAATATTAAAACTGCAAAAATATTTGGTACACCAAAAGAATTTTTACTAAAATGGATAAAGAAAGGTGCAAATGTAATTCATGTAATTGATCTAAATGCTGCCTTTAAATTTGGTTCAAACAAGAAAATATTACTTGAGTTATTGAAAAATAAAGTAGTGGATATACAGGTTGGGGGTGGAATAAGGGACGAAAACTATGCAGTTGAACTTATAAATAGAGGTGCAAAAAGGATTATTATTGGCAGCAAATCACTAGATAGAAATTTTTTAGAAACCCTTGCAAAAAAGATACCAAAAAAAAACTTAATGGTTGCTCTTGATATCCGATTTGGAGAAATTGTCTCAAATGCCTGGCAAAATGATACAGGATTATTCTACCAGGATGGAGTGAAAAAAATAAGTTCATACGCTGGTTCCATTTTATCAACAGATGTTATTAGAGAAGGAAAACTACAAGGGCCAAGTTTAAAGATACTTAAAAAAATAGTCCAGAAAAACATTCCAACATATGCATCTGGTGGATTTACAACTATTGATGATATAAAACTTGCAGAACGCCTTGGTTTTTCTGGTGTGGTAATTGGGAGAGCACTTTACAAAAAAAAAATTGATTTGGAGGATTTGTGGTAAATGCTAGTAAAAAGAATCATACCTTGTCTTGACGTTGATAATGGGGTTGTTATGAAAGGGAAAAAATTTCAAGGACTAAATAAAATTGGAGATCCTATTGAACTTGCCGAACATTACAACATACAAGGCGCAGATGAACTTGTATTTTTAGATATTGGGGCCTCTCCATTTGGAAGAAAAACTTTATTTGAAATAGTTAATAAGGTTTCTAAAAAGGTATTCATCCCCTTAACCGTTGGAGGAGGCATTAGAACACTAGAAAACATTCAATATGCTTTATCAAATGGTGCTGACAGGATTTCTATAAACACAGCTGCAGTAATTGATCCTGATTTAATTAAGAAATCTTCAGATAGATTTGGATCTCAATGCATAGTATGTGCAATAGATGCTCAAAAAGATGGAAATTCATGGTCTGTTTTAATAAATGGTGGACGAAAAAAAACAGATATTGATGCAATTTTATGGGCAGAAAAGGTTGAAAAATATGGTGCTGGTGAGATACTTCTTACCAGCTGGGATGCAGATGGAACAAAAAAGGGGTATAATTTAGAATTAACACAAGCTATAGCTGAAGCTGTAAATATATCTGTAATTGCTTCAGGTGGAGCAGGCTCATTAAAAGATATTTTGGACGTTTTAACAATTGGAAAAGCAGATGCAGCATTAATTGCAAGCCTTTTCCATTATAAAATATATACTATTGAAGATGTAAAAATTTATCTAAAAAATTATGGTGTTGAGGTAAGATGAATATTGATGATTTGAACTACAAAAACAATTTGATTCCTGTAATAACTCAGGATATAGAAGGAAAAGTTTTAATGATGGCATATGCAAATAAAGAGGCAATTGAAAAAACTTTAGAAACTAAACATGCGTGGTATTGGTCTAGAAAAAGAAAAAAATTATGGATGAAAGGTGAAGAATCAGGCAATATTCAAAAAATAATTGGAGTTTATACAGATTGTGATAAAGACACTCTTCTATATACTGTGAAACAGATAAAAAATGCATGTCATAAAGGATCTTATTCCTGTTTTATGGTACCACTTTTTGGGAAAAAAGGAATGCAAGTATTGGAAGAAGTCTATAAGGTAATAAGGGATAGAAAGAAATTAGATCCAAAAAACAGTTATGTTGCAGGAATTATTAATAATGATAAAAAACTAATTGCCAAAATTCGGGAGGAAAGTGAGGAACTTATTGAAGCATTTACTGAAAACGATAATATTACATGGGAGGCAGCAGATTTAATATTTCACACTTTATTACTCCTAGCAAATAGAGATGTAAAATGGGAGGAGTTAGTTGAAGAATTTAGAAGAAGGAGAAAATAATAAATAAAAAAGGTAGTCATTATTGAAAAATAAGCATCAATTATATTCTATAGATTTTTTTAAATTTTAAGATTGAATTAGTTTTTCAAGCGCTTTGTATCCTCGCATCGCATCTTTTTTATTTATTATAAAGGTTAGCTCTGTGTTTGTTGAAACAATTTCATATATGTTAATATTTTCCCAAGCTACATTTCGGATTATATTAAAAATTACTCCCGGTGTATAATAAAAATCTTTTGAGAAAGTCATTGATAATGATACCAAATTTTCTTCCATCATTAAAATTTTTTCATCTTTTAGAATTTCAAGAAACTTATTTTTATACCGCTCATTTGTAACTATTATAACCTCTGAACTGCCTTGTATTATGTTTAATATATCGCTTTTTTCAAAATCTATGATATCATATAATTTTTTTAGTTTCATAAATAATGCAGGCGTCCTTAAAACTGCGATATCACAAATCTTTGTTTTCATTATTATATCTGATGAATAATTAAAAGAAACTGATTTGTGCTTTTGTTTTATTTGATTTGAATATCTTCTTAGTGCCATTTCTATTGCGTGTTTTTTTACTTGCTTTCCAAGTATATCCTCAATATCTTTTTTGATTTGATTTGCTAAGGAAGAATAAGATAATATGTTTTGATTCATCGCCTCTTGGATATATACATTATCATCTACTAATTTTTGAACAATATGACTTATTGTCACCATCACAAACACCACAATATATTTGTGATTATAATCACAATAAGTATTTATATAATTTTTTGTTAAATATGTCACAGATATTATGTTACAATGTATTGAATGTGGTACGAGGATTAATATTGAGAATTTACGAGGAGAAAGAGTAGAGTGTGATGGTTGTGGCATTGAGCTTGAAGTAGTAAGTAATTCAATTATTGGTTTTCAACTCGGACCCCAAGAAGAATAACGGTGAATAGATGGTGGAAATCCTTGATACTACGCTAAGGGAAGGTGAGCAAACACCAGGAGTTACTTTTAGTGTCGAAGAAAAACTTACAATAGCAAATTTATTAGATGATTTTGGAGTAAACATAATTGAAGCAGGACACCCTGTTGTTACTGAAGACATTTACAATACTGTAAAACTTATTTCAAATCAAGGATTTAATGCTGATATTTTAGCCCATTGCAGGGCAAAAAAAGAAGATATTAACTCTGCAATTTCATGTGATGTTGATTGGGTTGGTATATTTTTCTGTGTTTCAAATAAAAGATTAAACCAACAATTTAAACTTGATTTAGAAAAGGCAATTGAACAAATTACAAATACAATAACTTATGCAAAAGACCATGGACTAAAAGTAAGATATACGCCTGAAGATACAACAAGAACTGAATATGAAAATCTAATTAAAGTATCAAGGGCAGCCATTGAATCTGGTGTAGATAGAATTAGCATAGCAGATACAGTTGGAGCAATGACTCCTATTAATATGTACAATTTTGTAAAAAAAATTAAGTCTGATTTAAATGTAGATTTAAACGTACATTGTCATAATGATTTAGGTCTTGCAACAGCAAATTCTTTAGCAGCATATGAAGCCGGAGCTACACTTATAGATGTAACTGTGAATGGTATAGGAGAAAGAGTTGGAATAACATCACTGTCAGAAATATGCCTTGCTTTAAATTGCTTTTATCAAATAAATCATAATTGGAAATTGAATAAACTTACTGAAATTTCACAGACAATTTCTAATTATTCTGGGCTAAATATCCCGCCAAATATGCCTATTGTTGGTGAAAATGCCTTTTCACACAAAGCTGGTCTGCATGTTTCAGCTGTTGTAAATGATCCTAGTCATTATGAATTATTTCCCGCTGAACTTGTTGGTAGAAAAAGAAATTTTATTTTAGATAAAATGTCTGGCATTCATACAGTTAGAAAAAAATTAGAAAAATTGAAACTTGAAGCAAATAAAGATGATTTGGAAAAGATATTAAATTATGCTAAGCAGAAAAGAAAGGGAATGGTTACAGAAAATGAAATCTTAAATTTCTTTACAAATCAAGAAAACGAAAACATTATGTTTCAATAACTCTAAAAAGATTACACCGATAAAAAATTAATTTTAAAAATAACCGAATCAAATTTTTTATTTTAAAAATAAGATATCTTTATATAAATATAAATCATTATTATTTTAATTCATGAAAAAAATATTAAAAAATAAAATTTCGATATTGATTATAATTCTTTTATTATCTTCAACGGTTACCCAAATAAAGGCTGATAATAATTATATTCCACAAGATATCAACAAACTAACTTATAAACAAGAAATTAACATTCCTATTGATACAAGTTTGGAAAATTCAAAGTTCCAACCAATTGATTTAAGGGTAGATTTTTCTAATCCTTGTTGGGCAAAAGATGAAAAAGATCATTCAATTAGAATTGGCGTTGATGATGGATCAGAATTATTAGAAATTGAATCACAGATTTATGATTTGGTATACGATGATGATTCTCATATTAGCTCTTGCAGTATTGTTTTTATAATACCTGAAAAAGCAAATGGAAACGAAAAGTATTATGTTTTTTATGACTCTTCCGAAATAGAACCACCAGAATATGAAGACCATTTAGCTTTAGATGATACTCATTATTTTTTTGAACCAATTTCGGGTCAAAAAATAGATTTTGATTATTTTGGAATTTTTGAAGATGGATTTATCATATATGCAGTAATCCAAACTGGTGAAATAATTGGAAATCCAGTATCTCATACAATTGCTAAATGTATTCCAAATGCAGCTTTTTTAGAAACAAATACTATAGAGCAACTTGCAGCTTTTGATTTAAGACATGGTGTTAAAGGCGAACCAGATTATACAGGACCGTCTGCAGCGACAAAGGCAAATAAAAAAATCCTAATTGATGGAAATCTAATGGTTAGATTAAGATTAGAGAGTACTTCACCTCAAGGAGATATTATAACAGATAACATCTACACATATTATTATTGTCCTACTGAAACAAAGAGAATTTTTGTAAATGTAAATCATGATGTAATAAAAACAATCAATATTGAAGATCCAGACGTATTAGATGGAGCTTATACAGGAATAATTACAATTAAGGCCAGAAGTACAACTATCGAAAAAATGAATGTTGGTAACTTGCTTCCAAACCTTAATTTATATGACGAAAGTGAGTCAATTAAAGAATATTTTGTGCCACCAGATCCAGAATCAGTAACTAAGGAACTAATTCTTACAACAGAAGATGATATTGATCTTGGAACTAGAGGATGGGTATCCTTAAGTGACCCTACAACAGGTAAAGTTCATGGTTTGATAATGGAATCAAATGTTGGATTTGTTGATGGAGATGATGATGGAATCCAAATTAAATCATATGTTAAACAAAATATTAAATTACCAGGAATTGAAGGAGATACTGGTAGTGTCTTTTTAGGAAGAAATGCTTATGAAACAGGGAAAAGTCAATTAACGGTTATTCCTCAAGATTTTAATGTAAATTTCAATGTTTTGTTTATCACAGATGAAGATGAAGGTTATGAAAAAATAGACTCTGAATCTGAATTATTTCAAACATTAATTAAGACTTTTCCAGTATTTAGAGAAAATGTTACAGATGGGGAGGAAGAAAAAGAAAAATATTCATTGACAGTATCAGTTCATTTAGCACCATCTGCACCAATGGGATCACTACTTTCCGCGGCACTTGGAAAAAATATCCCATATATTAGTGCCGAGATTTATAAAGAGAATTCCTTTAAATCAGCAGGATCGGTTGGAAGACTTCCGATTGGCTCTATCGAGCTAGATTTTGAGGATAAATCCTTCTTTCAAATATTAAAATCTATTATAGGAATGTTTGACTGGAGAAATATTTCATTTTTTAAAAAGATAAGATTTCCTGATTTAGAGCCGGGTACATATGTAGTGAAAATTTTGAAAGAAAACCTGCTCTTTAATAGAGAAAAACAATACATAGGTTATTCTATAGTTGAGCTTAAAAATGATGAAAAAGTTCGAATTTTTTGCAGGCCACAGGGTTCTATAAAGCTATCTATTGTCGATCAATTTGATAATGCAATTGAAAATGTGAAGTTTTCACTAGTACGTGATGATGAGATAATATCTAATGGATTTTCTGATGAGAATGGAACAATAATTCTTAAAGCCCCTTGCTATCCTACCAAACCATATAATTTAAGGGTATTATATCAAGGATTTTTAATCGAAGAAAAAAAAGTAAAATTGGGTCTTGTAAACCGCTTATTTTCAAAAAAAGATTCATTTTCAATTGAACAATATATGTTAAATCTTAAACTCAGGGATAAATGGGGTTTTTCTCCAGCAGTTGAAGTTAATCCAGAATTGACAAGTAACGAAATGATTGAACCTACTCGAATATCTGCAGATAAAATAAATGAAGGAGAATATCTTTTTACTGGTCTTTATCCCGCTGAATACGATCTTTTTATTAAATACAAATCATTTGTAGTTGAAAATAAGGTTTCGATTTCAGAGGATGAATCTGTTGATTTATTGTTTCCAGCTGAATATGAACTTAATTTTGATACAATGAACTCTTATGGTTATCCTCTTTCAGATTGCGAAATTTCCTTAAAAAGAAACAAAAAAATTGAGAGATTATCTATTGATAATAATGGAAATGTTAAATTTTCGGTTCCTCCTGGTCAATATGAAATTGTTGTATATTCAGATAATAAGGATATTGCGAAACAAGAAATCATTGTTAGAGGGGATAAGGATATAGATATACTAACCTCGCAAGAGTCCTTTTTACACAATATTGTGATATATCTTGGGATAATTCTAGCAATCTTTTCAATGATTTTTTTGATTTGGAAAAGGAAATTTAACACTGGAATGAAACTTTTTGTTTTAGCTTTATTAATTATTTCACTTTTTTCACCTTGGTGGATTTTAAATGGTGATGATGGAAATATTGAAACTTCTACAAAGACACTATTATTCCCACCAAAAATTGTCACTATTTCTTCTTCTTCAGAACTAATTGGAGGGGATGTAAGTCAAGTACCATCTGAAGTTACCTTAATTCTAACATTGCTATCTATTTTACTTGTAATATCATTTTTAACAATTTTTATTACTGTGTTTACAAAAGACAGATTTAGGAAAGTTAATATGATTTTTTCAATTCTAAGTATGGTTTTTTTAATTGTTTCAGTTTTAATATTTTTTTATGCAATGGGGCAAATAACTGAGGTTGGTGTCGGTAGTTTTATGGGTAGTAGCGATCTTGAAACAAACCTTCCGGGAATTGCAGAGAGCAGAGTTTTACCTTCAAGCTGGGGACCAGGAATAGGATTTATATTAGCAATCATTAGTTTTGTAATAATTCTTTTAATATTTTTTCAAAAGAGATTATCAAGATTTAAAAGATATTTTAAAAGATAATTTAAAATGCGCTTACAATTTTTATTTTTCTTCTTTTACCAATCTCATTTAATTTTTCTTTTTGAAGCCTATAAATCATTTGAATATTGGTAAATTTTTCTTGAAATAATTTATCAGATATTATTGATTTTTCAACATTTTCAATAATACCTGGTTTAAGATTTAGTTTGTCAAACATGATCTCCTTTGCACCATTTTCTTCAAAGATATCAACAATGTTTGGTAAAATTTCAGGTGTTATCGTTGGGTAAATTGGACCAAAAAAAACAGATGTTTTAATCCCTATTTCAGAAATCTCTTTTAGAGCATCAAGTCTTTGCTGAATAGTTGAAGCATATGGTTCTAAGAGTTTTCTTTCATTATCATTTAACGTACCAATACTAAACATTATTTCAGCATTTGAAAATTTTGAAATGATGTCTAAATCTCTTTTAATTAAATCAGATTTTGTTTGTATAACAACTGCAAAATCGTAAATAAGAAGTTGTTCTAAACAATACCTGGTAAGGTTATATTTTCTTTCAATTGGTTGATAAGGATCTGTAACCGTCGAAATTCCAACTACTCCTGGTTTTTTATTTTTTAATTCCTTCGAAAGAATAATTGGTATATTTTTTTTAATATCAACAAAACTACCCCATATACTCCTTTTAATTCGTAGAACATTTGGAACATAACAATAAGCACAATTATGTTGGCAACCTCTATATGGATTTAGAGAATATCTTAATCCCGGCAAAGTTGAATTTGATAATGCTGTTTTACATTTTATTTCCTTAATCTGCATAATTTATCCTAAAAATCTTCAAGTCTTTTCTGAAACAATTGATTTTTTAGAATTGCACTATTTCGTATCCATCTTTGAAGAGGTATATCCATTTTATTTGAAATATACATTAGCGCTTCATTTAGGGTTTCAAATTTTTCATAAGATTCTTTTAATGCTTTTCTTACACTTTCACGGACATTCCATACACCAATAGGCATTATATATCCTGGATGAGCCTCTCTAAGAACCACAGCTCCTGCTTGTCTACGTTCATTATTTAATACTTCATTTATAGCAAGTCGAGCAGCATAATAACATCCTCCTATCTCTGCATAGGTAGTTCTACCCTTATAAAATTCATAACTATTGAATATAGAGATTGATCTACCATAAGGATTCCAAGTTGTATTTGGATACCAGGCCTCAATTAACTCATATTGCCATTCTGAGGGTGTCATAAGAATTGCCCATCTATTATCAAATTGATTATGATAATACACTCTAAATTCGTTAATCTGGGGATATGTTTTTGTATTTTTCATCATTGCTTCCCCAATACTTGAATCAACTGCAGTAATACTCCATCTTGTAGGGACAAAGCGTCTATATTTTTTTAGACCAAAAGCTCCCACGCTAAATGCTCTTTGGATTTTTGAAATATTTACACCATTGTTATATAAACTAAGAATTGCTTTTCTTGATTTTAGATCTGTGTCATAAAATGCTTTTTCAATATGATGCTCATATTTTGGATTTGAGATATTAAAACTTTTTAATTGGGCTGAAGGCCCATGTGGTTGGGATTCATCATAAAAAGCAATTCTACCTCTTGGTTTTTTTTCAAATAATGCATCAGCAAAAATGCTATTTTTTGACAATGCAAGTTCCCTTGTATATTCCACAATTTTATTTGAACTATCAACATCAAAAGCATTTACTGTATGTTTTCCACGAATTAACATTGAACGAAAATCAACAATTTCATCAATACTTTTATTTAGCCAAAGTTCAGGGGTATCTATTAATGATGTATCTCCCAAAACTGGAGGAATCATCGGCCCAATTGAAACCTTTGGATAACCTATTCTACCAATAAAGACACTAGGTGGAGAAGAACCTCCGATTCTTAACTTATCAATTAATGGTTTTATCTTGTCCCTAGAGTGATATTTAACAAGAACTGGACAACGGGATTTTCCACATAAAAATTTTGTACCTCTACATAAAGCACATAAACTACTAGATTGCTTTATTGGAATATTAAAAATTTTTTTTTGATCAAATTTTGTATTTAACAATATAAGGGCATTAGATAAATTGATTTAAATAATTACCGAAGGGTTTACTAAAACTAAATAATATTATTGTAATTTTTATGATTAAAAATACAAAAAACGAAATCAAAAAAATATTATTAAATATAATTATTAGTATCTTTTTTACAAAAAATAAATAAATGATAAAATTTATAATACCATTAATTGTTATAAAATAAATAAAAACATCAATATAATTAATATAGTAAATATTAAATACCAATAAAATTAATAGAAAATAAATTGGGGGATAAAATGGCTAAATCTAAAAAAGTTAATAAAAACAAAAAAACAAATAGAATTATTATAGTTGGTTGCACAATAATTGTTGTGGCTATTTTAATAATTGCAGGTGTATTTGCTTATACTGATATTTTCAAAGAAGAAAAAATTGTTGAAAAACAAGAGGAATTTGTACTTGATGATCGAGTTAGCCCTTTTGAGAATCAAGCTTTAGTTCTTGAAGTTTTGAGAATTCGTCATCGAGGTTTATATGATAAACTTATGAGTCCTGGGAGAAGTTGGAAAAACAAACCATCATTTTATTATATTGCAAATTTAGATGGATTAGAATATGTTAGTAAAGACGTTGAGCACTTAGGTAAAGTTGAAGAACTTTTGTTTACTGGCTGGGACACAATGTTTCAGGAGAACAAATTAATGAGGGATGCCGAGGAAGAACAAGCCACTTCTGAAATAACAATTACTCTTATGGAAAAAGTTAAATCAGGACTTCTTGGCAGAAGATCAAAAGACGTTGAGAGAGGAAAATTTACTGTAAAATATGATTATAAAACAGGTCGATGGTATGGTGATGATTATCTCAGAGACTATGATGGTTATGGACATTGGGTCGGAGAAACATTTGAAATATGGTTCAATATCTATCAAATTGATTCTGACCTAGATTTTATTCCTTATTGGACAGAAGTAAACATCTTAGGAACAGATCCTCAAAGAGATGATAGTGATAAAGATCCAGATGGAGATGGTATTCCTACTGCATGGGAATGGAAATGGGGATATGATCCAAACACGTGGGATGACCATGAAAAACTCGATCCTGATATAGATGGTTTAGAAAACATAGAAGAATATCAATTGTCAAAATGGTTAGCTGATCCATTTTCACAAGATATCTATATTGAAGTCGATTATATGGAAAAAGGTGGACTTTTTGATCCTGCTCATATTCTTTTTGAAGAATCTCAACAAGCAATAATAGAAAAATTTGCAGAACATAATATCAAGATGTACTTTGATCAAGGATGGCCAGACACTCCATCTAATGGAGGAGGAGAAGTATTACCTCACTATGACCAAATATCTCAGGACTCTGGTATGATATTAAGATTTTACAATCATCATTTTCCAGATGAAAGAAAGGGATCTTTTAGATATGTTTTAGTTGGTCATGCAGGACCATTCAATCATCCAGCAAAATCAAATGTTTATGATTGTATACATATTGCGTATAGTGTCCAACCAAAAGAACTTCTAAAGAATTTAATCTCTCGTAGAATCCCACCAAATGGAAGAGGAATTAGAATTAAAATAGCTTCTACCTTAATGCATGAGCTTGGTCACAGTGTTGGAATATCACCTTGGACTTTTGAAGGTGTTGATAATCTTTCAGCTTTTGGAGGAAGAGCAGCAAAAAAACAATACGATCAAACTTGGGGAAATTACTATAGTGTCCTGAATTACTATCATATGTATGATACAAAATTACTAGATTTTTCCGATGGAAGTAATGGACCACCATATGACCAAAATGATTGGATGATGTTATTTGTTCCAAATTACCAATACAATTCTGAACTCATAGAAGAAATATTCTTTCACCCACCAGGATTTGATAAAATAGTATATGGTGAAACTGAGACAGAAGTTACTGGATATATCTATAATGAGACATTAACAGAAAAAATTACAAGAGATATGAAAGGTTGGTCACCTGTTGATCC
>CP070712.1:658679-678645 GCA_020350365.1 Thermoplasmatales archaeon | reverse complement strand
GGTGGATTAATCATAACAATTGATCCAATCAAAACCAAAATTAAAAATATAATTCCATACAATCTAAAAGTTCCATCAACATTTGAAATGGTATAAGAAAAAGTTCCTGCTTGTTGTGTAATAAATCCATTAAAACCAAGAATGCTTGGCGGATTTGCCATTAAAATCCAAATTAGTGCACCAAATCCAAATCCTGCAACCGCAAGACCTGAAACAAGTCCTTTTTTATCTGGAAACCACTTTACTCCAACAGCTATTGGAACAACATAGCCAAGACCTATACCTGCCCCACCAATAATACCAATAAAAAATAATTTTAATGGAAAATTAGCACCAGCAAAACTACTTAGTATGTATCCCAAACCTAGTAAGATACCACCAAGAAGAGCAATCTTTCTTGGACCATACTTTTTCTGAAGTTTTCCACCAATGATAGTAAATACTGCAAATGTTGCAAGACCTGCTGAAAAAATTGCTTGGGTTTGAGTTTTATTAAATGCAAATTCGGAAATTGCTGTTTCATTTCCCTGCAATGGTGTAGTAAATGCTGACCAGGCATAAATTGCACCTAAGGCAAGCTGAATCATTATTGCTCCGATAACAATTATCCATCGATTGATAGTCCTTGCTTCCTTTTTAGCCATATTAGTTCCTGGCTGGCAGGAATAAAGGTAATGTATAATAATCTATCGAGAAAAACAAACCAATTCTCTTATCTTATAATTACCACAAAAACAGATAATATTAATGCAAGTACTATTGCAATCACAATTAATTTGTAAATCCAACTTTTAATTGTTTTCCTTTTTATTTTAATGTTATCTCACCTTTTTTTCTAAATAAATTTTAACAAGAGGAAATTCAATAAATGATTAATAAGTTAATATGAATAATTCTAATTTAAAGCTATTGTTATTTATTCTAAGGTTCAACAGCGGAATAATATTTGTTAAAAGATAATTTTTTTTCATATCATTTGTTAGAAATATTCTAAAATATTTTTTATAGGATAACTTTCTTTTTTAAAAATATTTAAATATTTTAACATTAGATGTCCCTAAGGAGTTGAATTCACATATGAATAAACACGATATTGCACAAAATTCAAATCTTGAGGAAAAAATTTTAAATGAATTGCAGAAAAATTGTAGATTAAATCTTGATGAAATCGGTAAAAAATGTGGATGTTCAAGATATAAAGTTGCAAGAATAATGAAAAAATTAGAAGAAGAAGGAATAATAGTGGGATATTCTGCAGTGGTAAATCCTACTAAAACAAAGTTCAAATATTTTATTCTCTTAGTTAAAAGAACATCTCAACCTTTTGATGAAGAAATGATAAACAATATTCCAATAATGCGTGAAACAGATTTTGTACCAGTTGTAAACATTAAAAGTATAGCTACCCTTTATGTACATGGTAACTATGATTGGATTCTAACTTTTACAGCACCAGATATTGCCGATGCAAAAGAATTTTATAATAAAATTTTCAAATATTATAATAAATATATCGAAAATTTAGAACTTCTTGAAATAGTACTACCTTTTCGAATGCATGGATTTGTAATGGCTCCAGACGAAGAAATAAAAAATTTTACAAAAATTCTATAAAAGTTTTTTATAAGATATATAACCTCTTTAAATATCACTATGCACAAAAATTAAAGAATAATAATAAATATTTAAATTTTGTTAAAAAATCTCTAATATTAACAAAAAACATTAAATAATATAAAAATATTCATAATTATAGAGGGAGACGAGAGAAGGAATATCATTCCTATCGTGCATTCGCAAATATCGTTTCAAAAGGATATGGTCGGTCTCTCTTAATTGGGGGTATCAGAGATTATAAAAGCAGATTTGAACATTTTTTTCATCCTTTCCTCCTGCTACTGGTTTAAGTTTATATATTTATTATAAATTTAAATTATAATTCTATATCCTCATCCCCATATCCAAAAATGTTTTTAATTAATCAATCTGAAAAATAATATTATCATTAACATTTGATTCCTTCAAAAAAAGATCCGAGTTTTCAATTCTTGGCTCTTCATCACTAGAATCTTTTGGTGGGAAAAAAGTTGATATTACTATAGGGCCAGGATCCTTTAGGGAAAGAATATCATAATTTGAGACTGGTGTAAAAAAATCTTTTACAACTTCAAGCTTGTTTGAAAAACGTAAAAATCTAGTAACCTCTCCAAACAACCAACGAGATTGAACTCCTTTCTTAAAATCAAGCATAGGTGTTGTTTCTCCTTTTGAGATCAATTCATATAACATATGAGGAAAATCAATACCAGATTGAATTGATAAGTGTAAAGAACCCCAAAACCTTGGGTTTATTTCCATTAATTTTGGCAAACCATCTCTCGAATCAACTCTGAATTCAACCATTGCAACACCAAACCATTTCATTTTCTTCAATAGTTTAAAAGCAATATTTACAAGTTCCTTATTATCTACTGTTTCTCTAAGAGTTGATACTCCACCATATGTATTCATGCATTTTAAGCGCTTTTTTACACTAAGTCCAATAGGTTCAGAATTTTTATTAAATATAGTATAAACTCCAAATTCGCCACCATTAGGAATATATTCTTGGACTAAACAAGGTCCATACTTATTGACCATTTTTTTATACTCTTTTTTTAAATCAGAAGAATTATAACATATTACAATTCCTATTGCATGTCTTCTAGAAGCCTTAATAACTACCGGGTATTGCTTAATATTTTCTATTATATCATTAATATCCTCAGTAGAATATGTAATTGGAATTTCTATTTTATTTTCCATAGCCAAACTTAAAGTTTTTTTCTTATCATATGCATTAATAAATATGTCAAAATTGGGAGGAGGAACTTTTACATAATCAGATATTATATCTCTATATTTAGTCAATAAAAACATTGTATAAGTATGAATTGGGAAAATAGAATCATAGCTGTCATTTTTTACGATTTTAAGTATATATTTTAAAAATAAATCTGAATTAGTTCTTGGGTTAGGGGAAATAAGTTTTTTATTACAATATTTTGAATAAAAACTTAGCGCTGTTCTTTTTTCACTAAGTCCAGTTATACACATTTTCTTTTTTCCAAGTGATCTTACAACTGGAAGTGCAGCTTTTAGATGAGCATCTGTTACTAAGATTTTTTTCAGATTTCGTCCTCCCTCATTAATTTAGGAAATTATAATATAATTAATAAAATGATGATATTTATAGATTTTTTAATCTTTTAGCTGATTTTGCAGTTTAATTTGTTAATTTATAGGTTTATAGAAAAATTTATAGGTCTAATTTTACATTAAATAGTATTTGACGAAAAAAAAGAAAATATTCATATATGGAATTTTAACTTGCAATAGAAGAAAACTTGATGCTTGGAAACTCAAGGAATATTTTTTAAAAAATAACTATAAAATAGTTACAAATGTAAAAGATGCAGATATTATTCTTCTGAGTACCTGTGCATATTCAAATAAACATGCCAAAACATCTTTAGAAATGACCAAGAAATTTCTTGATTTTAATGCTGAATTGATAGTTGTAGGTTGTTTACCAGATATTGAAAAAGAAGAACTAGCAAAGATTTTCAATGGAAAAACATTAAGCACAAAAGAATTAAAAAAAATTGATAAAATCTTTCCTGAAAACAAAATAAAATTTAAAGATATAAAAGATGCCAATACTCCACTTGAAAATGCAAATGAATATTTTTTTATCAGCAATCTTAAAAAAGCTTTTGAAAAAACCTTTTTTGCAAACAAAATTGTTGACGTTTTTTCAAAGTCGATTCTTAAAAAAATATTATTAGACAAATCTGCTAATTGCCATAGGAGCATTATCAATTATGGGTATTTCAAATATTTCAAGGAGAAACTCCAACCAAGTCTCACAATTCATAAAGATTCATATTTTATTAGACCATCATGGGGTTGCCTTGGTACTTGTTCTTATTGCGTAATAAAAAAAGCAATAGGTCCCCTAAAAAGTAAGCCACTAGAAACCATAATTGATGAATTTAAAAAAGGTCTTAATCTTGGTTATAGTAATTTCATTTTTGACGCTGATGATCTTGGTGCTTATGGTGTTGATTTAGATAGTAATTTTGCTGAGATGTTAGATAAAATAACAGATATTTCAGGAGACTATTCTGTTCATCTTAGATATATCCATCCAACATGGATTGTTAAATATTGTAAAAATTTTGAAAAGATATTAAAGAAAGGTAAAATAAAAAGTCTTGGAAGTGCAATTCAATCTGGCAGTCCAAGAATTTTAAGGCTTATGCATCGTTTTTCGGACGTTGAAAAAATTAAGAGTTCTTTTTCAAAAATAAAAAATGCCTATCCTAAATTGCTGATTGCAACTGAATGTATTAATGGCTTTCCCAGTGAAACCGAAGAAGATTTTAAAGAGACAATTAAGGTTGTAAATGAAATAAGCTTTGACTGGGGTTTTGTCTTTCCGTTTTCTTGTCGACCTGGTTCATTAGCAGAAAAAATAGAGCCGAAAGTATCTAATAAAGAGATACTTGAAAGAATGAAATTAGCTGGAGAATATTTTAATAAAATTGGTTATAATAGTTCATCTTTTAAAAATCATGACATACTTGTTTTTAGTAAAACTTCTACAGATGCAAAATTAGATGAAGGATTAAAATCTTTTTGCTTCTCTACAATTGAATAAATCAAATTCTAAGAAAGGAACTTTATTAAAACCAATTGTTTAACATCGAATAATTATTCATAATAGCTATATTTAAAAAAATATTTGGTCCAAATTTTATACCATTGATCATTCTATTAAGATTTCTTGAAAAGCTATATTGTTGAATACAAAAGTTTCTAAAGTTATTTTCAAGTTCTTCCACAGTCATATTTTTCGGTTTAAAAACCACATGACTTAAATCATATTTGCTCCAATCCTTTGTGAAAATTCTACCTTCCCTATCAAGTCTATTAAAAATTAGAGAACCTGGGAAAGGTGTTAATACATAAAAAACTGGGATATCTAATTCACTTTTTCTGATGAAATCATCTGTTTTGTTAAAAACATCAATAGTATCATAATCAAAACCAAAAATAAAAGAACCCATTACTGAAATTCCATGATCATGAATATTTTTAATTGAGGATATATAATTTTTTACCTTGTTTGATACTTTTTTTACATTATCTAAAGATTCTTGACAAATAGAATCAAAACCAACAAACCATGAGAAGCAACCTGCCTCTTGGGCAGATTTTAGTAATTCTTTATTCTTATTCAAAACATCAATATTTCCATATGCATAGAATCTTTTGTTTAGGTCTTTCATTTGTTTAAAAAGCTCAATAGAATAATTTGGATTTACTGTCAAGGAATTATCAATGAAAAAAAATCCTTTATTTGGAATGTCAATTATATCTTCGATAACATCATTGATTGGTCTCATTCGGAATTGATTTCTAAATTTTACACAAGCCATTGAGCAGAATTCACATTTATATGGACATCCCCTTGTTGCTTGTACACTAGACCTATTGTTTCTTGGGAATATTTTCATTTGTGGATTAGGGATATTCTTAACATCAACAGGGCGAACGGGCTGATAAAAAGGTTTAAGTGTTCCATTTTTCAAATCCTTAATTAGAATTGGCCAAGTATCTTCAGCTTCACCGATAACCACACTATCAGCATGTTGTTTTGCTTCTTCTGGTAATGCAGAAGCATGCCATCCACCCATAACAACTTTTACACCACGTTTTCTAAACTCATCTGCAATTTCATAAGCTAGAGGCGAATATCTGGTTACTGCTGTAATACCGACTAAATCATAGTCTTTATTATAATCAATCTCATTATGGCCTCCCTCAATAAATTCAACATCTTGTGTCGGTGGCATTAAAGCTGTCAATATCGGAAAAGCTAGAGATTTTCCAAATCCAAAAACAAATTTAATGTTTAACCATTTGACAAATTTTTTAAAATTACTTTTAATTGTTTCATTTGGTAAAACAAACAATATTTTCATATTAAATTATGAATAACAATATTTCTTAAAATGCTTTAGTAAAAGTTTTATTATACGCTTTTTTGGCTTAATATTTTTTTATAAACCCCCAATTCATAGATATTTTGAAAAAATGTACCAATGGAGGTATTAAAACCAAGTTTCATAGTTTTTAACTGCCTTTGTAGTAGATTATTATAATTATGAAAACTTTCAACAGCTTTATAAAAACCATTTTGTAAATCTTGTGGGGACATATTTTTTGGTTTATAAACCACTTGTGTCAAATCATATTTTGACCAATCCTTAGTAAGTATCCTTTCTTCTTTGTTTAATCTATCAAATAATGGGGTTCCTGGAAAAGGCGTTAGAATATTAAAAGATGGAATATCTATTTTTACTTGTTTAACAGTCTCAATTGTAAAATCAAATATATCTTTTGTTTCAGCATCAAAACCAAATATAATTTGAGCTAAAACTGCCATTCCATGATCATGTATCTTTTTTACTACAGAAGCATACTCCTTAACAATGTTTATCCTTTTACCAGAATTATCAAGTGCTTCTTGGGAAAATGAATCAAAACCAATATTCCACAGAGTACATCCAGCTTCATTTGCATATTTTAAAAGTCTCTCATTTCTGTTTAAAATATTACTATTACCATAGCAAATAAATCTTTTATTCAGATGCTTCATTTCCTTGAAAAGTGAGATTGAATATTCAACATCGATTGTCAATGAAGTATCACAAAATGCAATAAATCTCTGAGGTATTAATTCTAATTCCCGTATCACATTTTCTACTGGTTTTTTTCGAAAAACATGCCAACCGATTCTGCTATTTGAAATGGAACAAAACTCACAACGAATTGGGCATCCACGGGTTGCTTCTATACGAGCTGATGCAAAATTGGACTCACCAATATCCCTTCTTATTGGTTTCAGAATAGACAAATCAGCAGGTTTTTTTGAATGATAAAACTCGCGTAATTTATTATTTTCTAAGTCTTTGAGTAAAATTGGCCAGGAATTTTCAGCTTCACCTATTACAACACTATCAGCATGTAGTTTTGCTTCCATTGGCAGTCCAGAAGGATGATATCCACCCAAAACTACTATCACACCCTCATTTCTAAATCTATCTGCAATCTCATAAGCTCTAGGTGCAGAAGGTGTGCAAGACGTTATTCCAACAAGATCATATTTTTTATTAAAATCAATTTTTTCAAAGGTTTCATCTAAGATTTCAATTGAATGCTTTTCAGGAGTAATAGTTGCAAGTTGTTGTAACGTAATATATGGAGTGCCGAATAATCTAAGTTTAAATCTATCTAAAATGCCTTTTCCTAATGCATAATTTGGATCAACCAGTAAAATCTTCATTAAATTCCAAATCTTAATTCAAGGTATCGCATAAAAACTTTGAGATACAAAATTTGAGAAAATGAATTTTAAATATCTTTTAATTCCAGATAAAAATTGTCAAAGGTTAGAATTTTACTATCTTTTTTACCTTTTACTTGGGTATCTTTTTGGATCTGTATATATCCCGCTTTAATTATACTCTCCTTATTATCTGTATTAAGAGTTGATATTTCTGAAAGTGTTAAATCACCTTTTTCTTCTATTTGTTTGATAACTTCATTTTGATTTTCATTTATCCATTTTACGAGTTTTTTTCCATCTTCTTTAAGAACTGGTCCAATCTTTGAATAAACTGGTATAATTTTTATGATTTTTTCCTTTATATCTGGTTTTCCAGCAATAAATTTGTGAGAATCTGGATATTTCAAGGTCTTTTTAATAATGGATTCGCATTTTTTATAATGTGAAATTCTATCCTTTGATGCATATGTTGCAGTGGAATTAAGTGGAGCATTTAGTGCTATTCCTCTTTCACTTTTCCAAGATCTAACTATTGATATGTATTTTTTAACCGATTCTCCAGTTTCCTCTGCATCTTTATCGATTATTACAGGTTCAGGCCAATCTGATATATGAATACTTGATTTATCTTCAAATTGTTTATAGTAATTATAATAGATTTCTTCAGTTATATGTGGAATAAATGGTGAAAAAAGTTTAAGAATTCCAAGCCCAATTGTGTATAATGTATATTTGATGCTTTCAATATTCTTGTTTTCATAAATTGATGATTTAATCATTTCCAAGTAATGATCTGCAAGTTCATGCCAGAGGAAATATTCAACATCTTTCATTGTTTGAGAGTAATCAAACCTATCCATTTGTTCTGTTGATTTCTTTACAAGGTTGCTGTATTTTGTAAGAATCCATTTATCAATATCTATTGGTTTTATTTCTTTAGGTTTTTCGTCCTTTATTATATTTGTAATGAACTGTTGAACATTCCATAATTTTCTTAAAAGTTTTACACCACGAATAACATCTTTTGTTCTAAAGGGATTATCTTCCCCCAGTGCACAACTTGCTGCATAGCATCTGAATGCATCTGATCCATATTCATCTATTATCTTCAAAGGGTCAATCACATTTCCAAGACTAGCATGCATAGGTGTTCCATCTTCTGATAAAATAAATCCTCCCATCATCATATTCTCAAAAGGTTTTTCATCTGTTAAAAGACTACATCGCAGTATTGTATAAAATGCCCAAGTTCGTATTATATCATGAGCCTGAGGTCTGAGTGACATTGGATAATATTTTTTGAATTTTTCATCATCTCTGTACCAGAATGTGTTATAAAGTGGTGAAATTGATGAATCCATCCAGGTATCAAAAACATCTTCACAACCCTTAAGTTTTCCACCGCATTTTGGGCATTTATCAACTGGTGGTTTGTCAATTGTTGGATCAATATAACAATCCTCAATTCTAGCAAGTACAACCTCATCACACTTCTCACATTCCCAAAGTGGAATTGGTGTAGCAAAATATCTTTGTCTTGAAATAACCCAGTCCCATTCAAGGCTGTTTACCCAGTCCTCAAGTCTTATTTTCATGAAATCAGGATACCAATCCATCTCATCAGATTTTTCTAGAACCATCTTTTTAAAGGTTGTTGTTTTTAAAAACCATTGTTCAGCATTTACAAATTCCACAGGAGTTTTACATCGCCAACATACACCAACATTCTGGTCAAGGGGTTCTTGCTTTATTAAAATATTATTTTTCTTTAAATCATCTATCACTGCCTTTCTTGCATCAATTATTTTCATTCCTTTGTATATTCCACATATATCTGTCATGCATCCAGCTTCATCAATGCTCATTTCAATCGGGAGTTTGTATTTGAAAACCCAGTTTAGGTCCTCTTTATCACCAACAGTACATACCATTACAATACCTGTACCGAAATTCGGATCAACAGATTCATCTTCAACAATTTTGACTTCTTTATTGAAAAGCGGAACAACTAGTATCTGATTGATTAACCAAGGTGCTCTTTCATCAGTTGGATGAACAGCTACAATCTGACATGAGGGTAGCATCTCAGGCCTTGTTGTGGCAATTTCAACATAGGCACCATTCTCGTCTTTTCCAATGCTGTGATATTTAAATACCTGCTCAGAGGGTTGTTGTTTAAAATAAAATTTAATTGTGTTTAGCTTTGTTGTTCTTTCAGCATATGTAACTTCAGCATCTGCCATAGCTGTCATACATCGAGGACACCAATTAACAGGGAATTTTCCTTTATAGATATGTCCCGTATTATAAAGTTCAATAAACGATATTTGTGTTATTCTTCGGTAATATTCTGCATTTGTCTGATAGTATATTGTTGGGTCCATGCTTTCCCCAAGAATTGTAAACTGGTCAGTCATGGTTTTAATGTTTTTTTCTGCAAATTCAGAACAGAGCTTGGTAAACTCATGTCGCTCAATATCTCTTCTAGTAATATTTAATTTTCTTTCTACTCGTTCTTCAATTGGTATACCATTAACATCAAAACAAAGTGGAAAAAACACATTGTAATTTTTCATACGTTTATATCTAGCTGCAAAATCAATATGAGTATAGTGAACAGCATGTCCTGCATGAAGTGGACCTGATGCATATCTAGGTGGAACATCTATACTATACGGAGTTTTATTGCTATCAAAATCAAAATGATAGATTTTCATCTCCTGCCATTTCTGTTGCCATTTAATTTCCAGGTCTTTTTGATTGTATTTAACCATTAATATTTCTTCCTTAGCCATAAGTTGAAATTAGTAGAAGTTAATGATTTTTATTTTTATATCCTAAATTTCACTTTTTTTACCTACTAATTTTATGTTTTTTCTGCGATTTCGTGTTTATATTTAAATTTTACTACATTAATTGGTTTGTATTATATCCTGAACTCATTTATAATCTTAAATTAGCAGATTTTCATAATTATTTAAAAAATTTAAAATAATGAAATATGATTTTCATATTACAAATTTATTTGAAAAACGTGGGGAGAAGATTATGGATATAATGAAAATTATTAATCAAGCTATTTCTGTGCTAATGAATCCAAAACAAGCACTTCAAAAAGTTAAAAATGAAAAAGTTGAAACAATGGATATAATAATGTATCTTGCTATAGTTGGAATACCAACTCTTATTGGTTTTATTTTAGGTTATGGAGTAATTGGTTATGGAGGATATTATCTTGGAGCATCAGTAGGTGCAGCAATAATATATTATATCGTTGCAATAATTGGAATTATTGTATTTGGATTTATTTTGAATGCTATTGCTCCAACCTTCAAATCCAAACAAAATAATATGCAGGCCTTGAAATTAGTTGCATATTCTGCTACTCCATGGCTTTTAGCTGGTATTTTCTACTTACATCCAGCAATTTGGTTTCTAGCAACATTAGCAGGTCTTTATGGTCTTTACATATTATATATTGGAATTCCAATTTTATTTGAAACACCAAAAGAGCAACATATCCCATTTCTTATAATATCTATAGTAATTTATGTGATAATCATGGGACTTGTATGGTCAATTGCCTGGCAAATTTGGTGGAGAGTTGCTTGGGGTTCTACCATACCGTATTATGGATGGTAATTCTAATTCAATAGTAAATAAAAAAATGATATAAACTGTTTAATAAGTTTATATCAACAGTAATTTTTTTATTGAAATAAAAGTCTATTTATCTAAAAGTAGAGTCTTTAATTGATCTAAATCATCCTTTACGTGTTTTATTTCCTTCATTTTTTCTTTTTCAAAGTTGCTGACAATTTCAGTTATAGGAGATGTCAGTTTATATAAATGGACGGGCCTTCCTTTTCCTTTCTTTTTTAAATCTCTTTTTTTTATCCATCCCTTTTGCTGAAGTACATGCATTGCCACACTTACCTCTGGTTGTCTGAGATTTGCTCCATGTTCTATCTCAGCAGATCGGCATTCATTAACCTGTGAAATATAAAGAAGTGTTTTTGCAAGATTCCTTGGCATACCAAGCTCTGTAAAAACCTTGATAATTTTTTCATCCTGAGGACTAAACCTATAGTATACGTTTTGAACCATATTATCATCCTTTGTATAATATATATTCATTACAATAATATGATATAAGTATATAAGTTTTTTCATAAAAATATTAAAATTTTATAGATAATCAGAAGAGATTTAATGCCTCTTCAATTCGCCCCATTTCAATTCCTGTTGTTAAATTTCCACAAATTGCACCTTTTGAGTTTGCAACAAGGCCACTGCCAATCACAGGAGAACCATGATTTACAGTTCCAATCATGACATTTACACCAAAAATCTTTTCTAAAGTTCTTTTTTCATCATCTGTTGCTTTTGGATGGCAAAGAAGACCTTTATTTGTTACAACTGCAGCCATTCCTACAGTTTTTAAAGATCCGATTGTACCACGGTAAACAGGCACTCTAAGAGTTTTTTGTAACTCTTCAATGGTTTCATCTTTTATATCGGGATGAACAAGAGCTCCAGTATCATTTACCAAAATATCATTTCCAACAGCATTAATCTTATCAGTAATTACGCAGACATCAAATCCCTGATTTTTAATAGTCTTTAATGCATCTTCATCAATAAAGTCACAAACAATAGCACCATTTGAGTTAAATGTAAGTAAGGCTCCAATAATTGTCGCATCCGTAATATTTAACTCAATTAGTTCAATATCTAATGTAGAAATAATTGTATTTTTTATCTTTTTAGAGAGTCCCTTTCTTACGAAAGCCAAATTATCATTAGCTCTACAAAAAACACCAAGGTTGGGATTTTCATTAAAATGTAATAGCTCTAGGTGCGATATTTTTTACACTCTCCTCATTTTTATAAATTTGAAATTGAAATGTTTTTTATTTGAAATAAGTGTAACTTTAGTCATTTTGGATGCCAAGCAAGTATGTTAACTTTATAAATTTAACCCTAAAAATTATATGTCAACCATTTGTGTTTTAATAATTTATATTAATTATCTTATCACTTCATTTAGTTGATTATGGAGATAAATTTTATATAATATCTAGTTTATAATTATTTAAGGAAATTAAAAAACCTTAAAACAAGGTGAGTAAAATTATTAATAAAAAAATTCCAAAAAAATTTATTGTAATCTTAATTATGTTATTTTATTTTGGACAATCTTTCGTATCAATAGTAAATGGTGACTCTTTATCTTTAAAAAATATATTTCAATATGATAATGAAAAATTAATGTTAAGTTTTGAATCGGATGCATATACTCTCTATGCTCCAACGTATTCTGAAATTACATATTTAATTGATATGGAAGGAAATATCACTCATAATTGGAATAGCAACTATATCCAAGGTTTGGCTGTTTATTTACTCCAGGATGGAAAACTTATTCGAAATTGTTTACCAGGAGTTAATCCTAGATTTATTGGAGGAGGTATTACTGGACGAATTGAAAAGCATGATTGGTATGGTGATTTAGTTTGGGAGTTTGAGTATTTCACTGAAGATAATTGTTTACATCATGATTACGAGGTTTTACCAAATGGAAACATTCTTATGATTGCATGGGAGTATAAATCAGGAGAAGAAGCAGTTGCAGCTGGTAGA
This sequence comes from Thermoplasmatales archaeon, assembly GCA_020350365.1. Taxonomy (GTDB): domain Archaea; phylum Thermoplasmatota; class E2; order DHVEG-1; family DHVEG-1; genus SG8-52-3. The sequence continues at coordinate 665,606 of CP070712.1, read as the reverse complement.
GATCCAGATAAACTAAATTTGGATCAACTCTGGCCAGATCATGTAATTGAAATTGAACCTATAGAACCTGTAGGTGGCAATATTGTTTGGGAATGGCATGTATGGGATCATCTAATCCAGGATTATGATTCATCAAAAGATAATTATGGTGTGGTTGGTAATCATCCAGAATTAATAGATATAAATTACATTGGTGGCGTTTATGTTGGAAGGGACTGGTTGCATACAAACTCAATTGATTATAATGAAGAATTTGATCAAATAATATTAAGTGCTCATAATTTTAATGAAATTTGGGTAATTGATCATAGTACAACAACTGAGGAAGCTGCAGGACATTCCGGTGGTAACAGTGGTAAAGGTGGTGACATTCTTTATCGTTGGGGAAATCCACAGGCTTATCGTGCAGGAGATGAAAGTGATAAACAACTATTTGATCAGCATGATGCAACATGGATTGAACCGGGTTTTCCTGGAGAAGGTAATATCTTAGTTTTCAATAATGGCAAAAACAGACCGGATATAGATTATTCCTCTGTTGATGAAATTGTACCACCAGTTGATAGTTTTGGAAATTATTATTTAGAAGAAGGTAGTGCATATGGACCCGATGAACCAATATGGGTATATATAGCTGAAAATCCAATAGATTTTTATTCTCCAATAATCTCTGGAGCTCAAAGACTTCCTGATGGAAATACACTAATCTGTGATGGTGATTCAGGATTCTTTTTTGAGGTAACACCAGAAAAAGAAATTGTATGGGAATATATCAATCCATATCCAAATCAGGTTTTCAATCACGTTTTTAAAGTTAATCGTTATCAATCTGATTATAAGGGATTGGAAATTCTAATCAATGCACCTTTAAAGCCCAATAAACCAGATGGACCCAACAAAGGAAGAAAAGGGATTGAATATACATATATTAGTTCTACAATTGATCCCCAAGGAGATCAAATTTATTATTTGTTTGATTGGGGAGATGGAACTGATAGTGGATTGATAGGTCCAATCAATTCAAGTGAAGAAGTACAAGCATCACATATCTGGAGTAAAATTGGTAATTATAACATAAAGGTAAAAGCAATTGACATTAATGATTTTGAAAGCTTATGGTCAGATTCATTATCAGTTAGTATTCCAAGAACAAAGCAATCCAGTTCTAAAGATATACTGCTGGGTTGGTTGAATGAATATTTTTTAAACTCTTTTAAAATGTTTAGAAACTTTTTAAATTTTATAACTTTAGGGAAAAAATAAGTTTGAATTAATGTAATTATTTACCTTTTTTGGTAGTTGGCTTCTTTTTTGAAGTCTTTGGTTTAGAAGATTTCTTTGTTGTTTTTGGTTTGGTACCTTTCTTTTCAGTCTTTTTTGCTGTTTTTTTCTTTTTAGGTGTTTTAGGTTTTTCTTCTTTTGATTTTTCTTTCTTAGGTTCTTTCTTTTCTTTGGCAGGTTCTTTCTTTTTAGGTGCTTTCTTTTTCTTGATTTTTACCTCACCATCAGCAGTTGGTGCTATATCATAATCCTCAGCACCAGCAGCCTCACCTTCTTCTGCTTCAACTTCTTCCTTTCTAAGAATTGGTTCTTTTTTCTCTTTTTCTTCCTTGAGAAGTTCTCTTCTTGATTTTTTGAATTCAAGCTCTGGCAGATAGGCCTCAACAACACCATCGTCAAACTTTACAGCTTTTACACGTATTTTGCCAGATGTTTTATATTTCCCTTGCGACCAAAGAGCATTATTTAATGAATCATCTATCCAAATATCCTTTGTTTCAACCTTCATATGTCTTGTTAAAAAGTTCTTAACACGTTTAACAGCTGTAGGTGCTGCCTTTGAAGATTTTAAACCTGTTTTTTTCAGAGGAATAATAAAAATTCTTTCAACTTCTTCAGCCATAACAATCCTGTTCCCTATGATTTCTTAAGCTTGTTTCTTCGCCAATTACGAGTTTTTGGATGACGTGTAAAACGTCTATTAGTTTTAATCATAATCCAGGCAGGAACTCGTCTATTACTTTTTGTAGCCTTATTTAAACGTATTTTTTTTCCAAGTGATTTATGAGTCGACATCAGTTTCTACCTTCTCTTAATTTTAATATCTCTTTTCTTAGGAATCACCTTTGAAAGTAGCATACGTAACTCCTCATCATTTATTTTATTTTTGAGTTTGCCACTTTGTGCAAGCATTATTAATTGATTTTCTATAGATTCTGCCATTTCAGGTCTGGCAATCTTAATTCTTCCCAGGCGTTCTCTTGCCTCATTAGTAAGTATTGCTCGAAGTACAGCCTTTTTTTGTTCTTCGAGTTGTTTATGCTGCTCTTCTTGTTCCTCCATTTGTTCCTGATATGCAGCTTGTTCTTGCATTTCCTGCAGCTTTTTTTTCCTTAAATTCTCAAGTTCATCATCCATAAGTCCAAATGAATATTATATATTAGGTTAATATTTTTTCAGCTCAGGGTAATATTCCTGAATGTTTTTCATAACCTCATTTGAGGTGTTATCTAAAAAAGATCTTCCCTTAGGTGTTAGTACGCGCCCTTTCCCTTTAATCCTTGTCACATATCCTGCCTTTTCAAGTTGCTGAACAGCTCTTCTAACAATCGATCCGCTACCACGGCTAGCTTTATAAGGTTTTGATCCTTTGTCTCTTTTACCACCATATTCCGCTCTTAGACGCTCAATACCAATAACATCAGTAACATAAATCTTACGAAGAATTGAAGCACATCTAGTATACCACCAGTCTTTTTCAGTGGGAGGATTCTCCTTGCTAATACCAGTTCGGGAGTATAGATTAGCCTCCGGAATAATGATACTTTCTTCATTTTGTAATTTCTTTGCAACTGCATTAATCAGTTCTTTTGGTGGAACATCATATACTGTAGTCATAAGTTTATAACCCCTATTATAAGAATAGATTTGGGTATCGGTAATAAGTGATAAGTTATTTAAGCCTAGCGGATGTAAATTATTGGTCTTATTTAAGTGGAATTCTTGAATATTTCCTACAATTATTACAATAAATTATTATTTTTCCTCTATTAACTCTAAACCTGCTATTGAAATATGGAAGAAGGAAATAATAGCAATGCTTGCAAAAACGATGTTTAAATTCTTTTGGAATAGGAACAAGATATTTCATTGAAAGTTTCCTTGCAATAGTTACATATCTATTTGCAATTGAAAAATCGCCAGAAAGAGCTTTCTTTTCAGCCATTAAAAAAAGTTTTTTAATTCTTTTTAATGCAATCTGGCTTTGAATTTTTTTATCTTTAAACGATCTTTTCTTTGCCATAAAATATCTATAATCCTTTTTAGTAACAATTATAAATTCTAATTTTCGATTGTTTTAAATTTCTTTTTCCATATTATGTAAATTATTAAAGATATTATTAGACTTATTAACAAAATATAGATAACGGAAAAAACATCATGTAATAATTCATATTTAAACACTAATATTATCCCAAGAGAAAGTATCATTATACCCGAGAATAGTTTTAACATTCGTCCCTGGAATTCAGATAGTTTCCAACGACCTAAAGTTACAACCATTATTAGTACAATTATCAATAAAGGAATAACATAAACAACATTATAAAAAACAAGATACAAATATCGTTCCATTGCACTTAAATTGAATTGGGGAAGAATCGTTCCAGTATAAATTAAAGGAAGATTAAATGAACATAACAACTCAACAGTATTAGCACTTATAGCAAGAACAACTGTTGAAACAAAAAGGGATGGAACTGAAGATATTTTTATTATTTTTCTCATTTGTTTCATAAGTTTTGATTTTTGTTTTTCTGAAATACTTGCTGAAGGTCCTTTTTTAAAAAGGAAAAAATCCTTAATGTTAAGTATTCCAAAAATTATTGCAATTACACCAGCAACATAAGAGATAATTGATTGATTTTCAACAAAAGAAATAAAATTTAATATTGCGGCCATTAGAAGAAAATAGATAAACCCAGAAAAAAAGATAAATATTCCACCAACAAAAATCATTCTTTTCCTTGATTTTGTATAAAGTAATAGGCTCAATAAAAACAATAATACAAAAAACGAACAAGGGTTAACACTATCTATAGCACCAATAATTATCGTAATTATTGGAAGGGATACCTGTGAAAAATTTATTGAAATCGTTCCAAATGGGGTAGAAATATTTAAATCATCTTTATCAACATCAGGAACTGGATAAGAATAATTACCCTCCAAATGATATTCAATTGCATCAATAAGATTTTCTTCAGTAATATATTCATAAGAAAATAACACATCAAAATTTTCAGCAGAATTGTTCTTTACTACAACTGCAGGTACTATTTTAAATCCATAACTTATAAATCTATTATAGTTTTCCTCATAATCATCCTTGTGAACCAAATACCGATCAACTGTAATAGTTTCATTATATCTATTTTCAATTATTTCGACAATTGGTTTTTTCTCATCACAAGAATCACAAGGTTTACTACTAATAAAAAATTCTAAAACAATATCATTACTTTCAGCAATTACAGGTTTTATTACAGAAAAAACTAAAAAGAATATAAGAGTAATAATTAGAAAACATCGCAAATATCTGTCCATTAGAGTAACGTCCTATTCTTTCTGTTGCGAAATTTAATGAGATATATAATCTTTACTAAAAACAATTTTTGTAGACTAAACTCCTGTAACAAGAAATTTGAATATCATCCAGGATACTAAAATCATTATAAACATATGTTTTACACCTGAAATAATATCTCCTTCTTCAAATACTCCTGCAATGATACCCATTCCACCTGTTTGGACCAAGGCAGCATAATAAAATAAACTCGTGACATCTGTCAATGTCATACTTGATGGCTTGCCTAAGGCAGATGAAACACCCTCTGAACCTTCAGTAATCATTGATGGAAGAAGACTCTTACACAATACAATAATAATTAGTAAGAATACACCCATGCCAACATATATTACTGCTACATAAGAAAGCATTCCTGCCCTTCTTTCCGACTCCAGTAATTTAAGTTCTCTTGCATCCTTTGTTGCAGCATCAAGAACATCTGCAACATTACCTCCACTTCTACTAGCCTCGATAATAAGGGAAATAGTTCTCTTAATAAGTTTAGTATTTACTCTTCCTGCAAATGATTTTAATGCATCTTCAACGCTACTTCCCCATGAAATCTGTCTAGCAATTTTTTGAATTTCTGGAGTCAGAACGCCATAATCGCCTTTAGCAGAATACATTATTGCTTTTGTAAAAGTCATTCCTGCTCGTCTTGACTCAGCCAAATCCCTAATAAAATCTGGAAAACGAGTATCAATTTTCCGCACTCGCCGTATGCGGGAAAATTCATACATACCATATACACCACTAAAAACCAATAATGCAATAACTATGAAATCAGTAGGTGTTCCAATTAAAATTGTGCCATCTCCTGAAGAAATACGCAAAGGTTGAATTATACCTATTAAAGAAAATATAGCTAGAATAACACAAATTATTGTAGGGACTATTGAAGAAATATATATAATTAATCGTGTTAACTGACCGGTCATTGTCATACGTTTTATAAAATTTGATTTTTTAACAACATCTTCTTCTTTTTCTTTATCCTTAATTTTCTTCACCCCCTGCTAGACATCCCTGAAAGAACCACAGCGAATGCTGAATGTATCATAGGACAAATGAAAAATACAATAACGTACATAAACATGAGCTCGCTTTTTGGGGCACTTGAAATTATCATCAACAGAGGTATGATAATTATTATTAACAGAATACCAGCAACAGCAGTTGTAACATAAGCTTCGGCCATAATCCCCAAGCTTTCTATAAGCTGTTTTTGAGCAATCCTATTCTCTCTTGTATATTGATCAGCTTTTGCCATGAAATAACGTTTAAGAGCACCTCCAGATTGTACAGTAACAATAGCACCTTGTAAAAACTCTTTAAATTTTTCAGAAGGAGTTCTACGTATATTTGTTTTAATTGCAGTAATCACATCCCTTCCCAAAAGTCCAATATCACGATAAATCCACAACGCTTCTTCTTGAATCTCACCATAAATCTTTTGTTTAGACAGACTCTTGAAAATTTCAGTTGGTGTAATGCCAGCTGATGACATCGCAGAAATAAAATTAAGAGCATACGGTAAATGCAATTCAATTTTTTTTGCACGAGCTTTTGCTTTACTTCCAGGCATCGATAAAAATGAAAAATACACAATAACAGTAGTAAGGATTGGAATTACTGCAAGAATAACTATTAAAAAGATATCTAGAGATAAAAAAATAACCATTAAGAAATAAATCACTGTAGAAATGCCAGCTGCTAAAATTGTATTAAACCATGTATAGGATATATATGCACCTGCACGAATTTCCATATGTGCTTTTTCCAAATCATCTTTTAATTTTTCTGAAACTGATCCTTCAGCAGTTCTTCCAAACCATTTATAACACATCTTTTGATAATTATTTAGTGGCATCCCATCTCACCAATGCATTTTAAATTTTAATTTTTTCTTCCAATTCTCTTATAATTTTTTTTGCAATTTTTCTTTTTATTCCTTTAATTCTAGCTAATTCCTTATAAGATAATGATCTTAAATCACTAATAGACCTTATATTATTATCAAACAGTACTTCAGCAGTCTCATCATCAATTGCTGTTAAACCCTTGAACAACTCAATTTTTTTAATTTTAATATCAGTTTTTTCAATACTTTCTTTCTTTTTTTCTTCTATCTCTTCTGTAGATTTGCTGATTTTTTGTTCATTAACAGGTTTATCAAAGTCTTCATTATTATTTACAATATCAACTTTTTCAATACTTTCTTCCTTTTTTTCTTCTATTTCTTCTGTAGATTTGCTAATTTTTTGTTCATTAACAGGTTTATCTAAGTTTTTATTATC
>CP070712.1:638595-658579 GCA_020350365.1 Thermoplasmatales archaeon | reverse complement strand
AAGAGGGCTTGAACCTTTGGACTAGGTGGAGAGCTCTGATTGATTCCTTCGGGAGTCTTTTGGGGTAAACTTCACTGCCTGAAATCCTCTGGTTCCCGGTACGCTGTCAAACCATTTATACAACTTTTTGCTTAATTTTACCGATAATTTTATATAGGTTTATCTGTAAATATATAAGGACAAATGCTTGATATAGACAAGCATGGACCTGGTTTACAAAAATATATTATAAAATTACGTCGTCAAAAATAAAAAATATGAATAAATTAAAGACGACGGGGGGTGTCAATAGGAGTGAATGACCTAAATTCAGAATCTTATAGTAATCCAATTCAAAAACCATCATTTCTACCAATTATGATTAGACATTTTTATCAGTATTTAATTTTAACATTTTACTATTATAACATTTAATATCAAATTAATATTGAGTAAAAAATACATAAAACCAACTATTGATATATATTGGTAGTATCAGAATCTAACAATATTTGAACATTTACATTAATTAAAATTGGGTGTTAGGGAGGAAAAAAATGAAAAAAAATAAATTATTAAAAATTGCTGCTGTAGCGATATTTTTTGTTTTAATTTTTACTTCAGCAGTAGAAGCTTTTGTTTCGTTTTATGCCGAGGAATATGAATATAGAACTTCATTTGCCCAAGAAAAAATTTCAACAATAATTTTTAGAAATTCAGATATTGATTTATGGGAAGACAATTTCAATGATGAATCAAAAATTGATCAAGATCCACCAGGTGATGGGAAGTCCGAAAGTTATGTTGTTTCAGATAGCAAGGTAACTATGGCAAATACATATTCAGTTTGGACTGATCCTGATTGGACCAGGATGAGACCTATTACACTTACGAATAATGAAGTATATCAGATAACTGATTATCAGATTTATCTAACTGTTGATAATGATTCAGATATGCAGTCAGATTATGATGACCTGCGTTTTAAACATGAGAATGAACCAAACACTTGGCTTGATTACTGGATAGAAAAATACGATTCATTAGAGGCAAATGTTTGGGTGGAAATACCAACTGTGCCAATAGGGCAGAGCACCTTATATATGTTTTATGGTAATGGCGATGCAACAAGTGAAGGAGATTTCAGTAGCGTTTTTCCGAATTGGGATAAAGAATGGTCAGATGATGTACAAATATCTAATCATTATGCTAAAGAGGGTGCATGGGATCCAGATGTAGCATACAGTGATGTTGATAATGGTCAATTCCTAGTTATATGGGAAGAAGGTCAATACTATTTACCACCTTTCACATATGGTTATAAACAGGAACTCAGAGCATCAATATATGAACCTGATGGGACAAAAATTGTTAATGATAAATTAGTCTATAATGATGATACGACTTGGTTCAGAAATGAAGATCCATCAATTGCTCACCGTGAAAATGGGGAATTCTTTGTAGCATGGGAGAATTTTGAAACAGTTGCTAATCCAGAGTATACAACAATGGATATTTTAGGTAGAACAGTTGAAAAGAGTGGTTCTGATTTTTCACTTGGTTCTGTTAAAACCATTTGTGATGCGACTCATTGTCAGGCTGATCCAAATGTAGTATATGATTCTGTAAATGACAAATTTGCAATAGCATGGGAGGATGCTCGGGATGGTGGATCACCACCTGAGTATTGCATTTATGCAACATTATTTAATCCTTCAACCGGTCAGGTGGGATCTGAGACGACAATTATTGATGATTCCTCCTATAGTTATACTGAACCATGGATTGCTTTTGATTCTATAAACGAGCAGTATATGATAGTTTTTGAAAGAGGAGAACACCCTGCAGAAGGACCGTTTGATATTATGATGGGTATTTTTGATACCAATTTAGATCAAATAGGTGATTTTACTGTTGTTGCAGAGGGTGATTCAAATCTTGATTATAATTTTCCATGTGTTGAATTTTGTAAGGATACAGAGCTTTATTTAATAACATGGAACTCAGGTGACATAAGCGATAATGATTGGTGGGGCACAATTTATGGTGCGATATATGATTCTTCGGGAGATGTAGAAGTAGATACTTTTACTATTGCTGATGGTGAATACATTAGGACAGATATAGTCAATTATTTGTTTTCGTCATTTATGGTTTCATATGATGATGGACATTCTGGAGGTACAAGAAAGATATGGGGAAAATTGATATCGCCTTATGGAGAGGTTTTGACTAGCGGAATTAAATTATCCCAAGGTAGTTCTGCTGAGGCAGATTGGGCAAATATGGGTGTTGGTGCAGATAAAATTTTTGTATCTTGGGAAGATATACGCGTGGATTATAGTGCTCCATGGGATAATAATCCTGATACGTTTGGAAACATCTGGTTTTTAGAAATACCTGATGGAACCGAGGTATCATATTTCTTTGGTAATGAATTAGAATTGATACTAGAGGCTTACGTAACATCAATAAAAATTGATCCTGATAATTTGAAAAACTGGGATGAATTCTTTGCAGAATTTTCTGATAGTGTTACTTTTGATATTTTGGATGGAGAAACTGGTTCTCATATCCAATCTGTAAACTCTGGGGATACGATATCAGGGATTTCTGCTACCTCAATCAGATTAATGGCCTCGTTTTCAAGATCAGTTCCAACATCTTCTCCAAATCTAGATAGTTGGAATGTCAGCTGGACTATAAACAGCCCACCAAATACTCCTAGTAATCCGGATCCTGGTGATGGTCAAATCAATGTTGAAATAGATGCTATTTTGAGTTGGACTGGAGGTGATCCTGATGGAGATGATGTTACATATAATGTGTTCTTTGAAGAAGGAGATTCCACACCAGATGAATTGGTTTCTGAGAATCAATCTGGTGTATCTTATGATCCTGGTACTCTTGATTTTGATACAACTTATTATTGGCAAATTGTTTCCTATGATAGTTGTGGTGCTTCAACAAATGGCCCGGTTTGGAGCTTCACAACCAAAGTAAACAATCCACCTAATATTCCTAGTGGCCCAAATCCTTCAGATGGTGCAACAAATGTTGATGTAACAATTGATCTTAGTTGGACCGGTGGTGATCCTGATGGTGATGATGTGTTTTATGATGTTTACTTCGGAGATTACAGTCCCCCACCAAAAATGGTAAGTAATCAGTCATCAACTTCTTATGATCCTGGAACACTTGATTATGATACAACATATTATTGGAAGATAATTGCTTGGGATGAACATGGAGATACTGCCGAGGGACCTGAATGGGATTTTTCAACTAGAACAAATAATCCGCCTAATCAGCCGAGTAATCCAAATCCTGCTAATGGTGCTACAAATGTTGATCCAGATGCAGATCTTTCTTGGACTGGTGGTGACCCAGATTCAGAGGACACAGTAGTTTATGATGTGTACTTTGGAACTTACAGCCCACCACCTTTAGCATATTATGGATACAATGATACAACATATGATCCTGGAACAATGCCTATTAATACAAAACATTATTGGAAGATTGTTGCACGTGATAATCATGGTGCTGAAACAGAAGGACCACTTTGGGAGTTTACTACAAAGGCAAATAATCCGCCTAATCAGCCGAGTAATCCAAATCCTGCTAATGGCGCTACAAATGTCGATATAAATACAAATATTAGCTGGACTTGCAGTGATCCTGATGGGGACCCTCTAACATATGATGTATACTTTGAAGCAGAAGATTCATCACCAGATGTTTTAGTTTCTTCAAATCAATCTGGTACTTCTTATGATCCAGGCACTCTTGATTTTAGTACAACCTATTATTGGCAAATTATTGCTTGGGATGAATACGGGGATTTTACAGCAGGTCCAATTTGGAGCTTCACAACATCTGCAAATAATCCTCCGAACATTCCAAGTGACCCTGATCCTGAACATGGGGCAACAAATGTACCTATTGATAAGATATTAAGTTGGTCTGGTGGTGATCCTGATGGTGATGATGTGACATACAATGTGTTTTTCGGTGACAGTAGTCCACCACAAAAAGTTACTGATAATCAATCTGAAACAAGTTATTCTCCAGGAATTCTTGACTTTGAAACAACTTACTATTGGCAGATTGTTGCCTATGATGTTCATGGGGAATCAGCTGATGGACCAGAATGGTATTTCACCACAACAGCAAATAATCCGCCAAATAAGCCATTCAATCCAGATCCTTCAGATGGAACAACTGATGTCCCTGTTGATAAGATTTTGAGTTGGTCTGGTGGTGATCCTGATGGCGATGATGTGTTTTATGATGTTTATTTTGGAACAACAACAGACCCTCCAATAATTTCAAATCATCAATCATCTACTGAATATGATCCGGATCTAGTTCATAATACAACATATTATTGGAAGATTGTTGCATGGGACGTTCATGAAACTTCTACTGAAGGAGATCTCTGGGAGTTCAAAACTCTTGAAAAATTCAATAATCCGCCAAATCGACCTACAATAAGATGTGATGAAGAACTATTTGGTCTTTTATTGATAATAAAACCTGGTGTTGAGTATACATTTGAAGTCTTTGCTTCAGATTTTGATGGAGACAATGTTTATTATTACATAGATTGGGGAGATGGCACTTCGTCTGAATGGGATGGACCTCATCCAAATGGAATACCCATGTACTTTTATCATACATGGACTGAAGGTGGATGGAGTATTGGTGCAATAAAAGCAAAGGCCAAAGATATATATGGTGCAGAAAGTGATTGGGGTACTCTAAATATCATAATCGATCGTGGGAAACCTTCAAGTTTAAATGTTCCAAATAGTAAGACAACTCCTCTTAATAATAATCCTAAAGAAAGAAGCACATCCCAAGAAAATTCAAACCATTATAAGAGTAAATTTCCAACAATTTTCTCAAATATCCGTTATCTTGCATCAAAATTAATGTTAAATATTATGAACCTTTATATAACAATTTTCTCACAAATTCAAGTTCTTGTACAGGATAATTGACGCAAGTTTTATATAGTATAATATACAATAAGTATAGGTATATAATTTTCGCTAAATGAAATTATATATAATGGTAGAAGAGGTGAATTATAAAATGAGAAAGACATTATTAGTTTGTATTATAGCTCTAATGCTATGTTTTAGCATGCCTAGCATTGTTTCTGAAGGGATGAATACTAAAATTGAAAATAATTTAGTGATTATTGAACCAAGTACCGATACTATAACAACTCTTAAAGATACCGTCACAAAATATCTAAATATGGATGAGAATTTATACGAACCTGTAATTCAGAGTGAATCTGAATGTCTTCCCCAACCCTTACTTGGTGGAAATGATATTTTTGGACTTTGGATAAATATTGTATACAATGGACAAAGTTTCCAACAACAAGTTCCAATAAATCCACAGACAATTCAAGGAAAACTAACTGATCCTAAGTATAGAACACCAATATATTTTGACGTAGATGGCGATAGTGATTATGACATCGAAACTGGCTTTGGTTTCTTCCGTTATGGAATTGACGAAATAATGGCGGATGGATCAACTAGGAATCATCCTGCATGGGCCACAGCTTTTGATTTTATGCAAATTGGTGATGGAGTTGATGATCAGTTGGGAGACCTTGTTGTTTGGCAGGAATTTCATGTTAATCTAGATATACTTGTTACCAGATCGTCTGATAGATCATCATCAACTATTTTTTCCAAAATATTGGAGAGATTTAAACCAGGATACTTTTTAAGCGAGTTACTAGAACGATTAATAGAGAGAGTATCGCGTTTTAATTTGTTGCAAAATCTTTTTGACAGGTTCCAAGACCGTTATGAAGATGAAGAGGAATATTCCGAAGAATATGACTTTGGAGCAACAGTTGCTGATAGAGATTATTTAGTAACAAGGGTTGGATGGCGTTCTCCTGCTGGTGAGAAGATTCCAATAAGGTATGAGAAAAAATTTGCCATTGGAAAAGATAACATTTTCAGACCCTTAATCTTTCAAAAAGAGATGAATCCATATGATATCATTAGTATTGCCCCTAATGATGTTATGTTTGGATTTCAGGTTTTCAGAGAAGGAATGACTTCTCCCACTTATGATGTAAATTTTACTGTTAACTTTGACCCTGCAGTGTATACTGTTGCTCAATTCATTCCAAGAGAAGGAAAAGTTACCTACTATTATCATGATGTAGGCCCAGGAAATCCATTAGATATTACATTTTCTTCAAACATTCTTAAAGGTGGAGATCAGGATGAAGAAAAGGAAGGTACACTTTCTTTGACTCTCCATATTGACACCCCTACTGCTGTTGCTGGTGAAGGAAAATGGATGAGTTTTGAACCAGAAATAATTCTTGATGGGTCACCATTCGGAGGAAAACTCATATATGCTGCAAGTCATAAATTTGAAGTTGGTTTAATTGCAAATTCCCCTAGATTTGAAGAAAAAGTTGAACTTAAGGGAATACCTAAAAGTATAGTCTTTAAATGGGGTATTGATGTTGAAATCACCGTCGCTCAAGATGAAATTGTGGAAGCCGGAGTAGAGGGATATGTTGGTCTTGATATGAGCAGTGATTTTGACGATATTATTGTTTATTATCCAAAATCTGATCCTGAAGCACCAGATGTTACATGTTTCAGGGTTAGTGATATACCGAGTTCACGAGAGTTGCGAGCAGGTGCATCTTTAAGCCTTGATAATGGAAGCTTGTTAAAGTTAGATATTGGAGGATTTGTTTCACATGATATGAGCAGCTCTCTTGGAGATATAACATTATTTTGGCCAAAGGCAGATCCTTATGATCCAGATATGCCCATGTTTCATGTGCCCGGCGGTAGTTTTTCCAATCATGGAAAGATAAGTGCTGAAGCTTCTCTGAATATAGATTTAGATGATTTCAGCAATCCTGATAATTATATTTCCGGTAAGATTGCTCGTGAATCTAGCTCCAATTTTGGTGAGATAGGTTTCTATTTACCAAATATAGAAATTCCGATAGTAAAAGTATCAGATATTCCAGCAAATGCATATGCACAAGGTAGATTCCTATGGAACAAGCTTGAAGGACATGGAAGAGCTGAAAGAACTTCTACTGGCGGAGCCGATCCAATTTCTTTCTACATGGAATTTGATGAAATTACATTGAGTAATGTACTTGAAATTGGAGATGGACATATACAAACAGATTTTCTCATAAATAAGAATGGATACTTCAATTTTGATACATCTTCAGATATTCTTGGTAATACTTTTGAGGTAAAAAATGAATTAACAGATAATTCTTTGGGAATCTCAGTAGATACGGTTTCAGCTGATGATTTCAAATCAGCTTGGGCAATTGATGCATCAGGTGAACAATTGATTGTTGATGATTTGGAACTTAGTGGTAGACTGAAGATATTTGAGAATTTTGGAATTGACATATCTCTTGATGGAAAGAATGCTGAATTTTCAGGTACATGGGATGCAGGTGATGAGGGTGGTTTTGAGATAGATTTCTACCAAGAAGACCCCACAACAATAAATATGGACTTAAGTAATATAAGTGATAGTTTCGATTTATATGGTGCTGTAACTGTATCTGATCAAATTCATTTTGATATAAGTTGGAAGTGGGGAGAAGAAGGACACTTCTACATAAATGATAATACAAACGATGCTAATATTTTATTAATTGAGCTTTATGTCACCTACCAAGACCAATTTGGTGTTGATATTAAAATTACTGATGCAAGCTTGTATTTCCATTTAGATTGGATTAAAGATCCAGATTGGTGGAGGCCATATTGGTGGCTAGAATATAATGTTGGGGGAAATATCGATCATATTGATCTACTTTGGTATGGAACATGGTATTCCATAATGTGATTGTCCCTCAAAAATAATTAGATAAATTAGAGGTGAAATAAAATGGAAAAGAATGTATTTGTAAGGCTTGTGGTTTTAACCATATTTGCATTCATGATTTTGACATCCGCCTCACAAGGTATTGTTAATCAAGATATAACAATTGATAAATCTAATTTTAGAAAATTCACATCTAATCCTCTTGGAGAAGATCCATTTTTTACTTGGGAGGATGATTTTGATACGACACAGTGGATAGATCCAGATCCAACTCTTTCATTTAATTATGAACTTGCCAATGTTGGTGGTGACACTGTTGCGCTTATGAAAAATACCTATGATTTATGGACAGACCCTGATTGGACAAAGATGAAACAAATTACAGTTACTAGTAGTTCTCCATTGGCTGATTATGCAGTACTAATAAGTATTGAATATGATAGTGATATGCAAACTGATTATGATGACTTGCGTTTTAAACACGAAGAAAATCCTTCTGTTTGGTGTGACTATTGGATAGAATCTGGTGACTCTAATGGAGCAATTATTTGGGTAAAAATTGATTATATCCCAACAGGTGATAGTATCTTATGCATGTTTTATGGTAATCCCAGCGCATCTGGTATGAGTAATTTTTATGATGTCTTTACTGAATGGGAAGAATACTGGGCAAACGATGAAAGGGTAACTGAACATTATCCTAAGGAGGGTGCATGGGACCCTGATGTATGCTTTGGAAATGATGAGTTTCTTGTAATTTGGGAAGAGGGACAATATTATATACCTCCTTTAACAACTGGTTTCAAACAGGAGCTCAGAGCATCGATATATGATCCTGATGGAGATATTTTGGTTGATGATGAGTTGGTTTACAAACCTGGTACTACATATTATCGTAATGAGAATCCTTCTATTGCTTATGGTGGAAATGGTAAATTCTTTGTTGCATGGGAGCATTATGAAAATACGGCAAATCCCAGCATAACTACTATGGACATCTATGGCAGAACAGTTATGAGAAACGGTGATGGATTATCACTTGGAAGTGTCAGAAGTATCTGTATCGAGGATAATTGCCAAGCTGATCCAAATGTAGAGTTTGATTCAATTAATGATCAATATTTAGTTGTCTGGGAAGATGCAAGAAGTAGTACAAATGATTATAACATATATGCTAGGCTATATGATTCTGATGGTGCCCCTGTTGCTAGTGAGGTAACAATTTGTGATGAAGGAAACACTCAGTGTGAGCCCTGGGTTGCTTTTGATTCAATAAATGAACAATATATGATAGTATGGGAAGAAGGTTTAACACCTGAGGATGGTCCATTTAGGATAATGGGTGGTTTATATGATGCAGATACACTAAATGAGCTTTGGTCAGGTACAGTTGCAGAACCATCTGGCTGGCCAAATTATGATGTGGATTATAACTTCCCATGTGTTGAATTCTGTGAAGAAACAGAGGTATTTATGGTTACTTGGAATGATTGTGACGTAAGTGATGATGACTGGAAAGGTAACGTCTATGGAAAAATAGTTGATACTTCTGGTGACACTGTTGTTGATGCATTTACAATAAAGAATGGTAATTATATAAGAACAGATATTGTTCCATATCTTACTACCCACTTCTTTGTGTCTTATGATAATAGCGACCAGATTTGGGGTAAACTGGTTTCTTCTGATGGTTTTGTGTTAGATGATGATATCCGTCTTTCAGCAAGTACCTCTGCTGATGCTGATTGGGCGAATATGGCTGTCGGAGCTGGAAAAATATTTGTCTCTTGGGAAGATACAAGAGTTGAATATGTTTTCCCTTGGGATGATAACCCAGATGTATATGCAAATATATGGAATTTAAACATCCCAAGCGGAGGCGATGTATCTTATTCTACAGGAGTTGAAAAGGACCTTATATTGGATGCACAAATAACCTCAAAAGAAATACCAGAAGATTCTGTTATTGAATGGGCTGAGTTTAATGTTTTATATGACATAAGTCAAGGTGGTAGTTTAATTTTCAATGTACTTGATAGTACTGCTACTAATGTGTTGATAGCTGATATAAATGATGGTGAAGACTTGTCAAGCATTAATGCTGAAGATCATCCGCAGATACGCTTGCAAGCACAATTCGACCGCAGTAATCCATCCTTTACGCCATTGCTAGATTATTGGTCTGTGACCTATGTTGGTGTTGATGAGAACCCACCGGTCACAACGATTGATGAAATCGTAGGAACCCTTGGCCAGAACGGTTGGTATACAAGTAATGTTAAAATCTACCTTGATGCAACTGATGGACAATATGGAACGGGTGTTAATCACACCTATTATAGAGTTGATGATGGTGATGTGCAGGAATATGATGACAACACAGGAATAAATCTACCCGATGGTGATCCTTACGCACTATGTGGGGTGGATAATGTTTATTATTGGTCAGTTGACAAAGCAGGAAACCAAGAAGATCAAAATGGGCCTGAACTTGTAAAAATTGACAAGGGACCACCACATTGTAGGATTTGGGACCCTCCAGATCGGGCAAAAGTTCCTATGGAAGGAGGCTTCTGGGTACAAGTTGATGCAGAAGACAATTGTTCAGAGATATGGTATATTAGATTTGATGTGGGACCACCTTATGAGAACCCTGTTCTAGTTTATGAGGACGATCCTCCAGGTTCAGGTAACTATAGATGGTATTGTGATCGCTCAACACCTGTACCTGAGTGGAGACATCTTATTGCTGTAGCTGTTGATTATGCTGGTCATGAATATGAATACAACATTTATATCCAATTCCCTAGATCTCAATTCTCTGGAATATTAAGATTTCTTTCATCCTTACCAGTTCTAAGATCAATTAAATTTGATACTCCAATAGACGTGGAAGAAATCAACTTTGGAATTGTAGCAAATGAAGCTTTAGAATTAGAAACATCAGGTCAACCAGATGCCGCAAAATTTACTGCTACTAGATTGCTAGGCAGAACAGAAACAGTTATCTGGGATTACGATTCATCAGATGGACTTTCTGCAAGCTTTAATCTGCCAACAGGTTTCTATAAGATAATAACCACAACATATATGGATAATATAGAGTTGACAAGCAATCAAGGAAAAATATTCTACATTCGTATATGAGAATATTTTTTCGTTCCTAATTGATTTATTCTGTGAAATGATAACAGTGGTAAACAAACCTTTAAATAATATTAATAACGTTAATTATATTAAATAAGAAATATGGGGGACTAACCTTTCATGAAAGTAAAAATTCTACCTATGCTCGTAGTAATAATATTCATTTTTTCAAGCTTGAATGTAATTGCTATAAATTCAGATGAGGAAAATATTAAAATTCTAAAAAAAATTGAAACAATATCATTTTCCAAGGCAACAATTAAATCAAAAGAAGATTTTGTTTCAATAAATATTGAAGAAGCAAATACTATATTAAAGGAGCCAGGAAAACCGATCCTTCCTGTATATGTGAAAACATATAAGTTTCCTATTGGTACAAAGATAATTGATGTAGAATGCACACCATCTGAAGTTAGACAGGAAATTATATCTGCAAAAATTGAACCAGCACTTAGACCAGTACCATTAATTAATTTAAAAAATTCTATTGATAGAATTGATGAAACACAAAAGGTAGAAGATTTTTCTTCAAGTTCAGAAATGTATCCAGATAAATGGTATGATTATTCAATCGGCTTTGGTCTAGATGGTAACGAACGTGTTGTATTCTTAAATGTTCGATGTTATCCAGTGCGTTACATGCCATCTGAAGATACCATATATCTCATAGATAATGTGGATGTGAAGGTAACATTTGAGGAAGGTAAAAATCAGCTATCTGCCGAAAATAAATATGATCTTGTAATTATTACCCCAAGAAGGTTTTATTTGGCAGTTATACCTTTAGCTCTTCATAAAAATAGCATGGGCATCTCAACAAAGATTATGACAACTGAATCTATTTACAGGCAATATGACGGACGGGATAGACCTGAGGATATTAAATTATTTATTAAGGATGCTATAGAAAGTTGGAATATTACATATGTTTTATTGGTTGGTGGTAGACAGGGACTTGGAGCAAGATGGTATGTGCCTGCTCGATATTCCAACACCTTTGATAGAAGCTCATGGAATGAAACAACCTTTGTAAGTGATCTTTATTATTCAGATGTATATCGCTATAATGAAACATCTCAACAGTACGAATTTGAAGACTGGGATTCAAATGGTAATGGTATTTTTGCAGAATGGACCTGGATATGGGACCCAGAACGATATTGGTGGTATGATGAGGATCAAAAAGATATATTGGACCTTTATCCAGATGTATATGTTGGACGCCTTGCCTGTAATAATATCCTTGAGGTTAGAACAGTTGTAAGTAAAATTAAAAAATATGAGAGATCTGCTTATGGTCAAGAATGGTTCAAAGAAATGATTGTTGCAGGTGGAGATACTGTTCCATGGAGTGATGGCGTATGGGAGGGAGAATATGAAAATGAATATGCAGCAAGCTTTATGGAACCACTTGGATTTGAAATAAAAAGATACTTTGCATCTGATGAAACACTCACAAATACAAGTTTAATACCTGCAATAACTGAAGGCGGTGGATTTTTATTTGTCGCTGGTCATGGTAGCCCTCTTGTATGGTCGACACATTGGCCGGAGAATGAGACAGGGTGGATTGATGCATTGTTTAACTTTGATATGGGCAGACTCAAGAACAGAAATAAACTACCAATATGTGTTGTTGGCGGTTGTCATAACAGCATGTTTGATGTAGCTCCCATAAGATTTCTAATAGGTATTCTGAAATTTCGTTTAAAGTTCTTTGTTTGGGAGACTGATGAGGAAATCTTTAGTAAGCTTTATTGGTTAAAAAGATGTTGGAGCTGGAATCTTGTAAGGCAGAGAAAAGGAGGATCTATTGCAACAATAGGTAACACAGGTCTTGGTTGGGGTTCTATAGGTGAGTCAAGTACTGAAAGCGGTGACGGTTATATTACTACTCACTTCTTCGAAGTTTACAGCAAGTCCGAGGATATAGAAAATGTATCACTTGGAATGATTCATAGTCAAACCCTAAGTGATTATGTCAAATATTTCCATCCTAATGAAGATGAGATTGATAGAAAAACAGTTGAACAATGGGTTTTACTAGGTGATCCAAGTTTAAGAATTGGCGGATACTCTTAATTAATTCCTTTTTCTTTTAATCAAAACTAGGATTGCTACTGCAATTATTAAAATGATTGTTTCAAAACCTGAGATTCCATTACTTTCTTTTTTATCTTCATTTTCTTTTTGAGAAATATTAACACTTGCTGAACTCTTTGATTGAGCTCCATGATTGTCAATAACAGTTAATTGGACTGTATAATTTCCCTCAGACGAATAAATGTGTGATGGAAACATATCTTCACTAGTTGATCCATCCCCAAAGTCCCAAAAATACGATATTGTATCTCCAGAATCTGGATCATAGCTACCTGATGCATCAAAGATTATACTTTGATTTACGTATCCAATATATGGTCCTGCTGCATCTGCAATTGGTGCTTGATTGTCGGGTTCATCAGATAATATTTTAAGTGTAGTTGATACTTCAGAGGACCATTCACCACTATTATCTTTTACTTTTAGATATATAATGTATTGACCTGTGGGCAGGTCGTTTTTTATAAATGATTTGTTTACTGAATGTAGCTCTTCTGGATCTGACCACCATAAATATTCTATAATTGTACCATCAGAATCAGACCCATGGGCCTCAAAATTTATAGAATCTCCATAATCTGCTTCAGGAATTGTGGGTTTTATAATGTATGCTTTAGGCTTTTGATTTACATGTATTATTGTTACTTGAGATATATCTGTATCTGTTGCTCCAAAGTTATCTTTCACCTGAAGTTTTACAGTATATGTTCCTGCTGATGAATAAATGTGAGTTGTTTTTGATTTTGAAAGCCAGCTAGTATCATAGGATCCATCATTGGTCCAGTCCCATCTATATCCTATAATAGAACCATCTGAATCAGAACTTCCAGAGCCATCGAATTCAATTTCAATGCTTGTCTGTCCTGAGTAAGGACCGTTTGCGTTAGCTGTTGGTGCCTGATTTCCACCAGTAAAATAGCCTAATGGATAATTATCTTGATTACTTCCACCAGCAATTAAATAAGGTGTGTCACCGATATTATCATTGTTATCATCGACTCCATCATAATCATCCCAATAATTACCTTCCTCGTTATAATCCCAATTATTAGATCCGTAATCTTTAGCATTACTGTCCAAATTATTTGAAAAATCATTTAAGTAGATTGTATTGCCTGAAGATTGTGAATTAAGAAAGATACCATTAGCATTATTACTTTTTATGTTATTACTTTGTATGCTATTGATATCTGAATTTGAAAAATATATTCCAACATTGTTATTTTCAATAATGTTATCAATTATGTAATTATTATTTGAACTTCTTAAATATGCACCGTGCCCTCCATTTTTTACATGATTATTTGATATCTCGCAATCTGATATAGAATCTAAATAAAGACAATAATAGCTTCCCATTGTATTTTGAATTTTAAATCCAGAAATAGATACATTATTAGAAGTTATTTTAATCGTATGGTCTCCAGACCCACTTATCGTTGTTGTACTACTTCCTTCACCTGTTAGAGTTATTGATTTGTTAATAATTATCGTCTCTGAATATGTTCCACTGTGAACATATATTATATCACTTTCATTTGCAATATTAATTGCTGATTGAATACTAGTATAGGTTTGTCCACTACCAACATGAAGTGTATCTGCTTTTGCATTTTCAATTGGTAATAAAAAAGCAAAAGTGCTTAAAAAAAATATTATTATTAAAAAGGTAGAAGAAACTCCTTTTATTCTTTTCATAAAATCATAAAAAAAACATTGTTTATTAAATTTTTTTTTAAAATAGCGCCCCGGCCGGAATTTGAATCCGAGTCCCGAGCTCGACAGGCTCGGATGATAGACCACTACACTACCAGGGCAATTTATAAAATATAGTAAAGAGGGTAAATAGAACTCATTTTTTAATTTTTTCCTTAGTGTAGTTGTTTTTCTCATATTATTAATATTTGTTTTATCTTAATTCTTCAAAGAATTCATATTCGTCTATTACTTGCTGAATTTCTTCAAACTCTTGCATAACGCCACCGTATGCTGCCATTGCTCCTTCAAATAACATAAAAAGATCTGTAACGTTCGTCAAATAAGTCACATTATTTGAATCAGGGTTATAAGTTAGATTCTCAGTTAAATACATTAGATATTTACTTGCATCATATCTTAGCATAGTTAATCTTGAACCTGCATCTGTTAGATTAACATATAGGTCTAAAAGATTAAGATACTTAGTATAGGATATGAAAATCTTTGTTTCATTAAAATAAACTTTTGCATCAAGAAAGTTTAGATTAGAATTCAGATAATTTGGAAACGCCTTTGTACAGTTATCAATTCCTCTGAGCTTATATAATTCCATCATAGTACTATTTTTTTGAGAAAGTGCACTCTGATACCATAATAATCCTAAATCAAAATGATAATTACCAAATGCTCTGTCCTCTCTAGCCTGGTCTAAAACACCAGATGATTTTAGAAAATGACTTGTAAAGTTTTCGCTTTGTCCCATAATAGTTACGATTTCCTCTTTATGTTCAGCTGTTAATGTATCGATTTTTGAACGGGCTATAATATCTCCTATGAAGTAGGTAATTATAATAACGCCTATCATGATTGAAAGTAGCATAATAAACATGTTTTTTGTAAATTCTTTTGCCATATTTTTATCACCTCCTTTTTTAATTTATATTATATTTAAGATTGATAAGTAAGTCCAACTTTATGTTCATCAATGAAAAACATTGGACATACAGCTGGATCAGGATTTGTATTACTAATCCATTCCACACTTGCAAAATCAGAAAATGGAGCGGCAAGCTGCCCTGCTATAGCAAAATCAACATTTTCTCTTATTGGTCTACTTATTGAATAATTAATATAACTTTCACCATTTTTCTCTATTCTTAGCTTATACCAGCTATTTCCTAGATATCCACCTTTAAAATCAGACTCTAATTGATTCCAACCATTTGTTGGGTTCCAATAAAACAATTCTAAGGTCCAATTCATTGGTTTGGCACTTTTATTAATATAATCAAATCTTATTTTTGCTATATCTTGATCATATTCATTTTTTAAATTTAAATAAAGCTGATAATCCTCACTTGTATCTCCACATGCAAACCATATTTCCCACCAAATCATGTCTGCTCCAAGTGATGAAAGATTATAATCCCAGTATTGTGCACCATCAGACTGTCTCAACTGTATCTTAAATGATTGGGAGGTTGAATAATGATATATTGGAACAACTTCAAAACGACTTCCCCAAGTGCCACTATTAAATGTTTCAAACCATTCACGGCTAAGATAAAGCTGGGTTGCTTGTTCAAATGGAATATCGTCAGAAAAATCTTCAGTTACAAATGATGGTTTATCAAATGAATACACAATAACTATTGTTGGGTCATCATCATTGGTTTCTCCATCCCCATCTAAATCGATATCATCATCATAGTAAATATCATCAGTCAGTTCTGTTGCATCATTTGTACCATCCTCATCACTATCCCAATAAACTGTTCCTTGATTAGAAATAATATATCCATTTGGAAGGCTTTCATTTACTGTTACTTTGAAATCTAAAACACGGCTAGTTTCTGCCGGCACATTACCATTCCATATTATTTTATTTTCCAGAGAGTCATAACTAATATTTCCAAACTCAGAATAAGCTGAACCAGGTACATAGGTAGTATTTTCAGGTAAATAATCATCAAACTCATTTCCAGGATTATCATTTTGATCTGCAGTTCCTATATTACTTATTGTTATTCTATATTTCAAGACATCATTGCTTTCAACTTCTCCTCCATTTAAATCACTTACAGTTTTTCTAGCAACTATATTTGTCATTGCAAATCCTGAAAAACGAAGGTTATCAATAAAAGCAGCACTATCAAACATGTTATCTCCTACATCTTCAATAAATATTGTTACAGTTATTTGTTCACCTGGAGAAACAGGATGTACTGCTCCACCGATTGGAATTATATCTGAAGCACCAGCATCAGCTCCTGGTGTTCTAGGTGTTGTATCTACTAAATCGACATCAGAAGGATTTCCACTTTGGGCAAATATATCAAAACCTGTACCAGAAATATCATTAGAATCCAATACAAAATATCCATTATTTACATCAAAAATATATTCAGATAATCCTTTTGATGGAGAATTTACTGAAATTGTTAATCTATCATTATATTTTGTACCGATATATTCAGGATATTCTGAACTAAAAAATTGTACGTCATAATATAAATAATGCATATAGAGAGGTACCTGTAAAGTCATTATCAACTCTGAATAATCCCTTGGATTTACATACTTTGATCTAAAATATGTTCCTCTTTCATCACCTGGGTTTAGTTCGTCTGTAGTGACCGGATTACTTCCTGCAATACCTGTGCTAAACAATGCAAAGGTTAATCCATCAGTAGGTTCCATAATTCCCAGTGACGATAGAACAATTGCTTGTCTATGACTTATCTCGTCGCAATCTTCATAAGTTGAATCAATTAAAGTAGATTGGTTTTTTAGAATTGCCAATGCAAGATCTTGTCCATTATATGAACCTGCACAAACAGGCTCTAATGAAACTATATTAAGCGCAATAGAAAATATCAAAATATTTACAATAATAACTAAATACTTATTTTGAATTTTTTTCAATTAGTCACCTCCTGGATAATTCACAATAGACAATATGTTTGAATATACAGGAGTTCCATCTTGGAAACTATCATTAGGAGTTACTATACACTGCCAACTTTCACCAATACTTGTATCCTTTGAAACTATTGCTCTCCTATCATAAAATCCGTCTTTTGTAGATAGATAGTTTTGAAAATTCTGCTCCTGTGAAAGGACTCGATTATAGATTTCAAATTCATCTACAAAACCATTATAAAATGGACTACTTGCTGATCCATGTCCTATTTCTAGTAAACCAACTCCAGTTCCCATAGCAAAATTTCTATAACCAGCTTCTGTAGAAAGTTCTCCATTACAATAAATGTAAATTTTTTGTTCATTTGAATCCCAAACAGCAGCAATATGGTACCATATATTATTCGATAAATTCTCAGTTCTAACAGCATCTTTAGTTCCATCATAAACAATTCCAAAATGAATTTGAGAATTTTGAATGAATATCTCCATAAAATTGCTATTATCTTCAGCTGCCATTAATACAATAGAAT
This sequence comes from Thermoplasmatales archaeon, assembly GCA_020350365.1. Classification (GTDB taxonomy): domain Archaea; phylum Thermoplasmatota; class E2; order DHVEG-1; family DHVEG-1; genus SG8-52-3. The sequence continues at coordinate 640,334 of CP070712.1, read as the reverse complement.
TTTCAGCACCTATATCCTCACATTTTAGCCATAAAGAAATTGTAAAATCATTGTTAGGAATATCATTAAAAAAAGAGGGTAAGTTCATAGTTAAATATTCACTAGAACCTTGAAAATAATATGCTCCACCTATTACTCCATCTGGAACCCATATTACTCCAACCAGTGTTGCATTCAAATTATTACCTGTATAATCTTTACAAGTATTATTATTTTCAGTATTAAAAGGCATTATTAGTTCTGCTAATGGATTTCCATTTAGTTTCCAATTATAGATGTATGAGGTTGCATTAATATCTGGGATAATCGGATAACTATAGCATATTAGATCTTCATCGGGTGTATCGGTCTTTAGACTTGAAATTAATACTGGAGTATTTGGTAAATATTTCAAACTACCGCTTAGAACACCTCTAAATACTTCTTGTTCTTCCCCTTCAATGTTATATAAATATATTGTAATTTCTACCATGTCTGTTTTTAAAAGTAAAGGCGGATATCCAATATCTTCTAGTGGGTAAATACATTCACCAATCCTCCATGCCGGATCTAAATCTTTATATTGCCTTTTATCAATTAATGTTCCATCAATACTTTTTACTATCATTTTATAATCTGTAATCTTTTCCCCACCAACATGTTCAACTACTGCTTCTCCATTATTTGATACATATCCTTCAAGTTTTACGTTTATATCTACTGGTTCAAATTCTGGAAACATATAAACTCTAATAACAGCAAAAACAAGGACAGCAATTACAATTAGAAGTAAACCTCCAACTACCTCAGACGATGCATATCTACCCTGAAACGAATTGTTTCTTTTCATCTGTCCCAATCCACGGATAATCTTCTCAGATTTCTAGTATTTGAACCTTTTGCGTCATTTTTACAAATCGACATATTATTATCTAGAAGAATATTTTGAAGACAAAAAAGGAGGTTAAAACTAATAAAAATCCAAATCTTACACCTGATGAAAGTTTTCCATCCATCATAAATCCTCCTAGTAAACCTCCTCCTATGCTTTGAACAATAATAAATGCAAAAAATGAATTTTTAAGAGCGAATTTATCAATTGGTGCTATTTCAAGACCTACTTGTGCAGCCACTCCTCCTTGGGGCATTTTACTTTCTAGGTCTAAGAAGGCTGCAATAATTGTTGTATTAATAATTAGAATCACAGCTAAAAAAACAAAGAAACTAATGAAAATAACAATACTATATAACGACATCTCAGACTTCCTTTGTTGTTCTATAAGTTTAGTTTGATCAATTTCTCTAGCAGCAGCTTCAAAAACTGAAGATGTATTTCCACCAATTTCTAGAGCTTTGTTTATTGTAACAACAATTCTTTCAACAGATTGAGTTTTAATTCTTTTTGCAAAATTTGTTAATGCTTCATTAACAGAAATGCCCCAAGATAACTGAGCAGCCATTTTTTTAAGCTCCGGAGTTAGTTTACCATGATCTCCATCGGCTGCAGATTTTATTGCATCAAAAACAGTCATTCCAGATGATGTTGAACTACTGATTTCTCTTAAAAAATCTGGTAAATGATTCTCGATTTCTCTCTTCCTATTTGCTTGTAAATGATTATAAAATCCAATAGGTCCAATAGAGCTTAATACTCCCATTACCAGAAAGTCAACACCAGTAATTATTCCATCTTGTGATAAAATAACGCCAAGTAATCCTAAAAATCCAATTAGAAATAAAAATATTGAAACTACACCAGA
>CP070712.1:618283-638495 GCA_020350365.1 Thermoplasmatales archaeon | reverse complement strand
GGATTTTTGGGATGATAGTCAATGGTCAGAAAGTTTTATTGTAAGGATTGGAAATCAACCTCCAGATCCACCAGTAATAGATGGTCCAAAATGTGGTGATCCTGGAGAAACATTAACATATACATTTGTATCAGATGATTTTGAAGGACATGATATCTATTATTATATTGATTGGGGTGATGGTACTTTTGATGACTGGTTCGGACCATTTAACTCAGGTGATGCGGCAACTGCTTCTCATTCTTGGGATACAGAAGGTGATTATGTAATAAAAGCTAAGGGAAAAGATGAACTTGATTCTGAGGGTAGCTGGTCAGAATCCTTTTTAATAAGAATAGGAAATCAAGAAGCGCCTGATGCTCCTGATATTGATGGGCCTAGAAAAGGAGCAGTAGGAGAGTTGTATGGATTTATATTTTCAACCACAGACCCCGATGGAGATAAAGTCATATATGAAATCAACTGGGCTGATGGTACAGGTGATCAAGTAGGTCCGATATCTTCCGGTGAAGAAATAATTGTTAACCACGCTTGGGAGACAGCTGGAACATACATAATAAAAGCAAGGGCTAGAGACGAATTTTGTGGTGAGAATAGTGATTGGTCAGAAATGGAGATTAATATTCCACGAAATAGAGCATATAATTTCAATATTATAGATTGGTTAATAGAACGATTTCCTCAATTATATTACATAATTAAAAATTTTATAGAAGCATAATAAAAATATAAAAAATAATAGGCGAAAACTTATAATACTAATAAGTGAATTAACATTTGTTAATTTGGAGGTGAATTATGAGAAGAATCATAATTGGAGTTTTAATTAGTATGCTGGTGTTATCAAGTTGTATGGGCGCTTTTTCTACAGCGACATCCCAAATAAAGTCAATGGAATCAAATCCTAGTAATATAGACTTTTCCCATGCTGTTTTTGCGGAATACTTTACTATGACGACTTGTGTTCCTTGTAAGTATGCGCATCAGGCGTTATATCAGTTATATTATGAAGGATGGTATAATCCGTATTTTTATTATATAACTTATGTATATAATAAGAATAATCATTCTAATGCGAGGAAGAATGAGTTGCAGGTTGTAGGTTCTCCGACAACTGCTTTTGATGGTGGTTATAGGGAGCTTATTGGTGCTTCGGATATTGAAGTAGAAAAAACAAGGTTCAACAATACTATAGCTGTTTGTGCTGCAAGAGATGTTTATGATATTGATCTGTCTCTTAATGTTGAGTGGCTTGGTGCGGTTAACAATCATCCAGAGGATGGTGAAACGCTAGTTCCTATTGAAGCGATTTTTAATTGGACAGTTACTGAGATGAAGATTGATGTTACTGCTACAAATAATGATGCAAGTGATTATAATGGTCATATTCATATACAGGTTACTGAGTGTAATTCTTCTTTTTGGGATGATAAATTTGGTTATCCTTATACTTTTGAGTTTAAGGATTATGCTTTGAATCAGGATATGGAATTGAATTCAGGAGATACGTATAGCGAAACCATTTACTGGGATGGAATGGATCATGACGATGCAGGTGGAGATGATTGGAATCCTCATATTTTTGATTATATAACTCAAGAAAATATTATGGTTATTGCTAGTGTTTTTGATAAAGATAATGATAAATATACTGATGAAACTGTAGGGTTTTTAGCAGGAGTTGACACAGATCCTAAATTTTATGATGTTTATTTCGGTGATACAAATCCTCCACCAAAGGTGATAAGTAACGGATCAGCCATGAAATATGATCCTCCGGGAGACCTCAACTGGAGTACTACATATTATTGGAAGATTGATATATGGAATGATAAAGGTGAATTACAGGAAGGAGAAGTTTGGGATTTTACCACAAGGGGAAATGCTGCACCTAACATCCCAATTGACTCTTATCCAAAGAACAGCACAACGGAAATACCAATAGATACTAATCTGACATGGCTCGGTGGAGACCCAGATGGGGACGATGTTACCTATGATATCTATTTTGGTGAATTTGATCCTTTTAGCCCTCCACCACAGGTTGAACAAAATTGGACTGGAACGACCTATGATCCCACTCCATTCGGACAAACCCTTGATTTTGAAACAAAATATGAATGGAAGATTGTTGCTTGGGATGAATATGGTTTAAATTCCTCTGGTGAGGTATGGAATTTCCTAACAGAAATAAATAAACCGCCATATCCTGCAAGTGCCCCTAGACCACCTGATGGAACAAAAAATGTACCTGTAAATGCTAGCCTTTTCTGGAATGGTAGTGATCCAAACTCAGGCGATAGATTGACATATGATGTTTATTTCGGTCCAAATCCTGATCCGCCTTTAGTGTCGCCAGATCAATCTGCGACCACTTATGATCCCTATGGTCCAAATGATATGCCACTGCATGAGGACTTTTACTGGAGAATTGTTACTAGGGACAGAGAGGGATTGGAAACCGATGGCCCCGATTGGACGTTTACTACAGGTGTAAATCCACCACCAACCGATCCAGAAATAGACGGTCCTACACAAGGAGGAACTGATATAGTATATGAGTTTACCTTTGTTTCAACAGATCCCGATGATAATCAAATAAGTTATTATGTCGATTGGGGAGATGGTACAACTCCTGAATGGACTTCTTTTTATAATAATGCTACAGTGATAACATTAAATCATACTTGGTTGGAGATAGACGACATTATTATTAAGGCAAAAGCAAAAGATGAATACGGTGAAGAAAGCGGTGTTTCAGAGTGGGAAATAACCATACCACGTAACAGAGCGGTAAGTTCTAATCCAAATATTCTTAGTTGGCTGTTTGAAAGTTTTCCACGTTTGTTTCAGTTACTAAGAAACCTATTGGGGCTATAGATTAGCCCTCTAAATTTTTTTTTAATTTTTTTCAACATTGTTTAATATATTTTTTTATTTTTTTATATAATGATAAGTATATTTAAATATTAAAATTAACAATCGTTATATTTATAAACCCCTATATTATTATAAAATGGGGAGGTTATAAAAATGGAAAAGAAAACAATAGTGTCCTTTTGTATAATTGGACTGATGCTGGTGTCTTCATGTATATCTGTTACTGGGACAAGAATTGAAAAAAATTATGAATCTCAGCCATTAACAAATGCTGTGATCAACATAACCGTAAATGAAACATGGGATATGTTGAACAACCTGGGTGATGGCATACAGTTTTACATCGATGTTAGAACAAATGGTGAGTGGATGGGTGAAAGAATTGATACTCCAATTCCAGAGCATCCTAGACATTATAATCTTCATCTTTTGCAGGATGCAACAATGCTTGATAAATTCATGTCAATATATGGTGGTTATGACACTCTTATAATTGGCTGTAAAAGTGGAGGTCGAAGCTGGAAAGGAGCAAATTTAATTCTTAATGCTGGATATAATGGATCACTCTATAATATGATTGGAGGTTTAAACGAATGGAAGGCAGTAGGCCGTCCAACTGTAGTTCAGGGGGGTATTTATAATATCACCGTTGATGATGTGGACTTGTTATGCAATGATCTTCTAGCAAATGGTTTTCATATACCAATAGATGTCAGAAATCCCAATGAATGGTATTCAGGATTTATTGATACAGGTCCATGGCCAGAGAGCCCAGTATGGTATTCAAAACCTATATTGGAAACTCCAGAAGGATTACAAGATTTTCTTGATATATATCAAGGAAATGAGGTAGTTTTGTATTGTGCAGGTGGATATCGAAGTTTACTTAGTGCTTATATACTATGGGGTGCAGGCTTCAATGGAACAATTTACAATATGCTCGGTGGAATTACTGCATGGAAAGATGCAGGAAAACCAGTAAGAAACAACACAGAAGCAGATGAACCAACAATATCAGGTCCTCCAAAAGCAGGGCCAGGCGTAAATGTTACATTTACAATATCTGCAACAGATCCTGAAGACGACGGTGTTCTCTTCTTTATAGATTGGAATGACACAACAGATACCGGTTGGTTTGGACCAGTCTATCCAGGCGAAACTGTTGATGTAATTCACATGTTTGAGGAAAAGGGAACATATACTATATCAGCAAAAGCAAAGGACTATCATGGAAATGAAAGCGATTGGGTAACAATTGATTTTAAGGTACCCAGAACAAGGACATCTATTTTCAGTATACTTGAACTGTTCTTTGAAAGATTTCCCTTTGCAAGCACAGTTATAAAACATCTGCTAGGATAAATAATCAAAATTCTAGCAAAATCTTTTTTCTTTTTTTTTTATTATTTTTAACGGTAAATCTTATTTGTCATATTTGAGTTTGAAATATTTTTTAAGTTTTTATATCATTTTTATATAAAATATCTAGTTATGTTTATAAACCCTTGAGTAATTATAATATGAGGAGGTTTTTTTAAAATGGAAAAGAAAATAATCGTGTCCTTTTGTATTATTGGACTTATGCTAGTGTCTTCATGTATATCTGTAGGTGCAAATACAAGGGTTGGGAATGAATGTATTTTTAATAATGAATTATCACAACCATTGAACAGAGGTATAACAAATTTAACTGTTCAGGAAGCATGGGATATGTTAAATGGTTCTTGTAGTATTGAAATCCCCATCGATGTTAGAAGAAATGATGAATGGAATCCTGAAATAATTGATACTCCAATTCCAGAGCATCCCAGACATTTTTGTCTTGACCGTTTAGAAGATGAGACTTTACTTGAAAAGTTCATGGATTTATACGATGGTTTGGACATTATTGTCTACTGTAAGGCAGGTGGTAGAAGCTGGAAGGCTGCAAATATCATTAATGACGCTGGCTTTTCAGGTAAAATCTATAATATGGTTGGAGGAATAACAGAATGGAAAATACAATTGTTTCCTACTAAACCTGGTGGTATTTTAAACATAACTGTTGATGATGTATGGGCATTATGTAGAACTACTACAGATGCTACTCAAATACCAATTGATGTTAGATTCGACTCTGAATGGTATTCAGGATTCATAAAAACTCCATGGCCAGAATGCCCAATTTGGTATCCTAAATCTTTATTAGAGACTCCACAGGGTTTAGAAGATTTTCTTGAGATATATGAAGGTAATGAGGTCGTTTTGTATTGTGCAGGTGGATATCGAAGTTTACTTTGTGCTTACATACTTATGGGTGCAGGATTCAATGGAACAATTTACAATATGCTCGGTGGAATTACTGCTTGGCAAGATGCAGGTTATCCTATTAGAAATAATACACCACCAGCTGCACCAGATATAGCTGGACCAGATAAAGGTGGTCCAAGTGTGAATTTAACTTTTGAGTTTTCAACATCTGATGCTGAAGGTGATGCAGTTTATTATTTGGTTGACTGGAATGACAGTACAACTCCTGAATGGATTGGACCTTATAAAAAGGATGTAACGGTCACCTTAATCCATACATGGGACGAGAAGGGAACTTATACGATATCTGCAAAGGCAAAGGACTTTTATGGAAATGAAAGCGATTGGGGAACACATATTTTAGAGATTCCGCGAACCAGGTCGTCAGGTTTTGATTTTATTCAACTAATTTTCGAGAGATTCCCGTTTGCAACAACGATTCTAAGATATCTGCTAGGATTATAGAATATTTCTAGCAACTTCTTTTTTTTTATTTTAAAATCTTATTATTTTTTCAGCAACAATTTTGATTTTTTAACACTTTTATTAATTTTCTCGGTAATTTCTTATACGTTAAATATAATATGGAATATATGGAGAAACTTCCATGCGAGTATGTTGTTTGGAATGTATTACCATCTATTAAAAAAGAATTAGCTAAAAGTATAAATAAAATTTTTAATTTTAATCAGAAAAAAATTGCTAAAATACTAAATTTAACTCCTTCAGCGATATCTCAATATCTGTCAAATAAAAGAGGTTTTTTTGAAATTACTGATAAAAATATATTACTTGAAATTGATAAATCTGCAAAAATTATTGTTGAAAATGGAAAGTCAAAACTAATCAGAGAAACATGTAGAATATGTAATTTATTGAAATCAACTAAAATGTCATCAACAAATGAGGAGTATAATATTCCAGATGAAATTATTTGTGAAACTGAGGTTTGTAATACTAATGAAATTTTATGTGAAACCACAGTATGGAATATTTTACCGATTATACGAAAGGAATTTGCAAAGAATTTAATCAAAAAGCATAACTTAAGTCAGAAAAAAGTTGCAAATCTATTAGGAATAACAGAACCATCTGTATCTCGATATGTAACTGGTAAAAGAGGCTATAAAGCAATATCCAATAAAAAAATTTTAAAGGAGATTCAGATATCAACTGATCGAATTATTGAAGGAAATGATAAAACAGTTATGGTTGAAATTTGTAGGATTTGTAATCTTATTAAATCTAGTCAAATTATAAAAAAGTTATCTTGAGTTTTAATAAAATATCTCCTCCTTTTTTTGAGTTTCATAGGTGTTATTTTATAATAAATTACCAAAAAGTTTTTATAGTTACCAATTGTTAAATTTTTTAAAAATATTATTAATTATAAAAAAATCCTAAGGGAGGGCAATAAATTATGAAGAAATTTATCATAGCAACATTTGTAATTGTAATAATGCTAGTGTCTTCTGGTGTATCTATAAGTGCGACAAACAAATATTCATCTTTTAATAGCATGACTCAAACATTAAATGAATGCCCAGTTAATATAACAGTTCACGAGGCATGGAATTTATTAACTGATACAGGCAATGGTATACAGATACCAATAGACGTAAGAACAGATGCTGAATGGAATTCAGGCTATATCGATACGCCATGGCCAGAATGTCCAATATGGTACGTTAAGGATTTGTTTCAAAATGAAACTTGGTTACCAACATTTATGGAAATGTATGATGGTGAGGATATAGTTCTTTATTGTAAAGGTGGATACAGAAGTTATTTAGTATCAATTATCTTATGTGATGCAGGTTTTTCAGGGACAGTTTACAATATGCTCGGAGGAATAACTGATTGGGTTGCACAAGGTTATCCAATAAGAAATAATACACAACCTGATGCACCTACAATAGATGGACCGACAACTGTAAAAGTTAATCAACCAATTGATTACACATTTTCAACAGCTGATGCTGAAGGAGATGGTATTTATTACTGGATTGATTGGTGTGGAGAGGGCCATTGTGGTGAATGGATAGGTCCTTTTTCGTCTGAAGATCAAGTAATATTTAATCATTCTTGGGAAAGGACAGGAACATTTACTACTAAAGCAAAGGTAAAAGACTTTTACGATAATGAAAGTGATTGGACAGAATTTGAAATAACAGTACCACGAAACAAGGTTCTAAACTTAGATTTCCTAGAGCTTTTGTTTATTAAATTTCCTTATGCATTTTCCGTAATAAAATATATATTGGGACTATAAAATAGTCCTCCTCTATTTTTTTTATAAATAAAAAAATTAAAAAATACCAAATAGTTATTATTTACAGGAGAAAATATTAAAATGAAAATTATTCCGTATCTTATAATTGGATTTCTAATTTTTAGCAGCTTTACTTTTATTGGTATTGGAAAAGAAACAACACAAAATACACTATCATTAAATATACAGTTTTCAGAACCAATAAAACAAGAAAGTCAAGAGTTTATAAGTCTAGATGTTAAAGGTGCAGATACCTGCCTATATCATGCTGGTAAACCAATTCTTCCAATGTTTACAAAAAAATTTTCTTTTTCATTTGGTACTCAAATAAAAAATGTTGAATTTGAAATCTCAGAAATCAGTAATATGGCTTTAGCAAAAAAAATCAAACCTGCACCCCAACCTGCCATTCCAAATAAGGATAATTCTATTGCAGATAATTGGATAGATAAAAATATCTATAGCTCAAAAGAATTATTCCCTAATAATTGGATTAGTTATTCTACTGGTGCAGGACTTGATGAAAATAAGGATAAAAAAATGTTTTTAACGATACAAGTTTTTCCTGTAAGATATATTCCTACATATGATATAATATACTATATTGAAAACCTTGATTTAACAATTACTTATGAAGAACCAGAGAATATTATTTTTCCAGAAACCTCTGAATATAGCCTTTTAATATTAACTTCAACGAGATTTTCAAATAATCTTGAAATATTATTGGAACATAAAGAGAGCAAGGGAATTAATTCAATTCTTGTTACTCTTGATGAAATCTACAATGGAGATTACTTCCCAGTTGAGGGGAGAGATGATCCAGAAAAAATAAAATATTTCATAAAAGATGCAATTGAACAATGGGGAATAGAATATGTAATGCTTGTTGGAGGTAGAATACCTGGATTAACAGAAAAATGGTATTTTCCTGTTAGATATGTAAATGTTTTTTGGGCAAATGAATCAAGTTACATTAGCGATCTATATTATGCAGATATTTACAATGGAGATGGAGATTTTTCATCATGGGATACAAACAATAACGGTGTCTATGGAGAATGGCCAAATTCAGGATCATTAATTGATGATATGGATCTTTATCCAGATGTCAATGTTGGAAGATTACCATGTCGTTTTAAATTTGAATTAAACATTATGGTTAAAAAAATTATTTCTTATGAAAATAGTCAAATCTCAAAAAAAATAGTTCTTGCTGGTGGGGATAATTTTGATGATATACCATACGGTGGAAATAACGAGCTTGAAGGAGAATTAGTTTGTAATAAAACCCTTGAATATTTACCAGATTTTGAAGAAAAAAAAGTATATGGATCAGAGACTGATATAACCCCAAGAAATATTAGAAAGGCACTAGGGACGGGGGGTATATTTATGCATCTACATGGACATGGTAATCCATTAAAATGGAGTTCTCATAAACCTCTTAATTTTGATGAATGGGAAGAGGGTTTATTTATGCTTGATGTTCCTTTCTTTTTCAACAAAGAATATCCAATAGTAGTTATTGGCGGTTGCCATACCTCAATGTTTAACATAAGCATGACTATTTTTTCATGGGGTGGCCCATCATTTAGAGGCCTCAGTGATTGGTTACTTGTAAAATTTCGTGGTGGAGCTATTGCTACATTAGGCTACACTTGCTTTCCTGTCGCATCACCTGGTGAAAATGGAGATCTTGATGGAGATGGAATAAATGAACCAGACTGTGTTGAGTCAGGTTATGGTTATATGCAACTTAGATTATTTTATGCATATGGAGAAAAAGACCAGCAATATCTTGGAGACTGTTGGAATTTTGCAGTAAGTAACTATACTGATCATTTCAAACACCCATATGCTCAATGGCATATTCACACAATTCATGGTTTTGTATTGCTTGGTGACCCAAGTTTAAAGATAGGTGGCTATAAAAAATAAAAATTCTTTTTAACATTGGTATTGGATTATTTATAAAAATACAGATACGAAAGTAATATTTAAGATAATAATAAAAAAATTTATATTAACCTATCTCATATTAAATTATATTTAAGAGAGGGAAAATATGTTAAAGAAAAAAATTTGTGTTTTAATTAGTATTCTATTGATAAGTACATCTACTATAGCATTAGCAGACTGGTCTCCAGGAGATGGTCATAAAATGCATTTCCCCCAGATGCCCGATCCAGATGGATGGGATGTAGATTGGGGTCTTGTTTATTTAGCAGATGACTGGGAATGTAATGAAACAGGTTTTGTAAAGGATATTCACTTCTGGATTTCATGGTGGAATGACGAGTTACAGACTATACCGTGGATTTATGTATCAATCTGGTCAAATAACCCTGTAGGTCCACATGGGTGGTCAATTCCTGATCAATTATTATGGGAGATAACACTTGATTCTGGTGAATTTATTGTTGCTGGACCTTGGAATGGTAATCAAGGATGGTTAATTCCTCCCTCACAATACTATCCAGACAACCATCAGCAATATTATCAGATAAATATTCCAAAAATTGATAGTCCATTTCTTCAATACAAGGATGATATTTATTGGCTAGTAATTAAAATGCCGTTTGATGAACAATATATATGTGGTTGGAAAACAACACTTGATGCCTTTATGGATAATGCAGTTTTTGCAACTGAACCTATAACAAATTGGTGGCTTATTGATGGGATAGATCTAGCATTTATAATAAATGGAGAACCACCCAAACCTGAACTTGTATGTGAAGGTAACCTAAGATGGTTGGAGGTATCACCAGGTAATACAGTTACTGGAAACATCCAGGTTGGAAATGTAGGAGAGCCTAGCTCACTTCTAAACTGGTTTGTTGATAAGTGGCCGACTTGGGGATCATGGGATTTTTCACCAATCAGTGGTCAAGGATTACCTGACGGAAATTGGGTAAATATTACTGTAACAGTAGAGGCACCAACTGACAAGGAACAGAATTTCACGGGTAATATAACTATAGTAAATTCAGAGAATAATAGCAATTATTGTGAAATACCAGTATTTCTTCAAACACCAAGAAATAAAATATCTATAAATCAAATAATACTTACATTTTTAACTAGACTTTTCCAACGATTTAAAATATTACAGTGGTTAAAATAAATAACAAACCTTTTTTTTTATTTTAATTTCCTATGGTTTTTATATATTATTATTAAAGTATTTCTTATAATTTCTTTATAAACTTATTTGGGTTTAATAACCCATATCTATTTTTGTAAATTTTATTTTTTTCTTTTTAATAAGGGTGTATTGCTATTCCTAATATGTAGTTTGATATTAACCATAATTTTTTTAACCATTATAATTTATCAAATTTAATATGTTAAAAGAAAAAACCGCAATTATCACTGGTGCTTCAAGAGGAATAGGTAAAGCAATTGCTGAAATTTTCGCTGAAAACAACGCATTTGTAGGAATAAACTATTACAAAAGTCAACTATTTGCAGAAGAAACATTTAAAAAAATCAAAGAAAAAGATGGCAAAGCAATTTTATTAAAAGGAGACGTATCAAATCCAAAGGAAGTAGAATCTTTTATAAAAAAATTTGTTAGCAAATCAAAACATATTGATATTCTAGTAAACAATGCAGGAATATATGAACGCAGTAATTTTGAAAAAATATCCCATAAAACCTGGAATAATGTTATTTCAACGAATCTTTCAGGTTGTTTTAATGTATGTAAACAAGCAATACCATATATGAAACCTGGTGGAAAAATAATCTTTATTTCATCACAACTAGCTTATAGGGGTTCGTCTCATGGAGCTGATTATGCATCATCAAAAGCAGGAATGCTTGGGTTAATGCGAAGTTTAGCACTTGAACTTGCATGTAAAAAAATAAATGTAAACGCAGTTGCTCCAGGAACAATTGATACTGATATAATTGCTAATTACTCAGAGGAAGTAAGAAAGCAAAGAAAGAAGGAAATACCTCTCAACCGACTTGGAACTCCTAAAGATATAGCAAATACTTGCCTATTTTTGGCATCTAACTTATCAGATTATATAACTGGTGAAACAATTAATGTTAATGGGGGACTATACATTCATTAGATATTAACTATATAAAAAAGAATATAGGTGTTAAAATGAATAAGTCTTCATCTATTAAAAAAAAAGGAATTAAAACAGAGACGATTGTTACAATAGCTTTTGTACTAATTGTAATATTTGCATCAATTTATGTTGCAATATACTATTTATTTCAAGCTGAACCTGAGATTAAATACACTTCAAAATATAAGAATATAGATGTGGAAGAGGCTTACAACTTAATTAACAAAACAAAAAATCTAGTTATAATTGATTGCAGAGGCCTTGAGGGATGTGGATCATGTCAGATAAAAAGTGAGGGAAGACTAGACTTTGACTTTGTATATTTAAATCAAAATCCATATGTTCATTATAATACAACAGAAAATCTGTTAATATATAGTAAAGATGGAACAGTTGGAGAAGAAGATTTTTGTAAAATAATAGTTAATCATGTTTATGGTAAAATTTACAATTTGGAGGGTGGTTTTTATGCTTGGAAAGAAGCAGGCTATCCAATCTCAAATATTGTACCGCCCGAGTACCCTGGAGAAGATCTATTTGTTTCTTAGATGTTTCAGACCTGCTCTAGCAGATTCTTCTGATTCACCTCTTAAAAGTCGTTTTTTATAGATTTCATACTCTTCTTCTGGACTTTTTTTTAAAAATGTTTTTAACTTTCTTTTTTCTTTCCAATCCTTTAACCAATTCATATTATTGAATACTTAATTAAATTATTTAACATTATTCTTCAAAATCAAATCCACCAAATAAGGTATTGGACGGTTTATGTCTTATTGCAACGTTACCTTTACAATCTTTTACAACATCACCTTCTTTTATTTGTCCTGATGGAAGTGTTGCATTTCCTGAACAGATTTCATGGTCATTCCATTTTAGATTTTCTTCATAAATTTTTTGCACCTTAAGAGTATTAGTACTTTTATCCATTGAAAATACAGCTGGTGGTTTAGGGAGGTTTTTTACTACTTTTTTATCATGAACACCAATTAATACGAAGGCTAAAAATAGAAAAAATAGACCAGTTAAAAAAAATTGAAGATGATAAATCCAAATTGCTAGAATCCAGCTTACTATCCATCCTATACCCAATAACTTCTCTGTAGATGGTATCCTCTCAAATATCCCCTCCAAGTCCATGATAATATGAATTAAATATTCTTATATAATAATTTATCTGCATTTTGACTATATAATGAAAAATATAACTTTTTTTTTACAATAGAATTAAAAAAGTGACATTGATTAAGCATATATTCAATAAACTTGAAATCATAATAGAGATATCTTATTATAATAAAAGGAGGCAAAAAATGAAAATATTTGAGGTAATGGAAGAAGAAGGTCAGTGGTTCTATGAAGCAAAACCAAATATTACCCATGATGAGATAATAATGTTACTTGGGATTATAGAAAAAGCAAAACATCATCTAATAGATGCGTTGGATAAATAATTTTATAAAAAATTAATAAATAAATTAAAATGCCCCTAAAAATATTTATTTTTTAAAAGATTGTAGTCTAATACTTATTATAAATATAGTTCAATTCATATGATATTATTCTTATACAATTTTATTTTTTATTTTATATTAAATATCGAAATCTCTAAGTAGTAATTATCATATATTATTTTCGATTAATATGAAAAAATTGGGAGGTATAATTTGTATAATCATACTTCTTTTTGCTGGATTTTCAATTCCTCCAGCAGTAGGAAGTATTATAGAAGCTGCGAATTTCGAAGAGGGTGATAATGTTTCAGTCTATTTCTGGGATTGTACTGGAAAAAGACCAGTAAAACAGATTGTTGAACTTGCTGAATCTGAATGGGAGAATTTAAAGAATCAGTTAAAAGAGGTTAGAAAGACAAGTGATTCTTTTGAAGAATCTTTTATTGCTCAATGTGATTTGTACAATCAATATGGATTTACTACTGGTGATATCACATATGATTCATTAGAAAAAAAAGCAAATGAGATATTTAAAAATAAACCTTATAGATTGCCAAGAAATCCTATACCTGATAATGTTATAATAAATGCGATGTGTGCAATCAGTTTTGTGTTGGATAGTTGTGATACTTTTGTTTTTGGTTTAAACTCCTTTATGAATATTGTTGGTCTTAATATTGTGAGTTTCCACAGAGGTAATACTTCTGGCGAAATATCAACGTTTGGTGGTTTACTTGAACAAACTGCTGGTCCAGGTGATTATGTAGGATTTATGTTTGGATTTCTTGGATACTGGTCAGGAACAAGGACTGGTACTGGTACTTACTCAGATCTATCAGTAGCAGGTTTTACTGTTATTACCTCGTGGTTTCCGACATCAAATGAATAAAATTATTATATAATTTCTTTTTTTCTTTTTTTTTTATAAGAAGAAAATCTATTAACATATTTTCTTATACCAAATTTTTATCTTAAGGATCTGTAGTGTAGAGGATATCACAGAGGCCCCCGGAGCCTTTAACCCGGGTTCAAATCCCGGCAGATCCGCCTACCATTGTAGTAGTAAGTTTAAATTATATATACAAAAAGATTTTATTATGAAAAATGTTTTATAACCCTATATTATTTATTATGTTGTATCGAAGTTATATTGGAGGTTGGAAAAAGATGAAAATATTGAATCGAATGGTAATTTTGATAATAGTTTTTTCTTTGTTAATTATGTCAATATTACCAACAAATGTAATGTCAAAGCAAAAAAACAAAGATGAATCATTTATTTTTGTTGAGCCTGGTCCTACTCAGGAAAGCATTTTATATGCAGATGGTTCAATAGTACAAATTAATACAGAATCCGTGACCCATCTGATGGTGGGTAGCAAACCTGGTGATATGACAAAAGCTGAATTTAAAAAGATGATTTTATCAGCTCGTGAAAAATTTGATGCTGATGCTGATAAGACTTATGTTGGAGTTGGAGCATCAAATCCAATTGATAGTGGACTAGATATAGTATTTGTTGTTTCAAATCCACCTGCTGGAGCAGTTGCAGCTCTTGAAGCTGTTGCTCAATATATTGAAGGCATTTTTGCAGATTCAATATATGTAGAAATTAATGTTCAGTTTGCAAAAATGTTTCCACGAACTCTAGGAGGAACATCATGTAACTATGCAGAAAGTTCATGGTCTAATACTCAAACCGGTTTAGTAAATGATATGGATAATGATGATACAATTCAAAACTATATTCCAGATGGTAGTACGATATCGGTTCGTTATGATGGAGCAAGCCCAACTGAAACAAATGAAGATAGATGTTTTCTTACAAAAGCAAACTATAACGCTGCTATTGGGACTGTTTCCGGTGCAGCAGCAGATATGACATTTAACAATAGAATATCATGGGATTGGGATCCAAGTGATGGAATAACCAGTCGCTACTATTGTTTCCAATCCGTTGTCGCGCATGAAGTAGGACATGTATTAGGATTCACCTCAGGTGCTGATTTTAGAACTTATGATATGGAAACTCTTGATATTTATCGCTTTCAAAAAAGTGATGGAACAGGTGACTATAATCCAGATACACTCGAAGAATTTGAGACGACAGCCAGACTTGTAGATAAAGGCGTTCCAGACAATGACCATAATTCTGATCTAATTTCTGTTGAATATGAGATGGCTGATGGCTCTCCAGATCAAGCATCCCACTTTCGCCAGGGATATGTTAATGCAATTATGCAGCCAGCTTTTTCATATGGAGTAACATTTTATCCAGATTTTTATAAAACACCTGATGTGACAATGTTTGATGCTATTGGATGGGATTATCCAATAAGTTCAAATCAACCACCTACTTGTACTTTGATTGGAAATCCAACATCTGGAGATGCACCACTGGAAGTTGTTTTTTCAATGACAGCAAATGATCCAGACGGCTCCATTGATTCTTGGGAATTAGATATAGATAATGATGGTAGTGCAGAGTATTCGGGAACCGGAGATCCGCCTTCAAGTCAATCACATACTTACAATGATCCAGGTTATTACACAGCAGAACTAACTGTTTGGGATAACGAAGGAGCATCAGGTACTGATACTGAAAACATCCAAGCAATTGGACCTAATCAACCACCAAATGCACCAACTAACCCAGATCCTACAAATGGTGAAACTAATGTTGATATTAATCCAACACTATCTGTTTTTGTTTCTGATCCAGATTTAGATAATATGGACGTAACATTTTTTGATTATGATACAGGTCTTTCAATAGGAACAGATTACAATGTTGCTAGCGGAGATAGAGCCTCTATTGTATGGTCTGGTCTTGATTACTTGACAACTTACAATTGGTATGCTAAGGCAACCGATGGAGAGTATACAACTGTTTCAGATACTTGGTCATTTACAACAGAAGATGAAACACCAGAATATTACATGTATGTATGGGATATTTCTTGGAGCTATACTGTAAAGGGTAGGTTCAAAACACTTTATATGACTATTACTGTACAATGGGATTCCAATGACAATGGATATGGAGACGAAAACGATGCTGTAGTTGAAAATGCAGATGTTGCGGGTACACTTTCGCTAGATGGAGTACCCAACTGGAACTTTGAAGGAACAACACTATCAGATGGTACGGTTACGTTTTATTTATCAAGAGCTCCATCAGGAACATATACTGCATTAGTTACAGATATGACTCATGCAACATATATTTATGATAGTGATATGGATGTAGATAATCCTGATTCGTATACTTTACCATAATAATCTACATCTTTCTTTTTTTATTTTTAAACCAAAATCTATATTGTTATCCAAAATTTTTTTAATTTGTAATATAGCTTTCATATTACATGGAGCTATGTAAACGCTAACTCAGATTTTAAACCTCAATAGATACCTTAAAATTCGAACAAATTAAAAATAAAATGCATCAAGATGATATTTTTGACAATGTTTGTACATATATATTTAAATATCATTAAGTTATAATATGTAAATTATAAAATTGAGAGGTAAAAATAGATTAACATTGTTTCAAGATTTTATAAACAATTTTATCTAAAGGAATGGCTAAAAATGATTAACAAAACGATTTACTCTATCTTTCATAAGGGAAGCCGAACAATGTTTTATAGCAGTCTTTTTTTCCCTAAAAAGATACGCAATGATGTTTTTATCTGTTATGCCTTCGTAAGAAGAGCAGATGATCTTGTTGATAAGATCCCTCAAAATAAGGAAGGATTTTATTGGTTCAAGCAAAAATACGAACAAGCTAAAGCTGGAAAAAAATCTGGAGATATTGTAATAGATTCATTTGTGGATTTGGAGCATAGGAGAAGTTTTGATTCAACCTGGACAGATTCATTCCTAGAATCTATGGAGATGGATTTAACAAAAAAAACCTATGAAACATTAGAAGAACTCTTAAAATATGTATATGGTGCTGCAGAGGTAATGGGACTTTATATGACTAATATCTTAGGAATCCATAAAGATGCATACCCATATGCAAGATTTCTTGGAAGGTCAATGCAGTGTATAAACGCTCTTAGAGATATTGCAGAAGATATCATGCTAGGCCGTTCATATATACCTAATGACGACCTTAAAGAACATGGATTAAGAAACCTAGAATATAATTATATTAAACAGCATCCTGAAAATTTTTCAAATCTCATGAAAACACATATCAAAAGATTCTGTTATTGGTTAGAAACAGCAGAAAAAGGCTATCATTATATGCCAAAAAGATATCTTATCTCTGTAAAAACTGCAATGGATATGTATCAATGGACTGCAGAACAACTTTTAAAAAATCCTTTTATTGTATATGAATGGAAAGTAAAACCATTAATTTCTCAGATCATTTCAACAGTCTTTTTAAATCTAATTGATCCCTGGTCAATAAATAAAAGAAATTTGCAAGGTTTATATGAACCCTCAGAACTTCCACAAATTGTCCGATCGTTATAAAAAATAAAAATTTATTGATTGGGAAAATTACAAGGATTATAATTTTTCAGCAAACTGATCTACTTTAGCTTCCCAACCGTCCATTAAAGCATTTCCAGAAGTAATATTCTTTCCCACTTTGAAATCTACCTCTGCAACTTTGATCATATTCTTTTTTGAAAGAAGTTTCTCCATTTTTTGAAGTCTGTTTTTGTCCATTCCATGAGTATTAATAATTCCATATTTTTTTCCATTCGTTCCTTCAAGATTTTTCATAAATGACCTCATATTCTTTTGGAGATTGAATGCCTCAGCTGCAGCTGAAAATACATATAAATCTGCTTCTGGTAGTTCAGTTGGATTTGCCTCATCAGTTGTAAAAATCTTTGTTTCTGCATTTTTCTCCTTTAATTTTTCTGAAAGATAATTTACAATTTTCCTGTTATGACCATATCTAGACCAATAAACTATCACGTAATTCATAAACTCACCCAATGGAAAATAAAGTTATTGTATAAAAACCTATTAGAAATATACTATATAGAAAACAATTTTAAAATGTAAATTTTAAAAATCTATTAATCAAACTTGTTCTTTATTTCTAAACAGTGTTGGATCGACATAAGCATTTAATGAAATTGGAAATTCCTGGCGAGTTCCAGCGATTGAAAAATGACCATTAATATTTAATACAATCCAATCTGGTATTAACTTAAAAGAACCAGAAAATAAAAAGGTTCTATATGGTATTACAATCTCTGTATTTACACAAATCCTTTCCTTTGGGGCAATTATACATGGATCCATTTCAGCTTCACCAAGTAATGTTTTTTTATTTCCATCCACTCTAAATATACAACAGGAAAGATCTCTGCCTTCAAGAGGTATTTGACTAGGATTATAAATC
Source organism: Thermoplasmatales archaeon (assembly GCA_020350365.1). GTDB lineage: Archaea > Thermoplasmatota > E2 > DHVEG-1 > DHVEG-1 > SG8-52-3. Next base: position 620,135 of record CP070712.1, on the reverse strand, counting down.
TTAAAACTAATCATGGAGATAATCCCTTTTAATCTTAATTTAAATTGAACTGGGATTTGAAACTCAATTGGTTGATTTTTAAAAATAAATTCAGAAATATCTGGTATTATCAATTCAGTATCTGTTGAAATATTTACTTTCTTCTCAAGACCGCCTATTTTACCACGAGCAATTCCATTAATTGTAAATTTTATCTTCTCAGAATCAAATGCATTATAGTTTAGACTTCCTTTCGATGTAAAAATTGCGTATTCTTCTGGTCCAACAATGTCTCCAAATATTACTAATCTGCCAACTTCTATATCTTCTTCTGTTTTAGCAATAATTGAGAACTCATCAATTCCAAATTCAATTTTTGTTGGATTAAAAATTTCAACGTTTACGATAAATTCGATTCCTTCCTGAGTAATATTTTCAAAACCAAGTTCCATATTTATATCAGGAATGTCTAAACTATCAATTATTTCTTTTACAGAAGCAATAACTGATACTTCAAGAGGTATTGTCTTTTTAATAAAACCTAGAAATGATACTCCAATTTTTCCTGTAATTTTATTTTTTATAATTGAAAAGTCTCCTTCCTCTTGAAAATAAATTTTGTCTTTTGAATAAAAAATCTTTGTATTATACGATGGAATTTTTCCTTCATCAAATATTATTTCTCCAATTTTTTTATCATCTTTTGTAGAAGTTTTTAATAATAGTTCCTCAAAAGAAACCTCAAAACTATTTGGATTTGACATTTTAATTGTAGTTTCAAGTATTATTTCTTCTGATGTTACTTCAAGAATATTAACAAATACTTCAGTTTTTGGTGCTTTTATTAATTGAATATCAATAAAGATAATAACTGCTACTACTAAATTTAAAATTAGTAAAGATATTGTAAATAATTTAATTATTCTTGCTTTTGTAAATTTAATATTCATTTTTATTAAATTTTTTTATCATTTAAATAGTATAAATATATTTCTTATAATATCCTGGAAAACCTTTAATATAAATTTTATATCCAAATTAAATGTGAAAAAATGATAGAATTGGACTATTTAATATTAGATTTTTTAATAATCTTTTTTCCGTTACTATTTACATTTAAATGGAAATTTAAGTATTATAAATTCTTCAAACCACTAGCAGCATCAATATTGATTGTTGGATTGTCTTATATTGTTTGGGATATATTAGTAACATGGAGAGGGGATTGGTGGTTTGAAGAGGAATTCTTAATTGGAGTTGAATTATTTGGCCTGCCTATAGAAGAAATTCTTTTCTTTATTGTTGTTCCTTTTGCTTGCATATTTATATATGAAAATTTAGTTTATTTCATAAAAGATAAAAAATTACCATTTAACAAATGGTTTTATCTTACAATTGCAGGAATATTTATTATAATTGGAATAATTTTTAGAAATCAGGATTATACCATTCTCTCAATGTTTTCTTGTGCTTTGTTTTTCATTCTTGCTTCTATGTTATACCCAAATATGTTAAAATCAAGAAATTATTGGTTTTATATCATATTGTCATTTATTCCATTTATAATATTCAATTATTTTTTAACCTCACTTATTGTAGTTGGATATAATCCAGAAGCAATTTGGGGTGGATATGGAGCATGGAATGGAAGATTTATTACAATACCATTTGAAGATTTCTTTTATAATTATTCCATGCTTTCATTTTATTTAATGGTTTATCTCTATTTCAAAGGAAAATGGATAACAAAAAAACAATAAATTATAAAAATATTCAGAATATGAGATTAAACATTTAGGAGAATGAAAATGGGGAGGAAAAAGGTAATAGTAATAGGTTCAGGATTTGGTGGTCTATCTGCTGCAGGACTTCT
>CP070712.1:597490-618183 GCA_020350365.1 Thermoplasmatales archaeon | reverse complement strand
TTTTAAAACTTGATTTCTCAGCAACGCTTTCTTTTACAAAATACATGTATCCACTGGGTGTTTTTGAAAAAGCAATAGATTCGATATTAAGTGGAGATACATGATGGATTGTTGCAATTTTATTATTTATTGAAAAATCAGCCTTTTTTAATAGCTTAATTATTTTTAATTCTCTATGCTTTTTTTTATTTCTTAAATCATTGGCTATACGAATAATCGTTGTTTTTACTGCTTCAAAATTTACATCACCCAGATCCTTTGAGATTTTTCTTGCAAGAGCACTGTAATTTATGATTTCTTGTTCTAGGGCTTCAAGTACATATGGTTTACGCATAAGATATATCTTTACTTCCTTTGAAATGATGTATTTATTTTGACTCATATAGAGCAAAAATGAATCATTATATTATAAAATTTACTATTTAGATTAAATAATTTTCTTTATTTACTCGTTAGCGATCAAAATGAAGGAAAAAGTAGTACTGGCATACAGTGGAGGACTTGATACTTCTGTTATGTTAAAATGGTTAGTCAACAAAGGTTATAACGTAATAGCATTCATTGCAGATGTAGGTCAAGACGATGATTTTAATAAAATTAATGAAAAGGCGATAATGTCTGGAGCATCAAAAGTTTATGTTGAAGATTTAAAAAAAGAATTTGTTGAAAAATATATATTTGAGATGTTTAAGACAAATGCAATTTATGAAAGTAAATATTTACTTGGAACAGCTATTGCAAGGCCAATTATTGCCAAAAAGCAAGTAGATATTGCATTAAAAGAAAATACAAAAATTCTTGCTCATGGTTGTACTGGAAAAGGAAATGATCAGGTTAGGTTCGAACTTACATGGATGAAATTTTTACCAGATGTTAAAATAATAAGTCCATGGAAAGAAGATGATTGGCTTTCAGAATTTAAAGGAAGGAAAGATTTAATTAATTATGCTAAAAAGGAAAAAATTCCTATTGATGTTTCATTGAAAAAACCATATAGTACAGATGAAAATTTATTACATATAAGCTATGAATCTGGAATTTTGGAAAATACCAGTTTTAAACCAAATGAGAACATGTTCAAACTTACAAAATCTCCAAAAAATGCCCCAGATAAAGAAATTGAAATCATAATCGAATTTACAAGAGGTATTCCATCAAAAATCATAAACAAAACAGAGAACATAGAAATTAAAGGTTCTCTAAATTTGTTTAATTATCTAAATAAAGTTGCAGGAGAAAATGGAATCGGACGAATTGATATTGTCGAGAACCGTTTTGTTGGGATAAAATCTCGTGGGGTATACGAAACACCAGCAGGGACAATACTTTACAAAGCACATCAGGATCTTGAGAGTATCACTCTTGATAAAGATGTTATTCATCTAAAGGAGCATTTTGCACCAATAATAGCCAAGCTAATCTACAATGGTTTTTGGTTCTCACCTGAAATGGAAATGCTAATGTCTGCAATTAACAAAAGTCAAGAAAATGTAACAGGAGAAGTATATCTGACTCTCTACAAAGGAAATATTATTGTGAATGGACGCAAATCAAAATATTCACTTTACAATGAAGATTTGTCAAGTATGGATATTGAGGGAGGTTACAATCAAAAGGATGCTGCTGGCTTTATAAAAATTACAGGACTTAAATATAAAAATTTAGGTGCAAAGAATGAAACTATGGGGACAAAATTACAAGTTGAATGAACAGATTGAAAAATTCACCGTTGGCAATGATTATATACTTGATCAAAAGCTTGTTAAATATGACTGTATAGCATCAATTGCTCATGCAAAAATGCTAAAAAAAATTGGAGTTCTTACAAAAACCGAATGTGACAAGCTACTCGAAGTTTTATCTTTAATAAGGAAGCTTGATGACAATAAAAAATTCCAAATTAAAAAAAAGGATGAAGATTGTCATACAGCTATTGAGAATTATATAATAGAAAAATTGGGTGATGTTGGAAAAAAAATTCACACTGCCAGGTCAAGAAATGATCAAGTTCTTATAGCTTTAAGATTATTTTATAAAGATGAAATAAAATCAGTAATAAACAATGTAGATAATCTGATAAAAACAATGGCTTTATTCAAAAGAAAATATGGTAAAATTGAATTACCAGGTTATACACATATGCGAAAAGCTATGCCTTCATCTATTGGTCTATGGATTGATGCATATGTAGAATCAATGAAGGATAATAAAACGTTATTAAATGCAATTTTTAAACTAATAGACCAATCACCTTTGGGAACTGGGGCCGGTTATGGCCTTCCAATTGAAATTGACAGGGAAGTTACTGCAAATCTGTTAGGTTTCTCAAAAATACAAAAAAATCCTATATATGTTCAAAACAGCAGGGGAAAATTCGAATCATCTATAATTCATGGACTTACTCAGATACTGATAGATCTAAACAAGATGTCAGTGGATATAATTTTTTTTAGTATGCCAGAAATCGGTTATATGAAGTTATCTTCAGAGATATGCACCGGAAGTTCAATAATGCCACATAAAAAGAATCCGGATGTTTTGGAAATAATTAGAGCAAACTATCATAAAATTATAAGTTTTGAGTATGAGATAAAAAGTATTATTTCAAATCTCATTTCAGGATATAATCGGGACCTACAATTAATCAAAGAACCCATAATAAAAGGATTTGAAATTACAATTGATAGCTTGCAGGCAATAAATATTGTATTAGCTCATATTGATATAGATAAAAAGAAATGTAAAGAGGCAATGACTGAAGAGCTGTACGCTACAGATATTGTCTATGATCTCGTTAAACAGGGAATTCCCTTCAGAGATGCTTATAAAAAAGTTGCAAAAAAATTCAATAATTATTAAAAATTTATTTTTCCTTTTTATTTTTTTAATATTCCACCAAGTTTATAAATTTCAAGTTGCGATTTTGAAAAAGGTTTAACAATTATTTCTTTGTTTTTTGTTTTGTTTATTATTTTACCTGTTGTATAGTCAACCTTCAGCTCATCTCCCTGTTCTATTTTACTTGTGATATCTTTTGCACTAAGTATTGGCATGGCACTATTAATTGCATTTCTTTCATAAATTGCTCCAAATGATTCAGCAATAATTACACTAATTTTTAAAGATTTAAAACAATCTACAGCCTGCTGTCTTGAGCTTCCTGCTCCAAAGTTTTTACCAGCAATTATAATATCACCAGGTTTTGCAGATTTTGAGAAATTTTCATAGCCTTTAAGATTATCAAAAGTGTATTGACCCATCTCGTTTATGTCAGTTATTGACAGATATCTATTATGAAAAATCATATCTGTGTCAATATTATCCTTTTTTATTACCCAAGCTTTTCCTTCAGCGTTTGTTAGTCGAGATATTATTACATCTTTTTTAATTTCTGATATTCTATGAGATGCTTCTGGGATATTTTGAGAAGCAGGTTCTTTTGGAATATTATCTACAGTAGTAATAAATCCTGCAATAAGAGAGGCTGCAACAGTTTCCGGACTAGCAAGATAAGTATCTCCCTTGCCTTGTTTTCCAACAAAATTTCGATTGCCTGATGATATTGCTATCTCACCAGTGCCTGTTTGTCCTATTTGACCGGCTGCACATCCAGCACATCCAGCAGAACCAACAAGAGCACCTGTCTCCTTGAAAATTTTAATTAAACCCTCATCTAGACATTTCTTCCAGATTTTATCAGTGGAAGGAACAATTTTTAGAACCCTACCTGCAGCAATCTTTCTGCCCTTTAAGGCCTTGGCAGCAGCTCTCATATCTGATATACGACCATTTGTACAAGAACCAATAAAACCAGAATCAATCTTTATTTTATCCAGCTTATTAATGTTTAACACATTTTCTGGATGACCCGGAAGAGAAATCAGTGGTTTAAGACCTTCAATATCAATATCAACAACCGCTTCATAATTTGCATCTGAATCTGCAGTAATCCTTTTTTTCAAAGGAAAAAAGATAATTATTCCACCCATCTCAGTTGCCATCGATGCAATGGTGATTCTTGCATCAAGCGGCAATAAATCAGCATAATCACCATAAATTTCTGCAGCATAACCTAAAAGTCCATTTGCTCCAAACTCCTGCAATAGTTTAAGTGCTACATCCTTTGGAGATGCAAGTTTTGAAGGTCTGCCCTTAAGTAATATTTTAATCGTTGGAGGAACCTTGAACCAAACATTCCCATAAGCAAATGCATGAGCTATATCCTTATCACCCATTCCCTGACCAAAGACGCCAATTGCACCAAGAATATTTGCATGCGAATCAGTAGATACAAAAGTATCACCTGGTTTAGCAATTCCTTCATCAATCATTATATGAGTGCCAATTCCACTGTTAATGTCAAAAATTTTTACATTGTTTTTTCTTGCAAAAATCCTACAAATGTGTTGATTGGTTGCATATTTCTGATCGCTACCACTTGGATTACAATCAAGTGTGAAAAATGTCTTTTTTGGATCATCCAATGTTAAATTATTCTGCTCTAGATTCTTTACAACATTTACCCCACCAAAATCGCGTGCAACCCGAACATCTATATCAATATCAATAATATCTCCAACATTAGCAGATTGTTTTGAATGGTTCTCAAATATCTTTTGAATTATGGTTTTACCCACGCTTTATCTTCTCCAATTATTGAAAGGATTTTTTAATTTCAAAATCTATAAAATCACAATGATTAACAATTATTGCCTCAGGAGATCTCTTAATCCTATCCCCCTCATAAGAATGAGAATAAATTATCAATATAACCCCATCAGGTAGACCTATTTCTTTTGCAAGTAATGCACCTGAAAAAGGATGGCGAAATTTCTTACCAAAATTTCCTATTACAAATTCACCATCTTTTTTTTCATATTCTAGGAGCTTTCCTACATCATGAAGAAGAGCGCCAGCAATCAAAAAATCAAGGTTCAAATCTTCCGTTCTTTGGTCACATATAACCTTTACAAGATTTGTAACTCTTTTTGTATGATCGATAAGTTTTCCAGAATCTTTAATAAGAAGAGTAAAAGGAGCATCATCTAAAGTTTTCCAGTTTCCACGATTAGCTGCTTCCTTCCATACATTTATTACTTTATTTCTCAAAACTTCATCTTTAATCCATTGTAACTCCTTAAAAAAAACTTTTTCTACATCACTTTTCTCAACCATAATTTATTCCTTAGAATATTTGGTCTGTAATCTACAACAATATTATTAACATTCTCATAAAGTAAGGATAAAAAGATAAAAAAATTTCAAAGAAATGTTGGATTATTCCATTTCTAACAACTGTTTGATTCTATCATTAATTATGAAGATTTCCAAAACCATTTTCATTTCTTCGAATTCTTGTTTGTTATGGACTTCACTAACAATTCTCATTAACTCCCACCAATCCTTATGTTATATCTTGTTATCAATGTTATATAAATGTTTTGGTAAATTATGTCATTCTGAAAAAGGTAATATTTGCTAAAATTACATCAATAAATGAACAATAGAATAAAACAACATAATGGGAGGGGAGAAGAGGTGAATTTTGAGGGGGTAATTGGATGGGTTTTTCTCAAATTTTAAAATATGGGCTTCATCCCTTCCCAAACTGTTGATAAAAGATAGATTAAAAATGTGTTTAAGTGCTTTTTTCGCATTTGAATATGTATGAGGTTGTGCACATCGTACGCTATCTACATTTATACTTTAAAATTAAAAATTGAACCATATTAATAATATTCATCCCAGCTTTTAACCTCAATATTATCAGTTGAAACTCTGGAAATAGAATCAACAAATCTTTTCGCAAGTTGCAGGTTTGTAATTAACGATACATCAAAATCAATGGCTTTTCTTCTAATAAGATAGTCATTGTCAAGTTCTTCCTTTTCAATATTTTTAGGTATGTTTATTACTAAATCAATTTTCTTATCTGCAATATAAGTCAAGGTGTTCGGCTCTTTTTGGTCTAAAGGCCAATGTAAAGTTTCTGCCTCAATGCCATTTTCCCTCATAAAATCAGCCGTACCCTTTGTAGCAAAAAATTTGTAACCTAGTTCACTTAACTTTCTAGTACTCTGTAAAAATTCCATTTTACTATCAATAGGACCAGTTGAAAGTAAAATTGTTTTTTGTGGAGGTTTAAATCCTACAGATATCAAGCTTTTGATAAATGCTTCATTAAAATCATCACCTATGCAAGCAACCTCTCCAGTAGAAGACATCTCTACACCTAAAATCGGGTCAGATCCTTTTAATCTTGTAAAAGAGAATTGAGGCGCCTTTATTCCAACATAATCAAGATCAAATGACGATTTATCTATATTATCCACCTGTTTACCCATTATTATCTTTGTAGCTAAATCAATAAAATTAATCTTAAAAACTTTTGAAGCAAAGGGAAAGCTTCTTGATGCTCTCAAATTGCATTCAATTACTTTTACATCGTTATCTTTTGCTATAAATTGAATATTAAATGGGCCGGTAATATTCAAAGATTTAGCAATTTTTTTAGCAATTATTTTTATACGTCTCATAGTCTCTAAATAGGTTCTTTGTGGAGGTAGCACCAACGTTGCATCACCAGAGTGAACACCAGCGTTTTCAACATGTTCAGATATAGCATAACAAAAAAGAAAGCCTTTTTTTGAAACAGCATCAATTTCAATTTCTTTAGCACCAGTTATAAACTTGCTAATAACAACGGGATGCTTTTTATTAATTTCAGAAGCCTTCTTAAGATATTTTTCTAACTCATCTTCACTAAGAGCAATGCTCATTGCTGCACCTGAAAGCACATAGCTTGGTCTTACAAGTACAGGATATCCAACCTTTCTAGCAAATTCTTTTGCTGAATCCATACTGCTTAATTCCTTCCATTTAGGCTGATCAATACCAAGGTCATCAAGTAACTTAGAAAACTTATGTCTATCTTCAGCATTATCAATCTTAATTGGAGAAGTGCCAAGTATTTTAACATTGGACTTATGCAACGGCAAAGCCAGATTATTTGGGATCTGACCGCCCATGGACACAATTACTCCTAGAGGATTTTCTTTATCACAAATATCCAAAACCCTTTCAAATGTGAGTTCATCAAAATACAACTTATCACAAGTATCATAATCGGTACTGACTGTTTCAGGATTACAATTAATCATGATTGTTTTATACTTCAAATTCCTCAATGTTGATATTGAATTAACACAACACCAATCAAACTCAACAGAAGAACCAATTCTATATGCTCCCCCACCCAAAACAATGACTTGATTTTTATCCTTAAACCTTATATCATCAAAACTACCATTATAGGTTAAATAAAGATAATTTGTTTTAGCAGGGTACTCCGCTGCAAGTGTATCAATTTGTTTTACAAAAGGTACTATTCCTAGTTTCCTTCTTTTATTTCTAATGTCTTGTTCCTTACATTTGGTTAACAATGCAATTTGAAGGTCTGAAAAACCTCTTTGTTTAGCTTCCTTCAATAATGATAATGATAAATTTTGAGAATTGCAACAATTTAATTTCTTTTCGATATCTACTATATTTTTTATCTTGTATAAGAACCAACGATCCACTTTTGTAAGTTCATTAACCTTTTCAATAGAAAATCCTTTTCTAATTGCTTCAGTAATTGCAAACATTCTTTTATCAGTTGGTTCTTTTAGTTCTTTTTCTAAATCCTTAAAAATTAAATCATTACAAACAAGACCTTTCATTCCAACATCAAGCATTCTTATTGCTTTTTGCAACGCTTCCTCATAAGTCCTAGCAATTGCCATTACTTCTCCAACAGATTTCATCTCAGATCCAATACTAGAACTTACTTTTCGGAATTTTTGTAAATCCCATCTGGGAAACTTCAATACTACATAATCTAAAGCTGGTTCAAAACAAGCTGATGTTTCCTTAGTAATAATATTTTCAATTTCTGTAAGGCTATAACCCAATGCAAGTTTTGATGCAATAAATGCCAATGGATAACCTGTAGCTTTTGATGCTAATGCCGAACTTCTACTAAGTCTTGCATTTACCTCAATTATTCTATAATCTTCCGATTTTGGATCAAGAGCGAATTGAATATTACATTCACCAATAACATTAAGATGTCTAATAACTTGGATAGCAATAGATCTTAGTTTAAAATTTTCAGAAGAGGTTAAGGTTTGAACAGGTGCAACAACGATACTTTCTCCAGTATGAATGCCCATTGGATCAAAATTTTCCATAGAACAAACCACAATGCAATTATTATACTGATCTCTTACAACTTCATATTCAAGCTCTTTCCAACCACTAAGATATTCTTCTATTAAAATTTGATTAGTAAAGGAAAAAGCCTTTTTCGTTATCTCAATTAATTGTTTTTTATTGTATGCTACTCCTGATCCTAAACCACCTAGGGCATATGCTATCCTGCACATTACAGGATAGCCAATTTTCTGTGCAACCTCTACTGCTTGATCAACATCTGTTACGGCTTTTGATAAGGGAACTTTAAGGTTGATTTCTTTAATTTTTTTGACAAAAATATCCCTATCTTCAGTACTCAATATAGATTCAATTGGAGTTCCTAGAACATCTACATTATATTTTTTTAAAATACCCTTTTTTGCTAAAGTTACTCCTACATTTAATGCCGTCTGACCTCCAAATCCCAGTAAAATTCCATCAGGTTTTTCCTTCTTAATGACCTTCTCAACAAAAGAAACATCTAAAGGTAAGAAATATACTTTATCAGCTAAATAGTCAGAAGTTTGAATGGTTGCAATATTTGGATTGACAAGGATCGTTTTAATTCCTTCTTCCTTTAATGCTTTTATTGCTTGGCTACCAGAATAATCAAACTCACCTGCTTGACCAATCCTAATTGCTCCCGATCCCAATATTAGGATTTTTTTAATCTTTTTAACTTTTCTATTTATCATTTTATCGACCGGACAAACATATCAAATAAAAATTCAGTGTCATCTGGACCTGGAGAAGCTTCTGGATGAAACTGGGTTCCAAAAAAGGGTTTTGAAATATGGATTATACCCTCATTTGTACCATCATTGTTATTGTAAAACCACTCACGCCAGTCCTCAGGTAAGGTTTCTGCATCAACAGCATAGCCATGATTTTGAGACGTTATGTAACATCTTTTTGTTCCAGTCTCAACACATGGTTGATTATGACCTCTATGTCCATATTTCAACTTGTAGGTATTAGCACCTGTTGCAAGTGCTAAAATCTGAGACCCGAGACAAATACCCAAAATTGGAATATTATTTGATAAAGCTTCTTTTACATTCTTAATTGTTTGAATGCATTTTTTAGGATTTCCCGGGCCATTGGAAATTATAATACCATCTGCTTTTTTATCTAAAAAATAATAATCCCATGGTACACGGATTACTGTGAATCCCCTCCTAAGAAAAGCTCTTATAATATTGTTTTTTGTGCCACAATCAATGAGAATTATTTTCTTTTTTCCTTTTTTATAAATGATGGGTTTATCGATGCTAACTTCGGTCATTAAATTTCTTTTATTTGGATCTTCAAAAGATACATTTTCATTATTGCATTCAATCTTTCCAATCATAGTTCCTTTTTTTCTTAGTTTTTTAGTTAGCTCTCTTGTATCTATTCCATAAATAGCAGGTATACTATGCTCGTTTAACCATTCGGACAAAGATTTTTTTGCGTTCCAGTGAGAATAATTATAAGAATAATCAGTTATAATCAAACCTTGAACCTGTATTCTATCAGATTCAAAATATTTCAATAGATTGTCTTCTTTTTCATAACCTGGAACACCATAATTACCTATTAGAGGATAAGTTAAAACCAAGATTTGGCCTCTATAGGATGCATCAGTTAAACTCTCAGGATATCCTACCATTCCAGTATTAAAGACTACTTCACCAGTTACAGATTTTTTAGAGCCAAAAGAGCAACCATAAAAAATAGAACCATCTTCAAGAATCAGTTCTGCTTTAGTAGAATTTATACCCATAAATTACAATCCCCTCTTCTCTAATTATTAAATCTTTTTAAAAAAAGGGTAACGCTTAGTTTCCTAAAATATCTTTCCAATTTTTCAGATTTTGATTCAGGTAAGAGTTGTAAAACAACATTTAATAATATAATTTATAGAAATATTTTATTAAAAACATAATACCAGCGGTTAAAATGAGTATTAGAACAAGAAAGATTGATGCAATAATCATAATAGCTATGATAATCATAGCTGGCTTTATATTCTATAGGTTAGGTTATATATTTGATTCCGATGGACCAGATATTCCAGATATTCAATTTAAAAAAGACGATCAAGAAAAGACCTTAACAGTTGTATCATTATCCGATGAAGTATTGTGGATAGATATAGAAATAATAGGTGATTGTGATACATCGGAACTTGGAAAATATGTTATCGAAGGAGATTTAATTACACAGTGTGAAGGTACAATAACTATAAGACATATTCCAACAGATACAACCCTATCAATATGGAAGTTCACCCCAATTGAAAATCTACCATATTCAATGATTACTGGTCATTTGAGAGATGTCTCTCCACAAGATGAAGGTGCACATTTCAATAATATCTTAAACACAAGAGAATGGTGGTATTATACAGTAATTTTTGATGAGGAAAGCGAGTTACCAGGTTGGTCTGTAACAATTGGTTTTTGTCATATGGCATGGGGAGATTTAAGACTTACATTAAAACCGGATATTCTAGTAATAACACTTCATAGTCCAGATGGAAAGGAATATGGAGGATTGATAAATAAAAAGAGAGGTGGAATATTAGGACTTGGTATACTAGGTACCTCAGGACTGGATGCCTCAACACCAGGGGTTGATTTGAAATTTGAAGATTCATGGGTTAAAGGTGAAGCCCCAATTTGGCATGTTCATGCAGAGGATAATGAAATTGATGAGGAAAATGAGATAGAAATTGATTTAGATTATTTTGCACCATCTTCACCACTTTGGCTATATAGCAGCAGGGTAATTGATAAAGGAGAAGGCAGTCTTGCAACCTATATGTTTACAGGGTGCGAAGTTTCTGGCACCATAAAATTAAATGGATTAGAGTTTGAAGTATCAGGAATTGGCCATCATGAACATTCTTGGTCAATTGGATTTATAAAATGGGCAATAAAAGGATGGGACTGGTGTCATATAAGATTAGATAATGGTTGGAATATTTTGTATAACAAATACTATCTGCGAAACCAGTTATTGGAAATAAGAACAACTAGAGTTAACCCAATCTCATCACTTATTATTACAACAGATAAAGGAGAAACTTTGACCATACTAGAGGATCTTGATATCACTGTTAGAAAATCAGATAGAATATTTTTACTTTTAAAAATGCCATCTGAGCTTAATATCAGAGCAAAACCAAATACTATTTCTCAGATATTGTTAAAGAAGTATAATATCCGTCTAGATTTAGACATAGAAGCAGATAACACATATGAAAAAATATGGAAATTCCCAACATATGTTGGAATGAAAATAGGATTAAGCACCATTGATGGAAAGATATCATGGAATGATGAAGATGGCGATCATGAAATTGAGCTGACTGGTATAGGAAGTATCTGGAACATGAGAAAGTTTTGATTATTTCAATTCTACAATGCCTTCATCTGCATCTAAAAAAATCTTATCACCATTTTTTATTTTTTCAATTTCTATCTGATCTACACATGGTATACCTGCAAGAATCACACCAGTTGCAACAATAGTTTCGGTCTCCTTATTGATTATACCTGCAGGAGCAACATCATTTTTCTTAAGTCCATATATTACATAAGAACCAACAGTTGACCCCTTTCCACAGGGAAATACAAGTATCTTTCCTATTACAGATTTTCCTTCAAGAGGATGACCTTTTTCAATAACAATTCCTGTATTGATATCAATACCACCGTAAAAGCCAATAGGTTCAGATGTAACCAATGCCTCACCCTCTGCTTTTCCTGGTGAGATAGTCCTTCCTTTCATAACTGACCCTCCACAAGATCATCTATATTTGCAAAACATACCTCTTGTTTACAAAAACCAGGTAAATAATTTGCTGCTTTTCCAGAGTTTACTCCTGTTGTTTTATATCCCATTTTTTCAATTGGTGAGACAACCATACAAGTATCAGCAACAATACTTCCACCTGCTTTTGCAATTATTTCATTATAACCCATTCTTTCTGCTGCTTCTTTAACCATTCTTGAGGTGCAAATCCAAACTGGTTTTTTCAAATGTTTACCCTCGAGTTTATCTGCAACAGTTGAAATCTCACGTAAAGATGCATGTGGGCATCCAAAAATTACAATATCTGGAGTTTTACCGGTGTTTAGTTTATCATAACTTTCCTTCAGTTCAGATTTTCCAATAGAGATTGTCTCCAGACCATCTTTTTTTATGCTATCTGCTTCAGGTGTAAGTCCCTCAATATGGTATAAAGCAACAGCACCAGATGCAGCCATTGCGGCACCTAGTGCTTTGAGTTGATCTGTATTTGCGTCTTTTATTCCAGTAAAATAAGGGATTTTATTTTTAACTTGTTTACCAACGTACCATCCAAGAGCACCAAAATCAGAATTAAATATAAGATCGGTTTCAATTTTTACTTTAACTGTCGGCTGTCTATTTTCCCATAAATGTAAACCATAATTAGGTGTTACACCACAGATTGCCGCAGCAAGGGCTGAAGGCCCTCCCTCTCTATTTGTCCTTGCGCCAATAACAGAATTTGAAAACGAAACCGCTGATGACTCTGACCAAGCGATATGCTCCCTAAAGCGAGGGAGATTTCCTGCAAGATAAGGTGTACAAGTAGACGTTACAACAATACCCATTCTTTTAAAGGCATCCATAATCCTGAGTTGGTTCTTGGCAAAATCCTCTGGAAAGCCAAGGTTCTTCCAGTTTTCCAAATCCATCCCTGCGGGATTTAAAAATGTTAGAACTTTTACTCTGGCTCCCTTTGAAGCAATATCCTCTAAAAATTCCATTCCAGGATCACCGATTGACTTATAGGAAACACCTGCAACTTGAACAGACCCAACAGGAATCATACTATCTGCACTATAGATTTCCCCTAATCTTACTAGCAATCTGAAAAGTCTCTCCATTACATCACCTTTTTCGCCTTCAAGTATTTTTTCTTGCTCATTTGTTAAATGCATTTTAATAACTCCTTACAATTCTTTACCAATATATCTATTTCTTCTTGCGAAGCATTATCTACATGAACTCCACCAATTGCAACAACTTTTGTTTTAAATTTTTTACATGCCGCTTCTGCAATTGGTTGAAGTACAATATCATCATAATGACCTTTTAAACGTATAGAATGTGTATTTTTACCTGGTTCACAAATTACAACACCGCCGATATGAGATCGTTCTCCTCCTCCTAGAATATAAATGAGGTCATCTCCATTTTTTATTTGTTTTATAAAAACCTTGTATTTCCCCTCACCGGAGGTAATCATTTGAATCAACTTCTCTATACTTTACAACCTCATATTTACTTTTATCAACATCAGATGGAATAGTTGCATCAAACCCGATCTTGGTTGTAAGAGTCTTCTTACCAGGTTCATGCTTGCCAGACGGATCAAGAGAACTACCTGATTGATCAGGTTTTACAATCATATCTTTATCGCCCTGAAATCTAGTGGCCATTGCCCATTCAACAGCATTTGGATTAAAAATATCTACATCTTCATCAACGATTGTGACATGTTTCATGCTTTTATGACCATTAAAAGCAGCTTCTATTGCTTTTTTACCATCATCAGGATTTTTCTTTTTAATTTGAACGATACCATGAAGCCAAGAACCTCCACCCATGGTCACATAAACATTTTTACAATCGGCAACCTTACTTACTTCATCAAATATTGTCGGCTCCTTAGGCATCCCCATAAGTAGTTTATGCTCAAATTTTCCAGGTAGTAAAGCTTGATACATTGCATCTCTTCTATGAGTTATACAATCTACAATAAAGACAGGTTCCTGTCTTTCAAAATCTCTTGTCTCAGTAAGATCTACAAATGGTCCTTCACGATCAAGATCCCTAGTAAGTCTGCCCTCTATAACAAATTCAGATTCAGCAGGAACCTCAAGATCTTTAGTGATACATTTTACTAAATTAGTTTTATCAAGTGAGTTTGCAATGCTAAACTCATCAACACCAGAAGGAGGACCTAAAGAGGCTGCAATCATTACTGGTACTGAATTGCCTATACATACTGCCATCTCAAGATCTCCATCAATTTTATCATATGTTGTACGAGTCTGTCTTTTTTGTATGAGACGAGCAGTGAATTTATTCTTATCAATTTCCATTAATCGATGATAAGAAACATTGCGTCCACTTTCAGGATCTTTTATTGTAGCAACTGTTGCAGTAGCATATCGACCACCATCACCATCAAGATGATATAAGAGTGGGAGTTTGCTGATGTCAGGATTTTTTATAACAATTTCCTGACAAGGAGCATTATCAACAATAACTGGTTCTATTGGATTACGAAGAGCATCCACCAGTTTAAACAAAAGCTTATTTTTAATCGTACCAAGCCCATCAGCAATTATGTCACGATTTGAAGTAATACCTGCAAAAATTGGAAAATCATAATCTCTTACATTATCAAAAATTACAGGTTGCTCATTTAAAGAATAAATGACATCTGCAATCTCATTTTTTACAGTGACTTCTTTTTTTATACGAACTAGTTTATCTTCTTTTTCAAGTTTTATAAGAAAATCACGAAGATTCATAATAATTACCTCTCTCTAGATGCACCAATAACTGTTTTTAAAGTTTGAAATCCTTCTTTTTCTATAGCATTTGCTACTTCCTCTTGTAAATTTTTTCCAGGTGTAAGTGCAATTATATTGCCACCAAGTCCACCACCAGTAAGTTTTGCACCTATTGCACCATTATCTCTTGCAAGTTTAACAAGAAAATCAAGCTCTCTCGATGAAACCTCAATTTGTTGAAGAAGCTTATGGTTTTCGTTCATAAGTTTACCCAGTTCTTTGTGATCCTCATTTTTAAGTGCATTTCTTGCTAGATATGCTATGTTTTCGGCCCTATCAAATATTTCATTATATTTTTCAGGATTTTCTTCTTTTCTATTACGTACTCCTTCAACAGCTGCAGATGTATTGGCAACCTTTCCAGTGTTACCCATCACAATTTCAATGGGAGCTGGAATAGAGATTGTTTCCATAATCTTATTTTCACCCTTTTCAAACCAGATAAGACCACCAAATGTAGAAGCTGTATTATCTATACCAGAAGGAGTTCCGTGATATCCTTTTTCACCTTCGAAAGCTATCTCATTTATTTCTTCATCTGATAAATTAAGATTAAAGTGTTCAGATAGAGCCCTAGCAATAGCTACGCAAGAAGCAGCACTGGCACCTATACCACTTGCACAGTATAATGTTCCATCAAGTGCTATATCTAATCCCTCTTTTGATAGATCGATATTCATTTTTTTCAAAATTAGTTTTATTGAATCTTTTTGCTGGTCGATTTTATCCTCTTTATAATCTGGAGTAGCTTTTCTATTGTCTGTAAGTGTCCAACCAGTTTTATTGTTTGGATTTACCTTAGCAATAGTATACTTTCCAATTGCAGAAACAATAGCTGGTACTCCATATACCACAAAATGCTCATTAAATAAAATAGCCTTACCAAAACCAATGCCCTCGCCCGACATTTAAATCACATAATGTTTAACAGATTTTTTTAGTTTTTATACCATAATTATTAAATGTTTTTATTAATTGTGGTAAAACCAATATATATTAGAAAATTATTTAATTCTAAAGTAAATTAATGATTGTTAATTAGGTAGAAGAAATAAAATGGAAATTAATAATGATTCTCAAAAAAATTGTAAGAGTTATAAATATTCATTTATAGTTAGATTCAATATTTCAAGGTTTAATTATTTTTGGAAAGCAATTGATTTTATTGCTTGTAAAATAAAAAGATTTGCAAAATTATATGAAGATACAATATCAAAGGAATATATAAGAGAAGTCAAATTATTTAACATTTCAGAGTCAAATAATATCTTACACATAGGATGTGGTTCATATCCGGTATCAGCAATCACCCTTTCACAAATAAACGGTAGTAAGGTTGTTGGAATAGATAGAGATCCCAGAGCTATAAAACAAGCTAAAAAAGTAATTAATAAGAAAAATTTGCAGGATAAGATATCAATTAATATTGGAGATGGAAGAAATTATCCTATCAAGGAATTTGATACAATTATAATATCAGGTGGCTCAGTTCCAAAAATCGAGATTTTAAATTATATTTTTAATGAAGCAAAACTAAATTGCAAAATTATTGTTAGAGAAATATATGGGGCAAGTAAAGCAGTAGAAGATTGCATTAAACTACATGATAACATCAAGATTATAAATAAAATTGGAAATCATCCATTTCCAACATCTAAATGGGAATCATTTTATCTGATAAAAAATTGTTAATCTTTTTCTAACATCTTTTTAAAGCCAATTATATCGGTTTTTCTTGCTTCAGTTAAAGATACTAAGAAACCAACAAAACCAGTCACAACATCAGTAATAATAAATCCAAGTAGGGTAAATACCAGGACCATTTCTTCTCCTACTCCAAAAAGTGTCGAAAATATTATTATAGATGTCAATTCACGAAAACCTAAACCTGCAAAAGTAACAGGAATATAACCAGCCATATTTGCAACTGGATATAGTAATAAAAAACTAAGATAGGGAATATTTGCCCCTAATGCATAAACAATGATATATTCTTGAGAAAAGATTATGATCCATGAAATCAAACCAATAAATGTGGGGATAATCAAACGACTGATTCTCGGGAAATCTTTATAGAAAGTATCAACAAACTTAAATGAGGAATTCTTTAGTTTCTTTGGAACTAGAAACTTTATAAAAAAATTTAAGACTTTTTCCCCACGTTCCTTCTTAATGAAATATAATATAATACCAGCTTGGACTGTGATTAATAAAGCAATAATAAAAGGTAGAATTCTCGTAATTTCAATGTCTGAAAATTCTTCAACAATTAATAATAATCCTATTACAATCATTGAATATATTGCAACTTGACGAACTGTTACCTCAATTAGGGTGTTTATAAAGAGTTTACCATATGGTTCACCAGTTTTTTCTTTCATATATGGTACTCTCATTAACTGTCCAACAAATCCAGGTGTCCAACTCGCATAGAAATACCCTATGAGAAAACATTTCAGAGATTGAAAGTAACTAATCTTGATTTTCTGTTCTTTTTGTATTAATTGCCATCCATAATTCCTTATAAGAACTCGCGGAATTGTTAGGGATAATGCAAATATTATGTAAATTGGATTTATAAGTAAGAATGCATCAATTATCTTTTCAACATCCAAATTAAGGGTTATTATAATTAGTATTACAATTCCTATTAGTGGTAGAAATTTTTTTGCCTTTTCAAATATTCGTGTTTTCAATGAAGCCCGGATAAGGAATTACCTTTATTTATTGTTGCGGAAAAATTGATTGAACCTTACTTAGATCTAGATATCAAACTTAACCTAAAAAAGATAAAATATTATCATTAATTAGAATAAAAAAAATTTAGGGGAAATTATTAATTGAACAATTTATACACCCTTTATTCTCTATGGAAAAAAATTCTCTTAAAAAAATTGCAAAACTACTACCCATTATCGGCGTTGCAATATTTGTATATATTATTTATAATATCGGATTTGGAAAAATTGCAGATGCTTTTTTATCAATTCCCATTCAATATTTTATTCTTGCTCTTCTAATAGTTTTTCTAAGAATATTTGTTTATACTTACAAGTGGAGTTTTATTTGTAATAAAATGAAAATAAACATTGGCTATCTAGATTTGGTAAAAATCTATTTGATTGGAATCTTCTATGGAAATTTAACTCCCGGTGCTCTTGGTTTACATCTAAGAATATTTTATATGAGAAAAAAATCTAAAGCATCTATCGGGAAATGCCTTGCTAATTCAATTATTGATATCGAAACAGCTTTGATTACAGGAATTTTCATAGGATTAGTTGGAACTATTTTCCTCATTGATTTTTATCCAGGATTGTTACCAATAATAATATTATTATTTATTCTCCATTCAAGTCTGCTAGTTATTTTTATGAAAAAAAGTGGCGGCAGTAGATTCTTTAAAATTTTTCTCAGACCCTTAATTCCTAAAAAATATAGAGAAGGAATTGATCAATCAATTGATTTATTATATGAGGATATGCCCAAAATTAGGGAAATTTCTATTCCTATATTATTTGATTTTATTACATGGGCAATACTGGGGACTCAGGTGTATATTATTGCACAAGCATTCTCTGTTGATATTCCATATTTAACATTCTTAATGTTGCATACATTATCAGTTATTGTATATGGTATTTTACCCATTTCAGTTGGAGGGTTGGGGATAAGGGAAGGGACATTTGTGTTTTTATTACTGCCATTTGGAGTAAAAGCAGAAGTTGCCTTTGTAATTTCATTATGTGGTTATATTGTTAAAATGTTGATACCTGCTGTATCAGGAATGTTTTTTTCATTTAAAGAAAGATAATGAGTAGATTTTAAGGTTTAATTGGGTATAGGACCTGTCTCAGGCATTGGGTAATCATATGGTTTTTCAGCTGGATTGAAATCCCAGTCCAAGAAAGTGGGGATAATACCAAACAATCTACCTGGAATTCTATAAATAGGACCAGTTATATCATCCCAATAATTCTTATCCCATAGATTTATAAAACAGCCTCGAGTATATGCATATTTATCATCATTTTGAATAAAGTCATTTTCAAATATATTATTTAAAATAGAAGTATCCTCAAAATAGATTCCATGTCTGCTATTCCCAGAAATGTTGTTTTCCCATATTTTGTTAAAAAAGCAGTATCTTTTAATATATATTCCATCACCATTGTTATTGATAATCCAATTACGTTGAATTTCCCCAGTACGACCAAATCCTCCTCGAGTTCTATGCAATTTAATACCGCACATGTACTCAGCATCAAAGCCATTTCCAGAGATATAATTGAAATAAATTCTTGGCTTATAAACCAACCAACAATATATTCCATCCAATCCATTATCCTTAATCTCATTATTTCTGATCAAAGGGGATGATAATGTGCCTTCCGCGTAAATTCCGATACCATCGTAGGAATTGTCATTTAATATATTATTTCTAATTTCTACACTACCTACTAATGAATAAATCCCATTACCATTATTATTAATGATTGTGTTATTAGTAATAACAGCTCCTTTTGCAGTTACATGAACACCTGCATCCCGATTGAATGGTGGTAAAATATCCATTTCATCACCACTATTTATGACTGTAAACCTATCAAAAAGAACATTTTCTGCAGTAATTGATACTGTGTTTCCATCTTCATCTGTATTATTGATTAATGATGTACCATTAAAACCACCAAATAGCAATAATTCCTTATTTATTCTAGTTTTATTATACTCTCCAGCATATACATGGATTTCATCTGAATTATTTGCTGCATCGACAGCAGGTTGAATATCGTCGAAATCAGGAACAAGGGGATAACAATCATTTCCATCATCATCTACAATCCAAATTTTATTTAGAACTAGTACTACTGATTCTTGATTGGGTACTGAGCTTGTTGAGGGTAGTAAGGCTGCTCCAATAAACAAAATAAATATTCCATACAAAAATAATCTTTTAATTTTTTTTACATACATATTCTTTCCTCCCATAAATTAACTTCAGGATTTTGAATAAAATAAATAAATATAAATTTTTCCATTAATTCTATAAATATAAGAGTTTGATAGTTCCTATTAATAATAATATACATCAAATATAGTTTAAACTATAAATAAATCATAAAAATATTTTATAAATATAAATTATAGAAATATTATTAAACCTAATGTTAGATATGTAATAAAAAATCTAAAATATGGTATTGAATATGAGAGGAAAAAATAAAATTAAAATAGTAGGTTTATTAATTCTTATTCTCTTATGTCTTACTTCTGTCAAACAAGATATATTTATTGAAACTGCAATATCAACTTCTTTACGCAAAGCAATAAATGATTATGGTGGACCCAACTTAGATTTTGATTTTATCTATAAAGTTGTTGAAAATTTAAGTTATATTGTTAAAAAGTATCCAATGGGTAGAGATTTTGGTACACAGGGTGAACATTATGCCCGAGATCTTATTGTCAATTGGATGCAAGAGATAGGTCTTCAAAATGTTCATACTGATAAGATAACAGGTGAATGGACGAAAAAAGACAGCTGGCAGAATATTTATAATTTTATTTTAGATCCAGATTACTATTCGGACCCATGGATCGAAGAACTTGATTTAAAGAAGAATTTTACAAAATGGTATTTACATGTAAAAATATATGACAATGATAACAATTTAATTGATGAAAGAAATTTTTCAAAAGGAACTTGTTTCCCATTTTTAAAGGAAGAAAAAGAAGATGGGTCACATAATGTTACAATGTATGATGTCAATGTATTAGATGATTTTCAATTATTAGGACCTGATGGTATTATACTACTTGAATCAGATTGGCGTGACCCTTATGGATGGTGGA
>CP070712.1:575310-597390 GCA_020350365.1 Thermoplasmatales archaeon | reverse complement strand
ACCAGACTCCTCAACAACACCAACATCCTCAACCTCACTATCAACACCAACATCATCAACATCATCAACAACTAAAACATCACCACTAACATCAACATCCTCATCCCCAGAAACAACACCAACATCACCCTTCTCTAAATCCTCACCATCCAAATCAGAACCAAAAACATCCTCATTATCAGATTTGAGCTCCTCCTCCCAATATTTAATTTGTTTCTTACGAGATTTAATCTCTAGCCAATTAATTTTCTTAGGTTTTGTTTCAACATCAACCCCTTCAACTTTCTTTCCAATATCTTCATCTTTTTTATCAGAACCAAACTTTTTCTCTAAAGATTTAAGTTTCTTCTGTCTTAATCTTATCTCTTTTTCATGAGCCTTCAACTCCTTCTTACGATCTTTCAACTCCTTCTTACGAGCCTTCAGCTCTTTTCTTTTATCGATTTTATCATTACTAGAATCTTCTAGTTCATCTTTTTCAAATTCATTAAAAATATATGGTTTATCTTCTGATTCGGTTAATTTGTCATATGATTTTTCATCAGAATCAGGTAATTGATTCTCAGAAGAGATATTTTGAAATTTATTTTTCTCAAATGGATTAAATTTTTCAGAATCAGCTTTAAGTTCTTTTTTAGTTATATTTTTGTTTTCTTCATATATCTTTGATTTGGATTCTTTTCCAATGAGTCTTTCAATATCTGAAACTACCATATCAAAATCTTTTGATTCCATCAAATCTTTCAATCTTGAGGTGGAAGATTTAGACTTGAAAATTTCCTCTTTATTTGTTTTATTTTGTTTTATTATTTTTTCCTTTTTTTGATTAGTATCTTTATCAAATTCTGAATATTTTATTTCATTATCAGAAGGAATTTCTTCAAAAATTGTTTTCACTTCTTTTATTTCTTCATTTTTTATTAATTCATTATCTTTAGATTCTTCAATTTTAGTTTTTGGTTTTTTCTTTAAATAAAACAATGTGTTTTTTTCTCTATTTTTTAGCGAGAAACTTTCAAAATTATTCCCTTTAGATTTTAATTTTTTTATTTTTTCTTTATTCTCTAGTAAAATCTTATCAACTTTATCTTCAATATTGGAATTTTTCACATTTTTTGATTTAGTTGTTTTATTACTTTTTTTATTCATAAAATATCTTCCCTAACAGAAAAAAATTATTATTACATTCAATTCTAACTTTTTTTGCATCCACATCCCTCTATTTTGTTTGCATCAGCTAATGGCTAAATATTAATTAATCCAATTAAATATAATATTCTGCTTTCGGGCGCATCTCATCCAATTGCTTTTGTTATACAATAATCAATATTTATATGTTTCTTTAATTAAAAAATAATATAAGATTTTAGACAAGTTTATAATTAGTTTTTTAATCATATCTCTAGCTAGGGCCCATAAGGTAGTCTGGATATCCTATCGGCCTTCGGAGCCGATAACTGGGGTTCGAATCCCCATGGGTCCGTATCACTCCAACAGGAGAAAAAAATAAAAAAAGAAAAATTTGACTATTATAACCCTAATAATTGTCGTATTAAAGGGAATGCATTAGGAAATCTTTCAAACAACCAAATAAAAATGGGTTGCATGTTAAAGTATACATCTCTTTCTTGACTCCGGCTCAAGGTAGCTTTGGTAACCGTAGCTTTTATATCGAATTGATGATAAGGATAAGATGGGTCATAACCGGTGATGCCTAACTCATTTTCTCCCCAATCTGATAGAACTGGAGCAGTAGTTGGCAAAGCATCATTAGATAAAACACTATATGTATGATCTATTAGAAACCAGTATATGATGTATATTTGTATTCCATTTGATAATTGCATATTATTGTAGCTGACAACAGCGTAAAGATCCCCATTATAATAATAATGATCGTCGTCTAAAATTGCAATTAAAAAGTCAACATCATTTGGATTTGTTTCAAAAACAAATCCACCAACCTCAAGCTCAATTCCATAAGGAGGTGAAAAATGCTCATAAAATCCCCTACTTGGATCGCCACCAAATGTATCCACTGTTCCAGAATCATAAATATATTTACCTGAAATTTTATCTCCAACAAGAATCGCTCCACCTAGAAGATTATATGGATCATATACATCTGTGACCTTAGCAACGATTTTAATAGCAATATTACCATTAGAATCAACATGATTAATTGGAGATGGTTCTAAACCGTTATTTATCACCACATTTCTTAAGGTTTTAAAATTTATTGTTCCTGTAGCTGATATAGAAGTTGTAATCAAAAGCGCCACTATTAAAAAACCTATTATCTTTTTATACATGTTTTTTTCATTCCTCCCATAAGATAATAATATTGTAATAAAATGTCATGGTATAAATGTAACTGAAACAAAATATCATTACTGATTTCATCTGGCTCTTATCACTGTTATCAATCTTTCCAATTTTAAGAAATAAAATAATAACCTTAGAAACAATGAATAATAAATTGCTTAATATTTTGATTTTTCAATCTCTATTTAATCAAGGTTTTTACGTTAATTGACGAATTATAATGCCTTAATATTTATAATGACCATAATTATTATTATATAATTAGATGAATAAAGAAATTATCTTATCAATTTCAATAATTTTCTTATTTTTCGGATTGACTATTATTCCTGAAACAAGCAGTGTCCCTTCAACTTTTAAAAACAATAATGATGGACCTCCAATTAATCCTGAAGATGAAGGCGATCATTTCCCTTGTGGATACGAGTTCTGGTGTTATCATGCCTGTCTAATATTAGAAGATGGTCAACGTTGGGATGCAACAGCATCATTTGTATATTTTATGAATAAAACAAAGGAGGGCTATGATCCTGGTCTTTCTTTTTTAAACATAAGACATTGGAACAGACAAACTGGTGAATGTTATGATTTTCTCCAAGTAGATGAGTTTCCAGGAGTTTTCCAGACTGGAAAAAACGAAGTTAATTTAACCTACGGAAATAGCTTTGCAAAAGGTCTTTATCCAGACTATTATTTCCACTGCGAAGATTTAAAACACAATATCACAATTGACGTAACATTAAGTTCAATTTCATATCCCTATTGGATGCTTAATGAATCAACAAATAGAAAAATTCCTTGGGGTTTAAGTGGAATAGGAATGGCTTATTTTATACCAATAATCAATGCTACAGGAATTATTGACATCAATGGCACTTTATATAATTTTACAGGATATGCATTTATCGAACATGATTTTGCGGATATAAATTTTTTAAATCCACTTGCAATTTATTCATTAAAAGAAGCTGTATCTGGAATAAATTTGATGTTAAAAGGTGCGAAATGGATGTTAATCCAAAATCTTCAAAATAAATGGATGAAATTACTTGAATTACATAGAAGTAATGATTACTTTCTAGGCTGGGGATGGAGTTGGGTATTATTTGATAATGGTTGGAGTATTGTTATATTAAGACCAACTATTCTAGGTATCTCAGAAGGTTATGTACCAATTTTTTTATATTTTACAAAAGATGGAACAGATTATTCAGAAGTTGGATATGTTTATTGGAAAAATAATCGTGAAAAATATATGGAAGCAATCGATATCTATATTCCTATTGATTTTGAAATTACTACGCGTATAGATGAAATTGAGCTTAATATTATGTTAAATTGTACAACAGAGTTAAATGAATTATATTCAAAGGATTCAGTATGCTCATTGTATTGGTGTGGAACTGTTGAAGGCTATTATGTTGATAACGATTCAAAAATTCCACTCTCAGGGACATGCGGTGTGGAACAATCTAGATTTTTGACAAAGGCAAAGCATCGTTCAAAAGATATAGAAATCATTTTACCTCCAGAAGGTCTTGGATTAAGAATTAAGACAATCTCTCATGCATTAGGGTTTGAAAGATATTTTGAGATAATGTTAAGACCTCGCTTTAAAATAAATTTTTATATTAAACCTGCTCCATAATGGATTATCTAGATATTTTACTTAGATTATTTTAAAAAATTTTTAAAATTTGGAATCTAAGATTGTTTTTAACTATAGTAACATTTCTACATATCAAATAGATAAATCGAGAAAAAATATAATAATGATTACTTTTATTAATAATTGGTAATATATTGTTAATGAGGGTATAAATTTGGTTTTATATTTGAATAAAATAACTTCAATTTTCACAATTTTAATATTATTTTTTGGGTCAAGTTTTATTCCTTCAGTAACAACTTTGTCATTACAGAAGAAAAACCAGTTTGAAATGACAGAAGTTTATGATACAGTTAAAAAATCTAATTCATTAAAAATTTATGATATTCAAGACGGTTTTGGTATAACCTTTTTTTTATCAAACGAAGGAGATGACTCAATATTTAACATTACAATAAAAATAGAAGCTTTTGGTCGTTTTATAAAAATCCAATCTCCAAATTTAATTAATTTACAAGAACTTAAGGCTGGGCAATCTGAAGAATTTAAAATTAAGTTATTTGGATTTGGTATAGGTAACCCTGAAGAATATGCTAGAATCAAGTTAAATGTAACCGCACCAAATATAAATAGTATGGAACGGATTGTTCTTTTAAATTTAGTTGGTAAATTTGTCAAAATAATTTCTGTAATTATAAATGATGAAGAATCATTTGAGGGTTACACATTGTTTTCACCATTATATTATTTTACAACATATTTGATTGATAATAGTGGAGAAATCGTTCATAAATGGAAAAGCAATTACATACAAAATCTACAATGTTATCTCTTAGAAAATGGAAATCTTATTCGCACAGGTCTTCCTAGAATTAATTTTTATATTCCAGGTGGGGGAATAACAGGTCGAATTGAAATGTTTAATTGGGAAGGAGATCTCATCTGGGAATTTGAATATACAAACAGACAACAATGTCTAAATCACGGATTTGAGGTGCTACCAAATGGTAATATTCTTATGATTGCTTGGGAGGTTAAAAAATATTCTGAAGCAATCGATGCAGGGAGAAATCCCCTCATGATTCCTTTGGGCGTATTATGGCCATGTTATATTATTGAAGTAGAACCAATCTTCCCAGAGGGAGGTAACATTGTCTGGGAATGGCATATCTGGGACCACCTAATCCAGGATTACGATTCATCAAAAAACAATTATGGTGTTGTTAAAAATCATCCCGAACTTGTCGATATTAATTATGGTTTAGGTATTGGATTTACTGATTGGAATCATTTTAATTCACTTGATTACAATGAGGAGTTTGATCAAATACTTATCAGTTCCCATATACAAAATGAGATTTGGATAATTGATCATAGCACAACTACTGAGGAAGCTGCAGGACACTCAGGAGGTAGATACGGAAAGGGTGGTGATATTTTATATCGTTGGGGCAATCCACAAGTTTATAGAGCTGGCTCTGAAAACGATCAAATGCTTTTTGGTCAACATGATGCTCAATGGATAAAGGATGGTTTTCCAGGTGAAGGACATATTACCATTTTTAATAATGGACTTTTTCGTTCAAAACCGCCATATTCATCTGTTGATGAAATTATTCCACCAGTTGATGAAAATGGAAGTTATTATTTAGAACCTGGCTCTGCATATGGTCCAAAAGAGCCTATTTGGATATTTACTACAGATAATCCACCAGACTTATATTCACCTACTATGTCTAGTGCTGAAAGACTTCCCAATGGAAATACTATTATCTGCAATGCAAATTCAGGGATCTTTTTAGAGGTTACGCCTGAAAAAGAAATTGTTTGGAATTATAAATGCTTGTATCCAAATTTCTTTAAACAGGTTGCTAATATCAATCGTTACCCGCTGGATTATCCAGGTTTAGGAAACTTTACCAAAATAAATGTTGACATAAATTACGAAGATAAATTTATGCAAATATCAGATGTTTTAAACATTAATACAAATTTAAAAAATAATTTTTTTTTGTGTTATTTAAGAAATCTAATTACAGTTTTTGATTAAAGAAAATTTATTTAATTACAATAAATTTAATAGTCTAAAAAATGTTGTTATAATTAGGTTTTTTTCTAAAAAAAATATCTTCTGTGAATTGATTATTTAAACCTAATAAATTAATATTGAAAGATAATATAAAAAAATATAAATATTATAAATCAGTTAATAAGAATGCGGGTAAAGGAAGTATACTGGAGGAGATATTAAACCTCTTCTTCTTTTAGTATCCCATCCTTTCCTCTCACCAATATTTCCTTTACCCTTAAAATAAAAAAAAGGATCTTTGTTTTTTGAAAATAATTAAAAATTAAGTGAATTTTTTTAGTATAAAAAATATAAAAAAATTTACTAATCTTCATCATCTTTTTTATCCGGATATTTTCCCTTATCCCAAAAAAGTCCATATTTATTTTTAATAACTTTTTTTCCTTTATGGATTAAGGAAAAGTATAATGCATCTTCATTAAGTTGTTTTATTTCTTCATCTGAGACAGGCATAATCTCACAATTTTTTACTTTTATTTTTTCTTTATAAATGATTTGTTTTACACCTATTACCAGCTATCTTTACATCTATTATCAAAAAAATTTAAAAAAAAAAATTGCACTAAAAAAATCTACAATTAATATTATTAAAATAGAAAAATATATAAACTTATATTTATTTATATTAATGGGGAGGTGAATCATAAGAGGGTAGATTGTCAGCACCCAAATTTAAGGTTCCTCCACGGTTAATCTTTCATTTTGGCTTTCTACCCTCTTTTCTCTTTAATCTTTTATCTTGAAAAATTCAATTTTTATTATTTAAAAACAACCTAATTGATTAATTAATTATGTAATAAGAGGTAGTTTTGCTGGACGCCAATCAATATTGATCCAAGTTATAAAAAAACTTTTTATTTTAATTTTTCCAAAAATTGGTTTTGGCAATAATCTAAATTCATTCCAATAGTTTCTAACCCACCTATTAAAAAATGAAGCATTAAAAAATGCATTTTGATTATTTTCCATGAAATTGTTATTTTTTATTTTATTGAAGGAAGACTCTTCTAGGTAGATCCCATACCCATTGTTTTTAACTATATCATTTCTTATTATTTGATTATTGTTACATGTTTCCATAAAGATTCCATAGCCTTTGTTAAATGCAATATCATTTCCAGTGAAGGTATTCTCATATGATGCCTTTAAGATGATTCCATCTTTGTTATTTGAAACGTTGTTATTGGATACTTGGTTTCTATTACAATCAATAAAAATTAAGCCCTGGTTGTTATTTATGACATTACTAGAAAGTAAAGGATATGAATCAGTATCCTCAAAAAAATGCTTTAGTATTGATATTTTATTATTAATTAATCCACACGTATTATATTTGGAATATATCATAATATTGTTATCAGATATAGAATTATCATCTGAAGATTCCATGTACAGCCCCCATTCTTTATAGTTTGAAATAACGTTATTTGAAAATGTATTATTATTTGAGTTTATCATCCAAGAGCCATGATAGTTATTCAAAATT
This sequence comes from Thermoplasmatales archaeon, assembly GCA_020350365.1. GTDB lineage: Archaea > Thermoplasmatota > E2 > DHVEG-1 > DHVEG-1 > SG8-52-3. The sequence continues at coordinate 589,881 of CP070712.1, read as the reverse complement.
TCATTATTGATTATATTGCAGTAGTCAGATTCCAATAATTCTATTCCAATAATCAAATCAAAAAATTCACTATTTTTTACGGTTATATTTTCACATTTTATTATTATTACTTGACCTGCATCTTCTACTGTTATATCTGAAGTATCTTCAAGATATACAAGGGGTTTATTATTAACTATGTTATTTGTAACAGTATTATCAAAGGAGTTAAAGGAAAAAATCCCCCCTTTAACAAAATTGTTATAAGAAATAATATTTAAAAGTGAACCAATTAAATTAACACTACAATTACAATCAACAATGGTATTTTCTTTTATCCTGTTATGAATGGATTCTAAAAGCCATATTCCATTAAATTCACATCTGTAAATTTCATTTCTAAAAACTAGATTATCATTTACTTTATTCAGCCAAATTGCATCAGTGCAATCATAAAAATTATTTGAAAAAATATCATTTTTGCTACTAAATTGCCAGAGGCTGACTCCAAAATAGTGGTTTGAAAAGTTATTACTTGCAATTATAAAATCATGTGAATCATAAAGCTGTACGCCATATAGATTATTTAGGAAATTATTTCTTGAAATGTTTGTGTTGCTTGTAGAAGAAAAGATATGAACTCCATGAGAATTGTTTTCGATTTCATTATTATAAATTTCATTATTGTCACCAGAATAATCAAGAGAAATCCCATTATCGTTGTTATGTATCTTATTATCAATTATTGTATTATCACCTGAAGAATGCAGAAGTATTCCATCAAAGTCGTTTGAATAAAGAGCATTTCCTTTTATAAGACAGTTATTTGTTTGCCACAACAAAATACCATATGTAACATTTGATAAAAACTGGTTTTGGATTGTTATATTATCACAGTTTACTAGGAGTACCTGCCCTGCTTCATCAATAATTTTATCTGACTCTTCCTCAAGATAAACAATAGGTTTGCCATTAACAATATTACTTGTTATATTGTTCTTATATGAATCTTGAATCTGAAGGCCATCATTAATGAAATTGTTGCCAATGATTGTTGAGTTTATTGAAGAAATTAAGTCCACACCATTTCCATTATTTGATATTATATTACCCGAAAAATTGTTGTTTTCAGATTCTTCAAAAAGCACCCCGTTACCATTATTCAATATAAAATTATCAAATATTTTGTTGTTATAAGATTTCTCAAAGCGAATACCGCGAAATTTATTTGAAAAAATGTAGTTTTTAGTAATAATATTGTTACTGCTGATCATAAAAAGTCTAATTCCGTAATCATTATTTGATATATTATTTCCAGAAATTATGTTACGACTTGTTGAAGAAATGCCAATACCTTCATCGTTATCTGAAAGGATGTTTCCAAATACCATATTGTTCTTTGATTGGATTTTGATTCCTGCATCCCTATCCACATTTCCACTATTCTGAATTTTAAATCCACTAATATTTACAGAGTTAGCTGTAATAAAAACAACATCTCCATAATTATTACCATCGACAACAGTTGTATTCTTATTTTCGCCTATTAAATTAATAGTCTTATTAATAATAATATTTTCAAAATATGGTGAGGAATCATCATAGACAAAAATGGTGTCACCCTCAGAGGCATTATCTATTGCATACTGTATTTTTGTATAGTTGCCAGAGCCACTACCACCAACATATAAAATATTATTCTCCATTATAATTGAATTGTTTCTTTTAATTTCAATTCCTTGATTTATTGGCACGATGACTGTTAAAATAAAAATAACAGAAATTATAGTAGCCAATAATTTTTTTAAATGCCTATTAGTCGTAAAAACACCTCAAACATAGGAAATCTTTCAAAAAAACGAAATAGAGAATTAAAAGCAGGTAGTCTATTTTTAGGGATTTTTATTTCTAATTCTCCCCATGGCCCTATTAAACCATTAGTAGTTTTAGCTTTAGCTTTTATTAAATAATTTCCTCTTTCAGACCAGTTATGACTTATTGTTACTAATTCCCCTGACTCAAAAGGACCGAACCAATCATCAAAGGTCTCATCTCCCCAAGTTATATAGTAATACAAGGAATTATTTTCAAAATCTTCAGAAACAAATGTAAAATCGTAAATCTCGTCCTCCTTACCAATTGTTGGACCATCTATATCTGGGGCATTAGGAGGAATGTTTACATATGCCTTTACAGTTTCATCAACATATCCAGTTTGGTCATTATATACACCCATAACAACTTGAATGTTTCCAGGAATTATATCTCCAAAGGAATTACCATGATTATCTTCATGCTCATGTCCATTCCATGTTATTGTGTCTATGTAAACTCCTTTATCTGCGATAAAAATTTCTTTGTTAAAAGCGTAATCTAAAAATCCAAAATTAAATTTTGAATTATTTACCGTATTATATCGGGATGTAATTTCCGCAATTGCTGCTCTAATAAATCCATTGTAAGGGATGTCTTCGTTATTCTCAATTAAAATGTCAACTTTTATTGTTGCGTTTCCAAGCCATTGTAACGAAATATTTGCATTGATATCTCTTACCTCTCGTATTCCACATTCCTCAATTGAAAAGGGTAGGGTATAAGGTTGATAATTCAATCTTCTATATTCTCCATCCAAAATTGAAGTTGGATATTTTGTAATATTATACAGATTGTTCCAATCAAATGCATCAAGATTTAATATATCATCCCAGCCATCTGGGCCATAAACAATCATATTTACATATTCAAAATCATAATAATCCTTTGAATATAGATCATAAACATCTTTATTCCAGAAATCACATCCCCCACAGAATTGTGTGTTTCCAATCTCTAAAAAGACCGTATGGGTAAAATCTTCACCAAAATTTGCAATATTTGAAACTGTATCTATTTTGGAATCAAATATTATTTTTTCATTTTTTAATGCAATAGTTGAATATGCAGAAAGAATTAACAATCCTATTACCAAATGAAATATTACTTTTTTCATGATTATTCTTACTCTCAACAAATGTATTATTATAAAATTATAGCTTTATAATAATTTCTTATAATTTTGTTTTTTCCCATGATTTTATTAGATTTTTTTTAAAATTTTGCAAAGACTAAGAATCTACCAAGGTAACCCCAATAATTATTCGGAAGTGTCAATTTCTGGAATAAATATAATCCAGGTTCTATCACGTTTGGTCTTTTAATTAATATTTCAATACGATCCATATTTCCAGCTTGATCACATACGCCAACACCTACTATCCAATTTAAACCTGGATTTTCTGATGCTTTCATAAATATTGAATAAAAACTCACATTCTCATCTGTTATGACTCTATTGCAGATTAATCCATTCACTTGTATCGTATTTAATGATATTAATAAAACTCTCCAATTATAAGTCGGTCCAGAGCCATGAACAGTTTCTTGAAGCACGTCATTAAGATAAAATTCCACTCTATCCATACCACTATAATTTTCATTTACATTTACTGTAATTAATATTTCCCAACCAACTATAGGATTTCCACCGATTATTTCCCAGGTAACTTCTACATCGGGAGATGTTTTATCAATATCAACAGTTGCTGATTTCACTTCTTCAACAGTTCCATTATTATCAACTGTATAATACTCAATTAAAATATCATTTCCTTCTTCAGAAATTATAAACGGAGATTGATAGGTACCCCATTCTCCACCACTTATTCTATAATAAGTAGCATCAACACCATACACAAATCCAATTGGAGTCAGAGTTGCTGTAACATTACTAACATACCAATCATTTTCACCATCTGGTTTTGGTGGATCAAAAGAAATCTCTGTAAAAGGTGTTGTATCATATTCATCATATGGAATTGCAAAAGCAGTAAGTTCTATACTTCCAGTTGACCCAATGAATGTACATTCGCGAGTCTCAACATCACATTTGTATAAACCTCCATTAATACCACCATTACCTAATATATAGAGTTCATTAGTATCCTTATCAAATTCTGCCTCCAACCCCCATTCAGTAGTAAAATTAATTAAAGGACCAATAAGGGTTTCACTGTAAGGATCAAAATCAACTATATATAAATTGAATACCGATTCAACTTTTTTTATACCATAACAAATACCTTCATTATTAAATGCAAGACCCATCATAGGAGCAGAGTAAAGCTTTTGAGTCCAATCATCCCATGCTAAATCACCACCTCCAGTTCCACCTCCACCAATTGACCACATATCACAGGTATTTGGGTCTATTCCATATAACAGACCATTTCCATATTGCTGAGCATACCAGACTTCATCGTATTCCATTGTTCCACCATAAAGAAAATCACCAGATATAGTATCACCACATTCTGTTATATCTCCAGGGTCATTTAATGGAAAATAAACTGTGCATTCAGGGCCAGGATAAGCATTATATGCATAGCCATATTTTATAGGAGAAAATAATTCTTCCGATTCATCAACTTTATCTAAAATTTGATTATTACAAGAAATATCATTGTCTATGTTATTTGTAGATGAAACAACACTTGCACAAAAAAAAATAATAATAATTCCAATTGCCTGCATCTTACCTAACAGAGATATTTTTTTAACCAAACTTACAACCTCCCTCAAATTTACATCATAATATTGATATTTAAATGTTTCATATCAAAAAAATTGGTAAATTTTTTTTATTAATGTTGGAGTTTTTACAAAATGAAAAAATTGCACGAAATATTTAAATAATATTTAAGCCAGAGTATATCATAAGGAATCTGGATATATTACTTTCTTCCTTTCATCTTTACCATCCACCCTCCAGATTCCCCATCCCTTCTCTCTTGATTTTTTGTATCTTTAGGTTATGTCTATGAATTAATTTAATAGATAATTAAAGGGCAATGTTGACAAGAAAAAAATTTTATTTTTTAAGCGTATTTTCCTCTAAGCTTTCGTCTTTCCACCTTTACATCTGACGGAGCAATAATCATAAGATTATTTCCAATACCTGCAATATCACCATTTATCTCCTTTGCCATCTTCTTAAGATCATTTGTAATCCTTTTTAAAATGACCTCGTCTTCAGCTAATGGCGAGAAATCAAGGATTAAAACATTACCTCCATACACATAATCAATGAAGTCTTTGATATCTTCGTATCTTTGAATCTCACCGACTCTAACATACATTTTTGCACCAGTTGGTGTACCTTTACCAGTTGTTTCAATATATTTTTCAAGATCGACATAACCGCCGACATTATCTGTTTTCTTATCACCAAAAATTTTACCGACTATTCCCATAATCATTCTCCACTCCTGATTTTCCTCTTATTCTAAAATATATTAGTGTTTATAAACTTTTGGCGACATAATTCCAAAGTTCGTCACCAACATAATGAATAGTAGAAATTACCTTGCCTTGTTCTTGTAAAATCATATCCTCACCATTTACAATTGCAATTCCAATTGCTAGAGGTTTATGATGAGTTTCATCACAGATCCAAACTTGATCCCCTTCAGATATATCCTTATCAACATCAACTATACCAGGTGCCATAACATCAGCCCCATTTGTAACAAACTTAACTGCGCCCATATCCACAATAACGAAATTTTTCTTTGGTTTATATTTATTTAGTCCATGTAGTGTAAATACAATTTTATCATTATAAGACATAAAGCAAGGTTCGCTGTCTATAAATATAATAATCTTTCCATCTAAATCCCCTATTTCAACAGTTGATTTTTCATCAAAAAAAATTTCATCAAAAATAACTTTTAAATCATTTTGGTATTTTCTGATATCCTTTGATTTTAGACGATGCCTGTTTTTAATCTTAATTGACATTATATTATGAAATTTCAGCATATCTTTTTAACCTTTTTATTTAATAAAAAGAGGCCCAAATCCTTATAAATAAAGTTACTATTCCGTGTCCCCAAGGTAATAAACATGGAAAAACCTCTAAAGATATTACATGCCAGTTTAAACAATCGAGTAATGGTAGAACTTCGTGGAGGGCGTGGATACCATGGTACACTTGATGGATACGATGTTCCCCATATGAACCTCGTTCTGAAAAATGTTGAAGAAATGGATAGTGGTGAATCAGCAGGTAAACACAACACCGTAATTGTTAGAGGAGACAATATAATTTATGTTTCTCCATAAATGAGGTAAAGAATAATGACCAAAGGAACACCATCTAAAAAAGGTGGTAAAAGAACCCATACTATTTGCCGAAGATGCGGAAAACATGCATTTCATATTCAAAAGAGAATTTGTGCTTCATGCGGATTTGGTAACACTAAAAAAATTAGACATTATAACTGGATAAAAAATAGAACTTAAGATATTTGTTTTCTAAAGTTGTTCAATTTTTAATTTATGTAAATTGATTTTAATCTGAAGGATATCCACCAATTTTTAAAGATGGATCTCCAAAAAGATTCCAGGTTTGAGCAATTTGAACATCAATCCATGAATCATTTGTTAATGGCTGGTTCCAATCAACTGGATATGTATCAATATACCAGCTAACAGCATTTGCCCATGCATCACCGATTATATCCACATTTTCCTGACCATACTGTTTGAAAAATTGCACCTCCAGTATACATGCACCACCCTCAAATGAGACTTTATCCTCTTTTGTAAATCCAAGTGCAGTACATCCAATAGTAGCAATAGATCCTCCACCAAATTTTCGAGTTAAAAGCCAACTCCAACATTCAGGGGTGGCCTCATAACGTCTCCTTTTTGTCCTATTAAATACATTGAAAATTGATACATCAAACTGATTAGTATGGCAACCACCGACGACACAAATTGGTAATTTATTTCTGTTATGTAACATACGTATATGGTTAACACTAAATGCCTTTGTCCACTCAGAGCTGTTTGGAAAATGTGTTGACCAAGTCCTTGGACTTGCGTGACCATTGAAATATAGAAATCCACAACCTCTGTTTATTGCTTTGTAAATGTCAAACCAACCTTCAAGGGTGCCATCTGAAGTATAATAAGTAATGTTCCTAAAATCAGTCATATTTTCAAGAACTAAATCTGCATAATACTCTCCTTCATTTCCAACCCATTTTTCATCGTATATTTCAGGATATGTGTCACCAGCGATTGCAACAATATCCCAGAACCATGATTTTCCATATGTTGATTTTTCATATTTTATTATTTTTTTAACCATAATTCTTACTTCAAGTCTGTTTCTACATGGAAGTCTACCTATTGCAAGCTCAGGATGTAGATCCAGGTATTTATCATCAGGTTGTTCTCCATAGGGCCATTCACCAAAAAGACCATCATCATCAGAGTCCCAACTTGAAAAATTTCCTTCTGAATCATAGAGATCAACAAAATATAAATCACTAAGAATTTCTGATTCCCAATCATTACCCATGTGAACATATCTTACCGGACAATTCCAGGAATTAAATTGAGTTTTCTTTCCACCTACTAAAAGTACGTAAGAAATATTTGAATTATCGTAAGAATCCTTAATAAATAATTTTACCTTCTCAGCATCATCTCTTCCTTCAGGATTTTGGGAATATATCTCCTTCAAAGTCACAATTTTTGTTGAAACATTAAATTTGTTTTTATGTCTAGCAAGTGGTTGTAATGCAAATGAAAATTTTTTTGGACAAATAATAAGCAAGTCAAAATCTGAATCATCACTATTTTTAACACCATTAACTGAGTTATTTATATTGTCATATGAGATTTTTGCATCAATAATTGGAGCTACTGATAAACATATAAAAGCTATTACTATACCAAAAACAAGAATTTTTTTGTGCATTTTTTTGTACATAATTTTTACCTTCTAACGTTTTTACATTATTCATATTATATAATATTTTAAAAATCTTTCTCATGAATTTCAATTATAAATTTGATATGTCGTAAAAACATTTATAGGAGATGCTTAATGCCTCTTTCAAAATGAAAAAAAACCTTTGTAATTTTTACTGCTATAAAAATACCCGAGAAAAAAACACCTTTAAACCAAAAAAGTTGGATAAACTAGAAATGGTTATCTTTGACATGGATGGGGTTCTAACAGATATAATCAGTTCATGGAAATATATACATGACTTTTTCAAAACATCTAATCAACGATCAGTGGATAATTATCTAAAGGGCAAAATTGACGACATGGAGTTCATTAAAAGAGATGTATCCTTATGGATAGAAAATGGTAAACTAATCACTCAAGATAGATTGAACCAAATTTTATCAGATGTACCACTTATGAAAGGTGCAGATGAATGTATTAAAATTATTAGCCAAAATAATATCAAAACAGCTATTGTAAGTGCTGGCCTTGATCTGCTTGCAAATAAAACAGCCAAAGAACTTGGAATCGACTATGTTAAATCAAATGGTATAAAAACCGATGAAAATGGACGTCTTACTGGGGAAGGAATTTTAAATGTTAGGCTAATGTATAAGGATTTGGCAGTGAAATCTCTTTTATCTGATTTGAAAATCCCACTCGAAAGAGTTGCTTCTGTTGGAAATTCATGCTTTGATATTCCAATGCTTGAAATTACTGGACTGAGTGTTGCATTTAATCCATCAGACGATTGTACTATAGAAGCTGCAGATTATGTCGTTAAAGAAAAAGATTTGAGTAAAATTTTACCAGTTTTTGATTCCTATTTAAATTAAGTCTTTTATATTGAAGGATCTGTAACTCTACCCATAAAAAGAATCGCACCTGTTTCTTTGTGTTGGATTAAAAAAACAAATGGGTGATCAGCAATAAAACTATCTGGAATAGCAGTAAGTGCCACAATAATTGTTGTTGCTGCAGCTGCCTCAGTTCCTTCTTCATTAACTTCTACAAATGCCTGATGAATTGCACGACTGATAAACAAATTTTTTGTTCCATCCATTCCAGAAAAATCAGCAGCTCCTGGTGAGAACGCATCAATAATTCCCATATCCATAAGAATACTCTTTAATGAATATTTAGTTTCGAATTTAAATTTAGGAATATCAACATCTATCTTTATCGAAGATAAATCATTCTTCCAGTTTGAAAGATTTTCAAGATTAAAGGATGTTTCTGCAAATGATATATTATTTTCTTTTGGAAGTATAAAAAACATTGATAATTCATTACCATAATAATCCATTTCAAGAACTTGCAGGTCCTCTGTTTGTGTAAAATTAAATTTAGAATCTTTCGGTTTGCTCATCATGTCTACTTTAACAGTTTCACCATTTGTAAGTTCAAAATCAGATTCATAAGTCAATTTAGGATCAAAAGGACTATCCCAAAGTCCTTTGAAATAAATTGCATTTGTTAATACGAGTTTTGTTAGATCTGAAAGTATATCTGGTGAAATCATGTCTTTTATCTTATCATTAGTTTGCTCTTCAATCCAAGTGTTAATTATCTCTGCAGCTTCTACATTTTTTGAAAAATCAAGTTCATTTGCCTCTGCCATATAGAAATTTTCTAGTAACCCAAGATATTCTTTTAAGAAATTATAATCTTCATGAGCCCAAAAAGCATTTGCAGTACTAATCTTGTAGCCTTCTTGATTTTGATTTAGTAGATTATAAATTCTACCAAAAGAGCCAAGTGTTGGTGAATCATTTTGTAAGATATTTAGAACATTTTGCATTTCCACTGCAGTATTATTCCTAGCCCCTTCATAAGCCATAGAAAGAGCTGTAAAAATACTATATGGTGAAAAGAAAATATTTCCTTCTTCAAAATTAGCAATTTGTTGATAAAAATCAAATGAGAATTCATTTAATGAATTTACCAGTTTACTGACACTTTCTGCCGTTGCATTAGTATCATCTGCCAAAGGAACATCTGTTTCAACGATAATTCCTGGATCTTTATTAAAAAAATAAACAGCATAAAAAATACCAGAAAGAATGATCAAACAACCAACTGTTATTGAGATTATCCTAATTTTTTTAATTAATACCACCTATTTCATCTATATGACCTGAAAATATATAAACAGTAGGAAAATATAAGGAAAAATCCAAACGCAACAAATTTTAAAAATCAATTGATTTAATAGAGATTTTTAAATAATCGAAAAAGATTATGTGTGTTAACAAGTCACTTAGGAGCATAAAAAAGATGGTAGAGAAAAAGAAGGAAAGATGTGTTTTAACAAGTGTTATTGAAACAGAACTTGATATCCTAAAAAGACATATTCATGTATTAAAAACATTACAAAAAAATCAACCAATGGGAATTATTAAACTATCTGAGTTAACTGAATATCCGCAACATATGGTAAGGTATTCATTAAGAATACTTGAACAAGATGGACTTATTGAGCCATCACCACATGGGGCAGTAATAACTGATAAAGTATCAACCACCATAAATTTATTAAAAACAACTTTGAATAATATAAGTAAAGTTGCTGAAGAAATTAAGAAATCAATTGATTAAAAATTAGGGGAGTATCTTATTTGCCGAGGTAACTCAGCTGGGAGAGTGCACGGCTGAAGACCGTGATGTCGTGGGTTCAAGTCCCACTCTCGGCACTAAACCAAAGATATAAAAAGCTATCAATATTAATCTGAACTATACTTTAAATTCGCACTCTCAATTTTGAATTAAAAGATTTAGCAGTTTTATCAGCAATGGAAATCGTTCAAACAGTCTCTCGAATAAATTATATTTATCGTAAACTCTAGATCGTGGTATAAAAACTTCAAATGACTCCCAGTCACTTTCAGCATCATTTTGATCCATGGTTTTTGCTTCAATAGTAAACGTTCCTTCTGATTCCCATGTATGATTTTCAGAATATGTTGTACCAGATGCTTGGAAAACAGTCCAATCAGTTATTTCTCCATCTCCCCACTTAATGTAATATTTAATATCGTCTCCATCTGGATCAGTAGCTGTAAATGTATATTCATAGGATGTTCCTGCATTTCCACTTGTTGGGCCATCTATTGTTGGTTTATTTGGGGGATTATTACCAGCTGGTGTTGTAATATCTATATAAGCTGAACCTCCTCTATTAGGACCATTATCAACCCAATATACCCGATAGGTTTGACCATCCTTCTGAAGGGTAAAGTAACCAGAATTATCTCCATTATCTACATTTGTCATTGATGGATTAAAAACTGCCCATCCTTCTTCGCCATCATAATTGTCTGAACCTGTGACGTAATATGTAATATCATTCTCTGTCTGATTGAATTCAGTGACCGATATCGAAGTATTGGGCGAATCATCCTGATGACAAGAATCACAATAGGACGTATAGGGCGGATAAGCTGATGCAGATTGATTATTTATTATCGAAAAAGATATTAGCAAAACTGTACTAATAGATATTAACATTATAAATCGATTTGTTGTGATTCTATTTAATGATTTTGTGTAAAATTTATTGCGTATCCAAACTCTTATACTTTTAATCATTTCCTCGCCTTCAACGTAAATTAATTTTATTTAATATAAAATAATTATTTAAATTTTTGTATTATTTTTTATGAAAAAATATGTATTATAATTTGTAATTATACATAATCATCTTTAGCAAAATGGTTGTTTAGGTTTAGATTGTGGACAAGTTTCATTAAGTTAAATGGAAACCGAAACCAAAGGTTTTTCAGTAGATTATAATCTCTACTCTCAGAATTTTTTTTTATTTTTATAATATTAAATATCCAAAAAATTTTATATACTTAAAATTAGATTAAGAAATCGGGATGCTAAGATAGTTAAAAGCCTATTAATCCAGTTATTTGAAGATAGGAAGGGATGACATTGTATATCAAAGAAGTTAGAATGGAAAATTTCAAATCTTTCGGAAAAAAGCTTTCTGTCCCCTTTTTTCCAGGATTTACTGCAATAACTGGACCTAATGGATCTGGTAAAAGCAATATTGCGGATGCAATTTTATTTGTTTTGGGGCCAAAAAGTTCAAAAGTAATGCGAGCTGGAAGACTAACAGATCTGATATTCAATGGTGGTAAAAAACATAAGAATCCAGCAAAATTTTGTAAGGTATCTGTTGTTTTTGATAACAAAAATAGAAAAATGCCTGTTGATTCTGATGAAGTAATTCTAACTAGAATGATTAAACGTGCACCACTAAAAAATGATCCTTCAAATTATTATAGCTATTACTATGTTAATGACCGTGCTTCTTCGTATACAGATTTTGAAAATATTTTATTTCATGCAAGAATGTCAGGAGATGGTTATAACATTGTAAAACAAGGTGATGTTACAAGTCTAATTGAGATGGGTTCTATTGACAGAAGAAGATTAATTGATGATATTGCAGGTATTAGTAATTTTGATAATGATATTAAAAAAGCAGAAAAAGAGAAAGATGAGGTTGACAACAATCTTGAAAGAATAAGTATAATTCTTTCTGAAATTTCTAGTCAAATAAGACAACTGAAAAATGATAGAGATGAGGCGTTTAGATACAAAGAACTCAAAGATAAACTTTATGAAACAAAAGCAAAAATTGCCCTTAAAAAGAAACAAGATATAGAATCACAAATCGCAGAGATCAATCATCAAATTGAATCTTATGAATCTGAAAAAAATAAATTAGATGAAAAAAGCAATGAATTGAAAAATGAATATTCTGAAGCTCAAAAAGAACTCGAGGAAATCGAAAAAAAGATTGGTGATGTTGGCGGTGATGAAGTAAAAGAAATCAAATCAAAGATAGACTCTATTAGAAGTGAGGAAATAAAAGTTGAGGAAAGAATAAATTATTCAAATGATGAAATCCTTGAAATACAAAATGAATTGACCGAGCTTAAATCAAATCTTGATTCAATTTCAAAAGAAATAGATGAAAATGTTACTCAAAAAGAAGAGATTATTAAAAAATTCGATGAAAAACAATCTGAATTAACAGAGAAGGAAAATGAACTAAATACTTTAAAAGAAGACATTGCTCAGTCGGATGATAAATCCATGGATCTGACCCATGAACTTGCAAAAATGAGGGAGGAGTATAACGATAAAAACACTGAAATCCATGAACTTAAGCTTAAACGTAATAGATTTACTGATAAAATCGAAGCCTTGGAGTTGCAGATTGCTGAGATGCAGGAGACAAAATCTACATATGAATTCGAATTAAAAGATATAGATTGGCAATCCGAGGAGTTCAAAAAAGACAGTAAAGAGAAAGGTAAAAAAACAAGTGATCTTGAGAAGAAACATTTTGAGATGAAGAAAAAGGAATCTGAACTTACTGAACAATTATCTGATCTTGAAAGTGCTATAATAAGACTTCAACGTGAAAAATCAAAACTGCAAGCAGAATTTGATGCGTTGAAATCTGTTCAGGGCAAATACAATCCAGCTGTAAATGAAATTTTAAAGGCAAGAAACACTGGCTCTTTAAAAGGCATTCATGGAACTATTGCTGAACTTGCTCAGGTTGACAAGAAGTTTGAAAATGCAGTTGAAATTGCAGCAGGAATGCGTATGCAGTCAATTGTTGTTGATAATGATGAAGTGGCTGCAAATGCAATAAAATTTTTACAAAAGGAAAAACTTGGTAGGGCAACTTTTCTACCTTTAAATAAAATGATTGTTGGCAAACCTCGTGGTAAGGCTTTGATGACTGTAAAAGACCAAAATTCACATGGTTTTGCTATTGATTTAGTAACCTTTAAGGATGAATATAGGGGTGCATTTTGGTATGTCTTTGGAGATACTGTTGTTGTAAACAATCTCGATGATGCAAGGCGTTTAATGGGTGGAGTAAGGCTTGTTGATATAAAGGGTAGCCTTATCGAAGCAAGTGGTGCTATGATAGGCGGAAGCACCTCAAAGACGCATCTTTCGTTTACACAAACTGATAGAAGTAAACTGGAGGAAGTTACAAAGGAATTGCAAAATGCAATTGAGTGTCAGGATAATATTTCTAATGAACTAGCAGAATTGAAAAAAGATATCGTTGAAATCGAAAATACATTAGGTGAATTTAGAACAAAAGGCGATAAAGACATACAGGTTAAAGATCTGGATGTTAGAAGAAAGGAATTCACTGGAAAGCTTGATGTATTAAGTAAGGACCTGGAGGAAAGGATTAAGGAAAAAGAGGACCTTGTTGTAAAGAAAAACGATGTTATCTCAACAATTCAAGAATATAAGAAACGAATAGAAGAGTTGGACAAAATCAAGGAAGAAAAAGGAAAATTGCTATTAAAAGGAACTAAAAAGGAACTTGCTCAAAGAGCAAGAACCTTGGAAGAAGAAGTTACAAAACTTCATGAAATTGTTTTAGGATTATCATCTGAAAAGGATGCAATTGAAAAGAAAAATGAGATACTTGATGAAAGGAAAAGCGAGCTGTCTTTAAGAATTGAAGATAAAACTAAAGAAATTGAAGATTTAAAGACGTCAATTAATGAATTTAAGCAATCTAGAGCTTCACACCGTGATGAATTAAAAGCCCTTATGACAGTCGAAGAGCAAATGACTGGTAAGTTGAAGGATTTGACTGTAAATCGGGATGGAATCTACAAAAAGACAGTTACAATAGAAAACGATCTTGATAAGATAAATACCAGGGTTGAATCATATTATGATTTAATTTCTAG
>CP070712.1:553038-575210 GCA_020350365.1 Thermoplasmatales archaeon | reverse complement strand
ATATTCCAAAAATCATCCCACGTATTTTGATAATCTACCTCAAATGTCCCATTATATGTTCCAGGTGTAGGAAAAAACGAGTAAATATCATAACCTCTGTCTTCCCAGTTTTCGCCTTTCCATCCATCAGGATTTAAATAAGGATCAGTGCTAAATGGCGCAATCATCTGTCCTGTTGGATTCCAATAACCTGTAAGCATTATGTTTGGAAGATCATCTTCTAATAAAACCTTATTATCATCAAGTGTAAATTTATCAACATGTCCAAAAACAATTGGGGTGAAAATTATGGTTATAAAAAGGAAAAATACACCTATTGAAAGTAATTTTTTTATCATTAAATCCACTCCCTTAACAATTATAAAAATAACTGTATTGGTATTTAAATTCTTTTGATATAATTAAATATTAAATGGCTTTAATGCAGGGCGCCAGTCAATTCTAGGAATCCAAGGAATATGATGTTCAATTGCTGTTGGTGGTATTCCTTGTAGTCTACAAATAAAAAGCTCACCAAATATTAGTTTTGGTAACAACCTTGTTTCATTCCAGTAATTTCTCCACCATCTATTTCTTCTTGAATTCTGAAAAAATGCATCTTGTGAATTATTAAAAAAGTTGTTTTTAATAATTTTATTATGAGTGGATCCATCTATAAGTATATTAAAAATAAAAGTTGGATAGATAGTTCCCCCAAGAAATATTCCTAGTATATTGTTTGAAATTATATTTTGTTCTATAGTGTTGTATCTCGATCTATAATATATTTTTAATCCATACTCATTGCTATCAAGTTCATTGTTAATGATTAAATTTTCACTTGAGGATTCTAAAAATATACCATTGTAATTTTTTTCAATTATATTTCCCTTTATTAAATTGAAGTTTGATTTATCACTGAGTTTAATACCATTCTCATTATCATTGATATAATTTACCTCAATAAAATTATTGCAGGATTCGATAAGAGATATACCATATCTATTATTCATTTCGATGATATTATTTGCAATAGAACAATTTTCAGATTTCCATAATTTTATCCCAGATAAGTTTCCGTTTTTTATACAAAATCCAAAAATAGATACATTACTTGTATATACCTCAATAGTACAACCTGAATAATTACCAATAATTGTTGTTATTGTAGGATCCTCACCTATAAGTCGAATTGATTTATTTATGAAGACATTTTCATAATATGGTGATGAATAACTATAGACAAATACAGTGTCTCCTGCGGATGCATTATCAATTGCGTATTGAATTTTTGTATAATTATCAGGCCCAGATCCTCCTACGTTTAAGGTTATTCCATTTGTATTAATATCCATTAATGAAAAATTATTAATGTTTTCAATAACTTCTCCCATAGAGGATTGGGTACAAGTGCAAAAAAATATAATTATTATTCCTAAAACAAGAACCTTTCTAAATGGATTATATTTCATATCTTTCCCCCCATAAAAATAAATTTATGAAGATTATAATAAAATATTCTGATTTAAATATTTCCTATTTGACTGTTAATTTTTCTTCTAATTTAAAAGAATGTTATTAAAAATAATCAAAATAAATAAAGAAAAAAAGAGATAATGGTTTTACTAGACTATTGATTAGATAACTACTCTTGGTACCCTTACAACCACTGTTTCACTACTTGTGGATATTTGGATTTTTTCTATACTATCTCTGTTTCTTGGAATATTAATTGGATGTTCACTCCAACCACTTTCCAAACCAGTTATATCTTTTGCTTTAATTTTAACAGTATACTCTCCCCTTTCAGCCCAAGTATGACTTGCTGATTGCCATGTATCTGATGAAAATGGACCTAACCACTCCTCATATGAACCATCTCCCCAGTCGATATAATAGAATACCTCATGTCCATCTCCATCCTTTGATTTAAATTCAAATTCTATGGGTGTGTCTGTACCTCCAGTAGTTGGACCATTTATTTGCGGTTTCTCAGGTGGTGAACCTATCACAATTTCAAAGGATTTAGTTTCAGAAACATTCTCAATTCCACTTGTATCTTTCGCTAGGATATAGAAGCTGTACTCTCCATCTGGTATGTATGTCTCGTTTGAATAATATTTGTCACCTATTTTATTATCAATAATTGGGAATATCTGTTCAGTTGAATCTGGATATTCAACGTGAAGATTTACTTCAGATAGGCCAATATTGTCAATTACTATAGCCGATATATTAACATAATAACCAGACATTTGAACTTCTGGATCTACAGTAAGATCTGTAATTTCTGCAGGATCATTATCAATAATTGTTACGTTCCAAAGCTCAGAACAATATCCATTTCCAAAAGTATCTTCAGCATATATAGAATAGTATAGTAAATCAAGAGTATGTTCAATTATAATACTTCCTTCCCAGTAGTCTCCTTCAGTATTAATCATGTCAACACTTTTGGTATCTCCATCATTATACCTGTAGTTAGTTGTAACAGTATTAACCTCGACATTGTCAGTGACAGTTGCGTTAAATGTAAATATATCACCTGTAGTAGCAGTATCTGGGGTATTGTCTATTACTTCTGGTGGAGTACTATCAACTAGGACTGTTTTTATTGTAGAATCATCTTTACCGTCATCATCAATTACTTCTAATGTTACATCGTATGATCCATCCCCAGAATAGGTGTGTTCCACAGGAGATCCTGATCCAGAGTTGCCATCACCAAAATTCCAATTGTAAGTAGTTATCGTTCCGTCATAATCATATGATCTGGAAGCATCAAATGTAACATTTTTATCATCCACTGAGTATGTGAAATCTGCTTTTGGAGGACCATAAGGTGTCATTAATGGGTATTCATCTTCATTGTCACCACCGGGTATTTCATAAGGTGAATCTCCTATTCCATCGTAATTGTTATCTGCCCCAGTATAATCATCCCAGTAATTACCCTGTTCAAGCATTGAATTATGCCATGTATTTGAAGTGTCATCATTACCATTCTGAGTATTATCGTAAATATTGTTATTATAGATTACATTGTTATTTGAAGAATCACAATTTATACCATATACATCGTTGTTGTAAATGACATTTTCAAAGATTTCATTTGATTGTGATTCCTCTATGAAAATTCCCTGCTCTGAATTTGAATATACTGTGTTTTCAAAGATGTCATTATTATGTGAATAAAAACAAACAATGCCCCCGTCTTCACCTGGCTCACCGTTGTTATTTACAATATTTTCAGTTACTGTGTTTTCATCTGATTGATATAGTCGTATGCCGTCTTCTTCATTTGAGGAAACAGTGTTGTTAATAATATCGTTATAATCACATCCGTTATTAAGATAGATACCTACCCCTAAATTAGATTCTATTGAATTGCTGTTGATATCGATGTTTACTGAAGAAAGACATAAAATACCATTGTCTTTATTGCTTGATATATCATTTAATGTAATTATTGTATAATCAGACATATAATTATAGATACCTTGAATATTTTCTGAAAAAAGGTTATTTGAAATTTGTGTATAATCAGACATTTCAATAAAAATTCCTCTATCGATATTATCATCAAATATTGAGTCAAATATTGAACAATGATTGGCATTTACTCTAATACCACCTGAGTTACTTCCACCGTTTTCAACAGTAAACTCACTAAAATTACACCAATCAGCAGATATTTTTACTGCATTATCTGATTCATCTATGCCATGAATTATTGTATTGTATTCATCCTCACCAACTAGATCAACAGTTTTATCAACAATTACATTTTCGTTGTATATTCCATTATAAACAAATACCATATCTCCAATTGATGCATTTATTATTCCCTCTTGTATTGTTTTAACATGAGTGGCATCATACCAACTCGGATCTTGGTCATCATCAACATAAACTGTTCCTCTATTAGTTATGGGTTCATAAATGATATTTTTCAAAAATTGTCCAGTGATTGGAACCGCGGCAGATGTAATCAACAGCGTACAAATAATAATACCTATTATTTTCTTTTTCATATTATCTCCTATTCCCCCTTTTAAATAAGAAGCTTTTAAATAAGTAATATAATAATTTAATTTAAATATTTCCTTAACAATAGTTAATCAAAGAGAATATTTATAGATAATCTTAATTTTTTCTTATTTCAAATAAAAATATTACGTTATTTATATATATTAAATGAATCAAACAAGGTGCCATCTGGTTTTATTGCCTTATAGGATAATTCGTATTGGTTACATGAGATTAAACAATAATGAAAGGTTTTTTCAGAATAAATAGTCCACCAATTATTTCCAACATCATAAGGCGGTGCTCCTCCACCTCCAGTTATAATATAATTTACGCTTTTAACTTTTCCACGTTCATAACAGTGATCATGGCCGTTGAAAACAATATCTGTGTTAAAATATTCAAAGATAAATCCCCAAATAAACCTAAGATAATATTTACTACCATGATTACCAGAACTATATGGTGGATGATGGAAGTAAACTATTGTAAATGGCTGTTTATTTTCTTTTAAATCTTTTATGAGCCAAAACAATTGAGATAATTTCAATGAATTTAAAATATTAGAATCCAAGCTTACAAAATGAATGGGGCCATAATCAAAAGAATACCAAGGTTCAGTTTTTGAAAGTAAAAAATATTTGAAATATGATTCTCCATAATATTCATGGTTACCTAATGATGGATAAAAAGTACTGTTATGAATAAAATTTGAAACTGAGAAGAAATCTTTCCATTGCTCGATGATTTCTCCATTATTTACAATATCGCCAGTATGTAAAACAAAATAAGGGTGCTCTTTTTCAATAGCATCTGCAACTATACTTGCATTTTTCCAACTGTCCCAAACACCACGTGAGTCACCATATGCAATTAATCTAATAGAATCATTTACATCAAATTTTGTGTAAAATGAATAAATCTTGCTTTCTAGTGAATCTGAAATTACTTTGTAATAATATTTTATTGATGAATTAAGACCGTTTAGTTCAATATTATGGAAATATCCTGTATAGTTATCATAAACAATTGAATCACAATCGGGGGTAAGTCCAAAATGAACACTATTATTTGTAGTTGGAATACTTGTCTCCCAAACAATTATTATAGAATTAAGTTCTGTGTTTTGAGGATATGGACCAACAATAATTGAAGATTTATCATTTTCAGAAATTATAAACTCATTTGATGTTATGTAATCATTATTATCAAAATTTGCATTTACAATTAAAGATGATGTACAATTTATAAGAATAATTGAAAAAAATATTGATATTATTTTTAAATTATTAATTACTTTATCACCCTAATTAATCAAAACGTCATTTTATTATTTAAATGTTATATATAAATTTAAAAAATTTTGTAATTATAACTAATTTTAATATCCAATTGTAATTACAAAATAGAAATTTTCACCATCTTCGACTCGTTTTTACAATTCTTTTAATGTTAGTAGAATTACAAAATCTGCATTTTCCACAATCATTATTTCCAGTAAAAACCCAGCTGAAGCTTTTTTCACAAGAATTGCATTGATACCAAAAAATCAATTTTTTCATCCCTCTAATTTTCAATTTTGAATCTATTTATAGTTTATAATGTTATTTATAAAATAAAATAATTAATTGGTTTAATAGATATCTAATAAATTTCTTATAATTGGAAATGTATCAAAAAATCTTTGTAATATACGTAAGAAAATTAAATTAGTATATCTGATTCTTGGCATTGTAATTCTAAAAGGATCAGACCAATCAGTTTCTAAATCTCTTGTATCTTTTGCCTTCACTCTAATATCATAAACTCCAACACTCCAAGTATGAGATTCAGATCCCTCAGTTCCTGATATATATGGACCAATCCAATCACTATACGAATCATCACCCCAATCAAACTTATAATATATCGGATCACCATTAGGATCTTTTGAACTTGCATAATAAAAATATTCTTCTCCTGCAGTTCCATAAGTTTGTCCAGTTAATGAGATGTTAACTGGTGCTTCATTCAACCAATCATCTGTACCGATTAAGGGATAATAATCTGTTCCATGCTCGCAAGGAATTTCGTATGGAATATCACCAAACCTATCATGTCCAGGGATGTCCTGATTTATTCCATGATAATCATCATTTCCAATATAATCAGACCAGTAATTACCACCTGAAGGATAGCCATTGTCCCAGTTGTTACCTCCCTCGTCATTTGCATTAACTAAATTGTGAATGAAACTATTATGATATATGTTATTATTTGATGCATTAGTGTATAAACCGTTATCATTGTTTGAGCGAATTATGTTTCTAACAATATCGTTATTATTGCTTGGATAAAATATACTCATACCATTATCATCATTAAAGCTTATGATATTATCTGAAATAGTATTGTAAGTAGATCCATATACTACTATTCCATCATCACTGTTTGATGAGATAAAATTATTTGAAACTGTATTATATCTGGAATAATCAAGCCATAACCCATCAAGACCATTTGTATCAATAACATTATCAGTAACAATATTATCATTACAAGTATCAATCCATAAGCCTATCTCTGCATTATCTTTAATTATATTATCTGAAACATAACTATAATCCGATGCTAGATGAAGTCCTGCATTATAACATATACTTCCACTATTTTGAATAGTAAAACCACTGAAGTTTACCTGATTTCCAGATATATAGACAACATCACCCTCGCCATTACCATCTATAATTGTAAAATTTTTGTCTTCACCGATTATTTCAATGTTCAATTTATTAACCATTACATTTTCAATATAGGTACCACTGTAAACATAAATCAAATCACCTGGATTTGCATCATCTATTGCACTTTGTATGGTGGTATAATTGCCAGAACCTCCACCTCCTACATACAAAATATTTCTGCTCACTTTTAAAGCTTGAATTGGAAAAACAATAAAAAAAGAATTTATCAGCATTATGCATATTAAAAATAATAATATTTTTTTTCTCATTTTATTATCCTCATTTATTATATATTTTCAAAATACAAATAAAATATTTAGATTTAAATATTTCCTTATAGATTGTTATTATTTGTTACCTAGTTCAGCGTTTATATATAATTACAAAAACTAATACTTTTTTTATATTTATATTAAAAATTCCTTAATTTTTTTTTAAATCATTTATTTAGAATTTTTTCTTTGAAGTAAATTTAAATAATTTATAAATTATTATCTTTTTGGAGTTGGATTATTAGATGGATGAGGATAATGTTACACAAATATCAAAATCTGAAGAAAAGATTTTAAATGAATTGCAGAAAAATTGTAGATTGAATCTTGATGATATCGGTAAAAAATGTGGATGTTCAAGATATAAAGTAGGAAGATTTATTAAAAAATTAGAAGAGAATAATACAATATTAGGCTATACAGCAATTATTAATCCCAATAAAACAAATTTTAAACATTATATTCTACTAATAAAAAGGACAACTCAACCGCTGGAAGATGACCTATTAAAAAAGCTTCCTTTAATGAGTGGGAATGATTTAGTACCGGGTATCAAAATTAATCTTGAAGATACTTTATATGTCCATGGAAATTTTGATTGGGTTATGACTTTTACAGCTTTAGATATTTCATATGCAAAAGATTTTTGCAACAAGATTTTGAAATATTATAGAAATTATGTAGAAAGCATAGAACTTCTAGAAACGATAGGGCCTATTAGAAAAAACGGGTTTAGAATATCTAAATCCGATAAAATAATCAAGATTTTGTAAAAATAAATTTTTAAAGACTTACAACCTATAAAAAAATCCAATATTAATGAACAAAATTTAAATAATTTTAATATTTTTTTAATTTTTGTGAATTAATCAATAACAATTATAAAAACTTATAAATACTGTAGAGTCATTCAATAATGATAGGGGAGATTTAGAAATAATATTTGCATTGTATATAACGATGTGAATCATCAAAAAAGGGTAATAAGTCTTCCTATAATGGGGGTATTAGAGATTATAACGAAGGATTTAAAATTTTTTTCATCCTTTCCTCCTGCTATTAGTTTAGATTTAAATTTTATATAAAATTTACTATAAATCTCTGTATCCCCATTTCCAAAAACTATAATATAATAAATAATTATCAATTCAAAATATTTTATTTTTATTTTATGTAAATTTTAAATATTAGAAAATTAATTACATTTAAGTTTTAGGGCAGGAGGCTTGCTAAAAATAAAATAATCCATTAAATCTATTTTTAGCTCGTTTCAGAAAGGGTGATAAGTATCGTTGCGGTATGTAGAATATCAAAGGATGGTAAATTACTTGCCATAAGGGAGATATCTGATATATACAGATATATTCCCTTTGAAATGGAAGAAATTTTTAGATGATCAGTAAATATGAATTATTATTCAATCAAAATCTAATTTTAAAGAAAAATATGAAAAAGGATTATTCCTCTTGTGGTTCCCGGACTTGAACTCTCCATACCTTTATCATTTCAGATGCTACATTGCCTGCAAAATCACGCGCAACAACTCTTAATTCATATGTAAATAACATTGTTTGATTATTCCACAACCAAATATATGGTAGTTCATAATCTGTATGCATGTAATGATCATCTACATAGTATGTTATTGACTCAACCCCAATATTATCACTTGCATTAACAATTACATAAATTCTCCCAATAATTAGTGTAATAAAAGGAATACTTGGTACATACACATATAATGTATCACCAATTGTGAAGTATATGCATCCATAATGTGGCGTTAGTATTTCAACTTCTGGAGGAATATCGTCAATACCGTTTTCTATAGTTACATTTACAATGTGTTCTTCTGAATAATATTCACCATCGAAGCTTCTTGCATAAATTTTATGATTTCCATCTGACTGTTGCCATGTATTCCATTCATATGTCCAAATTACTGTTCCAGAGGCATATTCCCAAGAATTATCGTCAATTTTAATTTGTACATACTCTATAATCCCATCTGGGTCATCTGCAATTCCAGATATCGTTATTATTCCATTGACTGTTTCTCCTTCTTGTGGATAGGTGATTTCAACTGATGGAGGAGTATTTTCTGGTTTAGTTTGTTCACTACCTACATTTAGAAATGTATTTGTATTTATTATGGAGTTATAAGATGTTCTTATCCATTCGTCACTTTTAACACCTTTTGACACTCTAACTTCATCAATAAAACCTTCTGTATAGGTATTACTATATTTACCGATATACAAGGCTCTATCGCTATTTTCCATTGCTTTGTAATCTCCCTGAGATGCATCAAGGTCATCTACTCTAGAGCCGTCTAGATATATCTTAATACCATCGGAAAAACCACTACCATCATATGTGCCAATAAGATAATACCAACGGTTCAATTCAGATGGCTTACTGCATCTTCGTCCAATAAATGCATATTCCTCACTTTGATCAATCATATAGAATGTGAACCTACTGCTATCATCAGTTGTTAATAAATATTCAGCATTTGTTAGAGATTCTGCTTTACTGACTAAACATTGATATTCGGTATTAATACCAGTCATATAAACCCAAACACTTATTGTAAATGGAGAGTCATCAGAACCATCTCCAAAACTCAAACTGTCATCATCGTATATATTTACATAATCATCAAAACCGTCAAATTCATCAGCACCATCCACCATGCCGGAGGCATCCTGGTTTAATGATCCCTGTGGTACTCCATCGTTGTTATAAGATGTTGAATCATAATGGATACCAGTAGTTTCACTTAAATGTTGTACCATAATATAATCGCTATTCCAAGTACCGACAATATTTTCTTGATTGCCACAATTGGGATTTCCATAATATAAATACAGTAAAGTATCAACTGTTGAACTTAAACTGGTTATATTTACCCAAGAAATTAATTCCCCAATATTACTATTATAATACTCAATTTCATGGTAGTATTTTGTTGTACCATCTGAGCTGATAAAAACAAAATCATCACCATCGGTTTGAGCATGACTAGCAAAATTGATACTAGTATTGTGGAACAATATTGGAAAGTTTGTTAGATTTTCATCAACCATATTATGATCTATTGTGATTTCTTTTCTATATTGCCATTCATGATTCCACCAATCAGTACCTGCTGATTTAACAATGATATTGGATGGATTCCATATAAAAACTAATAGAATCATGACTGTAAGAGTAGCATGTATTTTTTTCATTCCAATATGCCTCCCTCAATACTACTTTACTATAATACTATTTATATAATATAAATGTTTTCTTTTTATATAAAATTAAAAATATTTAGGAATTCAAATATTTAAATTACTTTTTTTATATTTTTCTGCTTATTTTTTAGATAATAATATAAAAATACTAAAATTGTTAAAAATATTGTAATAACTGTTATCAAATACTCATCTGACCTTATTATATAAATTTGCCATTCTTTCCAGCTAATTGGATAAAAGAGTTTCATTCCACCTGTTACATGTACTAAAAAAAAGTCCAAAATGAAATGAGTGATGATACCGAAACATAATGCAATAAATGCTTTTTTGCAGTCCTTAAAAAATAATGATATAACACCTCCAATTAAAATTGCTCCAATAGGGGTATGGATTGGTTCAAATAAAAAAAGATGATCAATTCTTAACCATACAAAAACAATATTTATCTTTACAAGATCTGGAATTAATGCTCCAATTACAACTAGGCTGATATCAAGTTTTGTAATTTTACCAGATATCCATCCTATGAGAGTATGAGTCAACCAATCAGGCATCTTGTTTACCTCGTTCGAATCTATATGTTTTTTTGTTAAAATGCCATGTTCTAAAAAACAAGTATAAAGCAATTGGAATTGCAGGAATCGATCTAATATAGATTAAGTCATGTTTCCATCGCTCAAAAACTAGCATTTTTTCAGCAGTAATATTTTTTTCTTCATTTTCAACACCAAGTATTTCTGTGATATCTCCTTTTTTTGGAATATAGTCAATAAATTTTATATTTTGGATTTTTATTTTTTTTAAAGAATATGGCGGATCCGAAGATCTAACAATAATAATTTTTGTTGTATAATTGATTTCTATTATTTCACCTGTTATTAAAGTCCTGTTATCAGGAGATTTACTATTTTCAAATATGTAAAAAATATCAAATTCTTTTTTACTGTTTTCAAGACTGTGATAAATCATTAATAAAACAATTGAAGATATTAGAATAATAGCTAAGATTTTTCTTTTTTGTTTCATAATACTACTAGGGAGTATCAGTTATTATTAATTCTTTTACTGGAGTTCCATCACTCCATAAGCCCATAAACCTTTGCTCAGGTGTGTTACCTAAACAATATTCTAAATTTTTCCCATAAAATGCATAATCGGTTAATGCATCAAATAGCTTCCACGTTGAATAATAATCCATTGCATTAACAGAATTAAACAAGAATTTTGGAAAAGATATTGGTGCATTATGATCTGCAATTATATCTGGAGTTCCATATCTATCAGTGACTTGAATAACAAAATCTTTTCTTGATAGTGGGATTTGGGTAGTTTTCTCAAATATTATTTTTGCCGAATGATTTCCAGCAATTGAATCATCTTCTCCTACAATTACTAGCATTATTGTATTATTAGATATTTTTGAGAAATCTGTTGTATCATAACTATTAACATAGGGCTGCACCGGCATTATCGCTTTTGGAATTGGAAGACCTCTCTCTTCCGCAAGTGCGGCCATATTTGCAGTAATACCTCCTCCTAAAGAATGACCTAGGATTGCAAACTTATCTAATTCTGGACGAACATGCCATCCTACATTTAGTGTCTCAATAGAATCTTTTACTGCATTAATAGCATTCGTAGTAAAATTTTCAAATCCGCGTACCAAACCTTTTTGATATCGTGGGTAAACAACAATATTTCCTTTTTTTACTATATGATTGATCCATGCTCTGTAGATTATAGGATGCATTGCTGACCATCCATGATTAAAAACAATAAGAGGTGCAGATTCTGGTTTAGGCATTAAAGGTTCAAAAATCCAATACTGTTGTTCACCTCTTTTATATCTTGTTTTTATAACTATACTATGTGAATATTCTGAACTACCAGGACCACTAATTGGTTGTTCAGGTTGTGTAGGTTCCTCAAAAGTTGCATAAACAGATCCAAAAAGAGGTAATATGATAATTCCAGTTACAAATAATATAATTATTTTTTTCAACATATTTGCTACACACCATAATTCAAAATTTAATTTTTATTTATATATTTATTGTATTATCCTATATTAATTCATTGTAGACTTGAATAAAATATATTCTTATATTTAATCCTCTAGAAAACTATTAAAATGAGTTATATATATGCCCGTCACATGGCAGCAATAATAAATAAAGATAAATGTACAGCATGTGGATCATGTGTAGAATCGTGCCCCGTAGAAGCAATTAAGGTAGAAGAAAAAGCCACTATTGATAATGAAAATTGCATTGATTGTGGTACCTGTGTTGATGAGTGTCCAGAAGAGGCAATCAGTCTAGATTAAATTTCAAAGTCCTCCTAAATATGGGAGGATTGTTTTTATTAATCTTTAATCTTCTGGAAGTTTTGGCACAATTCATATATTTCTGGTGGGCATTTTGATAGCTTGCCTGATCTGACATACCCTTTTAAACGTTCTAACCAGAATGGGGTAACCTCACATTTTTTTATTACTTCAACAAATTTTATAATGGTATCCATCGTACTGGGATGTAAAATATGTTCCATTTCACAGGCATCATTTTCAGCTATTTTGCTATCAATTCCTAGAAGTATTAAAAATTCTTTTAATGTATTATGCTTCTTCTTTATTCTCAAAGCAATATTTTTACCCTTATCAGTTAATTTTATTCCACTATATTTCTTATAACTAACATATCCTTCTGCATTCAACTTTTGAAATATTTCAGTAACACTTGCAGGATTTATACTCAAAGAAGATGCAATGTCATTTGTATGAACTCTTTTTTTTCCCTTTTGTAAATCATATACTAACTCAACATAATCTTCTATTGTCCTCTTTCTCATTTTATACACCTAGTAATATTATTTTTAATAAAAAACCAACAATAACTGCAACTCCAATCATAAGAGAAGCTGATTTTATCATATCTTTCATTCCTAACTCTTTGATTAGAACTGAAAAGGTCGCTACACAGGGAAAATAAATGGTCAACATAGTTACTGCTATAACAAGCTGTAAAGGAGTCATATCTAGAGAAATTAACATACCAATAGCTAGATCTTTTCTGAGAAGACCTGTAATTAATGCAATTGTTGCATCACCAGGCATACCAAAAATACTGATCATTATGGGTTGTAATGCATTGCTTATAAATTGTAAAATTCCTAATGCATATAGAACATTTATGATGAGTACTCCTAGAAATAAAAAAGGTATTGCTTCTTTTAGAAACCACCTTATTCTCATCCAGGTCTTTTTTATCGTTGCCTTAATACTTGGTCTTCGATATGATGGTATTTCTAAAAATATTTCTGGGCTTTCACCCTTAATAAATCTGTTTAGAATCAATCCAAGAATTATGTAAAGGATTATGAGTGTAATAAAAACTATAAAAATGTAAAAAATACCATGCTTTCCAAGCACTCCAAAAACCATTGCAAGTTGTGCCATACAAGGTACACATATTGCAAGAAGAGTTGCTGAAATAAAGCGTTGTTTTCTAGTTTCTAAAGTCCTTGTTGATAAAGCACCAGGAACATTACATCCTAATCCAAGAAACATTGGTACAATTCCATGTCCATGCATTCCAAGTTTATGGAAAACCTTATCAACTAATGTGGCAAGACGAGGTAAATAACCTGTATCTTCAAGCAATGATAACATAAAATAGAATGCAATAATATAAGGTAGGACAACACCGATTGGTATATATAAACCAGTTGTAAGCATCCCAAGAGATTCAATTTTATCTATTGGAAGACCATAATCTCCAATTAATAAAGTATGAATTGTTCCAGGGCCAATATATTCACTTAATCCTTCTATTAAGGGAAGGTAAAAATTATCGAAAATCGGATCTAAAAGATATATAATTAGATTTTCACCTATCAATCGAACAATCCAAAAAGAAATAAAAATAACACCTAATGCAATTGGAATACCTGTTAGAGGTTTTATTGTTAAATCAGAAATTCTGTCCCGGAGTGTATGATGACGATGTTCAACAATCTCAACTTTTTTTATAATAGATCCTATCTCAATCCAACGCCCCTCCTCACTTGTTGGTTTAATTTTATCATTAACCTTTGCATTTTTGATATTTGTAACAAGATCTTTTATTCCTTCACCAGTTAAAGCAACGGTTGGAATTACTGGAACTCCTAAAAGTTGTTCTAGAGTTTTTTCATCAATATGAATTCCAAGATGCTTTATTTCATCCCATAGATTTAGCACCAATATAATTGGTTTGTTTTGTTCAAGAAGTTCTAATGTTAAATACAGGTTTCTTTCTAGATTTGTTGAGTCAACTACATTTATTACAATATCTGCGTTTTTTAGCATTTCCAAAGCTACTTCTTCAGCTTTATTTGAAGGTTCAAGTGAGTAAGTACCGGGTGCATCAATTATTTCGTAAGTTTCTCCTCCGACTCTCATTTTTCCTTTAAAAAAATCTACAGTTGTTCCAGGATAATTTGATGCAATTACATTTGCACCGGTAAGTCTTGAAAAAACAACACTTTTTCCTACATTTGGATTTCCCATTAAAACAATTTTTTTTATCAAATCACCTCAACAGTGATTTTATCTGCCATTCCTCTTCCGAGTGTCATTTGGCAACTAAAAAAAGCAATTGTTACAGGTCCTCTAAATGGTTGTTTTGTTACAACTTTTATGATTTGCCCTTCTTTTATACCCATTGCTCTTAGTTTTTTTTTAAATCCTTGCCCACCATCTAAACCGATTATTCTTCCTCTTTTACTGATTGGTAGCTGAGTTAATGGAATTGGTTTTTCATCCATAATAATCACTATTAATTTTTAGGTATGCCTAAATTATATAGTGATAACTAGTATAAATAAATTTTGGTATGCCTAAATTTTTTAAAAAGATTATAAGCCTGAGTATTTATGCAATAGTGACTTCTTTACAAAGATAAACATTTTGAATAGCATTTAATAGGTGAATTCCTTCCTCCATTGGTCTTTGAAATGCCTTTCTACCAGAAATAAGACCAATTCCTCCTGCACGTTTATTAATTACAGCTGTTCTAACAGCTTGGGCAAAATCGTTTTCACCAGAGGGACCACCAGAATTTATCAGACCAACTCTACCCATATAACAATTAGCAACTTGAAATCTTGCTAAATCTATTGGATGATCAGAACATAATTCATTATAAGAATTATTGTTGAATTTTCCAAATTTAACATTATTTTGGTTCAATGCAAAATAACCACCGTTTAATGTGGGAAGTTTTTGTTTAACAATATCTGCTTCAATTGTAACACCCAAATGATTCGCTTGACCTGTAAGATCTGCAGAGGTATGATAATCCTTATTATCGACCTTAAAAGCAGGATTTCGTAGATAACACCATAAAATTGTCGCCAAACCAAGTTCATGGGCATAACTAAATGCTTTGCTTACCTCTTGTATTTGACGCGATGATTCCTCTGAACCAAAATAAATTGTACAACCAATTGCCGCAGCACCCATATCCCAAGCCTGATCAACACCTGAAAACATAACCTGATCAAACTTATTTGGATAAGTAAGAAGTTCGTTATGGTTAATTTTTACAATAAAAGGTATCCTATGAGCATATTTTCTAGAAACAGATCCAAGAACTCCAAGAGTTGAGGCCACTGCATTACAGCCCCCTTTTATTGCAAGCTCGATTATGTTTTTTGGATCAAAATAAATTGGATTGGGGGTAAAAGAAGCATTTGCAGAATGTTCAACACCCTGATCGACTGGTAAAATTGATAGATAACCTGTACCTGATAGACGACCATGATAAAAAATCGATTTTAAATTCCTTAAAACATTGGTTGATCTATCCGAGTCAATGAAAATTCTATCAACAAAATTAGGTCCAGGAAGATTTAAAGATTCCTTTTTAATTTTTGGATTATAAAAATTAAGAAGACTATCTCCTTCAGAACTAAGATACTGTCTGATAGTTTCAATATCACTGTTCATACTATTCTTTATCTCCTCTAATTTTTGCATGTAAATCAACTCACCAACTTATTGGAATCAGTTCCTACAAATAAAACTTTCTGGTTAAAAGTCTATAGTTTTCCTTCGTTGCGACGTTTTCCAAGTTTTTCTAACATGTCTTTTGTCATAGATTGCAAATCATACGAAGGCTTCCAACCCCATTCCTCTCTTGCAGATTTATCATCAATAGACTGAGGCCATGAATCAGCAATAGCTTGTCTGAAATCAGGTTTATATTCGCATTTAAAATCTGGAATATGTTTTTTTATCTCATCTGCAAGTTCACCAGCTGAAAAACTCATTGAAGAAATATTATAATCAGAGTGGTGTCTTAGTTTAGAAACATCTGCTTCCATAAGATCAATAGTTGCCTTAATACAATCAGGCATATACATCATAGGAAGTATTGTATCTTTTTTTACAAAACATGTATACTTCCTATTTTTTATTGCCTCATAAAAAATATTAACAGCGTAATCTGTAGTTCCCCCGCCAGGTAAGGTTTCACTACTAATGATACCTGGGTATCTTAGACCCCTAACATCTATTTTAAATTTTTTAAAATAATAATCACCTAATAGTTCACCGGCAACTTTAGTAACACCATACATAGTTTTTGGTTTTAGAATAGTTTCCTGAGGAGTATTTACTCTAGGAGTTTCAGGACCAAAAACAGCAATGGAGCTTGGTACAAAAACACTATTCATATTATGTTCATGAGCTATTTCAATTATATTATAAAGTCCATTTATGTTTACATTCCAACAGAGAATGGGTTTTTCTTCACCAACAGCAGAAAGAATTGCAGCCATATTATAAATTGTGTTTATATCATATTGATTGACAACCTTTTCAATAGTTTCTCTATTAGTGATATCAATGTACTCAAAAGGTCCAGAGTCCAATAATTCATCACTGGGTTTAGTCTTCCTACCACAAGCTATTACATTATCATTACCATATTTTTTTCGAAGTGCTAATGTTAATTCTGAACCAATTTGTCCAACAGCACCTGTTACTAGTATTTTTTTTAGTTCAGTTCTGCCCATTTAGTACAATCCCCCTAACACTTAATTCGCTATAGAAAAGGAATATACATATTTTACTGTTTTATCTTATCTATTTAGATCTTGGATATAAATTAGTCTCTTTAACAAGTTTGGGAATAATAGCTTCCCAAAATAAGGCAGTTATATGAATGCCATGAATTCCATTTATTTTTTTAACTTCATTAATCAAATCATGAGCGATACAGTAACCTTCTGATTTAGGGTCCTCAGCATTTTTTATTCTATCATATATATCATTAGGAATATCAACTCCGGGAACATGGAATTTCATACGCTCTGTCATTTTTATAGATTTAAGTGGAGTTATTCCACCAAGAATATGGACTTTTTTATCAAGTCCCCTTGATCTTACCTCATCCATCCAAAGATTAAATTTATCTAGATTGAAGATACTCTGAGTCTGAATAAAATCTGAACCTGCTTCGATTTTTTTCTCAAGACGATCAACTCTAAATTCAAAAGGATCTGCAAAAGGATTTGCTGCTGCTCCAATAAAAATCTCTGGAGTGCCTGATATAATTTTATCCCCACTCTGAAAAATACCATTATCTCTCATATCTTTTATAATTTTTATAAGTTGAATTGAGTCTAAATCATAGACACCTTTTGCGCCTGGATGATTGCCGAAAGATTGATGGTCACCGGTTATAAAAAGTACATTTTTAACACCAATAGCTGAAGCACCTAAGATATCGCTTTGAAGAGCAATCCTATTTCTATCCCTGCATGAAATCTGCATAACTGGTTCTAAATTCATTTTAAGAAGAATAAAACAACCACTCATACTTGACAATCTAACGACAGATGTTTGATTGTCTGTTATATTAAAAGCATCAGCACAATCTCTCAAAATCTCAGCTTTTTCAATTATTTTTTGCGGATCAGAACCTTTTGGAGGTCCTACTTCGGCTGTAACTGCAAATCTTCCTTCCGAGAGAACTTTTTCTAAATTACTTTGAGATCCCATCTTATAAAGTCCTCCTCATTACTGTTGATTTCGACCAATCTTTCGGTTCCTTGATTTCTTTTAATCTATATAGCTGACCTTTTTTCTTAAATCGTAAAAAAATAATATCCCAAATACACTCTAAATCAGAACTAATCTCACATTTCCCATCTATAGATCCGCCACATGGGCCGTTTAACATTTCTTTTGGACAACGCGAGA
Source organism: Thermoplasmatales archaeon (assembly GCA_020350365.1). Taxonomy (GTDB): domain Archaea; phylum Thermoplasmatota; class E2; order DHVEG-1; family DHVEG-1; genus SG8-52-3. Next base: position 556,714 of record CP070712.1, on the reverse strand, counting down.
TTGGGCATAATCCATTAAATAAATCCTGGATACATTCTCCGCATAATGAACATCTTTTTTCAAAATTACCTAAACGTTTAATTTCTCCTAAAAACAATGTTTCAGTTCCAGAAATAACTTCGGCTGTATCAAAAATTTCTGAAACAGTTTGTACACCATTTCCACAAGCAAGAACAAGGATTTTTTTTGCTCGGTTAATTTCATCCATATGATTTTTTAAAAGGCGTTTATCATTTAGAAAATGACATGCTGGATCAAGAATGACCCAACCAGAAACCTCGATATTTTCATTTTCTAATTTCTCTTTCATTGATAATATTTCTTCTTCCCCACCTGTGTGACAAACTGTTGCACATTCACTACATCCTATTAGAAAAACAGGTCCATTTTTAATAGAATATAAAATATCTTTTATATCCTTCTGTTTTGTAATAATCATGGATGAATCAGATATTGATTTTCCTTTTAAGTATTTCCACAATAATGAAAATATCTTTATAGTTGCCAGCCTTTTACAGACTTAATTTAGGGATTGGATCTAGGTTGATTATTTATGTTGAATGATATAAAAGCAATTTCAGAAATAGATAAATCTGATATGTTGTTAAAAGTGGCTGAATTTCCAGAACAAATTGAAGAGTCTAGGGAAATAATTGAAACTTCACAGTTAGAAAGTATTTTCAAAATTAATAATATTATTATAAGTGGTATGGGTGGGTCTGCGATTTCAGGAGATATTGTACAAAGTTTTCTAAGAGATAGACTTGAGATACCTATTTATGTAAATCGACAGTATGATTTACCTAAGTGGGCTAATAAAAACACACTTCTTATATCCCAAAGTTACTCAGGAAATACTGAAGAAACTCTAAGTGTGTTTAAACATGGATACCAAAAAAGATGTAAAATTATTGGAATTTCCTCTGGTGGAAAATTACAGGAATTTTGTGAAAAAAGAAATATATCTCATATTAAAATTCCTCCAGAATTGCCACCAAGAGCTGCAACAGGATATATGTTGTTTTCTTCTTTATATTTTTTAAAAAAAATTAGAGTTATAAAATTAGATTTAGATTCAGAAATTGAAGATACAATATCGATTACAAAAGAATTTAGAGACCATAATAAAAAAGAGATACCTGAAAAAGAAAATATCTCAAAACAATTAGCAAAAAAATTATTAAATAATATCCCTCAAGTTTATGGATTTGATATTTATTCACCAATTGCAAAAAGATGGTGTACACAGTTCAATGAAAATAGTAAGATAATTTGCCGATATGATGAAGTCTCAGAAAGTAACCATAATGATATTGTAGGTTGGTCTATGAATCCAGAGGTAACAAAAAAATTTTCATGTATTTTATTTAGAGATAATGAAATTGAATCAATTTATATGTCTAAGCGACTAGATTTCATGAAAAAACTATTTGAAACTATTTCAGGAGATGTAATAGAAATCCAAGTAAAAGGTAAAAAAAGACTAGCAAAAATGATGTATGCAATGTATCTTGGGGATTTTGTCAGTTGCTATCTTGCAATAATCAGAAAAATAGATCCAACACCTGTTTCAATTATTAATGAACTTAAAGAAGAGCTTTCAAAAATATAAGATTATAATCGTAATAATTAAAATTAAATTTAAATAGTTAGTAATGTATTCAAAATTAAAAAAATAAACTATTATAAGATGGGATGCAAGATTGGGATTACTTATGGAACAACAATCTGATATTAAATATCTCGATGAAAAATTTAAGACTTTATTTGAATCGGTCAATGCCGCAGCTTTTTTAACAGAAATTGATGGAAAAATTTTAGAAGCAAATCAAAAATCTTGCGAACTATATAGTCATGATTGGGACAGTTTAATAAATAATAATATTTCTAAGATTTTCCCAGAATCAGAGAGATGGTTTGATTTAAGAGAAGAGATAATTTCCAAAGGTGGAATGAATTTTGAATCAATTAATATCCAAAAAGATGGAACACAATTTCCTGTATCAATAAGTACTTCTTTATTTAAAATGGAAGGAAAACCTGTTATTCTTGCCCTTATTTGGGACATTACAGAGCGTAAGGAAGCAGAAGAGAAAATAAGAAGTTCGGAAGAACGTTACAGATGCATTTTTGATAACTCCGCTGTAGCAATAATGCTTACAGATGAAAAGGAATGTATAGTTTCTTGGAATAAATTTACTGAGACTCTTTTAGGAATGAGTGAAGAAGACTTAAAAAATAAATCTGTTTCAATGCTTTATCCACCAAATGAGTGGGCCAGGATAAGATTAGAAAACATTAGAGAAAAAGGCGGGCAAAATCATTTAGAAACAAAAATTTTTAAGAAAAATGGGGAATTAATAGATATTGATATTTCTTTGAGTGTTTTCAAAAATAATTCAGGGGAAATCACAGGATCAATTGGAGTTATTAAAGATATAACAGAACGCAAAAAAGCTGAAAAAAAATTAAGAGAAAGCGAAGAAAAATATGAAGGTTTATTTGAATATACAACTGATGGAATGATTGTTCTTGATGCTCGAGGGGAAATTCAAGATGTTAATAATAGAGCACTTGAATTGCTCGGTCTAAGTCAAGATCAGATGATAGGAAATAATTTTCTAAGCATGGGATTTCTTACTCCTAAATCATTATCGATTTTTGTAAACCAATTTCAAGAACTTTTATCAAAAAGGATTGCAACAAGTAATGAAACTGAAATCAAAAATAGCAATGGAACTATAGTCGATGTAGAGTTAAGTTCATTTTTTCTTGTAAAAAAAGAAAATGAGATTGATAATTTTGTACTTGTAATTAGAGATATTAGTGAACGTAAACACACTGAAATTAAACTTGCTCGTGAACATGAACTTCTTCAAACCCTCATGGATAGCATCCCTGATTCTATATATTTCAAGGATGATGAAAATAAGTTTGTAATGGTAAATAAAGCTAAGGCTGCAAGATCCAATGTTAATCCTGAAGATATGATAGGAAAGACAGATTTTGATTTTCTACCAGAAGAAGAGGCCAGAAAGGTTTTTGAAGATGATGCAGAAGTAATGAAGACTGGTAAATTTATTATAAACAAAGTAGAAAGACTAACCTCTATTGATGGAAGTGAAAAATGGGTTTCTGTAACTAAGTTCCCACGCTTTGACAATGAGGGTAATATAATTGGATCAATGGGTATTTCTAGAGATATTACTGAACTTAAGAAACTTGAGGCAATGCATCAGCATAATGTTGAATAAAGTATGTTTTTTAATTATATTACATAAGGTACTTCTTGTGGATTCATATCGAAATTAATCAAAGTAAATCCTCGGATAGCCTTTGGAAACATCTTAAACAATGGAATATCAAATTTTATTCCTATCCAGTTATCCCAATAATTTGAGTCCCAAGAATTTCTGAAGGAGAGAATAAAACGAGCGTTTCTTCTGTTGCCAATGAAATTGTTCATCTCTATTATATTTTCATTACTGCCTGTTAGATACAAACCTTCTAAATTGTTATCCTTAAAGGAATTACCATTAATAATATTTTTACCACCACTTACTTTCATACCTGCATTATTTCCGGTTATATTATTTCCAATTATTTCATTAGTTGAGGTTATTACTCCATCAATTTTGATACCTTCCCTTTCATTGTTTAAAATCTGATTTCCACT
>CP070712.1:530298-552938 GCA_020350365.1 Thermoplasmatales archaeon | reverse complement strand
TATTATGGTTCGCCGGGTATTATAACATTATTTTCAGAACTATATGATACGACAGCTGATGAAAAATATTTTCAATATGCTGTTGGTGGTGCAGAGTGGTTGATTGATAAAGCTATATCAGAATCCGGTGGATATAAATGGCCTGAGAGAGAAGATTTATCCAAATATTATACTGGATTGTATGTAGGGGCCGCTGGAACTGGTGATGCTTTTTTTAATCTTTATGAGACACTCTCAGATCCAACTTATCTAGAGTATGCCACAGGTGCTGCTGATTGGTTGTTGAGTGTGGCAATATTTGAAGGTCAAGATGAATGCAAATGGCCAAGCGATCAGTATGCTCCTGATTATTGTACTGATATTATTTATGGTGCATCTGGTGTCGGTCTTTTTTTGTTAAGGATGTATAATATGACAAATAATCAAGAATATCTTGATTATGCAAAATATGCAGGAAACTGGTTAGTAGATCAAGCATTACCTGCAGGTAGTGGTTATAAATGGGAGTTTTCAAATTATAATCCTAATATCTATACAGGTTTTTCACATGGTACCGCAGGAATTGGTTATTTTCTTGCTGAATTATATGAGCACACAAATGACCAGATTTTTCTTGAATATGCAGAAGGCGCTGGCCAATGGCTTATAGATATTGCTGTTACCGAAGCTGGGGGTTGCAAATGGTGGTCCAAGGAAGGCGACACACCAAATTATGCCACAGGGTGGTGTCATGGGCCTTCTGGCACATGCTTGCTATTTATAAAACTCTATAAAATTACCTCTGACGATATTTATCTGACTTATGCAGAGATGGGTGGTACCTGGCTCATCAATCTTGCTATCCAGAGTGGTGGTGGATACAAATGGCCCCATTATCAAGGTTCTCCAAATTTTGATACAACTATATGTCATGGGGCAGCAGGGATTGGTGATTTTTTTCTTAAAATGTTTAATCTTACTAATGAAGATATTTATTATGAATATGCCGAAGGTGCAGCAGAATGGTTAAAGAGTGTAGCTGATACTTCTGCTGGTGGTTATCGCTGGCCTACCTTTGGTTCTTATTATACAGGTTTTTCTGTTGGAACATCTGGAGTAGGGCTCTTTTTCTTAGATTTGTATGATCCCCCGGACAAGCCTGATTTAGTCTGCTATGGAGACCTAAATTGGATAAATGTAAAACCTGGTTCAAAAGTTACAGGGAGTTTTCAAGTCGGAAATATTGGTGACCCTGATTCATTACTTGATTGGGAGATAATTCAACTTCCAGAATGGGGCACCTGGTCATTTAGTCCTGATAGTGGAATTGATTTATTGGCTGGTGAGACAGTCAATATTTCAGTTGAGGTAGTCGCTCCAAATGAAGAAGAAACTGTATTTTCAGGTGAAGTTATCCTTGTTAATAGTGAAGATTCAACTGATACATGCAGCATTGATGTAGAACTTACTACACCAAGAAATAGAAGTATACATTATCATTTTTTACCACGATTGTTTGAACGTTTTCCAAATGCCTTACCAATATTGCAACAAATACTTCGATTAATATAATTAAAAAATCTCCCTCTATCTTATTCTCCTATTTATGATTAACAATTGGTAAGCAAACTTTTAAATCATTATTATATATAATTATTTTATAAATCTAATAGTTTTGAGGGAGTAAAAAATATGAAAAAAAAATTTTTAGGTATAATAGTATGTACGCTGTTAATAGCTTCACTTATACCCATATCTACAAGCCTTGCTGAAAAAAGTGAATATAGAGAGGTTCCTATAGATAAGGGATGGTATTGGATGGAATCTTATCCGAACTATGCCCCAAGCGGTATGCCTGATTTTGACCAAAAACAAAACCAATGGCAAGGAATAATAGATGGAGGAAATGGAGTTGCAGATACAGTTGCAACAGGGGATGATGTGCAGATTATCCCTCAAGGAGGAATAGTAGACCCTGATACACCAGCAATTATTGCACCTGGTTTTGATTGTGCTTTAGAGACATCACCTGATGGAGATGATATCACAGTCTGGATGTTTTCAAGTGCGGTATCAACAATGAATTGCTTCTGGTGGTTTGATTCAAGATATGGTGATCCATCTGGAACTCCAGGTGACGGAGAAGACATATACCCACTTGTTGGTGATTATGGTGCAGGAGACGATCATGCAGAAACTAATGCACCTCTTGCAATTGAAAAAATGGCAAATTGGTTGAACATAACAAGTACGTTTTATTTAGATAATGATATCTGGGTAGAAACAATTGATGAATGGTTTATAAATACAAGTCTCGACGGCATTCTTGATGTAAACTTTTACAATTATCCAACCTTTGAATTTATTGCAGGCGAGATTGAAAAGGGAAAGGTCGCAATTCTAGTTATCAATTTTATTGATGATAGCTCTGGAGATTGTGTGATGGTAGGAAGTCATACTGTCACATGTGCAGGTATAAATCTAGATGATTTAAAGATAGCAATAAGTGATCCTTACTGGGATGATGACAATCCAACTGAAGATGATCATAATGATGCACAATACGTCTCTCATGATACCTACAATGTAGAGATTGGTACGCCATGCTCAAATTTCCCTGAAATAGAATGGTGGTTGCCTGCTTACTGGCCAGATTATAATTTCTCTGTTGTATATTCTGCTTTGGTAATGGAATATATCAATAATCCTCCAGAAGCACCAACAATCGATGGCCCCACCAGTGGTAATGCAGGAACTGAATACAATTACACATTTAATTCAGTAGATCCTGATGGTGACGATGTTTTTTACCACATACGATGGGGAGATGGTTATGTTGAAATTTGGAAGGGCCCATTTGCATCCGGAGAAGATTTTGAAATTTCTCATACTTATCAAAATCAAGGTTCATTTACAATTGAAGCAAAAGCAAGAGACTTCTTAGATTTTGAAAGTGATGTAGCAACCTTAGATGTTACAATGCCACGAAATAAAGCGTTCAATTTCTTTGTTAGATTGGTTGAGCGCTTTCCAAATGCGTTCCAACTAATTCGACAACTACTTGGATTTTAATAATCCAAAAATCCTTCTCTTTCTTTATTTTTTAATAATAAAATAGAATTTTATTTGTCTGTATCTCTCAAGTATGTACAAAATGTTTTATAATTAACCAAGCATTATTAGATTTTAAGATGGGAGTTGATATTGGGGATTTATTCGAACAAGAAAAAATATCATTCAAAGACCTACATGATAGAATAATTGTGATAGATGCATACAATGTTATTCATCAATTTTTATCAATTATTAGGCAAAGAGATGGAACACCTTTAAAAAATTCAAAAGGTGAAATCACATCTCATTTAACTGGTATTTTACATAGAACTGGAAACATGGTAGAAGCAAGAATTAGACCTGTTTATGTTTTTGATGGCGAGCCTCACCCATTAAAAGCAAAGACTCTTGAAGAAAGAAAAAAAAGAAAAGTACTTGCTGAAAAGGAATGGAAAGAGGCACTAGAAAAAGGAGATATTAAAAAAGCCAGGACAAAAGCTCAACAAACATCAAGGGTCACAGATGAAATCCTTCAACAAAGCAAACAATTACTAGATGCTCTTGGAATTCCATATATACAAGCACCTTCAGAAGGAGAAGCACAGGCAAGTTATATGGTAAAAAAAGGTGATGCTTATGCAGTAGGTTCGCAAGATTTTGACTGTCTTTTGATAGGTACGCCTATTTTAATAAGAAATCTAACATCATCCTCAAGACGTAAACTACCTGGTAAAGAAGCTTATACTAAAGTCAGCCCACATCAAATTAGACTTAAGTCAAACCTTAAGAAACTAGGTATCACACAAAAACAACTTGTTGATATGGCAATTCTCATTGGAACTGATTTTAATGACGGAATAAAAGGAATTGGTCCTAAAAAAAGTTTGAATTTAATTAAGAAAAATGGCAATGTTGAAAATGCAATGGCAACAATTGGCGGAGAAAATCTCCCATCATTTGATGAGATAAAAGAAATTAGAAAAATATTTCTTGAACCTAACATAACAGATGATTATTCTCTTGATTGGCCAGGACCTGATAATGAAAAGGTGATAAAGTTACTTTGTTATATTCATCAGTTTAGTATAGAACGAGTAGAACCTGTACTTGAAAAATTTTCTAATATAAAACAAATGATGAAGCAAAAAACATTGTTTTGATATACATTTATTTTTTTATTACTTTGTATTTGTCGATTCCCTTTATCAAAGCAATTTTTTCTCCATTGTCCCAATCAACCCATATTAGATCTTGGTCGGTATCAATATTTTTTACAGTTCCTTTTGATCCTTTTTCTAAGTTTGTCAATCCATCGTCCATTTCGATAATTATTATTCTATCTCCAACTTTAACATTTTCAGACAATTTAATTCACTCCAGCTTTTACCCAAATACTATTGTATATAATAAATTTTTTATAATGTAATAAAATTATTTTAATAAAAAATAAATATTTTAGATAATAGACAATATTATTTATATTCAAGCCATGGGACCTCAATTAAAACCTTTTCTCTTTTTCCTATATGGTCATACTTTCCTTTTTCTCCAAGTCTTTCTTCATGATCAGATGTTATTATAATCTTCTTTTTAGGCTATAAAACAATTATTTTTTTAAAATGTTAAATAACCAATTTTAAAAAATAAAATAGAATTAGCCAAGCTTCCATACGATTTTTGTGTCAGAACCCTGATTTCCCACTATGTCATATGCAATTACTTTAACTTCATATGGAAATAATATTACGAATTGGTCCCAAGTGCAACCATATGGTGGAGTAGGATCAGTATCCCATAATTCGCCATTAATATAAAACTCCACTTTTTCTACTCCAGTAATATTGTCTATTGCATACACCTCAATATCGATTTTCCCGATAACAAGTGTATTAAAGAGAATTAAACGAATTGGGATTTCAAAGACAATAATATCAAATATATTTACATATAAATAGTCATCTTGTGGTTTTGTAATATGAACTTCTGGAGGTTCTAAATCAACTCCATTTGGAATCATCATTGGATAATTATCCTGGTTATCTCCACCAGGAATTGGATATGGTGTGTCTCCAACTCCATCACCGTCAGCATCTTCACCTGTGTAATCATCCCAATAGTTACCTCTTTCACCATCGTCCCAATAATTTATTCCTTCATCATGTGCGTTTTGACTGTTTTCCATTAAGTTGTTATGATAAATATTATTATTATTAGAAGCAACTGATGAAAAGATACCATAGTTATTATTGTCAATTTTATTCCAGAGTTCATTACTACCATCACTATAATGGGTGATTTCATTACCAGTTGCAATATTTAAATGAACACCAATATTATTGTTAGAAATTGTATTTCCTGCAATCCAGTTATAATTACTATTTACCTCCAATGCAATTCCTGAATTTACGTTATTTAGAATCCTATTTAAAAATATATCAGAGTTCTCAGCACCAATTAATAAAATACCATGTTGATTATCTTGAATAATTAGCGATGAAAGTATCACTTTTGAACTTTCAGCAGAAATTCCTGCATCAGTTAAATCTGACCCGCTATTTTGTACTTTTAATCCGGAAATTGAAACAATTGAATCTATTATTGAAATTACAGAACCAGAAAAATTTCCATTAACAATAGTAGTTATTTGATTCTCACCAATTAAGGTCATTGATCGTTGAATAATCACATTTTCGTTGTATGTTCCACTATTTATATTTACAGTTCCAGATGTATTAACTGCATCAACTCCATCTTGGATATTATCAAAATGATCATATCCCCATCCAGGTGTATTTTCATCAAAATCATCATCAACAAAAGTTTCATCTGGGACAGGGAATTCTTCATAATACCAGGTAAGATTTACCTCAAAAACTGTTGGAGTAGAAATTTGATTTCCAGTAAGATTTATTCGCCACTGAACCCATTGTTTGTGGGGGACTTGAGTTATGTTTGAATACCAAGTTGCATCTTGAAGACCAGATTCAGTTCCTGCAGCACGAACCCAGGATTCAACTTTAGTTTCTGTTGGAATATCACTAAAATTAATGAGATTTAAATATTCTGGTGTGGGTTCCTCTGTATCATGTGTTTGAGAAATTAAACTTCCATTTGTTACATACCCCTCGATTTCTTCCTTTTCTAAGATAACTTGAACATCATCTACATAAACATGTTCATCTAAATCAAGGCTTATTACATTCCATCTTATTCGGAAATTTATTGTGAAATATTTTGTATCAGTTACTTTTTCTGTATATTTTTCCCATGAGCCCTGTCCAATGTTATCGAGTCGTGTAATAAAGTTCCAATTGTTACCATCAAAATATTCTAAATTATACTCTGATTCATCTGCCCCTTCTGAAAATGTCCAAAATTCTATATAAACTGCATTAGTAGTGGCACCTGATGTATCCATACTGGGGGAATTAAGTACTCCAGAGCTACCTAATAGTGTACCATCATGATCCGCTGAATATTCTCCAGTGTGGGAGCGATCATTTTCTTTATTCCATTCTCCAGTTTCAAGCCAGCCATTTGGTGGCCAATCCGATTCGAAAGATTCTGGACCAAGGATAGTCTCATTAAGTATAGATGTTTTTTCACTTAAAAAAAATGAATCCTTACTTACATTTATATTAAATTTAGTCCCATTATTGAAATCATCATCCGTTGTTTGAATCCAAGAACCATATCCTCTATTTTGTCTGTTTTTTTCATTTTCAAAATAAAGATTAGTTAGCGATTTACTAACAGTTATATTAAAACTCGTTCCGATAAGAAGTATAATAGTTAATATAAAAACACTTTTTTTTAAAAGATTATATCTCATTTAAATGACCTCTCCCGAATAAATGTATCTTTAATATATTAATATATAATAAATTTTTCTAATAACTATTTATATATTTCGTTTTTTTTGCTGACTTAATTTTTAATAATAATTCAATTCTAATAAAATTTATATGCGGATACCGGGATTTGAACCCGGGCAAGTGGCTTGGGAAGCCACTATCATAACCACTAGATCATATCCGCGTCAATATGAGAAAAATCAAGTCATCATTTTTTATAATTCTTAAAATTTAAAGATAGGATTTCAAATAAAATCGCATATAATATATATTGGCTCATAAATGATGATGAAAGTTCAGGGGTCGCTGCAGTTAATGATCGATAGATTCCCCCAATTATTGCTGCTGTGGCATGAACATGGAATATTATTTGTATCTTATGCATAATAATCGCCTATTTTTTTCATTATATGAATGCGTATAGTTTAATATTTTCATTTTTTAGATATTCATTAAAACAGTTTTTAATCCATATTTAAATAAGAAATATTTAATTAAATACTAATTGCCAAAAACTTATCATAATTTATCATCCATAAATATCAACAATATTTTAGCTTTTTCATTTATTTTCTTTTATTGTTTTAATTCTAATTAAGTGTATGGTAACAAGTACGGCAATTACAATTAATAATGCCTTAATCAAAAACATTTCAATAAAAAAGAATGCTGAAAATAATATTGCTATCCACAACAAAGAAATCGCCATAATTTTTACTTTTAATGGGATGCCTTTTCCCTCATGATAATTTTTTATATACGATCCAAACCATTTATTATTAATAAGCCAATGATAAAACCTTTTTGAACTTCGAGCATAACAAGCTGCAGCAAGTAAAAGAAAAGGTGTTGTTGGAAGAATTGGTAAAAAAATTCCAATTAGCCCCAAGCCTAAACAAATGGTTCCTGCAATAATTAATAGAAACCTAATAATTTGATTTGATACTATGTCTTTTTGTTCTTTTTTAGGATTCATGCTCAGCCCTATATCACCATATTATATTAAAAAACTAGTAATATGTTATTCAAAGATGATTATTTGGATTTACTTTTTAATCCCTCAATAATATGATAAAGAGCTAATATAGGATGATAGAAGAGCATTCTTGGTCCTGAAAATCTCATGATTTTTTTAATAGATAATCTTTCAGGTTCTTTATAACAATGAATTGTACATCTAGCACAAGACGGCTTTTTTTCTTTAAAGGGACATTTTTTTAACCGATTAATAGCATAATTTAAAAGGATCTGACACTCTTCACAGAGTTTTGTTTTTAAGTTGTGATTAATTTTACAATTAATTCTTATCATAGCTTCAAGTGTCTTTCTTTCCCGTTTTATTCGTGGATGTTCGATAGACATTTTGAAATTATTTTTTATAATCCTTGAAATTAACAGATATAATTTCAAATAGTATTGCCCATAGTATATATTGACTCATATATGATGATGTAAGTTCTGGTGTTCCTGCAGTTGTTGCTCGGTAGATTCCACCAATTATAGCTAGTATTGCTAAAAAATGAAATATGATTTGTATTTTATTAATATTATTCACCTCCAAAATGCTTAATATTAATGCTTATTGTTTAATATTTTCATTTTTTTAAGTGATTTAAAAAAAAAGTTTATTGCAGTGGGAGCATTATTTGATTAAATGTAAGTATTTTGTTGAGTATGTGGAAAATAATTCGGAGATTCTCAACGAGAAAAGTGATGAGAATCAGCGAATAAATTAGTTCATCATAACCCCTAAATCATATTCACAAGTCACATAATAATAATTCTAATATCTTCTCTATTAATTTATAATATCAATATCTTCTAACTTGATTAATCCATCAGCCCGAGGTTGCCAAGAAATTTCATTAATCATTGCAGAAATACCCTTATAAGTATAAAGAGGTACACATGCAACATCTTGCATAGCAATTTCAAATCCTTCTTGCATAAGATTAAGTCTCTCTATTGTATTCATGTTATAAAAAATGTCATCAGCAATACTATCTATATCTGGATTTGAATAATTTCCAAAATTATATGCCCCAAAACCATTATTGATATCAACGCTTCGGAGAATGTTATCAAAGATCTCCCCAGCGTCACCAGAATCGACTCCCCATCCCACAAGATAAAATGAACTATTTCTATTCATAATTTTAGTATAAAAATCATTACTTGAAAGTATGTTAATTATAACTGTAATATTTATCCTTGAAAGCTGATCTACAATTTTTTCAGATACATTTACTCTATTAGCACTTACAGTTGTTGTGTCTAAAACGACCTCAAATCCATTTTCATATCCTGAATCCTTCATATATTGACGGGCCATTCCTAAATTAAAAGATGGTCTCTCTATCGTTGGATTATATCCAGATATATATGAAGTTACGAACTGAGAAGCAGGCTCAGCATAGCCATAAAAAATATTCCCAATGATCTCATCAATATCTATAGCATGATATATAGCTTTTCTAACTCTAACATCTGAAAAAGGATTTTTTTCTCCTTTAAAACAACAACTATCATTTTCTCTAAAATCAAAGCTGAGAAAGGTTACTACCTGACGTAAATAATTCAATGTTTTAATGCCTTCTATTTGTGATAATTCTTCAACACTACTAGGTAAAAGAAAATCAATCATTTCAACCTGTCCATTGACAAGTGAATTTACTCTTTCTTCATAATCATCAATAAATTTAAAAGTAACATTCTGGAATTTCGATTTTTTCTTCCAGTAACCATCGAAACGTTCCAATATTAAATGATTATCTTCCAAGAGCTCGGAAAATTTATATGCCCCTGTTCCAACTGGAATTTCACTTGTTGTATTTTCTTGATAATTTTTTGAAAGAATAAAGATATTGGCAAGCTTATTAAGCAATATTGGGTATGGCTCAACTGTAATAATATCAACCATCAAGTCATTTATTATCTTAACTTCTTTTACCATTTTTAAGAAACCATATAATGAATTATTTTTATCATCCTTAATTAACTCAATTGAATATTTTACATCCTCTGCTGTAAAATTGTAACCATTATGAAATTTCACATCATTTCTTAGATTGAATCTCCATGTAAGATTATTAGGATTATTCCAACTTTCAGCAAGTGCTGGGTTTATTTTAAAAATTTCATCAAATTCTACAAGGCAGTTAAATATATTTGAATTTATTTTCATTGTTTGATCATTTAGAATAGCTATTTTTGGATAAAAACCATTGAATCTATCTATACCTAAGGAGATAGTAAGCACATACTCCTCTATGTTTTTTTGACCATTGTTAGTATTAGTGTCAATGCATCCTGAAAAACTAGTTACAATTATTGTGCATAAAATTAAAACCAGGATTTTCCAGACATTTTTTCCATATTCCATCCAAAAACCATCCAAATAATAAGTATGTAGTACCATTTGATTAGCCAATAACCATATAAAATACTTATGTTTCAAAAGTCGAAGCTTTTCTTATTGCATAAAACTGCTTTTTATACATTTAAATCCTGAAGTAGTTAAATCTTTATTTTGCAATGTTTTTGATATTTGCAAAAAATTATAAATATTTTAGTTTTAGCATCTTACATTTTTATGAAAGAAAGCTTAGTTGAAAAAGCCGATAAATTAGCCGGGATTACAACCTTTGTCCTGATTTTCTTAGGAATAATACAGATTATTTTTGGAGAATATTTCTCCAAAAGTATAGCTCTTACCGCAAATGGAATAGACTGTATTGGTGATGGTTTTGTATCAGCGGTTGTTTGGATAGGTTTAATGTTTTTTAAGAGACCCGCTGACAAACGATTTCACTATGGATATTACAAAATGGAAAATCTTGCATCAGGAATTGCTGCAGTAGTTATGATTGGTCTTGCAATCTATATTGCTTTTAGATCAATAAATCAACTTATGGACCCCCATCCTATCGAAACACCTCTAATAGGAGCAATTCTTGCATTTATCGCAGCTATAATTGCTTTAAGTCTTGGTTTTTATAAATTCAGAAAATCTAAAAAATCTAAAATGGGTTCAGTAAAACTTGAAGCTTTTAATACAATTAAAGATGGAACAGCATCGGGACTAACTGTTGTTGCTTTAATTCTATCTTCTCAGGGAATTCTAATTGCTGATGGAGTTGTTGGTTTAATAATTGCAATAATAATTATTACGATAGGTTTTGCTGCAATAAAGGAAAGTAGCTATATTCTTATTGATGCATGTGACGGTGAATGTGTAGATATTAGTTTCAGTATAAAACAAATTGCAGAGGATTTTAAGGAAGTGAAAACTGCCCATATTGTAAGGTTAAGAAAATCTGGGCCAATTTACCAGGGTGAAATGGAAGTGGAAGTTTCTGATGATATGACAATCAAAATTTTCAATATAATTAAGCAAGATATAAATAATAAAATCAGAGAGATATTTCCAGAAATTGAAAGAGTTACTATAACTGCAAAAACTTTAAATAAAACAGATAATAAAAAAGATTGATTTTTTTTTATTATATTTTTAGATTTTCAAAATTAATAAATTTATAGTAAAATTATTTCTGATAGATTCAAAATGCATTTTTAAAAAATCTAAATAATCTTAGTAAAATATTATCAAATTTTAAGCTTCTTGGAGTTTTAAGATATACATCAATTTCACAACTATCACTGGAATTTTCTTTGTTGGAAATTTTTATTATTCCACTATATTCTTGATTTTTTTGTAAAGGGGAAACAACTTTCACATTAACTATAGCTTGGTTTCCATAGGCTAAATCATCACCATTTTCTGGATAAAAATTCCATTCTCCCCAATCAGGATAATCGGAAATCTCCCAGTCTAGCAATGAATCAGATCCACCAACATTTTCAACTGTAAAACTTCCACTCAATGTTTCTTCTGGTCTCACATTTTCCCATCTAAGATTACCGTTGCAATCTAAATCAGGAATTATTTCATTTATCCACCATAATACTGTACCGACTAATGCATTAGGTCCAACACCAACCATATCTATGTCACCATCGTTGTCAATATCTTCAAGATAAGAATCGTGAGCATAAGCAGTATATGTGGGATTACTATCTATCACATAATCTTCATAGGAATCTATATCAGTTGGATCAGCTGGCCTGCGATACCATTTAAATATGCCAGTATATGGTGTAGGATCTGCATTCATTCCGATATCAAGGTCTCCATCACCGTCAATGTCTGCAGTTGATACTCTATTAGCTATATGAATAGAAGGATCTTGTTCGATAATAAACTCAATCCAATTCCCTGATATTCTTGGGTCTGCAGGATAGGGATTTTCTATAAAGCTTATTAAATCATCAAATGCACTTGCTCTCAATATATCTAAATCATCATCACTATCAAAATCTATAAGATGAACATGATAAGAGTTGCCAGCAACAGAAACCCTATTCCAACCATAAATGTCTGTTGGATCTGGAGGAGCAAAATAAATAAAAGTACCTGTTGGACTGCCATAATTACCAGAATATACAATATCTGGATTTCCGTCTTTGTCGATATCACCAATCTGAGCATCTGCACCAGTTCCTACTATATCATCAATAAGAAATTCGTTCCATAATGATGAATTAAGAGCATCACTACCCCCAGGATTTTCGTACCAAAATAATCTACCCTGACTTGAATATTTATGGGTATCTACTGCGACAGCGATATCTAAATCTCCATCGGAATCGATATCACCTAATCCGGCAGAACGAGCACCAAGTAGTCCAGTATTGTTACTTTCCGCAATAATTGTTTTTGTCCATGAACCTGTTGGATCAATTGGTTTCTTATACCAAGTAACAGAACCATTACCCAGATTATAATTTGTCCAACTTTCTGAAAGACTCAAACCAACAACATCTATCAAGCCATCTCCATCGATGTCTCCTATTTGTATATCATGAGCATTTGGAAGATCATGGTCGATAACATATTTTGTCCAGGGATCATTTATAGGGTCTTCAGGTTGTTTATACCAAACAACAACCTCAGCCCTATAGGCATCTGCCACTAAGTCTGGTTTGTTATCATTATCAACATTTTCAACAATTATATTATGAGCTCCATCTAAGTTGCTATCAATAACAATTCTTTGCCAATCTCCTTGTAAATTTAATGATAAATCAAAATTATATTGTTCCTGAAAATTTGTTTTTTTAATTTCAAAACCATGAATTGGATATATAGAAATCGATGAAAACAAAAAAACTACAATCAGTAGAAATCCTATACTTTTTCTCATATTTTTGTTACACCTAATAATAATAAAGCTTAATTATTATTTATTTTTTATTATTTCTATAAAAATCCATTAAAAATATATCGACTTTCATTATTTATTTTATAGGAAACCTTAATTATTTTATTTTAATTTTGTCACTGATGAACAAGCAATCGAAAGAACCTGAAATTATACTTCATGTTGGAATGCATAAAACCGGAACTACTTTTCTTCAATGGAATGTTTTTCATTTTGTTGATGCAAATTACCTCTGGCATGTTTTTTATAAGTCTTGGTTAAAGGATTTACTAAAACCAGAAAAAAAAGTTGATTATGAAAAAATAAAAAATAATCTTTCAAAAATTCTCAAAAATGATAAAGTAAATATTATTTCAGAAGAAAACATATACACTTATCAGTTCACAAAAAAAGATGATAGATTTATACTTCTTGATAGAATAAAAAAGGTATTTCCTGAAGCAAAAATAATAATAGGCACAAGAAAAAAGGAAGAAAACCTTGTTTCATGGTATGTAGAGTATGTTGCTGTTGGTGGAGTTTTGGATTTTCAAGGTTTTTTGGATAAACATATGAATTTAGAAAAACTTGATTATGAACCTTATATTAAAAAATTAATTGAATACTATGGAAAAAAAAATGTCTTTGTTTATAGTATGGATGAACTTAGAAAAAATCAAGAAAACCTAATTAAGAATATATGTAAATTTATGGGTGTAACACCGCCAGAGAAATATCGTAAAAAACCAGCCAGAGTAGGATACGGTCCAAAAGCTCTTAAAATATCCTTGTTTATAAATCGTTTTTTTAAAACCCCAGTAAATAAGAACGGTTTAATTCCTTGCTGGGGGCCTATACTTCCCCAAAATATAATTTTTCATAGCTTTATTGTTAAATTATTTCCAAAAAAGAAAATAACATTAGATTATTTGAAAAAAATTAAAATAGATTAACCAACTCATATTTATTAATTAAAAAGAAAATTAGAGCTTTTTTGTATTTAATCATACATTTTTTAAGAGCTCTAATACAAACTCATATGTTTTATCCACAGTACTAACATGTAATTGTTCCTCTGGAGAATGTGGATATTTTAGAGTTGGTCCTATTGATATCATATCCATTCCAGGGAATTTTTCACCAATAATTCCACATTCAAGTCCTGCGTGAATTGCCTCGACTTTCGGCTCTTTACCGTACATTTCTTTGAAAATTTTCTTTGATAATTTTAAAATTTCTGAATCAAGATTTGGTTTCCACCCAGGATAGGAAGCTTGTTCAGTAACCTTTGCATCTGAAAGTTCTGCAATTGCATGAATTCGGTCACGTAAATCCTGCAAAGATGAGTTAATCGAGCTTCTGGTGCTTAGGTGTATCAATGCATTTTTTTCATTGAATTTAATTGATGCAAGATTGGTGGAAGTTTCAACAAGATCGGGAATATCATAGCTCATTTTGTCAATTCCATGTGGAAGACCATGTAAGAGATTTAAAATTTTATTTTGCGTGTCTTTTGTAAGTGTGATACTTAGTTTACTAATATCTTCAATATCAATACTAAAATTTGGATCAACAGGTTTAATTTCTTGTAATATATCTTTTTCTTCAGTTTTCAACACGTCAATAAATTTGTTTTTATCAGACTTTTTAACAGATACCTTTGCATATGCTTCTCGAGGTATTGCGTTGTGTTTATCCCCACCTTTCAGTTCGTTTATAAAAAAATCATAATCACTTGAAGCCTTCCAGAGCATTCTTGTTAGAAGTTTTACAGCATTTCCTCGCTGTTCATGGATGTCAACTCCTGAATGACCACCACGTAAGCCAGAGACTTTAATGTTAATACTTATTATATCTTCACTTATTTGTTGAGTTTTAATTGGAAATTCAATTATAGAATCTCCTCCACCTGCACATCCAACAGTAATCACACCAAAATCTTCACTATCTAGATTGATAAGTATTTTACCAGATATCATATTAGATTCCATTCCAAAGGCGCCAGTAAGACCTGTTTCTTCATCAATAGTAAACAGTGCTTCAATAGGGCCCAATTTCAAGGAATCATCCTCTAGAATAGCAAGACTCATTGCAAGACCGATTCCATTATCTGCACCAAGAGTAGTTCCATCTGCAGTAAGAAAATCGCCATTGAGTTTAAGCTTTATTGGATCCTTTGAAAAATCAAAGACAACATCACTATTTTTTTCACAAACCATATCCATATGGCCTTGTAAAACAACAGCAGGCTTGTTTTCCATCCCAAAGCTAGCTGGTTTTATGATAACTATATTTCCTAATTTATCTGTTTTAAATTTCAAATTTTGCTTAGTTGCAAAATTAATAATATAATCTCTAATTTTTTCCTCATTCTTTGAACATCTAGGTATTTTTCTAATTTCATCAAAATGTTTCCAGACAAGTTTTGGCTCTAAATTTTCAATTACTGACATATGATAAGTCCCCCAATAATGTAGAAAGGGTATTATAACATTAAATTTAAAGATTTACCAGAATCTTTGAAATTATTTATATAATAATCCTATATTCAGTAAATTAAATGGAGGCGATTTATTTATGGATTGGGGAATGAAAAATAGACTTTCAAAGATTATTAAACCTAAAGATGGACATACTGTTATGCTTGCAGTGGATCATGGATATTTTATGGGTCCTACAACAGGGCTAGAAAAGCTTGATGAAATGGTAAAACCCTTAATTCCTTATGCTGACGTTCTTATGCCTACTAGAGGTGCATTAAGAAATTATATTCCGGCTGATACAAATATTCCAGTATGTCTTAGAGTATCTGGGGGAACTAGTATTTTAAATGAAAATAATCTACTTCATGAAGGAATCATTGTATCAATTGAAGATGCAATTAGACTAAATGTTGCAGCTGTTGCATTTTCAATACTTGTAGGTCAACCTTTTGAAAGAGACACTCTTCTTGGTTTTACTAAAATAATTGATGATGCAAATAGATATAATATACCTGTTCTTGCAGTAACTGCTGTTGGTCGAGGTCTTGGAAAGGATGCAAAATACCTGTCACTTGCATCTAGAATGGCAGCTGAGCTTGGAGCAAGTATAGTTAAAACCTATTTCTGCCCTAATTTTGAGAAGGTAGTTGATACATGTCCTGTTCCAATTGTCATTGCTGGTGGAAAGAAAATTCCTGAAAAAGATGCAATTCAAATGGCCTATGATGCTCTTCAAGCAGGAGCAATTGGAGTGGATATGGGAAGAAACATCTTTCAGAGTAGTGATCCGGTTAGTATGATAAAAGCAGTAAATGCTGTAGTTCATAAAAAATACACTCCAAAAGAGGCATACGATCTTTTCAAATCAAATAAAAAATAAAGAGATCTTTTTTATTTTATTAAAAAAGACCTAGATTTGATATCCTATTGTTGTTATTTAAATGATTTAGCATGTTAGACATAGTTTTTTATAATATGACACATTATTAGTCATTTATGACCAATATAAATCAAGAGGTTTGGAGATTTATTGATAATAACCCATCTATAAAACGAACTATGAGTAATGGTCTTATTAACAGGAGAGCACTTGCTAACTATATAATAAAACAAATGAATTTGGAAACAACGGTAGATGCTGTGATTAGTTCTATAAGACGATACAAAATCGATAGAAATGATGATATGTTTCTATCAGCTCAGAATATGATAACTCGTACTACTGATTTATCTACTAGAAGTAATCTTGCTAATGTTGTATTAAGTAAAGATACAGAAATTCAAAAACTTATTCCAGAGTTTTTCGCAATTATCAAATATGATCGTGGAGACGTTCTGAGAATAATTCAAGCAGATGAAAGTATAAAAGTCTTAATAAATGAAAAAAACCTTAAAAAAATTTTAGAAATATTACCACAAAAGAAGATTTTATCAATTGATAAAAATCTTGCTGAAATAAATCTTCATTTAAATAATAAAGCCAAAGATACACCTGGTGTTCTTGCAGTAATAACAAATGAAATTGCAAATAATGGTGTTAGTATAGTTGAGGTTTTATCATGTTTTCCAGAGCTTCTTTGGTTTGTATATCAAAGTGATCTATTGAAGGCTTATAATGCGTTGTATCAATTATGTCAATCAAATCAAAAATAAATTTTCATATAAAATATAGTTATTATTGCAATCCAAAATGGGGTATTGGTATTCAGAATTAATCCTATCTAAATATTTTCATCTATTAAATGAGATTTGAATAATTATATTATTTTCTAGATGATACTTACAAATAAACTCGATAACTTTATATAAAAAGTGATATTAACCAACTAAAAACAAAATGGGGAGAAATTATGTTATTATGGATAGGTATAATCATAATTATAATAGTGATATTTTTCCTATTGATTTACTGGGGTTTCTACAATAGGATAATAAGAATGGAGAATCGAATAGATAACTCCTGGGCTCAAATCGATGTTCAACTAAAACGAAGAGCAGATCTTATTCCAAATCTTATGGAGACTGTAAAAGGGTATATGAAGCATGAAAAAGAAGTTCTTGAAAATGTTACAAAGGCACGATCTGCACTAATGACTGCTAAATCTCATCAGGAAAACATCGATGCAGATAACATGCTTACTGGTGCATTAAAATCTTTATTTGCTGTTGCTGAAAACTACCCTGACTTGAAGGCTAATCAAAATTTCTTGTCATTACAAGATGAATTAACTCATACTGAGGATAAAATTGCCTATTCACGTCAACATTTCAATGATGTAACTTTGGCATATAACAATACAATTGAGACATTTCCTGGTCTTTGGTTTGCAAAGAGAATGAATAGAAAAACAAGAGATATGCTAAAGATTCCAGAAGCAGATAGAGAACTTCCAAAGGTAAAATTTTAAACTAAATTAATTAACCTGATATTATGGAAAAAAAACTCCTTGTTGAAGATCACATTAGGAGAAATAAACGTCAAACAATAGTAATTTGTTCATTTATGGCAATTTTATTTATTGCTGTTGTACTTTCTATTGGATATATTCTATTTGCTGGAAATATTATAATTGCATTGATATTTGCAATTCCAATTGCAGTTGGATATGTGCTTATTACTTACTCGATTTCTGTTCAAACAGTAATATCTGCTGCAAAAGCAAGACCTGCAAATCCTAATAATCGGGAAGAAAAGCTTTTCATGTATAAAGTTGAAGAGATGTCAATTGCAGCAGGACTTCCTATGCCAAAGGTTTATGTTCAGGATTCTGACAATATTAATGCTTTTGCAACTGGTAAAAAACCAGAAGAAGCAGTAATATGTGCAACAACTGGTGCACTTAGAAAATTAAAACCAGATGAGATTGAAGGTGTAATGGCTCATGAGATGAGTCATATTAAAAACAATGATATACTAATAATGACAGTCACAATTGCAGTTGTTGGTGCAATTGCTCTAATTTCAGAACTTGTTTTTTGGTCACTTTTTTGGGGAGGAGGTGCACGAGGGCGGAAAGGTGACGGAAATGCAATTATAATTGTACTTGCTATAATTTTTGTTATACTTGCACCAATATTTTCAAGACTTACATATCTTGCAATATCAAGAAAACGAGAATATCTTGCGGACTCAAATGGGGCTTATTTAACTAGAAATCCTGAAGGACTTGCAAAGGCTTTAGAAAAAATTAAGAAAGATCATCCTAAAGGAAAACCTAAAGGATCAAAGACTGTTGCTCCACTCTATATTGCTAATCCTTTCAAAGGCGTATCAGTAACTTCAATTTGGGCTACGCATCCACCAATTGATGAAAGAATTAAAAGACTTAGATCAATGTAATAAATATTTTATTGCTCATATATTTGAATATCTTGAGACGCCTTAATATCTAATTTTTTTGGAAGATCAAGTTGAGCTTTTATTTTCCATTCTGTTTTTCCAGTTCCAACTGATACAGCACTAATGAATTTTCCGGCAGAACCAAGTTTTTCCTCAAGTGATTGCTGTATTGCTTGTTGACTTGTCCTAGGATCTAAAATATCTGGTGGAATTTTCAATTCAAAAGGGACTTGATCGGTTTGATACTCTTTTTCACCAGATATTGGCATATCAAAATCATACACTTTTTGCCATTGCCATTTATTTCCTTGTCTTACTTTTCTTACACCAATTAAAGATAATTTTAATCTTCTTCCATATTCTGGTTTTTTCAAATTAAGTTTAACATTTCCTTTTGCTGTTTCTCCAGGTGAAAAATTAAATTTCTCCAGCTCCAAAGATATCTTAGGCGGTCCAAATAATCCCATTTTATCCATCCTTTCTTTTTTTTCGACTTTGTGGTAACATATAATAAATAAATAAAGTTTTCACATTTAGGTTTTCAAATGGAAAAAATGAAAGTTGCAATGTACTATAATAACAACGATGTTAGAATAGAAGATATGACAATTCCAAAAATTAATGATAATGAGATCCTTGTAAAGGTACAAGTAAGCGGTATCTGTGGAAGTGACGTAATGGAGTGGTACAGATTAAAAAAAGCTCCAAGAGTTCTTGGTCATGAAATGACTGGAGATGTTGTAAAAATTGGAAAAAATATTAAAAAATTCAGAGTAGGTGATAGAGTTTTTGTATCTCATCATATACCGTGTAATAATTGTAATTATTGTCAGAATGATCAGCATACTATATGTGATACATTACATTCCACAAATTTTTATCCAGGTGGATTTGCTCAGTATTTAAGAGTTCCTGAAATTAACATTGACTGTGGAGTATTTATTCTACCAAAAGAAATCTCTTATGAAGAGGGAGCATTTATTGAACCATTGGCTTGTGTTGTTAGAGGTTTGAGAATTGCAGAATTTAAATCAGGGCAAAATGTTTTAGTAATTGGAAGTGGAGTGGCAGGTCTTCTGAATATAAAACTAGCAAAAGCAATGGGTGCAAATAGAATTTTTGCAACTGATGTAAATGATTTCCGTTTGAGGAAAGCAAAGGAGATAGGTGCAGATTTATCAATCCATGCAAAGGAAAATGTACCAGAACAAATTAAAAAACATAATAATGGAAATCTAGTAGATCTTGTTATCTTGTGTGCAGGGGTACCATCTGCAGTAAAACAATCCTTGGAATCAGTAAATGCTGGTGGAACAATTCTATTTTTTGCTCCAACTGAACCTGGGGTTGAAATCCCATTTCCATTATTTGATTTATGGAATAAACAGGTAAAAATGGTTTCAACTTATGCAGGAGCCCCAAAAGATATTAAGGAGGCAATAGAATTAATAAAAACAAAAAAAGTGAAGGTTAGGGATTTGATTACTCATAGATTTCCGTTAAATGAAGCAGAAAAAGGATTTAAATTAACTGCTCAAGCAGGAGATTCAATAAAAATTATAATAGAACCACAAAAGTAATTATATATAATTATTTTTTATCAAAAGTTTATAATAAACAATATTATTTTGGTGGGCAATGAAAAAAATCAAAGCAATCTGGGAACTCTTAAGACTTGAACATGGAGTAATGATTGCTATTGCAATACTAATTGGTTCTTTGATTGCTCTAAAAGGTGAGGGATTTCCTGTCTTTGATAAATTTATTCTTACTTTTTTCACAGCTTTGTTTCTTGAAGCAAGCACCTTTGCTTTAAATGATTATTATGATTTAGAAATTGATAAAAAAAATAAGAGGGTTGATAGACCTCTAGTTAGAGGGGATCTTTCTCCAAAATCAGCCCTTTATATATTTTTTATATTGTTTCCTCTCGGTATAATTTGTTCATTTTTTGTAAATACTGCATGTTTTATTATCGCATTAATTACAGCTCTTCTTGCAATTCTATATGATGCAAAAATGAAGAAAATAAAGCTCCTTGGAAATTTTTATATAGCTTATGTCATGGCAATCCCTTTTATTTTCGGAGGAGCAGCAGTTTTAGAAAATAATGTATTGTTTTTTGAAATCGATTCAGCGATCTACATTATTGCTCTTATTGCATTTTTTGCAGGTTCAGGTAGAGAAATTATGAAGGATGTCATGGATTTTGAGGGAGATGTAAAAAAAGGTGTTAAATCATTTCCAAAATATATTGGTGAAAGAAAATCAAATATTATAGCTGGATTTTTTTTCATAATTGCAATTTGTTTAAGCTTTTTGCCTTTCATTATTAAAGACCAGATTTATTACTTGAATTATTCCTATCTTTTACTAGTATTTATCACAGATATCATGCTTTTGAGTACTTCTTTTCAATTGATTATTAAAAAGAAACCTAATCTAAAAATTTATAGAAGTTTTACACTTTTTGCAATTTTTATAGGGCTTATTGCTTTCTTAATACCGATTATCTTGTTAATAATATTTGGAGGTTAGTAACATGATTCAGAGCGATTATTTGGGTGTTGGACTTGTTTATATTTATGTTGCAATTTTACTTATTATAACTGAAAAAATTCTTGATAAATACCCTGAACTCAGTAGAAAAGTCCTTCATATTATGGTGGGAAATATTGCATTTATTTTGCCCATTTTTGAAACAAAAGAAGTAATGGCTTTTATTGCAGCAGGACCTTTTATTTTCTTTACATTTCTTATGAGTCCACATACTCCAATTAAATCAATACGTGGAAAAACCTCATCTGCTGGACATGGTATGGGTTTAGTATATTACTCTATAACCTGGACAATTTTAGCATATTTGTTTTTTGATAATATGGTTGTTATTGCAATAGGTATTTTTGCAATGTCATATGGTGATGGTTTTGCATCAATAATAGGCCAAAAATATGGAAAAAAGAAATACAAAATTTTTGATGATGTAAAAAGTTACATCGGATCAATTGCAATGTTTGTTTTTACTTTTTCAACAATAATTGTAGCATTATTATATTACGAAATTTCCATTACACCTTACTTATTATTTATTATTGCATTTATTGCGTTGATTGCTGCTTTAATAGAAGGCTTAACTCCCAGAGGATTTGACAATCTTACTGTTCCCTTTGTTGCAGCTTTCCTTTACTGGATTTTCTTTCTAGTGTGAGATTATGAAGTTTATTATTATCGATGGACTTGATGGAGTTGGAAAGGACACACAGGCTCTATTTATTAAAAAACGATATGAAAAATTAGGTAAAAAAGTAATTATCCGCTCTCATCCAGAATCTGATAATTTTTTTGGCAAAAAAGCAAAAAAGGCTTTACTTGGAAAAGGTAAAATTAACAAACTAAAAGCCTCAATATTTTATATGATGGATGTACTAACTTCAATAAGAAAATATTATAGACCTAAAAAATTTGACATACTTATAATGGTTCGTTATCTAGTTGGAACCGCCTACCTACCTAAGAGGTTTGCAATAATTGCATACAAATTTTTTGAAAATTTTGTACCTATCTCAGATTACATGTTTTTTCTTGATGCTCCCCCAGAAATATTGCTTAAACGTGTTAAAAATAGAAAAGAAAAAGAAATGTTTGAGACTCTTGAGGAGTTTGAAAACGT
>CP070712.1:506870-530198 GCA_020350365.1 Thermoplasmatales archaeon | reverse complement strand
AATTGAATTTTTAAGATTAGTTGTTGTATCTGTTATTAGAATTTTACCATGATCAATTATTCCAACTCTATCACAAAGATAATCTGCTTCATCCATGTAATGAGTGGTAAGGAAAATCGTTGTTCCTTCTTCCTTATTCATATTTTTTATATAATTCCATATTGCTCTTCTAGTTTGCGCATCTAAACCAAGAGTAGGTTCGTCTAAAAAAAGAACGGTTGGATAATGCATAAGGCCACGAGCAATTTCAAGTCTACGTTTCATTCCACCTGAGTAGTTTTTAACAAAAATATTCATTTTTTCATCAAGATCGACTAGTTTTATTACTTCCTCAATTCTTTTTTTTCTAGTTTCTCTATCAAGTCCATAAACTCGAGCATGAAAATCAAGATTTTCTCTACCTGTAAGATTAATATCTAAAGCAGGATCTTGAAAAACAACTCCAACTTTTTTTCTTACATCATTTCTTTGTTTTATTATATCAAAGCCTGCAACATCTGCAGACCCCTTTGTAGGATTTAAAAGTGTTGTAAGCATCTTTATTGTAGTTGTTTTTCCTGCACCATTTGGACCTAGGAATCCAAAAACTTCTCCTTCTTTAACAGAAAAGGAAATATCATCTACTGCTTTTAGCTTATCAAATTTTTTTGTTAGATTTTCTGTTTTTATTATGTCCAAAAACTCACTGACTCCTTAATCGGGCCTAAAATAAAGATATTATTAATAAAGGTATCCAAAAATAATTATTAATTAAATCATGTAAAGATTTTTATTTTTTAATTGATTAAGGGCTTTCAAATGGATTTCTATTCAGAAATAATTAATCTTATTTTAACAAGACAATTAAAGACTAAGGAAGAATTACATAAAAGAAAAGTTAAGCTTTGTAAAAAATATAAAATCGATGTAATACCCTCTGACAGTGAAATTCTTGCTCATTTACCTGAAGATTTCTCTGATGAAGACAGAGATATAGCTGTCTCTATTTTAAGGAAAAAATCCATGCGAACTATATCTGGTGTTGCAATAGTTGCAGTTATGACCTCACCTGAAAATTGCCCACATGGTCTATGTATACCTTGTCCAGGAGGTCCAGATTATAATACGCCTCAAAGCTATACCGGTTATGAACCTGCTGCTATGAGAGGTCAATTAAATGATTTCGATCCCTTCTTGCAGACAAAAAGTCGTATAAATCAGCTAAAAGCAATTGGTCATTCCGTTGATAAAATAGATTTTATTTTGATGGGTGGGACTTTTACATCAAGAACTCCTTTTTATCAAAAATGGTTTGTTAAACGTTGTTTTGATGCACTAAACAACGAAGAATCTAAATCTTTAGAAGCGGCAAAAAAATATAACGAAACTGCTTCATCTCGATGTATTGGACTTACTGTTGAAACCCGACCTGATTGGTTTAGATTGTCACATGCTGATCTGGTATTAAAATTAGGTGCAACTCGTGTTGAACTTGGCATTCAAACGGTTTTTGATGATATCCTTTATAATATTAAACGTGGACATACTATTACAGATTCTATAAATGCAACAAGAATTGCAAAGGAATCTGGTTTTAAGGTTTGTTATCATCTCATGCCTGGCCTTCCAGGGTCTGATGAAAAAAAGGACATTGAATCCTTTCAAGAAATCTTTGAAAATCAGGATTTTAAACCTGACATGATTAAAATCTATCCAACTCTAATAATTAAAGGAACTAAATTATATGATTTGTGGAAGAAGGGTGAATACAAACCTCTGACAACAAAAAATGCAAGCATTCTAATTTCAAAGATTAAGAATTTTGTTCCTGAATGGATTCGTATTCAAAGAATTCAAAGAGACGTTCCATCTCCGTATATAGATGCTGGAGTCGATAAAAGTAACCTACGTCAAATTGTTCAAGAGGAAATGAAAAATCAGGGATTTGAATGCAATTGTATTCGTTGTAGAGAGTTTGGCCATAAATCACTAATTAATAAAATTGAGTTGAATGAAAATAATATATCGCTTAATTTAAATTTTTATAAAGCAAGTGGTGGTGATGAGATTTTCATCTCACTTGTTGAAGAAAATTACGATTGCTTGATAGGTTATCTAAGATTGAGGGATATAATAAATCCACATCGCTATGAATTACAAAAAAACCAGTGCATGATAATTCGTGAGTTAAAAGTTGTTGGTAGAGAACTATCAATCGGTAAAAAAGAAAAGGAAGCATTACAACATAAGGGATATGGGAAAGAATTAATTCGGGAAGCAGAACGAATTTGTTTTGAAGAATATGATAAAAAAAATCTGTTTGTACTAAGTGGTGTTGGTGTTAAGGATTATTACAGAAAATTGGGTTTCAAGGATAATGGAGTTTATCTTGAAAAATATTTAAAAAATTAACTCAGAAATTAATTTTTTTGATTATCTTTGAAAATTAATAAGATTTATATTCAAATATTATATTATTAATGTAATTATAGGGCGGAGGTAGAAAATATGAAAAAGAAAATAATTTGTCTATTTATATGCATATTTTTAGTCGGAACAATAACACAAGTTCATGGAGCCAATACAATAAACAATGATCTGATTATTTTGGAGAGTAATACACATAAACCACCAATTTTTAATCAAAAAATCTACGATGAAGAAAATGATAATATAGTTCCATTAGGTAGATCAGATTTTGGTTTTCTAGGAATCGAGTTTACTGGGTGGACGCCACCAGATCCAATTATTGCAGCTGGCCCTAACCATCTTGCTGTAATGACAAATGGAGCCATTGGTTTTTTCCAAAAAGATGGAACCAAGGATTTTCAAGATGAAATAGAGGATAGCTTTGGCTTCTGGGGAAATGAAGGAGCAACAGGCTTTGTTTTTGACCCTGAGGTAATTTATGATCCTCATACTGATAGGTTCATGGCAATGGCTTGTGAACGAGCACCGAATAGCCGTTCTTATTATCTGCTGGCTGTATCTGATGATTCAGATCCAAATGGCGATTGGCACAAGTACAGAATAGACGTTACAACTGAAGGAGGTGGTGGTGATATTGATTCACCTAATATTGCAGTTGATTCTGAAGCAGTCTATCTTTCAGCTGATTTTTTCACAGGTGGTCAGAAGTATCTTGTTTATATACTTGAAAAGGAGCCATTGCTTAGTGGAACTATAG
Source organism: Thermoplasmatales archaeon (assembly GCA_020350365.1). GTDB lineage: Archaea > Thermoplasmatota > E2 > DHVEG-1 > DHVEG-1 > SG8-52-3. The sequence continues at coordinate 527,032 of CP070712.1, read as the reverse complement.
GTGTGACAAAAAGTATGCTTATAACTGGTTCGCAATCCTTTGGAATTCCAGTCACATATGGTAATCCTCCTGCAATGTATATGATAGAGCATTTTGAAGATCCATCAAATACAATAGTTCGTTTGCATGCAATAACAGATCCGTTAGGAACACCTGATAGAGAAACATATGACCTTACAGTTCCAGCATATTCACCACCTGAGGACCCGCCACAAAAAGGAACAGGTGTCAGACCTGAAACTTTTGATAGCAGGTTCTGGAGCTGTGTTTGGCGAGATGGTTCACTCTGGGCAACTCATCATCAGGGTACTTCAAGAGTGATGGCTCGATGGTATGAAATAAAAACAAATGATTGGCCAACTTCTGGTACTCCTGAGCTATATCAGTCTGGAGATATTGATCCTGGAGAAGAAATTCGTACCTTCTTTACATCTATTGCGCCTGACGGCTATGGTAATGCTGCTATGTGCTTTGCTCGGTCATCACCTGATGAATATATTTCTATGGCTAGATGTTTAAGACTTGCAGATGATCCATTGGGTACAATGGGACCTGTTGTAATAGTTAAGGAAAGCGATGGACCTTATAGTTCATATAGGTGGGGAGATTATAGTGGAGTTAGCTGTGATCCTTCAGATAATTTAACATTTTGGATGATGCATGAATGGACTCCTGGAGATGGTACTTGGAATACATGGATATCTAATTGTAGTGGTGAGTTTCCAAACAATCCTCCTGAGATACCAACAATTGATGGTCCAACAAGTGGAAATGCAGAAACTCCTTATAATTATACATTTAATTCAGTAGATCCAGATGATGACGATGTTTATTATTATATCAAATGGGGCGATGGATATATTGAAAGTTGGGATGGCCCTCATCCTTCTGGAGAGGATTTTGAAATTTCTCATACCTATGCAAACGAGGGCTCATTTACAATTGAGGCAAAAGCAAAAGACTCAGAGGGTTATGAAAGTGGATGGGCAACTTTAAATGTTACAATGCCAAGAACCAAACCCTCCTTTTTCAAATTTGATCTACTTAATTGGTTGTTTGAACGTTATCCAATTTTGTTACAAACATTAAGATTTTTACCTAGATTTCATTAGACCATTTCTCTTTCTTTTTTCTATTTATTATTTTTAAAAGTTAATGCACATAATTAAAATATTCAATATATTTTTTTAATTTTTGATATTTAGTAGTTATAAAAAATAGAAAATTATAAATCATAGTAAACACAATATTCTAAATGGGGTCTAGATTGGAACTAAGAATGAATTTTTAGGATAACAAACCTTTTTCATCCTTTCCTTCCTCTCCTACGCTAGATCCCCTTATTCCTACTTTATACAAAATATTTTAATGAATTCTATATCTTAATTTTTAGTGATTGATATTATAATTAAAAATTAAAATTCTTAAATTTTTATCAGAAAAGCTTAAATTAAATAATATCCTTATAATTTTTAGTTTATAGGGAGGTGTATAAAAGGTATGAAGCATAAAAAAATTATATTTATTTCAATTATTTTGATAATTTTACTCGCACTTTTATCAGGATGTGTTCAAAAATCAACATATATGATTCCAATGAGGGATGGTATTAAACTTGCAACAGATGTTTATCTGCCTAGTAAAAATCCTGAAGCTCATGGAGCAATACTTCTTAGAACACCTTATAATAAAGACCTTCTTTTTTTAGCCGGGAGGAATTGGGCTAGAAGTGGTTGGCCAATTATAATACAAGATATGCGAGGAAGATTTAATTCAGAAGGTGAGGATGTAGTTTATCAAAATGATCACACAGATGGTCCAGATACACTTGAATGGATAGTAAACCAAACCTGGTCAAATGGAAAAGTTGCCACATTTGGCGGATCAGCTCTAGGGATATGTCAATATTATATGGCTGGAGCAAATCCCCCTGAACTTGCATGTCAATATATTCAGGTTGCAACACCTAATCTTCACAAACATGCAATATATCAAGGTGGACAATTTAGATACAATTTGGTATATAGATGGCTCGAAAATCAAGGTAGTCTTAACGTTTTACCTGAACTATATGAAAATGAAAACTATACCCTGGAGGTTTGGACAAATGTTTCACTTGAAGACAATTGGCAAGATATAAATGTCCCTGCTGTTCATATTGGTGGATGGTATGATTGTTTTTGCCAGGGAACAGTTGATGGATTCATGGGCTATCAATATCTTGGTGGAGAAGGCGCCCGAGGAAAATCAAAACTAATAATGGGTCCATGGACACATGGAGGTGCTGGAAAAGTAAAACAGGGAGAACTTATTTATCCAAATAACAGTGTTAATAATTTCTCAAGTGGTCTTTTTTTTGATATGATAAATGAGTTTACTATGGGTCAACAAGGTAACTTTGATGAATGGCCTCCTGTCTATTATTATGTTATGGGTGATGTTAATGATACTAATGCACCAGGAAATGAGTGGCGTTCTGGAGAGGATTGGCCTCCAGCTCATATAGACACTAATTGGTATTTGCATGAAAATGGTTTATTATCAAGGACTTATCCATCAGAATATGAATCAATGAATTATAATTATGATCCAACTAATCCAGTTCCTACAAAAGGTGGACAAAACCTTAACTTACCACCGGGACCACATGATCAAAGCTCTGTAGAAGATCGTGATGATGTCCTTGTTTTCACTAGTGATGTACTAACAGAACCATATGAAGCAACTGGTCCTATAAAAGCAAGACTATACGTTTCATCAGATTGTCCAGATACTGATTTTACAGTAAAACTAACTGATGTTTATCCAGATGGAAGATCGATGCTTATTACAGATGGCATACTTCGTATGAGAAATCGTAACGGGTCTGATCATTGGGAGTTTATGGAGGCCGATGAAATCTACGAAATAGAAGTTGATTTATGGAGTACTTCCTATATTTGGAATACAGGCCATAGAATCAGGATTGCAGTTTCTTCTTCCAATTATCCACGTTTCTTAAATAATCCAAATACTGATAACCCAATTGCTAAAAATACAACATATAATATTGCTCAAAATACAATTTATTTAGATAGTGAACATCCTTCATCTATAATTGTGCCAGAAATTGATGAAAAACTAATAAATTCAAAAAACAAAATAATCAATTATGATGATGATTCAAATATTTTAAAAGATATTCTAAATAGCAGATTAAGAAAATTTTTAGAAAATCTAATAAAATCGCATACAAACCAGATATTAGATCCATTCTTTTCATATGAATCTGAAATCTAAATTTTCTTTTTTTTTTATTAGTTGAATATCAACAGCCTTTAATAGAGAAATATTCTAAAATACTAATTCAAAATCCTATTTTTTTACTTTATCTTGCTCTAGGTTTCATAATATTTGAAATCTATAAAGATATCTTTTTAAATGATTAGTTTATAACAGAATAAATAGAGGTGGTGGGAAAATAGATTGGAAAAATCGATCCGCATATGTTTTTATAAAATGTAAAGAAGGAAAAGCTAAAGAAGTATGGCAAAGGTTCCAAAGCTGGGAAAATATAATTGGAACATGGATAGTAACTGGAGATTGGGATGTAATAGCCTGGTTTGATGCACAGGACTATGATGCTGTTCATAGATGTGTATATGATATAAAGAACTGGGATGAGGTAGAACACACCAGCAGTCACATGGTGTACAATGGATACAAGAACGGTTACTGGTGGTGGGAAAAACCAGCCGGTACATGGGTTCTAATGAAGGAAAAGAAACTTGGATATGCATATGACTACACAAAGAAATGGCACTGGATTACAAGTGGTGCTAGCATTCCTGGTGACTGGGATTATATGGCATGGGTAGAAGGTGAGAACTGGCAAGACGTGTGGAATCACCTTTATGAACTTAAATCAGAAAACGTTGAGGTTCAAGCCCAAGTTCCAATAAAATCCTGGTGGAATCAAAGCTGGAAAGATAAGTGGTGGTATTAAACCCATAACTTATTTTTTCTTTCTCTTTTTTAAATTATCTTTTTTTTTTAGGATTTTCCATATAGTACTACATTAGTCTATTCAGTAAGATTATAATATAGGGCTTTTAATTCAGGTCCCAATATGAAAATTCAGTCAGAATGCGTTACCTGTCTACTTAAAAGAATTATTTTTGAGGCTGAACAAAGTACTAATGACCCACTTATTAGACTAAGAACTATTATTAATTCCTGTAAACTTCTAGATGAGCTTTATGATCCAGATAAGTCAAGTGCAGAAATTGCCACAAAGGTTCATAAAATTGCTTATGAGACTTTAGGTGATGAGGATCCTTATAATAAATTAAAAGAACAAAGCAATCAAATTGCAGAAAAACTGGTTCCAAGAGTAAATGAGCTAATTGAATGTTCGGATGATCCTTTAAGAATTACAATGCTTGCGTCAATTATTGGAAATCTTATGGATTTTGGTATTCCAGGAGCATCCACTCATCCTGAAATTCTTAGTGAGATTTTTGAAGAAACCTTTGCTGAAGACCTTGGATATGATGATACAGAGGAAATAAAAGAAATACTAAAGAATTCAAAGAACGTGATACTTTTTACTGATAACTGCGGCGAGATTGTTTTTGATAAGATTTTATGTCGTGAACTTAAGAAATTCAAACCAGATATTTTTTTAACTCTTGTAGTAAAAGGTGAACCAATTATTAGTGATGCAACAATTAAGGATGCAATGGAACTTAAGTTCAATGAAGTAGTTGATGAAATCCTAAATACCGGTTGCTTTGCAATTGGTCTTGATTTTAAGAAAATGCCACCAGAACTTAAAAAAGCTCTTGATAAAGCTAATCTTATAATCTGCAAAGGAATGGCAAATTATGAGGCTTTTTCAGAAACAGATTTTAGACCTGTTGCATATCTTATGAGAACAAAATGTACCGCAATTGCAAACTCTTTGAATTTACCACTCAATACCAATGTTGTAAAACTTATAAAATAATTTTATCAAAGATTTAATGTTGAAATCCAACTGGCAAGACCGGTTAGAGCGAATTGTATTGCTATTGCAACTGTTAGTAGTCCCATAACACGGGTGAATGCATCCATTCCTTTTTTCCCAAGAGCTTTTATTACAAATCCTGAGCTTAAGAATATTATATATGTAATTACCATTGTCAATAGAATTGCAATTATTGTAAATATTATTCTTGTTACCCAGTTGATTTCTATTATTGTTTGCATACTAACTATTGTAACAGTAATTGCTCCGGGTCCTGCAAGAGAAGGCATTGCAAGTGGTACCAATGCAAAATCAGCTTTGTGTTCTTTTCCTGGTGGACTTTCACCGAATTGTTGCCCTCTTCTCGTCATGTCAAGTCCTACAAAAGCAAGAAGAATCCCACCTGCAATCCTTAATGAATAGATTTGAATTTGAAGATATGAAAGAATTCCTGATCCTGCAAATGCAAAAATAATGAGTAAAATCGCTGCGTAAATAGCTGCGCTTTTTGCAGTTTTTTTCCTGTCTTTTTTTGTGTAACTGCTTGTTAATGCTGAAAAAAGGGCAAGTGTTGATGATGGATTTACAATAATAAATAATGGTATAAAAATTGCCAGGAAGTATTCAATCATTTGATTTGTCTATCTTTATTTGATATTTCAATTTTATTATATATCAAATAATGTAATTTCAACAAAACGTTCATTTTCATCTGGACATTTACAGGTAAGCCAAATATTTCCATTAGATCCAATATGTTTCTTACCTGAATTGTCATCTGCTGTAATATTTATATTGTTATACAAACTATCTGTACTGAGTGGAATCATTTTAAAAATCAAGGATTCATCTTTAAATATACTTTTAAAGATTCGACCAGTAATACCACTCAAAATTAATCTTGAAATCTTTTCAGTTACAAATGGAAAAATATTAAAAATTTTCGAGTTCCAAACAACCATATCAACTGGTGAATTTCTTGATATTGTTTTTGTCAAACTTAAATTAAAAATTCCATCGTTGATATGATTTACTCGAAATCTGGCATTTCTAGAAAGTAGCAAAGGTTCATGATAGATTAGATTTACAAAACCATTATGATTTCCATCAATAAATGCAGTAAAATTCATTACACCATCAACATTTGATAAAAATCGCGGATCGGCTGAAAAATTTATAATTTGATTTTCAACAAGGGTGCCAGAAATATTATACCATGTTCCGCTCAAACATAAATGAAAATTATCAGTGGTATCGCTGGTTCTTTCTCTTTTAACACTAAACAGTGAAACATCATACTCTGTAGGATCAACAAAGTTTAGTCCACCTTGTAAAAACCAGGCGTTTTCATTATTTGGCACAGTATAAGACCCATATACTGTTTCATAATCAGTTCCAAATGTATGGGATATCACCCGACTTTCGCTATCAGATAATACACTGTATTGTGATCTTGTACCCCAATCTGTACAATTTACAATCAAATCAAATCTACCGTTACCAGATTTGCTTCTAGCAGTAATTGTGAAATTATATGTCTGCCCTGGTACAGCTGCACAAATCGTTCCCATTGCAAAACTCTGGTAAGGCTGTCCAGTTCTACCATCTTCCTGGATTTTTCTTTTTGAATATGGGGATTTTTCAGGGAAAGTAACCAAAGTAGAACCATATACTTTCATTCCAGGATTACTCCATATTACATTACCACATCTATCATTTCCAAAACCTAAAATAATTTCTTGGACTTTTGGTTTGCTTGAAGGTGATTCCATTTTTGAATCATAAAAAAGTTCCATAGGCTTTGTACCTGTCAGCTGAAGTGTAATATCAGGCGATAACAATTTCATATCTGTCAATTGTGTTTCATTGTCCTGCAGAAACATTGGAAATGAATACCAATCCTGTGCTTCTGAATTAAATGTTGTATTAACATTCCAAGAATTCATGTAATCTGAAACCCAACGACCTCCAAATCCATTATTCTCCCAAGTGGATGTAGTAATTTTTGCTGAAGATATGTTATATATTACAATTCTGTCTTCCTCATGATAAAACCCCCAGTCCATTTGAGAATATGGAGCTGAAAATGCCATTTCATGACCAAATTTATAAATTGGAAGTGATGAATTTCCAGTACTTTGATTACTGACATACCAGTCAGCAACATGATTATGTCCATTTATCCACATTTTAATTTGGGGATTTTTTTGAAAAAGGTTGGCCCAAAAATCCATGTCTTGCTTCCCGCGATATGTTTGATTTGCATCCTCATATGTTGTATCCTCGATTGCTTGATGACATAGTATAATAGTTGTTTTATTCCTATATTGTTTTGTCATAAATTCAATCCATTCATAAATTACGGGATGAGTCCATTGGACGTAACCTAATTCTGGAACAACAAGAAAAAGAATACCATCTCTCATCATAGCATATATTGGATTGTTCAAACTCAGCTCATCAATTAATGATAAAGTAAGATTGAATGGATTGTTACAATTTTTTTGGTAATCGATAAGATCATGATTTCCTAAAACACAATGAAATGGAATGTTTATATTGGATATTAGATAAGCCTTCAAATTGTTTTTATATTGATTGACATAAAAAGGAAGACCAACTCCATTTATTTGTGCTGTATTATGATTTATAATATCACCTAAATGAATGGAGAAATCTAAAAGATTTGTATTTTCTACTAAATCATTTCCAATTTTATCCAAATGATTCGCAATTATATAATAGGGATATTCATATTTTATACCGATATGGGTGTCTGAAAAAGCTGCAAAACTTAAATGTGTCTTTTCTTGAATTTCATAATCTATATCAGAGTTTTTTTTTAAATAGGTTGAATTTACAGTAACAACATTTGAGATTATTAAAATTGTAAAAATCAATATTCCTATTAGTTTATTTTGAATTTTAATCATATTTCTCCATTATTTTAAAATATTTTTTTACAATAAAATAGATATATATCTTATTTATAATTTTACATGTTACTTCAGAATTTAAAAAAAATTGTATTATTTTATGATTTGGTAAGGATTTGAATTAATAAATCAATGAAAATTAAATTATATGTAAATAAAAAATAATCGTATAGTTTACGACCAACAATTGATCCTTGTTCTTTTAAATTTTTTTTCTTACTTTTCAACAGTTTTAGAGGATAAGGCAAAGTATAAACAAATAACAATATAAAAATGATTAAGAATATAGGTGAAAGGATAGATACGAAAAACAAAAATATACCAATAATTCCTGATATAACAAACATTATAAAAGAAATTTTTACAGCATTTTCATTACCAAATGATGTTGCATAGGTTTTTATCCCATGCATTTTATCTGCATCTGCATCATGAATTCCTTCAGCTATATCATGAGAATTGTCTGCAAAATATGTGAATAATACAAGAAGAATCATAGTTTGAATTGCTTTACTATCCATAGAAATATTTCCAAAAAAAAGTATATCAAAAGAAATTTCTAAACTTTGAGGAAGAGCAGTCCATATTGCAATAAAACCAAAAATTGCAACTACTGTCCATTGAACAGGGTTAAAAATTTCTGAATATGCAGGAAATTTCACAATTCTTTTTAGATATTTATTATGAAATGCAACAAATAAAGCTGCTGCCCCTACTAAAATTAAACATAAAATACTAATCAATATTGCAAAAATAAAAGTAAAGGCAGAAAAAATAAGTGCTATTCCAAATAATTTCTTTGTTTTTATTCTCTTTGAAGGAAGCAAACGATTTGGATGGGCAATGGTATCTATATCAAAATCATTAATATCATTCCAAAAAAGAGCTGCAAAAAAACCTGAATACATCGTAAGAATTGTAAGAATAATTATTCTTGTAATTTCAGAATTATATTGTTGAATACCATATGCAAGCATTGGTACGCTTGCAAACATCAAGAGATAACTGATTAATTCATAAACTGGGAAATCACGCCATTTAATAACAGATTTTGATGAAAGAAGATGTATTGTCTTATTTTTTATTGAGGGCAATTTAATACCTCGTATCTTGTTATAGATTTTATTAATTGATATGTTAATTTTTTATATGATTTCCTATTTTATTTTTTAATAATTTATAGATATTATTTCATTTCAAAATAATAATGCAAAAGACTCCATCAATAAATTTCTGATAAAAAATATTTATAAAATACATTTTTATTTTTCCAATATTTTTAGTAATATCTGAATTAAAGGAAATATATTTGGATGTTGTTTGAGATAATTTAAGATTAGTTTATTGTCTACTTTATCTCGTGGAATTGTCAGGTATACTGGAACTACATCAAAATCCTCAGAATTATCTTGATTTTCTACTCTTATGAATCCTTCATATTCTGAATTTTCTTCATCTGGTACAACAACTGATACTTGTACAGTAAAGGGCCCGTCTTCTGGAGTTAGATTTACACCAAATACTGGATCAAATGTCCAATTTCCCCAATCAATTGATTCTGTTTTGATTTCCCAATTTAGAAGTGAACCTGATTCTCCAATATTTTCAACTAAAAAACTTCCAGTGACTGTTTCTCCAGGTTTTATATTATTCCATTGAAGATTACCTTCACAGTCTAGATTAGGTTCTTCTGGAGGCGATTCATCAGGTGGAAAGTACTTAAATGTATATAGGTTATTTTGAACAGGATTGGGATAAGGGTTTTCATACTCCCACACTATTACTTTTTCGGGAGTAACTTCTATAAACTCTCCTGAGGGAGCGTTACAAATAATAGTATTTCCATCCGGAAGTCGTTGAGCACCACCTACATAAAATGCAAAGAAATCAGTGTCATATATCCATATTTGTTCCTCAGGTCCATATGACGATCCGGGTTCAAGATAATAATTTCCATCTTCATCAACTGGAGGAACAATTTCATCAATGGTAGTATAATCAACACCAGGTCGTCCATTCCCATTGTTAAACACAAGTATGTTTCTTTCACCCGGACAACCAGGTTTTATCCATCGGGCATCATGTTGTTGAAAAAACTTTTGATTCTCATCTGTTCCTGCTCGATACGCAACAGGATTTCCCCAGCGGTATAGAATATCTCCACCTTTGCCACTGTTTCCTCCTGTATGTCCTGCCGCTTCTAGTGTTGTTGTGCTATGATCAATCACCCAAACTTCACTAAAAGTGCGGATACTTAACAGGATTTGGTCAAATTCTTCATTATAATCAATTGAATTTGTATGTAACCAGTCTGCCTGTCTACTTCCAAAATTAATGTCAATTAACTCAGGATGGTCTTCTACATCTCCATAATTTTTCTTACTTGGATCATAATCCTGAATAAGATGATCCCATGAGTGCCACTCCCAGACAATATCTCCACTTGTTGGACCAGTTGGTTCAACTTCAATTATATGATCAGGCATTATTGTGTCTCCATAAAGTTTATTTGGATCTCTTCCTGATTCAATTGCTTCTTCGCGTGTTTTAAATTCCCATGCAATCATAAGAATATTACCATTTGGCAATATTTCGAAGTCATGGTGGCTTAGATATTCATCAGTGTAATATCTAAAATCCCATATTAGGTCACCATCCCAGGATATTCTTTGAATACCTCCCCCAGCCCCTCCATATGCAAACGATAATTTTATTTTATAAAGAATTGAACCATCTTCTAATAAATTAACAGCTTCACCAGGGCGATAATCACTAGACCAAGTATGATTAACACTTCCATCATAATTTATAAGATATGCTGTTTTTGATTGCATTGGGGCAAATAATATTTGTCCTTCATTTATTTTTGAACTATAATCATAACTTTTATCTACACTCTTAGTTCCAATTAAAGGCAAACAACAAGATGTAAAAAACATTATAATTGCAAAAAGTACAATTGATCTATGATTTAATGATATTTTCATATTACCAGGCTTCATTTTAATTTTTTATACAAAAGATAATTTATATAAATATAATAGTTTTTTCCCAATTTAAATCCAAATTACTAAAAAAATCAAATAATTTTAGATATTTTTTATTTGATTTATAAAACTACCATCCCAAAATATGTTGTTTTTTATAATTGTTTTTTCTTTTTCATTGATATCATTTTTTTCAATAGGTGGAAGATGATTATCGGGTACTTTTGCCACCCATGCAGTAAATCTTCTTATCATCCACCATGTATGAGTCAATTCATCTTTTACATTATTACTAAATGATTTTATTTCTCTCCATTGATGAAGGCCTTCACCTAAGCAATTAAAATTCTTATCATTTTTTTCGTCAATATGACCTCCCCGCCAAACCATATATTCTGGATGAGATGTACAAAGAAGGATTCTTGCAGCATTTTCATTAGGATAAATCTCTGCAGTAATACTTGGTTTGTTTGAATAATCAAGATCAATTATTTTATCTGTTTTTTCCCAATTGCCCGCAAGATAGTAGGTATACAAAAAAACTTTTTTCATGTTATCTTTTTCTTTTTTAATAAATTTTAATGCTTTAAAAAATGCAAAAATTAAACCATGAATTCCTCCGGTATATTTCCAAGCATAGATTTTAATTGATTTGTTATCCGATAGATCAATATGTGGATATTTTGCTAGAATTTTTACTTCTCTATCAGGTTTTTCAGGTATAATTAGAGCCGGTCCTCCCCACCATCGAATTCTATCTTGATTATTTGGGAAATCTGAAAAAATTGGATGATTTTTAAATATTTGAAAATCTAATGGAGCACCACCAGTATGTATCTGAGATCCATCTACTGTTTTTCCAGGGGCAAAAGAAAAAACATATGCAGTTGCCCCGATTTTCTCAGGATGATTCTTTTGAAATGGATAAAGAAGAGGAAATGCAATGGTTTTGTAATATGAAAAAACACATGAAATATTAAGTGAGCTTTTATCATATTGTCTTTCTAAAAATGTATGAGGTTTTTTATTCAATCCTGTTTTAAGCCCTGTGATTAAGGCTGTTCCACCACAGATCCCAACATATCCACCACCATCTTTGATAAATTTTGATATATTTTTTTTCCATTTTCTAACAGTTGGTAAAAATGTAAAACCTTTCATTATTGATTGTCCATCTCCAACACCACCCCCAGGTACTAGTAATACGTCAAAATCTGATGTATTAAGTTTTCCCTTCAGAATATCCTTATCATAGATATATTTTGTAGAAAATGAATATGTTTTGTCATCTTTCGTCCAGGAATAGTCATCCAAAATTATTGGAAAATAGTGCTTACCAGAACCCCAAACTATTGGTTCTTCTGCAAGTATTGCTACACGAATTTTATGAATATGATTATTTTTTTTCATTTATATTTTACCGGACAAAATTCAGCATTAATATATTTTTTATTTGGGCGGTTTATAATTCCAACGTTCAATTGTAAAATTCCAATTGTCTTTTACACGATCTAGAATTTTTTTATCAATTGTGTAAACATTAGTTTTGTAATCTTTTTTACTTTCGAGGTATTTCTGCATTTCTGGTAATGCATCATTTAAATTTGGTAGATTCAATTTTTCATATATCTTTTTGACTTCTTTTATTGGATCTCGAACTAAATCTTCATATTTGATGTCAACTAGTTTGTTTTTTGGAATTTGTTTTTCAAGTTTAAAATAACTTTTCATAAGTCTTTTATAATTTTCAATTACTTGTTTTTCTATTTCTTCTTTTGATGCGTTTTGAAGGGCAAGTTTACCAAGGACCTTGTTTCTCATTTTTATTGTAGAAAGGTATACCTTGTATGGATTTCTATAAATATGTATGAAATTTGCATCTGGAAATAGCTCTAATAGCATTGGAACTCTTGTGGTATTTGCAGGATTTTTTAGAAGAAGTCTTTTTCCATTGTTTGCAAATGTTACTGTTTTCATAAATTTCAGATAATTATTTTTCCATTGATTTTTCTCTTGGTCTGTTAAACCTTCAAAATGTATTGATTTTAGATATTGCTCTTCAGCATTTTTTGGGAAATGTAAACAATGAAAAAATGACCAAGTTGAAAAAACTGCTATTGCTCCTTCTTCTTCATATGGCCCATCAATATCGACTTTTATTTCATCCATTGGTCTTTTTTTTGGTAAAAAATTTGCTAGGAATTTTTTAAATGGTTCAAGAATTAAAAAACTATCTGGTAGAAGTGTGTTCCATAGCGTTATAGTGCAGAATTTCGGGTCTTGGAATAATAATTCATGAAGATAGGTTGTACCAGATCGCCAGTGACCAATAATTATCACTGGTGGATGTTTAATTTTTGTTTTATTTATTTTTGAATCATATTTTAATTTGAAAAGATAGCGTGCTGGCGCTGTAAAAATTGATGAAATTGTAATAAAGATTCCTCTTGCAAAATATTTAAAGTCAATTCCTTTATTTTTTTCTAGTAGTTTGATCCATTTTTTTGTTGATATTCCAAAAAGTGGGTGTTGGATATTTTTATTATTTTCTTTCTTCTTTTCGTTTTTCATTTATTCTCCTTTTCAATATCTGCTATTATCTTATATTATCAATTTTTTTATCAAAAACTCGGAATTTTTTATATAGTTTTGCTCCGGTTATTGCAATTGTTGCTTTTGCTGATGAATTTCCTTCATCAAACCAGCCAACCTCTGCACCAATATAGCCTCTTTTTTTCATTTCAATCAAGGTTAAATAATTCAGATATGAAGCAATATTTTGATTCCGGAATTCTTTTTTAATACCTATTATTGGTAATTTTCCAATATTTATTTGACGTTTAAGCAATAGATATTGAAGAAACTGAAAAGGTCCTAAACGGCCATTGAATTTCTTAAATATCTGATTATAATCTGGTGTTGACCAAATATAAGCAACTGGTGAACCTTCATATTCGGCAATTAAAAAAAGATCTTTATCTACAAACCATCTTAATTGCTTGATTCCGAAACGTGTTCTTACTTCTTCTCTTGAAGCATGAATATATCCCCAATGCTCTGAGAATGTTTCTAAAAATAGATCAATCCACCATTTTAATTCTTTCTTTGTTCGAAAGCGGTTAAACTTGCGAATTTTTATTCCTGATTCTGCAGATTTATTTGCTTTTTCTAATAATCTTTTAGGAATTGGTTTTGTTAAATCAATATAGTATAATAATTGATCTCGAGCTTTTTTCATATTAAATTTTTCTGCAAATTGTAAATAGTAAGGTGGAGAATATGATGAAAAGAAGCAAGGAGGAGAACCAAAACCTGTTTCTAAAAAACCACATCCAATATCAACTCTCCCGTTTATTGGACCTCGCATTACGCTCATATCTTTTAAGGAGAGCCAATTTTGTGCAGAATTTAATAGGATTTCAGCATAATTATAATCATTTATACATTCAAAAAAACCAAAAAATCCAATTTTCTTTCCAACCATTTCGCAGTATTTATAATCAATTATTGCTGCAATTCTTCCAACAATTTTTTCTTTTTTACTAACTGTGAATAATTTGTATTTTCCATGTGACCAGAAGGGATTATTTTTTTTAAAAAAGGCTTTGTATTCATTCCAAAAAGGGGGAACCCAATTTTCATCTTCTTTATAAATTTTAAATGAAACGTTATAGAAATCTTTGAAATCCTTATTTGAAATAACCTCAGATACAGTAATATTGTCTTTTTTATTCATCAAATTTTCCTGAATAAATTGAATATTATTTTTGATTTATATCTTTAGCAAATGGAATAAGCACCATTGCAATACTATAACTTATTATTAGTACTCCTACAAAAATAAATATAATATTTGAGTCAATAAAGTTCCCAATTGTTGTTAAAACTGGTATGTTTAAATTATCATCAATTATAAATAAAATCTTTGAAAAAAGCCAAATGGAAATTGTAAAACTAATTGTACTTACTCCTGGGGAAATCGATTTGTAAAGTGTTTTATATTTTCTATTAAAATATGAATGATAAACATTTAACAAAAATAAACCAAAAATTATCAATATATATGATATAAAAAAATCACTTAAATCTCCTAATATTGTAAAATTATCTCTTGAGATATCAAAAATCCAGATGACGAATCTAAATATTATTAAACATAAAAAGCCCCAAATCAAAGGTCCAATAATATTAAATTTAGAATCATACCAATTTTGAAATTCTTTAAATGTAAATTCAATTTTCTTTTCAAATCTCTGTCCAGCTCTTTCCATAGATCTTCCAAATTCTTCTGCTTTTTTTTCAATTTTTTTTGCTGTTGATTTCATATTTTTCTCAAATGATTTTTCTATTTTTTCGTTATCTAATATTGATCCACATTTATTACAGAACTCAGCATCATCATCATTTTTTTTACCACATTTGGAGCAATAAACCATACTATTATCCTCTCATGATTATCTTCATTGAATAAATATGTTCTATAAAAAGGTGTTTTAATTCTTATGAGATTTAATTTTAATTATAGAAATGAAATGAAGTGTTCTCTTCATGTAAAAAATTTTGGTTTTATATTAAAGATAATTCACTAATAAAGGATGTAAAAGAATTACTTAGGAAGGTAAAAACTATATCAAGATAAGGGATGGATTTAATCAAATTTAGTTTTGCTCTGTTGCTGTTTTGAGAGTAACGTTAATTGTTAAAGTACTTAACTTCTCGACTAAAACTTCAACATAAATTTCTACAAATTCTTCATTTTCACGTGTTAGGACGATTTCTCCATTATCAACTTTATATTCATCCTTTGGTAGTTTAAATTTAACTAAAGCATCTATATCTGTTTCGAGGTCATTTACAATCTCAGCTGAATCTCTACTAAGATATGTTAATTCTAGATTATATGATGGAATTGAAAATTTTGGTTCTTTATAATTAAAAGATGCAATCTCACCATCTTCAATTTTAATCAATCTATAGCCCCAGTAACTATCATTTCCAGAGTAGGAGCTACTTGGTGTTGTGGTAGTTACATAAGTTGTTTCATTTACTATTGTAACATTGTCAAAATGCACATGTCCTGCAAGAACCATATCAACGCCATATTGATAAATCAAATCAAGTAGGTTTTCTCGGTTTTTGTAACTCTTTCTAAAAAGTGACTCTCTCTTTGTTTCCCATAATGGGTTATGATGCATGAACATAAATGTTAAATCAGGATTGCTTGAGGCAAGATCTTCTTCAATCCAGTTTAATTGCTCATCCTGAATTGAACCACCCCAATTTAATGGAATAAACAGAAACGCAAATCTGCTTAAAGCAGACATGTCATAGGAATTGATTGATAGATAATGATAATTACCATAATCAAATGAATAATAATGAGGTCCAAAAAATTTTTTCCAAAACTCTAGACCATCTTCAAAGGGTCTTCTGTAACCATCATGATTTCCAGGACACAAGTACGTTGGGACGTCAAACATCTGAATAAGCTCATAACATTTCTTGTATTCTTTTGAATATTCGCGAGGGTAAAGCTGACCAAAAACCAAATCACCAGAAATTATCACAAAATTTGGATTTAGGATATTTATTTCAGAAATACATCTTTTAATAGACTTCATACCAATACTTTCTCGAATACTTTCCAAAAGTCCTCGTGGATCACCAACATGAAAATCAGCAAGATGAATAAATGAAAAATTATCAGTAAATTCTTCAACGACGCTTACTGCTCTTTGTTGAGATGATGATAATAAGATATCATTTTGATCAAGCAGAATTGTAATATTATATAATTCCTCAGTTACTATATATGGAATTGTTACATTCATATTCCATAAATCATTTGAATACCAAATTTCACCAATTGTTAACCAAAACTCATCTACTATAGGTTCATATGATGTTGATATATATGCATATACTGAATCAAATGGATCACATGTAAATCTTACTGTGAACTCTCCCCCTTTTTCAACAATAACTGGCAAAGTAGATAATGGATATTCTATTTTTACGGATGAATTTTTTACAATGTTATCAATCAATGACGGTTTTTCTGAAAAATTAATTAAATTTTTATTGTCACTAAAGTCAGAATTAAAAGTTGCAGAAATTACTATATTAGAACTGCATAATATTGTAATAATTAACAATGATATGATACTTTTATTATTTCTCATAATTATCACAATTATTTACATATATACGTATTTATAATATTTAATAATAACTCTTATCTAAAATATTAACTAAGTATTTGTATTCCATTATTGAAATGTCTCTAATTTCTTTTTTAATAAACCTGATATTTCCATAGTCTGATTATATCAGGCGATTTATACATCTTAAAAGTTTAGATTTACCATTTCCTGAAGGATTTACAAGACAAATTATCTCACTTCGTTTGTAAAATAAATATTAAAAACTTTAATCCTTAATGGATTTTTTTATCACTAAAAGTTTCAACAATCCAATCCTTGATTTCATCCCTAACCTTTCTAAATATATTTAAAGTTCCATCTTCACTTCCAGAAAATTTTGCAGGATCATTAAAACCTTTATGAATAATCTTTTTTCCTGGAAAAAAGGGACATGTTTCTTTTACATTATCACATACAGTAACTACTATATCAAATCTAATATTTTTGAATTTATAGATACTTTTTGAATATTGGTTTGAAATATCTATTCCTATTTCTTTCATTACTTCAACAGCATAAGGATTTAAACTACAAGGACGTAAACCTGCACTAAAGACCTCATATTTATCCCTGTAAAATGTTTTTAGAAATCCTTCAGCTATTTGAGAACGAGCAGAATTTTGAGTACAGAGAAATAAAATCTTTTGTTTCATTTTATTTTGCAATCATTGCTCTTAACCAGTCTGCAACGTTTTCTGCATGATCGGCAATGTCATCCACCCAATCAGCAATTTTTAATAAATGATAGACATCCATGGGTGTTAACTCTTTTTCTAGTTTGTAAATTTCTTTTGTCATCTCATACTTCTTTTCATCTGCTTTGTACTCATATTCATGAACTTTATAGATAAATTCTTTTGTTTGTTCTCTTTCTCTTTTTACAAAACTTGTTTCAACTAGGTCACATAAGTTGTTTACTGCTCCTTCCATTGCTTCAACCGTTTTTACAACAAGTTTCACATGCTCAATAAAAATTTTCTGTAATGATTTTGGTATTTTTGTACGTCTCATATCAAGCATTCTTGACAAATTTTCTGCATGGTCTAAAATAGCATCTTGTTCACGCAGTGCCCAAAGAAATTTACCTTTGTCAACAGGTATAAATACAAATGATGGTAAATGGTTTCTAAGATTTCTTTTTATAATATCTGCTTCATGTTCAATTTTGGATACTTTTTTTGCAATTTCAAAAAAATTTTTATAATCTCCTTTGTAGTACTCAATTAAACCATCACCAAGAATACTAATACACTCCTTAACTTTGCACATATGTTCAACTAATGAATTAAAAGGTGATTTTCTTCTAAAAGTGTCAGCTATTGGTGCTCTAAAATGATCCTTTTCTTTTTCCATTTTTTTCATCCTCTTTATATTCCAAATATTACCCTCAATAATAAAAATATAACTATACATGTTCCTGCTGCAATTGGCAAAGTTAGTAACCAGGAGGCTACAATTTTTCTTATCACACTAAGATCGACTGCCTCAAGTCCACGAGCAAGACCAACACCGATAACAGCGCCAACAACAGTATGTGAAGTTGAGATAGGAAGTCCCATTTTTGATGCGATAAGAACCGTTGTTGCAGCTCCAAAATCAACAGAAAATCCTCTAGTATTTGTAAGACTTGTAATTCTACTTCCAACAGTTCTCATTACCCGACGCCCCCATGTCATACAACCAACTGCAATTCCTATACCTCCAAGTAACAACAGCCATGTTGGTACTTCAACTTTTGATCCAATTTCAATTCCTTGGGCAAGTGGTATTATTGATGCAACTGGACCTATTGCATTTGCTACATCATTTGCTCCATGAGCAAAAGCAACGTAACAAGAAGTTCCGACCTGTAATTTCCTGAAGATTCCTTCAACTGTTGAATAATCCTCAGGTCCTTTATCCTTTATATTTCTTAGTCCAATAATACCTAATATTGATACAATTATTGCAGAAATTGTTGCAATTATAATTCCATCCAAATCAGAAAAACCATAATTTTTGCTTAAAGCCGTTTTTAAAAAAAGTGAACTAACTATCAAAAATGCGGTAAATCCGAATATTATTGGTCCAACAATTCTTGCTGATTTTACAGGATATTCTTTCGAAAAAATCGTCTTAACAATAATTTTGAAAACTAAAAAAGCAATAATGCATCCTGCTAATGGTGATAATACCCAACTGGCTATAACAGAACCGACCTTTCCCCACATAACAACTTGTGTACCACCTGCAATGAGCCCAAAACCCATCAATGAACCAATAATTGAATGAGTTGTTGATACTGGCATTTCTTTCCAAGTACTAAGTGTAACCCAAATTGCTGCTGATAAAAGACTTGCAACAAATCCTATCAACATAATCTGAGCATCGATATTTACAGAATTTACATCAACAATTCCCTTTCTAACAGTATCAGTAACATGACTTCCAACAAAAACAGCTCCAATTACATTTAGAATACCTGCAATAATTACTGCTTGTATAAAGGTTATTGCTTTAGCTCCAACTGCTGTAGCCATAGAATTTGCTACATCATTAGATCCAATGCTCCAAGCCATATAAAAGGCAATTAAGCTTGCACCACCAATTATAAACCAAATTGGATCAATCAAGTTTTACCTCCCTATTTCAAAGTTTTATATAGAAAATCTTTGTTAAACATTCTATGTTTTCACAAATACCTTAAATTAAGTTTAAATATATAGTTTTTCTACATAATCTATAGTTAACTATATATTTTTGAAATTTATATATAGATTTAAAAAAGGAGTAATTATAATGGAAATAAGAAGAGTTCAAATTACTGGAGGTTCATCCTATGTTATTACGCTTCCCAAGGAATGGATAAAGTTATCTAACATTAAAAAAAATGATCCATTAGGACTATCAAGACAATCTGATGGTACTCTTCTAATTACATCAAAAATGGTTGAAAAAAAAGATCAAAAAATAAAAGTTTTTAGAACCAGAGATACAACAGATCCAGAATATCTATTGAGACAGTTAATTGGTTCTTATATTGCGGGATATGATTCAATTATAATTGAAT
>CP070712.1:483257-506770 GCA_020350365.1 Thermoplasmatales archaeon | reverse complement strand
CGTCATCCTCTGCATCTGTTGAATGAAATGTGAAACAAACCTCTATTTCTGGATTAGCACGGGATGGTCCATCAATAATTGGTTTATCAGGTCTAGTATTAAGATATATTACAGTTACAAATACATTTGCAGATGATGTTCCATTATGTCCATCATTAATTGTATATTGAAATTCATCTAAGCCATAAAAATCTGGATTTGGAGTATAGATTACATAGTCACCATGATTTACAACAGATCCATTCAAAGGATCGGTGACTGACTCAACTGTTAACTCATCACCATCGAGATCATAGTCATTATCAAGAACAAAGATAACATTATTTTCAGAATTTTCATTTACCTCAACATAATCATCTATTGCTACAGGTTGGTAATTACCTACTCTTAATGTTTTTGTTGTGGATGCATTGTAAGATTCATTGTCATTAACACATAGAGTGATAGGATAATAACCATTTTCTTCAAATTTATAATTAGCAAAAGGATTGGAATTATTTTCATCAAATATTCCATCATTGTCCCAGTCCCATTGATAAAGTGTAATATATCCATCATAATCAATACTCTGTGAAGCATTAAAAAGAACTACTTCTAAAGGGTCTGGAACATAAGGGGTCCAATTAAATTCTGCAATTGGATGTAGATTTCCACCCCAAGGATTCATCAATGGATAAAAATCATAATCAACCTCATATGGATACCATTCATCATAGTGTAGTTCATAAGGTGTGTCACCTATACCATCACTACCACTAATATTTTGATATGGACCTGAATATTCATCTAAACCATCATAATCATTCCAAAAATTGCCACCAGAAGGATAACCATCATCCCAATCATTATAAGATGTCCACCAGGCACTTGCTTGTGCATCTTCATCACTGTTATCAATAAAATTATTATGATAGACACTATTGTAGATTCCCCCTCCCATGCACATTGTTAGGTTAACTCCCATCTTGGTATTTGAAATAAAGTTATTTGAAAAAATTTGATTATGTTCAGACATAATCATGAAGATTCCATGACGATTATTATAAGATATTTCGTTTAGAAAAATTAGATTATAGCTATGATAATCTGACATAGTATGCTCAAAATGTATACCATCATTTTTGTTATTTATTATAGTGTTTTTAAAGATTTTATTATATGAACTATCTTCACCTTCGTAATAATCATAATCCCGAAAGAATATTCCATATCTATTATTAGAAATAATTGAACTATTGATTGCACCATAATACACATGATAAAATATTATTCCATCATTAGTTGAACCCCCGCTATGAATGTAACAATTTCTAATTTCAAAACATTTATTTGTATCTTCTATGGTAATACCATGATCAGATGATGCATTAATCTCCCAACCTTCAATAATATATGGATCAGTAATCAACCCCGATCCACCTGTTACACCATTTTCACTTGTGAACTCATAATTTCCATTGATATAAATTGGATCATGTGGAGTATATGAAATAGTCATATACGATTTCTTTAATGAATCACTACTAATGCTTGTATTAATATTTATTAAAATAAACATTAATAAAGTTCCAATTACAATAGTCTTATAAACCAAAGATGAGGTTTTTACCATGTTTTTCTTATCCTCCCTCAATAAAAACATCCGATAAAGGATATTTAAATGTGAGGGTTATTGATAACATTTAAAAATAGGTATGGTATTCAGCACAACCTATGAAAAAGGCAGAGAAGTGCATTTCATGCGGAAAAGGACTACTTGAAAAAGGTTCTACAACCTTTCCATGCCCAACTTGTGATGAAGTCATCGGACGTTGTGCAAGTTGCAGAGAACAAAGCGTTAAATACATCTGTCTGAAATGTGGATTTACTGGACCTTAGGGGGAACAAATTATGGGAGAAGTAATTGGCCTAATTCGAGTAATGCCTGGTGAAGTAATAGAAGATGATAGACTTCAAAAAATAATTGAGAAAATAAAAGAATTAGTTAAACCACCAGCAAAACTTGGAAATATCGAAATCAAACCTGTTGCTTTTGGATTAAAAGGATTAAATGTTACAGTTGCTGTTCCAGATGATGCAGGTGGAATCGATCCAATAGCTGAAAAAATAGCTGAAATTGAAGATGTTGATAGTGCCGAAGTAACCGATGTTGGACGAACTTAAATAAAAAATTATCACTTTATTTCTTTTTTATTGTCTTTTTTTAATCTTATAAAGTATAATACAAGAATTGTTGGTCCAAACACCCAACCAGCATATAGAAATGTTTGACTGAATGAAAGTATAGCAACCATTGTACCAGTAATCATTCCACCGCCATTTAGTCCAATGTTTGCAATCCCTGTAAAAATTCCATATTGAGTTGCACCAATCCTTGGGTTTGTTACATCCATAAACAAGGCACATGAAACAGTAGAATGTCCACCCATTAAAAAACCAATAATACCATATATTATCGATAGCTTCCACCAGTTACTAGCAAAAATAAGAGATGCTGTAAAAATCGCACTGAATAAAAGTAATACATAAAGTGTTCTTTTTCTTCCAAATTTATCTGTTGCTACACCACCAATAATTGATCCAATAGCAAGTGTTACAGGTAGAATTGCAGCAATAAGACCTATTTGAATGTCTCCTAAACCAAGGCTATCTCTCATAAAAATAGGCATAATAAAGGAAAGCATTCCTTCGTTCATAAAAACCAATGGTGAAAAAAGAGCCACCAAGAGAGTTGTTTTCTTTTTGAATTCCTTTTTAATTATTGGTATAATTTTTGGTCTTGTTTTGAACTTTAACGTTTCTTTTACAATAAACGGAAAAATTAGAAGAAGTAAAATTATAAATCCATTAGTAAAATATGCTAAACCATAACCAAAGTTTGAACCAATAAATGGAAGAAGTCCCGCACCAATTGCCCATGCAGAATATTGACCGGCAAACATTGAACCATTTATTTTTCCACGATCTTTATCTGTTGATATATCTATTGCCCAAGCATCTGTAGATACATCGATGAAGCCTATTCCAATGTGACTTACGAAAATAAGTAATCCAAAGGGTATCAAAGATGCTCCTGGATTAACCATTGATGCAAGAAACATTGCCGCTACAGATAATAGTCCACCAAATATGATGAATGTCTTTCTTCCAAATTTTATAAAATGATCAACTATTGGCCCCCAGATAAATTTCAATATCCAGGGAATATTTACGATACCAACAATAAGTGTTGTAATCGGAATTGATATTCCTTGTTCACGAAGGTAAAGAGCAGTGACAACTGTTGTTATTGCAATCATCAATCCTTCTGCAAAGTAGAGATTAAAAAATAGAATATATCTTAGAAATTTATGTTTTATTGGATCAATCATAATATGGCTCTGAAGCTTCTAGATATTAAAATGTATTTATTTATATTATATAAAATATATTTAACGATTCTTACCTAAAAATTATTGAATTGAAAAGTTAAATTTTACGCTGCCTTGCTTTGTTTTTTTTGGGGAAATGTAAGATTATTAATCGATTGAATGCCGATTTCTGTAGGATAATAGACTGGATAAGCAGAGTTGCTCGTATCACCGTCAATAAGTTCAGCCATATACATTTTTTTAATATGCCATTTAACTGTATGATGATTTAGATTCAAGGCATTTGCTATTTCAAGGAGATGTTTTCCCGGGTTTTTAGATAGATAAAGCATAATATTTCTTGCATTTTTATTTCTCAGAATGGACTCTGCAATTGCTTCCCTTCGAGCATCAACACCACCCTCAACTAAATAAAATACCTTCTTACCGCCAATAACCCGGCTTCTTACAAGATTAGTTTGTTCAAGTTTTCGTAAATGCCATGCCGCATTACTTGGTTTTAAATCTAGCTCTCTAGCAATTTCTCTTAAATGACTTCCAGGATATTCATCTATAAAATTATAGAGATTCATCCTCACTTCGGTATTTAACACATTTTCAGGAGTAACATATTTAATACCACCCAATGTAAGAACTGCAATAATAGTTGCAATTGCTGCAATAAGTATTGCAATAGACAGGCCAATATCAATTTGGGGTATGGCGCTATCTGCTGCTACAAGCTCTGTTATAAAAATCAAGGTAAATAAAAAAATAATCAGACCTATTCTAAACTTCCTAAGTGTATGCACACTACATCCCTTCCTAGTGTTGTGATATATAATAACTGTTGATTATTTAAAAAGTTTACTTATGCGAAAAAAAACCGGTTATTTTGTCATCGACTATTTCAATTCTTACAAAGCCAAATCTTTCAAATTGAACGATTTCATCAGTCTTTAAACTTGCAACAGATTCTTCGGCAAATCCCTCTACTTTTTCAAGACTGTCCTTATTAAATTTCTCACCAATATAAAGTATATGTGGAATAAATACACTTAATCTTACATAGTTATCTGTTGTCCATTGAATTCTAGGTGCATCAGAGATTAACTCTTCACCAATATATTCTCCAGAGATTTGATTGTTTTTATTTTTTATTTTTACATTATAAAGGTCCTTTAATCTAAAAACCTCCCCAATATTTAAGTTGTTCATATCAGACCTTTCGACATAAAAGTCCTTTTTTGTTTTAATGAGTCTACTACCAAGTTTCTTATCTCTAGGATGAAAATCTATTTTTTTTTCTTTCTCAGGAGCATTATCTACCACAAGTTTTACAGGGTCACTAACAAAGAAATAACGTTTGGTAACAGGATCAATTATCTTTCTATTTGCCGCTTCCAAAAGTCCAAAGGTTACAGACGATTCCACCTTTGATATTCCTTGTTCAAGAACAAATTTTTTTATTGCATGAGGCAAAATACCACGTTTTTTAAGTCCTCTAAGAGTTGGAAGACGGATATCATCATAACCTGTAACATCACCTTTTTCAATTAATGGCTTTATCTTTCGTTTTGATACAGGCATCCCTTCAATTGATAACCTAGCAAACTCCATAAGGTGAGGTTTTCTTATGCCCAAAAGGTCAAGAAGTTTAAAATAGCATTCATCGCGAAGTTCATACTCTTTTGTTCTAAAAGGATGTGTCACACCACTGATGCTGTCTTCGACAGCACCTGAAAAATCATATGTTGGCCATACCCTGTATTTATGACCCTGCAAAGGATGCTCTTTTTCAATTATCCGAAATAATGTTGGATCGCGCATAGCAGTATTGACACAAGTCATGTCTCCTTTGAGCCTAAGAATAGAGCCTTCAATAGAAGAAGAAATCATTTCTTTCCAAATGTCAAGATTCTCTCCGGGTTCAATAATTCTACAATCACATTCTTTACCATTGAATCGGCATTCTTTTATAAGATCAGCATCACAAGTACAAACATAGGCATCCCCCTGTTTTATAAGTTGTTCAGCTAATTTGTAATGTTTATCTAAATTATCTGACGTGTTATATTCCTCATCCCATTCTATATCAAGCCATTCAAGATCATTTTTTTGCGCATCATAAAATTCAAGATGAGCATTCTCTGGATTGGTGTCATCAAAACGTAGTATGAACTTTCCTTCATACATTTTTGCATATTCAAAATCAACAATTGCGGCTTTGGCATGACCAATATGCAAATATCCATTTGGCTCAGGTGGAAAACGAGTAATAACCTTTCCTTTCTCAGCATTAGGAAGATTTGGTAAGGAAAAATCTCTTTCTTTTTTTTCCTTTTTGAGAAGTTCTGGAGCAATTTTTTCTAATTCTCTGGTTTGATTATCCATTGATAGTTGATTTACTTCTGCAGTCACAGAATTGATAATTGGAATTAATTCCTTTGGAGAAAAACCCTCTTTTTGTAAAATAGCGATAACTTTACCTGCCACTGCCTTAGGATTTGCTTTCCCATTGAACTGTACAGCATTCTGAAGTGCATAAATTCTAGCTGTTTTCCGAATTTTTTCTTCTGACATAATATACTACATTTTTCTTTTTATTGAATAATCAGCAAGCTCTAAAAGGAGTTGCTTTGCATCCGAATCAGGAAGAACGTTCAAAGCCTTTTTTGCATTAGCAATATAATTTAAAGCAGTATTTTTTGCATGATCAATAGATTTCAATTGCCTAAATAAGTCATAAACTTGCCTAACTTCATTTTCGGTTGCTTTGATATTTCCAAATATTCTATTCAAGAGTTTCTTATTATTGCCTGTTGCATTATTTAAACAGTGAACCGCAATTAGCGTTTTTTTACCATTTCGAATATCATTACCAATGTCTTTACCAAGAACTGTTTCATCACTGCTTATATCAAGATAGTCATCCCATATTTGAAAACCCAGTCCAGCATTTAACCCATATTCATTTAATGCATTTATTTCATCCTGGGTTCCTCCACCTAAAATTGCACCGGCTTCGGAAGCAAACTGGAAAAAAACTGCAGTTTTTTTACGTATCATCTCCAGATATTCATCCTCATTGATGATTTGTCTATTTTCGAAATCCATATCTAATTGTTGACCTTCACATATCTCCCGAATAAAATCAATAAAACCAAACTCCACATTTTTGAAGGTTGAACAATCTACAGACATATTATGCATTGATTCAAAGGCTTTTATAAATAAAAGATCTCCAGCATTTATTGCAGCTGGCTCCCCATATTTAATATGAACAGTAGGTAATTTTCTTCTTAGTTTTGATTTATCCATTATATCATCATGAATCAGAGTGAAGTTATGGATTAATTCAAGTGCGATAGCCAGTGGTATCACCTTTATAATATCACCTTTTACAGCCTCACAAGAAATCAGGCTAAAACATGGTCTAAGTCTTTTACCTCCTGCTAGTGGAAGATGTCTAGCTGCCTCATAAAGAGATTCAGGATTCCCTCCTTCAAGAAATTTTTCAAGTTGTGTATTAAAAAAATCCGCTCTTTTCTTAAGTTCTATGTCTATATCCATAAATCTACACCAATATCTGTCATCTTTGATACTTTATCAATACCTACTAGAAACATTGTAGCACGAAGTTCTTTAATAATTGCATCGACTTCATAAATTACTGCCTCTTTGCCTTTGATTGCAGACTCTAAGAGTGCACGTGCAATTCCTGCACAAGTTGCACCAAGTGCAATTGCTTTTGCGGCATCAAGACCATTTCTAATTCCACCAGTTGCAATTATCGGGATTTTCCAGTCGGTTGCATCTCCAGCCTCAAGTATCGATGTGGGTGTTGGAATACCCCAATCCCAAAAGGTATTTCCTCCCCGAGCATGTAAATCATCATCTATAAGTTTAGCCCGAAAATGTTCTATTGCAGAAAATGAAGTACCACCAAGACCCCCTACATCTATACCTGAAATCTTGGTTTTGGAAAGTCTCTCTGCAACACTATAAGAAATACCTGCGCCAGATTCTTTTACGACAACAGGGATTTCTAAATCCTCTGCAAGTTTTTTAATTGCATCAAAAGAACCTTTTGCATTTGCCTCACCCTCAGCTTGAATTACTTCTTGTAAAAAATTTAAACAAACAATAAAAACTTGTGCATCAATCATATCAATCATTTTTTGAGCGTTTTCCAGGGTTTTCTTATGTCCCCAGATTACCAATTGAGATGCACCAATATTTGCAAAACGAAGAGGAATATCATAGTCCTTAATTATTCCATAAGTATCCCGTAAGCTTTCATTCTCAAGTGCAGCTCTCTGAGAACCAACACCCATGCCAATCTGAAATTTCTCTGCAGCTGCCGCAAGATTCTCATTAATTTTTTTAGCCTTTGTATAACCACCGGTCATAGCAGAAATTATCAAAGGTGCTCCTAGTTTTTTTCCAAAAAGTTTTGTTGAATGATCAACTTCATCCTTATTTACTTCAGGAAGTGCATT
The DNA here is from genome assembly GCA_020350365.1 of Thermoplasmatales archaeon. Lineage (GTDB taxonomy): Archaea > Thermoplasmatota > E2 > DHVEG-1 > DHVEG-1 > SG8-52-3. The sequence goes on along the minus strand of CP070712.1, from coordinate 498,918 downwards.
ATGAGTAAGTTTAACATCATCCCAATAATTATGATGAGCTGCTACATCTTTTTCAATAGAGATTCTTACATGTTCATCTTTTCTGCTTTCAGTTATATTCATTTATGACCTCCACTAATATTTGTACACCTGGTTTTTTCTCCAATTAACACCTTGAATAATCTATCAGGTTTATTACCATTTAGCAAAATCGTATCAGTACCCAATTTTGCTATTTTTTTTATTGTACTAATTTTTCCTTGCATGCCTCCAGTCACATCAGTATGTTTATCCCTTGATGTTATATATTCATCTATCTGATCTATTGTTGTAGACTCGATTAATTCTGCATTTATGTCTTGCTTTGGATTTGATGTATAAATACCATCTTCATCTATGACAAAAATCGTCTTTTCTGGTTTCAGGTTTTCAGCAAGTAGCAACATTAAAAGATCACCAGAGCAAATAGAAAAACCTAATTGTTTATCAAGTACAACATCCCCAAAAGTAACAGGGGTAAAACCATTATCAAGATAATCTTTAAAAATAATATGATTAAATGAAAAAGGTTTATGATTTTTTAATATTAAACAAGAATGAGGCGGAATTGATACGCCAGGTATTCCTATATTGTGTAGCGAATCCAACACCAAGGAGTTTAATTTTTGAACCATACCCTGCGTAAGTGATAAACCAATAAGTTGATCAACTGATATATGACCTTCATTTAATTTATATTTATCAGCAATAATATGACCAAATGAACCTGCACCATGAATAATTATAGTTTCTTTTTTTGATTTTTTAATTTGTCTTACTAAATCATCAGCTATTTTCTGTTTGAAGCAATTTTCTTTTGTTTTATCGGTTATTACGCTACCTCCAAGTTTAATAATATACATATGCTGCTGAATAAACTATACTCTAAAAAGGATTTTCATAAAAAAATTTAATATTTTATTTTTTTACAGTCATCATTTGCTTATCTCTGTTTTGTTCATGAATTATCCAAAGTGCAATTGGCATGCCATTTTGTGGACCTTGCATTATAGTCTTTGATAACTTAGATATTTCATTATGTGTATGTCTTTTACTGCAATCCTGACAGACAAAAACTTGATCTTCAAAAACTAACCCAAGAGGATGATCATATAAATTGATTTTTTTACTACAGATATCACAAATTTTTTCAGACATAATAAACATTCCACACTACCTTTCTAATTATTTTGAATATCAAACACACTTATAAATGAAACCCTATTATAGAAAATATTACTTAAAAATATAATAAAATATTATTAAGAATTCTTATATTACACTGATTGGTGGTACCAAAAAAAAGGAGAGATGAATGTCAGATAGTCAAGTAGATAAAAAAAGAATTGAAAAAATAGGTAGTAAACCAAAGATTGCATATTTTTCCATGGAGATTGGTATTAACGAAAACATACCAACATATAGTGGCGGTCTTGGGATTCTTGCTGGGGATACGATTAAATCATGCGCTGACCTAAATGTTCCAGTTGTTGGTGTCACTCTACTATCTGAAAATGGTTATTTCTATCAAAAATTAGATGAAAATGGAAATCAAATTGAATTACCAATGAGGTTTGAAGTTTCAAATCATTTAAAACAACTTCCAACTATAACTGAGGTAAAAATCGAAAATAGGGATGTTAAAATTCGGACCTGGTACCATCAGGTAAAAGGTATTAGTGGATTTATTGTCCCTGTTTTTTTCCTTGATACAAATATTGAAGGAAACAGTGAATGGGATAAAGCTTTAACAAAATATCTGTATGGTGGAGATCACAAATATCGTCTTGCTCAAGAAATTATACTTGGTATCGGTGGAGTTCGAATGTTGCGGGCCCTTGGATATACTACTATTGATAGATATCACATGAATGAAGGACATGCCGCTCTTGGAACCCTTGAACTATATGACCAGTTGAATGATGTGGAAAAGGTTAGAGATGAATGTGTTTTTACTACTCATACTCCTGTTGCAGCAGGCCATGATCAATTTGATCTATCAATTGTAAAACCAATGCTGGGAAGTATTCTTCCAGAGTTTATTCTTAATGACATAACATTTGAACATAAGTTGAACATGACAAAATTAGCGCTTTTTTTTAGTCACTATGTAAATGGTGTTGCAAAAAAACATGGTGAGGTCTCAAGGATGATGTTTCCAGGTTACTCAATTGATTCAATCACAAATGGAGTTCATTCTACAACTTGGGTTTCTGAACCATTTAAGAGGCTTTTTGATAAGCATATGCCTGGTTGGCGGTCTGACCCATATATCCTTAGATCTGCACAAAGTATACAAAAAAATGATATTTGGAATGCTCACATGGAGTCAAAAAAAGAACTTATCAATTTTGTCAACAAAGAGTTTGAAGCAAATATGAATTATGATGATTTTACAATAGGGTTCGGTCGTAGGCAAACGCCATATAAAAGACCTGAGCTTATCATATCTGATCCTAACAGACTAATGCAAATTGCTGAAAAAGTAGGACCTATTCAAATAATATTTGCAGGTAAAGCCCATCCAAAGGATTTTTCTGGAAAAGATGCAATTAAAAAAATTTTTAAGGTTATGAAGTCAATTGATAATAAAGTCAATATTACTTTCATAAATAACTATGACATCAAAATTGGGAAAATGATGACCTCCGGAGTAGATATTTGGCTAAATACTCCTCGAAGACCTAAAGAGGCTTCTGGGACATCTGGTATGAAAGCAGCTCATAATGGAGTTCCACAGCTTAGCACTCTAGATGGCTGGTGGCTTGAGGGATGTATCGAAAATATTACAGGCTGGTCAATAGGGCCTGAAAAAACAGATAAAGCAGAGTCAGATGATGAAACAGATAAAAACGATTTATATGATAAACTTGAAAACTGGATTATTCCAAAATTTTACAACGATAGGGATAACTGGATTAGAACAATGAGAAGTTGTATAGCAATAAATGCATCTTTTTTTAACACAAATCGTATGATTCAACAATATGTTTTAAACGCATATTTCAGGTAACTCAAAGATTTTTTCATTGACAGGTGGAATATAATTTATATCTTCAACCCATGATCTAAGAATTTCAGCTACACTCCATGCTTGAGATATACATCCCCTTGGGGTATATATTGGATCTCCATCATAAATTTCATTTATTGAACCGTCCCATTTATCATCAAATACTTCAAGCATTGGTTCTAGAAAATTACTATATGCATATTTACGACTTGCATAATCAAATTTTCTTACTTTTAAAAAAGCCTTAATAAATGGACCAAGCAGCCACGGCCAAACTGTTCCATTGTGATATGCAATATCTTTGTTATAAGGACCAATAAAGTTTCCCTTATAGTTTGGGTCATCAGTTGAAAGTGTCCTTAAACCAAAAATTGTAAGTAATTTATCCTGAACAGTATTTACTATCCTATCCTGTAATATTTCATCTATCATATTAAAATCAAGAGACACAAGAAATATCTGATTAGGCCTTATCGACGTATCTTTTGTATCAATTACGTCATATTGTTTGTCATATTGGAATTTGAAGCTTTCCTTAACTCTTTCAGATAAATCAAAATATATATCTTCTCTACCTGATATTTGTGAAAGATTGCTCATAATTCTAAGAGCATTGTACCAAAGAGCTTGTATTTCTACTGCCTTTCTTGCTCGAGGTGTTGGATAGTAATCATTAATTTTAACATCCATCCATGTTAATCCTGGAGCATGACTAATTAGATAGTCTCCATCCATTTTTATATCAAAATCTGTACCATTCATATATGATTCAATAATAGAATGTAGTGAGTTCCATACCTCACTTAAAAAATACCTATCATTTGTATATTTGAGATATTGGTAAACCCTATCTACATACCAAAGTGATGCATCAACTGTGTTATAATAAATTGTTGAATCCTTATCATTGAATGTATTTGGTATTAAACCGTTTCTCAAGTATCTACTAAAATTCCGAAGTATTTGTTTTGCATCATTGAATCTTTTTGTAACAAGAGTTAAACCCGGAAGTGAAATCAATGTATCCCGGCCCCAGTCTGCAAACCAATGATATCCAGCAATTACTGATTTGCCCTCCTCTTTTCTTACGATGAAATTATCGGTTGAAAGAACCAGTTTATCAAATTTTTGAGGGAGATTTGCATTATCTAATAAGGTCTTTTTCCTTTTCTTTTCTTTTAAATAAGCCTCTGAAGGATTGATGTTTATGTTTTCTTCAGTAGTCATTATTAAAAAATACTCAGTTGATTTTTTAATATACTTTTTGAATTGACCAATTTGAACATTGTTATCAACCCAAGATTCATTTCTTTCAAGATCATTTCCATAATACAGTACATCCCAATATTCTAGGGGATGAAACTCTGAATCTTCAAGTAATATTTTTATTGATTTGTCAATATTTCTTGGCTTTATTTTGATACCATTTTTGAATATTTCATAATCAAATGCGAGGTATCTATGTTTGTTTACATCATAAAAATGTCTTGAGTTAATTATTGGATTATGAGTAAGTATTATTGGTTTAGAAGTTTTAATTTTATATCTTATGATAGTTGTATTTTTTTCATTTTCCATAAAAATAGTTTTTTTAATTTTTAATTTATTGATATCATAGGTAAATGATGGAAACAAATCAAAATTAAATTTGCATTTGTAATCCTTCAAATCATATTTTTTTTTCTTTGTTTGAAATTGATCATGGATGTTTGATACAAATACCCATCTATCAACAGGTGGATTTAAACTAGAAACAAGCAATCCATGAAATTTTCTAGAATTTGTATTAATATAATTTAAGGATGCATAACCTCCAAGTCCATTTGTAACAATCCATTCTCGCATAATTCACCTAAACTAGTTCATTATAAATATCTAATGTTCTTTTTGCAACTGATTCCCAACTGAATGTATCAAGTACTCTTTCACGTGCATTTTTTCCAATAAGTTTACCCTTATCTTCAAGTTTCAATATTTCTTTTACACCCCACGCAATATCATTTGGATCATGGGGATTTACATGAATTCCACATTTGTTTTCGCCATCTGGAATAATTTGTTCTCTAAATCCGCTTGTTCCATTTGCTCCAACAACAGTTGGTTTTTCCATTGACATTGACTCAGTACAGACAATACCAAATGGTTCATAACTTGATGGAAGAATTACACAGTCTGAAGCTGCATAATGTATAATTCTTTCTTTCTCATCTACAAATTCAGTTCTAAATATTATTTTGTCTTGGACGTTTAATTCATTGGATAATGATTTTAATTCCCACTCCATATCTCCGACACCCAATATTACAAGTTTTGAATTTGGGAAATCTTCTAAAATTTTTGGCATAGCCCTAACAAGATTATATATCCCTTTTACAGTAACTAGACGCCCAATAAAAAACAACATATTTTCATTGTCATTTATTCCATATCTTCTTCGAAGTTGAGATTTTTCTTCATGTGATACTTTATTCGGATCATATTTAGCTGGATCAACACCATTCCAACAAACTCTGATTTTTTCAGATGGATATCCTAGTTTCTCCAGCTCATCTTTCATTGCATATGAAACAGTTATAACACGATCTGCAACCTGTCCACCGTCATATTCAATGTTTCTTATTGTGTGCGAACCATTACCGATAGATCTTCCATGTTCTGTGGAGTGAACATGAAAAACAAGAGGAATGTTTAGTTCTTTTTTAATTACCATTCCACCTATTATTCCCAGCCAATCATGTGCATCGATTATATCATAACTTTTCTTTTTCTTTTTTACAAGGTCATTCACAAGTTGAAAAGCAGATGTTGTATTGTAGCTTACGACATCAGCAAAAAATTTGAGATTTGTGCCCCATGACCTGAGTTCATGAGCTGCAAATAAGTTGAATGTTTGTGTTAAATCTAAAATCTTTGGTCTGTATATATCTATACCATTCCATTTTTCATAGGTTTTATACATATTGTCTTGGTTCAATGAAAATACAGTAACTTCATTACCAAAATATTCTTGTTTCTTTGTTATTTCGGCAGCAAATGTACCAAGACCTCCATAAATTACTGGCGGAAACTCCCAGGAAAAATGTGCGATTTTCACAATAGCTCTCCTCACAACGCTAATATAGTCTATGTTTAAAATCTTGTATGATGTTCATGTAATTAATAAAACCATCATATGGGCCATCGTATGGGCTGAAATATTTATGCACATCTCCATCCTCCATGCCCTTTGTACAAACATAATAAAGATGATCAGAAGTCTGTAACCGACGCCATGTATTCAGTAAGTTTCTATCACCTGATTCTTTTATTTTTTTACCAATGTTTTTTAATTCGTTGAAGCAGGCAATTTGCATATCATTTCCAAGCCATGTTGATACATCACGATCTGCATCAGCCCAGGAAATTGCCCAAGGTACATCAATTTCACCAACCGTTTCATATCGTTCAATTGCTTCTCGAACAGTTACGAAATCTAGGTGATCATGCTTAAGTGCTTCACCTGGAAAATGTTCTAAAAATTCAAAGATTCCAGTCTCAGTCCAATGATGTTCCCCAAAAGTCTCATAATCCATAAATAAGTTGATTAGATCTCCTTCAGATTTGGCCATCCAATTTGCATATTTATCAGCAGTTAAAGGATGACCTGGCCACATCCTAGCAGAAAACCTAAAACCAACATCATCACTTAAGGTGTAGTTTCTAAGAAGTACTTTCAAATTTGCATTAATTGGTTTATATAAATAATTTGCAGAACGCCATTGAAGTATTTTTTCAGTACCCTCAGTAATGATCCCTTTATAACCCATTTCTTCAACCTTTTTTGCAATCCTGTTATCATAGATTGCTTCTGTATTACGAAAAACTCTAGGTTTATAGTTGAATAATCTTTTAATCATTTGACCATGCATTTTGACCTGATCTTGAAATTCATCCATATCATCATAAAGTGAAGACAAAGAATGATAATACGTCTCCTCAATCATATCCACTGCACCGGTTTTAAAAAGATCTTTAAAACTATCAATTACTTCTGGTATGAATTGTTCACAAAATTCTACAAAGGTTCCAGTTAAACTAAATGATATACGGAACTTTCCATCATATTTATTTATAAGATTTAGAAGTAGATTGTTTGTTGGTAGATAGCATTTCTTTGCAACTTTTATAAATATTTCTTTGTTCAATTGGCTATCAAAATATGTGGATTCAGTATTATTATTTCCAATATTAAATACTGAAAATTTATTCAACCTCATCGGTTGATGAACCTCAAAATAAAAGCAGATTGAGGGCATCTTATATTACCTCGTTATAAACATCAATTGTTTTATCTGCAACTCGATCCCATGTAAATAATTCAATTTCCTGTTTACCTTGCTTTGAAAGTGTCTGATGTAGTGGTTTATACCTAATTAAGGATATGATCTTGTTTGCCATCTCATCTGTATCCCAGAAATCAACCCTAAGACAGTTGTTGAAAGCCTCGGAAAAGCCAGCGGTTTTAGATGCAATTGTAGGAGTTCCTGCTGATATTGCTTCAAGTGCAGTAATTCCAAAAGGCTCACTTACAGATGGCATAACATATACACTAGATATTCCATATATGTGTTTTACTTCATCTTCAGTTAAGCGCCCAGTAAATATTACCTGATCAGAGATACCCAAATCCAGAGCCTGAGTAATCAAACGAGGAAGCATATCTCCTATACCTGCAACAACAAACCTAGTATCAGGTTCATAATCCTTGACCTTTTGAGCTGCACGAAGGAAAAATTCAGCTCCTTTCTGTATTGTGAGTCTTCCTAAGAATAACACTATGTCCTGTTTATGACCTTCAGGAATTGGATAAACTGCATTATGAACAACACTTATCTTGTTTGGATTGATTCCATATTTTTCAACTATTACTCTTTTTGTAAAATGGCTTACTGCAATAATTCTATCAGCTTTTTCCATTCCTTCTTTTTCGATATCAATGAACCATTGATTTGGATATATCCACCCCGAACGATCATATTCTGTAGAGTGAACCGTTAAAACAAGAGGAGTATTGGTTTTGTATTTTAGGGCAATCCCTGCTTTCATCGTAAGCCAATCATGACAGTGTATTGCATCATATTTGCCTTTTACTCTTGAAACAACCAAGTCATTATATCTATAGACAGCCTCGAAGAATTGCCCAGCAAGTTCTTTGTTATCCGGTCTATCATAAGGAAATATTTCAGTTTCTCCAACCTCAATAATATTCAGATTTTTTTTATCGCTACCTGTAGCATGTTTTGTTTTTGGCATATAAAAATCTATCTGAACTCCTTTATCTGCAAGACTACGAGTAAGGCCATAGCAATGAGTAGCAAGACCACCTGCTTTAAATGGTGGATATTCCCATCCAATCATTGCTACTCTCATTTTTAACCCTCTTTTAATTACTATTAAGTCTACTAATTAACCTAAAGGTATCTGAATTAAGACCTTATTTTTGTTATCTATCCTCACACTTTTTTAATTTGATTATTTTAAGATAAATTTTTGATTTTCATTAATAATTATCTTATCTTCTCTTGCTAGCCAGCCAAGAGCACATTGAAGATCACTATCATCTAGGTTTGATAATCTTTTGATTGTTCTTAAGTCAGCATCACCCCAGATATCAAGTATCTTCCAAACCATGCCAGCACTATATCCAATCTCTGATTCTAAATTTGTTGTTGCAAGTTTGAAGTAATCTTCATCTTCTTTGGCAATTTTATTTTCTCTTGCAAGCCAGCCAATTCCAGCATAAAAATTATCTTCATCAAGTTTAGTAATTTGCAAAATTTTATCTTTTTTTGAACAACCTTCTTGATTTAGAACTGACCAAATCTTTCCGGCATTCTCTCCAAATACGGTAGTAAGTCTCCTCACGTACATCCTCCATCTTCAACAGAAATACTGTATTAATTAATAAAATATAAGTCTATCTAAAAAAAATAAATTCAATTATTTAATTTATAACGTTACAATATTAGTTATTATAACCATTTTTATAAAAAAAATTGTACATTATTAAATTTTTTACTTTAAAAAAATTTCAAAATTATCACATGATTTCTTATTAAATTATATGGGCCTGAGGGGATTCGATAAGTCAACGGTAGTAAAATTTTTCAACAAAACCCGAAAGGCCAACGTAAAAGAGGATAAAAAAACTACCCTCAAAAAAATTGAGGCAGATATAAGGAAGTCTAATGAATAGTAAAAAACACCGGATTATTCAAACGAATTTAATATCCGTGTAAATACAAATAATCAGAAACCTTAACTGACAGATAAAAAGAAATGGGAAATGCTAAAATCAAACTACTAACCAGTATTATTGAAGCAATTGTATTTGAAATTATCTCATTATTATATAAATATTGAGATAGAAGCCATCCGCCATACAAAATCATTCCAAAAGAGACTGCGAAAACAACATATAACAAAAGAGTATAGTAATGTACACCTGTATATCTATGGAATATTCTTCGAAATGCTCCTTCAAACTCGTCGCCTCTTTTCCATACAAGATAACCAACAAATAAAATCGGTAATGTTAATGTGCCCCCAAGCCAAATTACTAATAATTCATCATATGATTGACTTTCACTCCAAATAAGTAACAAAAATAACCATAGAACTAAATGAAAAATTAAATACATTTTTAAAAATTTTACAACGAGTCTCCAATATCCATTCATTGAATGTGAAATTGATTATCATTTGATAAATTTTAACATTTTAAAAATAAAAAAAAACACCTGATTATTTAATAATTTTCTTCTTTGCACGTAATGTAACACTTAATGCATTGCTTAATGCAAAAATTATTACACCTAAAGCTCCAATAATATATGGTATGCCAATCTCATATATTTTTATAGTATTTGGCCAAATCTCTCTAATACTGTGTCCAAAAATACAAGATATTGCAGAAATGATAATTAGTATTATTCCAATTATTAAAAACCCCTTTTTTATATCCATTATTCTATTCACTCTCAAGTATTATTAAAATTTAAATTAATATAAGACTTTTCTCTCCAATATTGTACAAAATTAAAGAATCAACTTTTTTTCATTTGATTTCGAATAAAAATAATCGTTTTTTGGAGGTTATATTTGTAATTAAATTGCGACAATTTTTTCTTGTTGGAAGAGACGGGCTTGAGGGGATTCGAACCCCTGGCCAATCGGTTAAGAGCCGATTGCTCTGCCTAGCTGAGCTACAAGCCCAAAACAAGAGAAAATTGGATAAAATTACAGGTCTTACTCAGATTTTTTCAGTATTTTTTTTATTATAGAATCCTCAACTTGAGAAATATATTTTGCGTCTATTGCATCTGTTATATAAACATCTTTTCCAGCATGATATATTTTTAGACCATCGTTTTTTGCCTTTTTACCATCAATTTTTAAAATTAATGGATCATCTGTTCTAACCCAACCTGCTTCTAATGCTTTTTCAATACTACCACTGAGATGTACTTTTTTTCTATCGATTGGATGAAGACCACCCTCGAGTATAATATCTATCTCCTCTTCAGTTACAGGATAATAAAATTCATCAATATCTGCAAGGGGAAGATCATCAGGGCTAACATCTATAGTATGGCCATATGTTGCCCTTATCATTCCACCATCAATTTGATATCTTTGCCTTTTATCAGTGTTAACAAGAGCTTCTATATGATGAATTCGTAACCAATCAAAACCAGATCTACTCGTACCAATTGCTTCAATCAGGGAAGAAACATCAACCCATCCCCTACCATCCATCATTAAACCTAGTTTTTCTGGAAAATGACGAAGTGCACCTGCAATAATACGACTTAAAGAGTTTAATTCATTTTCACTCATTAAGAATTTACCCTTTCTATCACATTTTGGACATGTTTCCCCGCGAAAGTATCCATGTTCTTCACATTCTGAAAGCATATTTTCCATGCCAGTAATCTAAATATTAAGTATAAATTTTTGTACTAATTCAATATTACATGTTTGGGTGACTTTTTGGAAAAAGAGGAACTAAAGAAATTAGCTGGAGGAAAAGCAGTAGATCTTATTGAGGATGGAATGATTATTGGACTTGGCACTGGTTCAACAGTGGAGTACGTCTTAAGAAAATTAGGAAAATTGTGTAGAGAAGGACTTGATATCAAAGGAATCCCAACATCAATTCATACTAAAAGAGTAGCAAATGAGGAAAAGATTCCTCTTACAACTCTTGAAGAAAATCCGATAATTGATATTACTATAGATGGTGCAGATGAAGTTGATTCCGACCTTAACCTTATTAAAGGTGGGGGAGGAGCCTTAACCCGTGAGAAAATCATTGCCTTTAATTCAAAAAAGGTAATTATTGTAATCGATGATTCGAAAATCGTAAAATGCTTGGGAATTGATATTCCTCTACCTGTTGAGGTTGTAAAATTCGGTTGGACATCTACCAAAAAGACTCTTGAGGAGTTTGATTGTATTGTTGAATTGAGAAAGGTGATGGGAGATGAACCTTTTATTACAGATAATTCAAATTATATTTTAGATTGTGAGTTTGAAAGAATTGAAAATCCAGCACAGATGGAGATAGATATTAATTGTATACCAGGTGTTGTAGAAAATGGTTTGTTTATTGGTTTGGTTGATGAGGTCATTGTAGGAGGGAAACAAGGTATTTCAACCCTGGATAAAGAAGCTGTTGTTTAATCATGGTAAATGTTACCGAGAAGTTTAAGGATGCCAAGGAAATAATTAATTCTCTTGATTTTGATGCCCATTGGTATAGACGTGTCTTTCATACATTTGGAGCATCGTTTTTATTTTATTATATATTGCCAGATATTGATTGGATAAACATATTAAAATTATGGATTCCTCCTTTAATTGTTATATTTGTTATAATTTTAGAACTGCTAAGATTAACTGGTAAGATCAGTAGTAATCATTTTTTTGGACTTAGGATGTATGAAAAAAAGAGGATTGGTAGTTATGTATTTTTTGCAGTAGCAATTCTTATTTTGCTTAGATTTTTTCCACAGCAAATCGCAATTCCTTGTATTTTATGTGCAACTTTGGGTGATCCAATAATCGGTGAAATAAGGAGGAATTTTAGTATGAAATATGTGTATCTTTTTGGTTTTCTGGTTTGTATGTTTTTCTTTATAATTACATGGTTTAAATCAGATGTTTTTTTGATGATACTTGTATCTATTATTGGTGGTTTTGGTGCAATAATTGGTGAGACTAAGAAATTCTGGTGGTTGGATGATGATTTTATGATCCAAATGATTCCTGCATTCTTGTTATTAATCATATGGTTTAGTATTCCATATTTTGGTCTTGCTTATCCTGGTGAAATTATTTATCAAATGCCTGTAGTATGGTGATAAAAAAATGAATAAAAGTGATATGAGGTATATGAAAAAAGAATTCTATTTCACAAAAATAATAAGAACAGAAATTTTGTTTACGCCCTTACTCATTGGTCTACCTTTGGTTGTTGGTTTTTTATTTATTTATGATTGGTATTTCAGAGGTATTTTAGAGGGTACTACTGCTTTTGATGGTGAATTTGTAATTGGAATTATAATTATAATTGGAAATATTGCCTTTGGCATTCCTTTTATTAAATCTTTAAAAGTGCTTTCAAAGAAAAAATAATGGTTTATTTAACAGATTTTGAAGTGTAAAACACTGGTAGAATCATTGCTGCTGCTATACAAGAAAGAGATATCATTAGGATTACTACTATACCAAACTCCTGAAGAGCAGGAACGTTTACAAAATATATTGATGCAACTCCAGCAACTGTTGTGAGAGCTGCTTCCACTAGTGACAAACCTGTCTTTTCAATTGATATCCTTATTGCATCTATTTTAGGAATTCCCCTACTCAGTTCTTCCCTGAATCTATGTGTAATATGTACGCCATAATCTATTCCAATACCTACCATAATTGAAGCAATCGAGATTGTTACAAGAGATAATGGTATGTCTGTTGCAACAAGAAAACCCGGCTCCCACATTAAGACAAATATTACAGGTATCATTGTTAAAAAGCCGTACGTAGAAGAACTGAAGATAAATATCAATGCAGCCAAAACTAGCATTAACGCAAGTATCATCGAGCGTATTTGTTCATCCGTCAATCGATTGTTAACAGCAATGGTTATTGCATCTTGTCCGGTAAGCTTTGATATTTGACCATTGTGGGGAAGGACAGTACTTGCGGCAATTGTATTTATTTCTTTTACAACCTCCCCGATTTGTTCAATACTACTTGAAATTGGAATACCAACTAAAATAATTGTTTTTGAAAATTCCTCATCAATTATTCCTTCCTCAGCTATCATATCAAATAGGATTTTTTGTATTCCCATTAGTTCCCCTAATTTTTCTGCGACAATGCTTCTGTTTATTATATCGCTTACTTCTTTTATCTCATCTGCAACAGAATAAATTGATTTTTCAATTTTATTTTCATCAATATAAGGAAATGCAGATGCAATAACATCTCTCATTTCATCTTCCATTTTAACTAATGCCTCAATAATTGCGGGGTCTAATAGACCGTTTGGATCTGTTTGAACAAGTAATGCATTGAAATTACTACCACCACCAAAACTCTCAGAATATTTGAACATTGCTTCGACTTCTGGAATGTCCTTTGGTGCTAGTTCGAAGTAATTTACATCAGTTTTTACCTCAGGTAAAGTAGCTAATGAAATTATCGCAAAGAAACCAGCAACTAGTAGGATTCTTTTTCTATTATTAACTGCAAATTTTGCAAATTTCCTCCAAATAACTATTCGTCCATTTTTCTTAAATTGTAAAATTATCGCAAGACATGGAACAAGTATTATCGCAGATATAAAACAGAATAATATTCCAATTGCACAGCCAAAACCAAACGTTGCCATAGGTGACATGGATGACGTCATTAAGGAGCCGAAACCAATGATAGTTGTAATTGTAGAAAGTAAAACTGCCTTTCCAGTATGTCTCAATATTTTTTCAATTCTCTTAACTGGGTCCTCTATCTTATGCTCCTCTGCCAGTCTATTCATTAAATGAATAGAATAATCAACACCAAGACCAATAAGTAGAGCCACTACAGCAACAGAGATGATTGTCAATTCAGGTTGGACCATTCCTAAGATTCCAAATGTTAATGCTATTGAGAATGCTGGAGGAAGAAATGCAATTATTAGCCCTTTTAAGGTCCTATGGAAGAAAAACAAAACAATTGAGACAAGAATGAGAGCAACTGGGAATATTATGATTAGATTTCTCATGCTCTCTTCTCTGATAGCATCCTGATAAGCAATTGTTCCAGTTATTGTCATATTTGCATAGGACGTACCTCTGTTTTCTACTGCTTGTTCAGTTCTTGATAAAACCTGATCGAAATTTGCATCATCCTTTAGTTGAATTATTACTACAGCAATTTTATATGTATTTGAATAAAGTATGCCTTTTGTAGCAGCAATCTCAAATCTTTCCATGTATTTATAGATGGAATTTTGATCATAGGGAATACCATTATAATTATTTCCACCTTCGGATATGGGTTTCCTATTTTCTTTCTTTATCAGGAGAGCCAAACTATTTACAGAAGCAATACCTGTTTCTTTTCCTTCTTTCAGAAGTTTTTCATAAATATTTATATAAATTTCATCCATTTCAATTAGGACTTTTGGGTCTCTAATATCATATACCCTATCTGTTTGATCAACTAGAATTATTATGGTTTTTCCAATATTGAATTCTTGATTTATTTCATCCCATAACTGGATTGCTGGATCATCTTTTGGAAGAAATTTTGTAAGATCAGATTCTATGTAAATATTCAAAGCTTGAGAACCTATTAAAAGAGTTATAATGGTAAATATGATAATTACCAATTTCGGGTGGTGCGCAAGTAGCTTTGCTATTGGTTTAATATTCATATTTTATCCACCCCCTCATCTATATTTATCTCAACAGGTCTGTAACTTTCTTCTTTCTCTCTTGAAAATGCTAGACTTGCAAGCCTGTTTAATCGATCTTCAATTTCCCGAGCATGTCTCTTTATCAGTTTAATCGGAGAAACGGGATAGAATATGTATGGATTTTTTCCAATACTATCATTTTTTATTTTTTTCCTATAAATTTGATTATTATCATACATCTTAGAAAGTGTTTCTCTGACAGTACTAGGGTGAAGTTTTGTTCCTTTAATTATTTGTTCTGTTCTAGCACCGTTTTTTGCCAATAAATAAATATAAATTCGTGATCTAGCCCTAGATTTCAAAATATCATTTACTGCTTTTTCGATTGTTTTATCTCTGTTGATTCCTGCTTTCCGCATTAATTTTACTCCAATTTTATTTATTTTTGTTAATAAATTGGTGGTTTTCTTAGTTTATATAGTTTTTCATTTTGTCGTCATAAAAACGACAAAACATTTTTCACTTTTTTAAGAGAAAACGAAAGGTTATTTTCTCCTGTAAAAATAAAAATATAAAAAGTCGTCAGGGAGGCGATGATATTATGTAAAAAACAGTAAAAATTTTATTTTAATTTCAATAACTAATAGAATGTTTTTATATATATTCTAACTTCCTAGAGTCTC
>CP070712.1:457339-483157 GCA_020350365.1 Thermoplasmatales archaeon | reverse complement strand
CTCGTAATTCTTGTCTTAATTGGTATTTGGTCTTCAAGGCTTAATAAAACCCTTGATGATTTTTTTATTGCTGGGAGGAAATTGGGTACATGGCCTGTGGCAATAAGCGCTGAAGCATCTGATATGAGTGGATGGTTAGTCCTGGCTTTACCAGGTAGAGCTTTTATGTACGGCGTAAGTGCAATTTGGACAGCACTTTCATGTGCATTTGGAACCCTATTTAACTGGAGTGTTATCGCAAAAAGACTTCGGAGATTCACTGAAAAATTACGTGCACTTACAATTCCTGATTTTCTTGAAGATAGATATAATGATAAAACACATATTATCAGAGCGATTTCAACTACCATTATTACAATTTTTATGGTGGCCTATGTATCGGTTCAACTAGTTGCAAGTGGAAAGATTTTGAGCGAAACATTTGGATGGGATTATCATTCCGCATTAATTCTAGGATTTGCTATAATTACTTTTTATACTCTTTTAGGAGGATTTTTTGCTGTTGCATGGACTGATGTTTTTCAAGGCATGTTGATAGTAGGAATTCTTGTTATTTTACCGATTATTGGGATTATAAGACTAGGTGGATTAGGAGAAATTTTTTCAAAAGTTGGTCAAATAAATATTGATGCATTATCTCCAAGTTTTGGATATGGAGGATTGTTTTTCCTTCTTTTTGCATTTGCAAGTATGTCATGGTTTTTTGGATATCCCGGCCAACCCCATATATTAACAAGATTTATGGCTATAAAAGATGAGAAGAAAATCTGGAACAGTACCTTAATAGGAATGATTTGGGTAATTATCAGTCTTTGGGGAGCAGTGTTGATTGGTATTATTGGTTTATCATATTTTCAGGGACTTCCTGATCCAGAAAAGGTAATGCCTCTTCTTGCAATGCATCTATTACCTGAGTGGGCCGCAGGTATTGTCATTGCAGCAATTACAGCTGCTATTATGTCAACTGCGGATTCGCAACTTCTCGTTGCATCATCGTCAGTTGTAGAAGATGTATATCATAAACTTCTAAATCCTAAAGTAAAACAGAAAAAGCTCGTATTATATAGTAGAATATCTGTTCTTTTACTTTCTGTAGTTGCCTTTTTATTAGCTCTTCAAGGAGGAGTAATCTATTTTCTAGTTGCTTTTGCATGGGGTGGTCTTGCAGCATCTTTTGGACCGCTCATCATACTATCACTTTGGTGGAAGCGTACTACTAAGTGGGGTGCAATAATTGGTATGATTTCAGGCACAGTTACTGTTATCATATGGGATAAATTTGGTATTGCAGACATGCTTGCTAAATCCTTATCCTCAGAATTAATTATTCCAGGAATGTTACCTGCCTTTTTTATTTCATTTATGTTGATAATATTCGTAAGTTTGTTGAGCGTACCGCAAAAAAAAGTAATTTTATAATTCTTATGCAAAATCTTAAATAACTAAAATTCCCATTACTAGCTTTGGAGGGAAGCCGTGATCTATAGAAGGCTGGGAGTAGAATTTAAGGATGTCTCTATTTAATAATATTAAATCAATTAAGAAGAAATTCAATAATTTATACATAACAAATAATGAACCTGAAAAGAGTATTTTAGAGTCAAGTTCAAAAGATGAACTAAAGTTTTTACAAAAAGAACTAGAAAATAAAAAAGAAGAACTGGAAATCAGAGGTAAAATAATTGAAGATATTCATAAGCAACTACAGGATAATCTTATTCAACTTATAGAAAAAACTGATTTTGCAAATAATTTGGAAAAAGAGTTTATTGAAACAAAAACACTCCTTAAAATAAAAGATGAAGATATTACTAAATTAAAAGAAGAATTAGAAGACAGAAGAAAAAATCCAGAATAT
Source organism: Thermoplasmatales archaeon (assembly GCA_020350365.1). Taxonomy (GTDB): domain Archaea; phylum Thermoplasmatota; class E2; order DHVEG-1; family DHVEG-1; genus SG8-52-3. Next base: position 481,299 of record CP070712.1, on the reverse strand, counting down.
ATTAATACTCAATTAATAAGATTAAATGAGGAGCTTCATCAGAGTAAAATAGAAAAATTACAAAAACAACAAGAAATAAATGATTTAAAAATAGAATTTGAAAAAAAGGAACAGGAACTAGAATCATTATTCATCGACATGGAATCAAGAAACAATATAATTCAGAATGTAACCAATCAACTAATGGATAAGCAAATGAATCTTGTTGAACAACATACAAATTCTGATAATATCATAAAGGAACTGGAAAATAATTTATTGAATCTTAACACAAAAGAGGATAAAATTTCTCATTTGCAAAAAGAACTAATTGACACTCAAAACTATCTTGAAACAATGAAGACTGATCTTGAACAAAGAAATAAAATCATAAGTGGACTTAAAGATCAATTGTTTGATAACCAACATAATTTTACAGAAAATAGTCTTCGTTTTGATGAACTTGAGTTAGATCAAAAAATAAAAAATGAAAATATTCAGCAACTAAAAAAAGAACTACAGGAAAAGGAGAAAAACATTGAATATAGAAATAATCTATTAAGCAGGCAACAAGATGAAATAACAGGTCTTGTTTTGGATTTGGAAACAGTAAAGCAAGATACTGACTATAAAAAAGAAAATATTTTAGAACTTAGAACAGAACTGGAAAATAAGCAGCATGACCTTGAGTCTATGAAAACAGATATAGAATTGAGAAATAAAATTATTAATGAAATCAAAAATCAAATGATAGAAAATCAAGACAAATTTACAGAAAAGAATTTTCTAATAAATGAGCTTGATGACATTAAAATGAAGATTTCTGAGAATAAATCTGCTCTTGAAATGGTGGAAAAAGAACTAGCCAACAGAAAAACTGAGCTACAAAGCGTTTTACCAACTCAACAAGACGGTAAAGAACCTTGGAAGGAAAATCTTTCATTAAATGAGGAGATTGATGAGATTATTGATGTTGCTAATGACCCCTTAAAAACAAAAAAATTGGATTTTGAAACTGAAATTGATGAAGATTAATCAAAAGTAACAACTGATTTTATAGGCAAAGGTGCTTTTAATTCTAATACTCTTGTAATTCCTGTTGAAGGAAAAAGTGTGATAATAATTTTTTCATGTTTACTTAAAGCCATAGAATCTGGCAGTCTAAAAACAACATATGCATTATCTGAGCAATCGTTAAATGTATCATGGTCTACAAGGGAAGAATCCAAGTCAATTATAGAAATACATCCAAAATTACTACCATCTAGATTATTCCATATAAAATGTTCAAATAAAGAATATTTTCCCAAATCAACTGAATTATTTGAATATTTTAAAAATAATACATTTTCCCCGTTGTTCAATTGAATTGTAAGTTGAGATATATCTATTTCTTGAGAGATAAGTGGTGTTATCAATAATGCGATCTTTTCAATTCTTTGTTCACCATTAATTTCCTTGAATTTTCCTATTTTGTCCTTTATTAGAATGTAAGTAGATATCTCATCTATCGTTTCTTGGGTTATTTCTTCAAGGTCTTGCTCTGAAATACTATCTGTTGTTTCACTTGAAATAACGGATGCTACAGTCATTCCTATTAATATCAATGAAATTATCAGAATTGTACTTGTTAATCCAGTAGTAAATAATTTACCCATTTTTTCCCCGGTTTACAGGGTAAATTTTAGGATGAATAATATATAAACCTTATTATACAATTATTATCTATTAGGAGATAACTGCTGATTTTTACATTTATTAACTATTAATCCTAAATTTTGTAATAATGTCAATTTGTAGTTTTTGTCTAACGGTCTTTTTTTCTTTTTGGCATTCCAACGGATTAGCTTTAAATACTGTCACTTGAGAACACTATACATGAAAATAATTGACGTGTTATGATTTAACACGGAAACGAAGGAAAGGTGGTGAGTATGGAAAAAAAATATATGGAAAGGCTGATAGGCAAGTACTGTAAAATCGTAACAAAAGAGCCTGGTGATGATAGAGCAAGTGTTGTAATTGGGACACTTGAGGATGTTGATTACAAAGATGGTTTTATTTTAATAGATTCAGATCAAGGATTAGGTTGTCTCAGAATAAATACTATAATTGCAATAAAACCTGCACAAAAACATAAGAAACGTACAGATAGAAAATTAATCACAAAAGATAACAAAGCAATGGTTGGTATAGGTACTCTTATTGTATTCATAGCAATGGTATTAATCGCAGCAGTAGCAGCAAGTGTATTGATAAACACAAGTGAAACATTGCAATCAAGAGCAAAAACTGTTGGAACTTCAACTATAAGAGAAGTTTCAGCTGGAGTAGCAATTGAACAAGTTACAGGTTATACAAATCCTGGAAAATCAATAATTCAATATCTTGCATTACAAGTTAGGTCAAGAGCAGGCTCAAAAGATATAGATCTAGGCTTATGTACATTATCTGTTCTATATGAGAATTTATCAATACTAAAATTAAATGAATCACTTGTTCAAAACGTAAATGTTGATGGAAAAAGTGTCTTTTATACACCTATTGAATCAGGATCACCATATACAATTGTTGAAAATACATCACAATTGTACTTTGGTGTCATCGCAATACATGACCCAGACAATTCAATTATAACTACACATGGTATGAACAGTGGAGATAGAGCATTATTAATTATCAATCTTACAGCTGTACTTGATTATGGTGGATTAGAGCCAAGAAAATCAGTATCTGGAACCCTATCACCAGAGATAGGAATAAAAGCAGAATATGACGTAACAGCCCCATCAGTATTTTCTATGAGAATAGTAAAACTAGATTAAAAAGAAGGATAAATCCTTCTTATATTTTAATTTTTTATTTTTCTTCTTTTTTACTCTTTATTGTTTTTATTATTGCAATCTCAGCTTTTTTACCATTAAAATCTGTTGGTTTAGTATTTATTTCAACTAATATTTCATCATTATCCTTTGTAAGTAAAGTGGTCTCAAAGGTAGAAACCTCCACACCCATTAGTCTGTTTATATAAAATTCTTTGACTTCAGAAAGTTCCTCAGGGATTATAAAATCAAACAAACTTTTTTCTAAAATTTCATCAATATTATATCTAATTAAACTTGCAAAAGAGTCATTAACTTGCTTTAATATCCCTCTATGAATAACAACAGCTGAATCAGGGATTTTATCAAGAATATCATGATATTTCACTATTTTTTGTTCTTTAGGAGCATCTATTGTTATACCTCGTGTAGATTCAATTTTGTCAGTTAATAATTTCTCCTTTGAAATGAGTTCCTTTTGTCTATTTTCAATTTCAGTTTCCAATGATTCGAGCTTTTTTCGCCATTTTTTAAACTCATTTACTTTTTCATTAATTTTTTCTTTATCCTTCATAAGATTTGATTCTAATTTGTTTAATAATTTCTCTCGATTGTCCAGCTCATGCACCATATTTTCATATTCTTGCTTATTAATCATTGTGTCATCAATTTCAGAAAATGATTGAAGATTCTTATCAGATTTCTTTTCAATTTTTCTTTTCTTATCTTTCTTATCTTTATTTTGTTCAAGACGGTTTTTTAGGTAGTTAAGATTTTTTTCTAAATTTTTATTTTTCTTATCTAGTTCTGAATTTTTTCTTTTTAAACTCTTAATCATTTTATTGAGTTCTTTAAAATTATTAGATTTTTCTTTTTCAACATGTTTTACTTTAGGAATTTCGACTTTTTTTTGTTTTGTTTCTTGTTTAGGAAACTCAAATACTGCCTCACTTTCATCCTTTATTAAGGTTATCAGACTTCCAACAAGGTTAATATTAGCAATGTCACCATAAGCATTTTTAACAGGAAAACAACTCCAAGAGATTCTTACTTCTTGATCATTTTTATCTAATAATGGTAGTTCAAAATCATCAATTTTCTTATTCTTTTGTAAAAAGTTAATCTTATGTTCCCATTTTTTGGCGTAACTATTAGGTATTAAAAAATCAAATATTTGTTGATATAATGCTTCTTTCTTGGTAAATCCTAATACTTTTTCACATTCTTCATTAAATTTTGTAATTTTTTTATTAGTATCAATACTAATTACAATATTATTTTGTATATTATTGGAATTTTTTATAACAGCATTTTTAATCTCTTTTTTAGTTTTTTCCATTTTCTCCTTAGAAACTACAACCCTTATGCTGAAAATCATGCGTTAATCGCTTTACTCTATTTGTTTGTTATTTTAAAATTTTTTGTTTTAGAAAATTAATTAAGATTTTTTTTTAAAAAAAAAAAATTGAATTCATTTTTTTACAAGATTATAAATAATACAAAATTTATTCCAAATTGTTTAAATTAAAGGTTACAACAAATAAAACTATAAATACAGGTTTATTGTTATAATATAAAACGTAACTCACATTCAACTATAGGAGGGGTGTATATTAAGTTGAAGATGGGAAAAGGTGAGGAAGAGTCAACAGACCAATCCTCTGAAGAACAAAAAACTCCAAAAGAAGAACCTTCTCAAGAACCTGAAGAAGTAACAGATGATTCAAACGAAAAAAAACAGAATGTTGAGGAACTTAGGAAAGTTATAAAAGTGGATCCTCAAGAAAAACAAGAAAGTGGAGAAGAACCTAAAAAAGAGGAAGAAATCTCAGATGAAAACGAACCTCCCACAAGAGAATCATTAGAACAAAAACGAGCAATATTACAAAGTATTAAAGATTTTGATTTTCAAATAAAAAAGAATTCTGAAGAAATTACATCTATTCATAAGAAACTAGAATCAGTATCTAAAGACCTTGATGATCTAGTAAGTCTATATGAAATTGTATCAGAACAAATGAATCCATTTGTTGGTCTTTCAAAGGTGACTAAAAAAAGAATAGATGCACTTGAAAATTTTACAAAAGAAATCGATGATTTAAAAGAAAGAGTTGGAGAAATTGAATCATTTACAGAAAGAGCAGGTATAGATTTTGCAGAAATTAAGGCTTTGAAAAATGCTCCAACTGAGAAGATCTCAGAAGAAAAATTTTCAGATACACCATCAGATAATTCATTAGAATTTTCTGCTAATGATTTTGATTATATAATTGAACAATCTTTTCATGATGTTAATATTGAATTGGAAATTGACAATTTGATAAATAAATTTATAGAAAATTTAAAGGAATAAAAAATAATTAGGTGTTTGAAATGGTAGAGAGTGAGGATAAGAGCAAAAAAACTGAGGAATTTGACTTAAGTACTGAACTATCTACCTTGGTGTCAAAAAATATAATACCTTCCAGACTTGCAGAAAAATTAGAGAAAAAGCTAAATGATAATAAAATAAAAATTAATGAAAAACAATTTCAGTCACTTATTGATAAAATACAAGAATTAATGCGGAAATTTGTAAAGAATGGAAAACTTCCTGAAAAGACAGAATCTCCAAAAAACGAGAAACCATCTGTTATAAGAAACGAAGAGGATATGCAGAAAATTATAGAAACTATTGAGGAACTCAAAGAAAAAATAACTTATTTAGAAAAGGGTTCAACCAACAAAACAAAAATTGTCAAAATGGATGATATTAAGGTTCCAGAAGGTGTTATTAGTAATGTCCCTAATTGGAATGTAGATCCCCTCACTGAAATACCTAATAATCCTGAAAGTGTTATAATTTTAATGAAATGGTTACAATATCTAATTGACAAATGTGGTCGACCTAATCTTACAAATATATTGGATTATTATGTTGATATTGGTTGGATTTCAGAGGATGCTAAGATGAATATAATTGATTATTCTCAAGGTATTACTGAAAAATCAAAGAACGAGGAGACAACAAAAAAGCAAATAACTGATTTGCCATCAAAAGATCACATACAGTCTCTCATCTATATACAAAAACTCAAAGGTTTGCAATTTGACAAACATTTTATTGATAGAATAGAAAGTGAAATTTCCAGGATAACAAAAAAAATCGATAATTACTAATTCAAATAAAAATATTTATTTACTGCTTTTTAGTTATTAATTATTAAATTATCAAATAGAGGGGACTTTAACTTAAATACTAAATAATAGGAGGTGGTGTACGAAATGGGATTCTCATTAGTAGGTACTGCAGCAATTATTGGCGTGTCAATATTGATGGGTATTGAAATTATTATTAGTACCACGATTCCAACAATAACCAATGTAGATGATGCTTTTGATGAAATGAGAGATAGAGCTATTGCACAAGTTCAAACTGATATAAATATAACAGAAGTGACAAGTGAGATAAATGGTTCTAATTATGATATTAATATTACAATTGAGAATACAGGAAGTATTACTTTAGAAACAGCCTATTTTGATATATTGATAAATGGGACTAAAAATGATTTTTCATGTTCAAAATCATATATTCATCCTGAAAATTATGTATATTTTAACGTATCTAGCCTTTCTGGACCTGGATTGATAAAATTAAAAGTTGTTACAAATAATGGAATATCAGATTATTATGAATTTACTTTACCATGATAAAATAGAAATGTGATAAAATATGGGATTTAGTTTAACTGGAACTCATGTAGTATTCTTCATAGCATCTGTAATTATTGCAAGTGCTGTTTCAGGTGTATTTATAACTGTTATAGATGGTGTAATGACAAGTTTTTCGGAGAGAGGGAAAATAATTGAAGAAAATTTAGAAACAAAATTTATAATAATAAATGATCCTGACAATATCCCAATTTCTGGAAATTTCTATATCTTTTATGTTAAAAATATTGGCAGTAGAAAACTTGCCACAACAAATGAAACATTTAATATATTCATTGATGGGGAATTTGTAGTTACAGCTAATTTTAATTTTTCAGATAATTCAATAAAACCAGATGAAGTTGCAACTATGTTTATTGATAATAGTGAAATATCATCAGGAGATCATACACTAAGGGCAGTGGGGCCTCAAGACATAGTCGACGAATTTATATTCACAATTTAAAAATTGGATGGGATAAAATAAAATGCCAAGTAAATCGATTATATTAGAAAGAAAAGGAGAAAAAGATGGTTTTGCACAAAGATTTGGTAAAGAAATTCCAGATGGTTCATTAATATTTATAGAGGGAAAAGAAGGTACTGGAAAAAGTATTTTTTGCCAGAGATTTTGTTATAGTTTACTTAAAAATGGGTCTACATGTTCCTATGTATCTACTCAATATACAATTAAGAGTTTTTTAAGGCAGGTTCACTCAGTTGGTTATGATATGAGAAATTTTCTAATTAGAGGTAAATTATTTTTTATATCAACAGAGGTAATGCTAGCAGAGACAAAACCTAAAAATACCTTTATGGAAGGACTTACTACTTGTAAAAAACTGTTTGATCCTGATATTATATTTATTGATTCATTATCAACTTTATTAATTGAAAGTCTAACAGAACAAAATTTAATTGAATTGACTAACTTTTTTAACAGATTAAAAGGTTCTGGAAAGATGATATGGGTAACTGGAAATCCTAATGAATGGTCAGAACGAATTCATCACGCATTTCAAATGATTTGTGATATCCATTTTAAAATTACTCGGGAATCAATGCCTGGTGTAGGTATAGTACATAACATTTATCTTGAGAAATTTAATGGAGCTAGATTTAAATATGAACCATTGACCACTTTTTCTGTAAGACCTAGCGTTGGATTAACCATTGAAACGAGTGGAGTCGCATTCTAAATTGTGGGAAAAATGACAGAAATTGAAAAAACAGAAGTAGATAAACTCCTTAGGGATTATCCCCATCTAAAAAAGTATGTTGCAGAAATCGAAAAAAAATTAGGTAAACCTACATTTTATAGTAAAGTTCCAAGGGATGTTAAAGAAGAAGAATATCCAAACATAATTTATTCCACAAAAGGTGTAGTTTTTATTCACATCTATCAAACAAAGGATATGGAGAATAAGGAATATTTTGCTATAACACCAATTTTGGATGATAAAACAAAGGAAAAACTTCAACAAGTTCTTGAATTGATATATGAGAAAGCTCATCTTAAAACAGATATTAAAACTCAAGAAGATCTAAGAAAAGCAATAAGAGAATATCTAACAAAAATAACATTAATAGATGAAAAATCGGGTGGAAAATTAGTAAAATCTAAAGGCGGAAAAATTAAGGTTACTTCTGCTGAAAAGATGACTATTGAGTACCATATAATGAAAGATATTGTTGGTGGGGGACCACTTGAACCATTTATGAGAGATCCATATATCGAAGATATTCATATTATTACAGGAGAAAATGTTCATCTTATCCATAAGGTCTTTGATATGGTTAAGACAAATATTTTCATAGATGAATCTTGGGCAAACAGATTTTCACAGGAATTTGCAGAAAAAATTGGGAGTCCAGTTAGTGAAGGTCAACCTATTGCTGATGGCACTCTACCTGATGGAAGCAGAGTCAACATAATACATAGTAAAGATGTAAGTCTAAAAGGTCCAAGTATGACTGTTCGAAAATTTAGTGAAACTCCTATTAGTATAACACAATTGATTAATTGGGGAACGTTTGATGCAGGAGTTGGTGCTTATCTATGGCTCTGTCTACAATATGGGCGCAGTATTTTTGTTTGTGGTGAAACTGCATCTGGAAAGACAACAACATCTAATGCTATGTTTCCATTCATTCCTCCTGATAAAAAGATATATTCTGTTGAAAATACACCAGAGGTAAAAGTACCACATTCTGTTTGGCAACAATTACTTACCAGATCGACTGGGCCAAAGGAAGGACATATTGATGAGGGAGATCTTTTAAGGGCAGGACTCAGGTCCAGACCAGATTACATCATTCCAGGAGAAACCAGAGGTGCCGAAGGCCGGGTAGTGTTTCAAGCTATGCAAACAGGACACCCGGTAGTAACGACTTTCCATGCTGGTTCTGTTACAAAAGTAATACAGCGTTTTACAGGACATCCCATAAACATTCCAAAAACTTTCATGGACAACCTAGATGTTGTTCTAATACAGATGGCTGTTGAACGTAAAGGGAAAAGAATTAGACGAGTGTTATCTGTTGATGAAATAGAAGGCTATAATAAAGAAGTGGACGGAATTATGTCAAGAAAGGCTTATGAATGGAATGCCGTAGATGATACCCATGTGTTTAAGGCAAATAGAAACAGCTACATTTTAGAACAACGTATAGCACCTATGGCAGGATATGAAGATCCTATGCAAATATATGATGAATATGACCTTAGAAAACATATTCTGGAGAGAATGGTAGAAGAAAAAATATTTGATTATTATGAGGTTGTTCAGTTTATTTGGACCTTCTTTAGAGAAGGTGTTCAATCATTACCAATTACAATTTAATATTAAATTGAAGAAAAAGGGATCACTCACTGATTAGTAAATTGCTGATAAAATAATGCAGATATATATTAGTGATAAAAATGTCACAAATGAATGTGGAAATAAAAGATAAAATAATTCAAAAAAATCCACATTTAAAGAATTATATGGATTATATTAAAAGAAAAATGAGAGAACCTGTGTTTTATTCAGCATTACCTTATGAAGTCAGGGAAGAAAAATATCCAAATTTGATTTACCCTGGCAAGGGTTCAATTTTTTTTCACGTATATAAAACAAGAGATATGGACGAGCTAGAATATCATACAATTGAACCTGTATTGGATGCCAACGAACAAATAAAACATGATGAATTGCAAAAATTAATAATCAAATTTGCTCCTCAAAAGAAAAGTGTCCTCTCAGATGATGAACTGAAAGATGTACTTCAAGAATTGATAAATGATATCATAGAAGTTGACGAAAAAGCAGTTAAAGCTATTACTTCAAAAAAAGGGAAATTGATAAAATCATCTAAACATGATAAAATTAAAGCAACCTCATTGCAAAAAAGTAATATTGAATATTTTTTAATAAAAAATATTGTTGGTGGTGGACCTCTTGAATGCTTTATGAGAGACCCATATTTAGAAGATATCCATATGATTACTGGACAAAAAATCCACTTAATCCATAAAGTTTTTGGTATGATTAAAACCAATATAGAAATCAGTAAAGAAGATGGCCCCCTTTTTGCTAGAAAATTAAGCGAAAAAATGGGAACTCCTGTAAGTGAAGGTCAACCAATAGTTGATGGAGTTCTGCCAGATGGTAGTAGAGGAAATATCATCTATAGCGATGCTATAAGTATCAAGGGACCTAGTATGACAATTAGAAGATTTACAGAATCTCCAATCAGCATTACTCAGCTTATCAAATGGAAAACTCTTAGTTCAAATATTGCAGCATATCTATGGCTGTGTTTGCAGTATGGACGAAGTTTTTTCATATGCGGGGGAACAGCATGTGGAAAAACCACCACAATGAATGCAATAATTCCATTTATTCCACCTGAAAAAAAAATATATACCGCAGAATCAACTCCTGAGATGCAAGTACCACATACAGTTTGGCAACAACTTCTTACAAAAACGACAGGACCTGAAGAAGGAAGAGTGGATTTATTTGATCTTTTAAAGGCTGCTTTAAGATCAAGACCAGATTATATAATACCTGGGGAGGTCAGAGGTGCTGAAGGTAGTATTGTATTTCAGGCTATGCAAACTGGACATCCTTGCATGACTACATTTCATGCAGGGACTGTAACAAAAGTTATTCAGAGATTTACGGGTGATCCAATAAACGTGCCAAAAACATTCATGGATAATTTAGATTTTGTAGTTATTCAACTTGCAATTGACCGTAATGGCAAGTTAATAAGAAGAGCAACATCAATAGATGAAATTGAGGGTTATAACAGAGAAGTTGATGGAATAATGTCAAGAAACGCCTTTGAATGGGATCCTGTTGAAGATATTCATCGTTTCAAAGCTAACAGAAACAGTTTTGTGTTAGAGGAAAAAATTGCAAAAAATGCAGGTTATGCAGATACATCTGAAATTTATGTTGAATACAATAAAAGAAAAATGATTCTTGACAAAATGGTAGAAGAAAACATATTGGATTATTATGAAGTAACTCAATTCATATGGAGTTATTATAGAGAAGGGGATAAGGGGCTTCCTATAGATATTAAGTGAATATATCATGGCAGATAAAAAAAAGAAGAAAACAAAAAAGGATAAAAAAGACCCAGATACTTTAAAGAAGAAAGATTTTATAAAAGAAATAAAAATTGCATATAGAGGTCTTGAAAATCCTAGAAAATTCCATACCACTATTTTACTTCCACTAATCGTAATAGGAGTAATTGTATTTTTAATGCCTTTTATTCTCAATATAATTGTTCCAATTCCTTTGAACCTTAATCCAATATCCTTTGTTGTTGGAGGTATAGTTCCAATTATTCTAGGTGTTTTCTATCCATATATAACTTGGAAAAATAAGGAGAATGACATCAATGGTAAGATGCATTTTTTTATCACACATTTGAGAGTTTTAGCAATATCAGATTTATCACTTAAAGATATAATAAACATACTAGGAGGAAAAAAAGCATATGGTGCTTTAGGTGATGAACTAAAAAAAATTGGTGTTTTATCAACACAATGGCGAATGCCTTTATCAAAAACATTTCGCTTTATTTCAGAAAGAACACCAAGCAAACTTCTAAAAGATTTTTTAGATAGATTTTCCCAGAGCCTTGATAGTGGTGTTGAGCATAGGGAATTTATAGAAACAGAACAAGAGGCAGTTATTCAAGAATATAAGACTATGTATGAATCAAGTAATGAGAATGTCATTATTCTAAATGAAGTCTATGTCGCTATGTTGATTGCAATAATTTTTGTTATGTCCCTTGGAATTGTATTACCAATCATCATCGGCACTGAAGATATGAATATGTTCATTTATCTATCCTCATTTTTACTAATCATTAGTGAAGGACTATTAATGTATCTGTTAAAGGCAATGGTACCACAAGATGAAATATGGCATGTAACAGGTGAACAAGGAGAACTAGAAGAAAAGGTTAATAGTAACTTTAAATCATCAGTTTTTTTAGCAATTTTTGTTGGAGCAATACTATTTTTTGGAAAATATTTCCTTTCACTTCCCTTTATTCAGATTTTATCATTTGAGATAATAATTGCAATTTCCTTAACTCCATTATTAATAACTGGAATCATGGTCTTTACAGCAGAAATAGATATCTCAAGAAAAGAAAAAAACTTCCTCAGTTTTTTACCAGCACTTGGATCAATTTCTGCTATGAGAGGAGGAAAGATCAATGAATCTGTTTATTACCTAAGTGAAAAAGATTATGGGGTTTTAACTAGGCATATCAGAAATCTATATCGACGATTGCGAACAAGAATTGATGATGATTCTGCGTGGGATTGGTTTGGTGTTGATACTGGAAGTAATTATGTTCAAAGATCAAGTGAAATGTTCCGCGAGGCAACTTATGCTGCTGCAAATCCACGTATTGTTTCACGAATGATATCAGAAAATATTAGAAAAATTAGAGATCTTCGAGTAAAAAAACTTACAATAGTAAACACCTCTATTGCATTATTTGCAGGTATTACATTTGGTATAGCCTTTGCAATTTATGTATCTCTTATTATTGGAAGGCATTTAAATAATATAATGATGGAAACTGGTAATCCTTTTGAAAATGTAGAAAGAATTAATATTCCTGCGTTACTAAACTTTATTGATCCAGCAATTTACAATCAAAACTTCATTGTAATATTCCTTGTTTTGGTAATTCACTGTTTAATGATGGCTTTAACATTGCGAATATTGAGAGGAAGTCATAAGTTTGTTACTCTACTTTATTTTGTACCATTTGTTTGGATTGTTGCAATAACAAGTTATATTGTTGAGGTAGGATTTGGAGGAATGCTTTCAACTTGAAAAATATTATATAACAATAAAGTATAAAGGAATTTTGAGGATAGAATTTCATTGGGATGTTTGATTTTATGAAAAAAATAGGTGTTTTAACAGGTGGTGGAGATTGCCCTGGATTAAATGCTGTAATTCGAGCAGTAGTAAGAAAATCAATACAATATGATTGGGATATTATTGGTATTAAAAACGGATGGAAGGGGCTTATTAATGGTGAAATCGAACTTCTTACAGATTATTCTGTTTCAGGTATTCTTCCCAAGGGTGGTACAATTATTGGAACTTCACGAACAAATCCATTTAATAATAAAGAAGATGTCCAAAGACTAGTCGAAAATATTAAGAAATTTGGAATTGATGCTATAGTTGCAATAGGAGGAGACGACACATTACGTGTAGCTAATAAATTGCATAAGATGGGGGTATCAATTGTTGGTGTTCCAAAGACGATAGATAATGATTTATCCGGAACAGATTATACTTTTGGTTTTGATACAGCAATTTCGATTGTGACAGAAGCTATAGATCGTCTTCACACAACAGCTGAATCCCATCATAGGGTAATTGTTGTAGAGGTAATGGGAAGACATGCTGGATGGATTGCAACAATGGCAGGAATTGCCGGTGGTGCTGACGAAATATTGATTCCAGAAGTTCCATTTGATATTAATGAAGTTTGTAAGCATTTAAAAGATAGATACGAAAGAGGGAAAAAATTTAGTATCATTGCGGTAGCAGAAGGTGCTCATCCAAAGGTTGAAAATTCCTCCAATGCAGATAATATGGAATCATCTAGTCAAAATGTTGGAGAAGCAGCATTGGTAATTCAAACAAAAGAAAAAGATGCATTTGGAAATGTAAGACTTGGTGGAATAGGACATACTTTGGCAAAAGAAATTGAGAAACGAATGGGAGTAGAAACAAGGGTAACAATTTTAGGACATGTTCAAAGAGGAGGTACCCCAACAGCTCATGATAGAGTCCTTGCCACGAGATTTGGTGTAGCTGCTGTTGAATCAATAAAAGACGAAAATTTTGGAATAATGGTAGCTCTTCAAGGAGATAAAATTGTGCCCGTACCACTTGAAGAGGCAACCTCTAAATCCAAAACTGTTGATATGGAATTATATGAAATAGCAAAGCTATTTTTTGGATAAAAAATTACTATTATTGTAATTCAATTATTGTATTTATATAACTACTTGGTGTAGTAAAACTAATTACACCGCTTATCCCATATTCTGGAACAATGTTTCCTATTACCTCGGTTCGTGTGTTCAAACCTGAGAAACAAGCAGTACTATTAACAAGGAGAACTACCAAATCATCACTATTAATAATAGGAGTTGTCGATGTACATGAATTATCAATATCTCGAATTACCATTAACCCATATGTTGTTGAAGTAAGATTAGTATCATTCAATGTACCAAATAAACCTCCAGAAACAGTATTGCTAAAAATACTTGTATTTAAATTAAGTATTACACTTTTAGAGGTATCTGAAAGAGAAATATAAGCATAAGTTAAATCTATAAAATCAGAGCCCGCGGTTGTTCTTAAGAATATTGCGACTTGAGAAATTGTGGAACCATTATTATAACCACTGACTTGTGTAACTTTTAATCCACTAGAAACATCTTTCACAGCTTCTTGACCGGTTTGTAATGCCTGTTGTTCTAAGCTGTTCATAGTTTGAATAAACACAGATGCTGCAATACCTGCGACAAGTATCATTGCAATAAAGATTATTAATGAACCTATCCCAATTGCTGCATTTTTTTCGGATATTAGCATCCTTGGAGTTAAATTAATTTTAACTCACCTCACCTCCCAGTAAATTAGGGTTGAAGGCACCCAAAAAGAGAGCCCATCCAAAAAAAAGAATCACATATTAGAATAAAAAATTATTGTTTGAAATTTTAAAAAAAATTAAAAAAGTGTGGTAAAAAACCACACTAACTATGTTTTACTTTATTTTTATTGTAGATCAAATACATCATCGGTGTATGAGGCAGGCGTTGTAAAAGATATTACACCAGGTGAGCCAAATTCAGGGACTATTAAACCCCAAACAGATACTCTCTCGGCCATATCGCTATGAGTACCAGTTGTGTTAATGCAAAGAAATACTTTGTCTCCTCTGTTTATTAAGGGTGTAGCTTGTTTTAATGAGTCATCTGCATCCTCTATTACGAGTATTCCAAACTGAGATGCGGGATTTCCTGCAGAAGCTTCAGGAAATACAGCTGCACTAAATATATCATCTTGTCCATCTGGTTCTGCATAATAAGTGGTTGTATAGTTCAAAATCACTTTTTTATTATTATCTGCCAGTTCCACATATGTCTGACTAAGATCAACACCATCGGTGCCAGCCCTTGGTCTAACCATTATAGCTAACTTTGAAAGATCCCCATCAGCTGATGTATCTGCATAACCTTCAATGTCAAATATTGCTATTCCACTTGCTACCTCATTTGTTGTTTCACTACCTGTAGACATTGCCTGTGCTTCTAATTTTGTACTAGTTTGTATTAAAACAGAAGCAGCAATACCAGCAACAAGAACCATTGCAATAAACACAATCATAGCACCAATACCAATTGATCCAACATCCTTTTTCTTAAGAGTTCTAAATAAATTTCTCATCCTTTATCATCCTCCTCATTGTAGATCATACACAGTATCGAAATATGAGGCTGGCGTTCGGAAAGCTATCACACCTGGAGATCCATGCTCCGGGTAAATCCAACCATTAACATCTTTTCGCTCAGTTAAACCAGTTCCACCAAAGGTAGCAATACCATTAATAAATAGCATTACTTTATCTCCAGTGTTTAAAACAGGAGTGTATCTTTTTACAGAATTATCAGCATCTTCAAGTACCAATATTCCAAATTGCTCATTTGTCAGAGTGCCATAATCAAAACCAAACACATCTCCATCAGATGTATCAACACTACTGTTGAAATGTGTTGCAGTAGTAAAATCATAAGTTAGCAAAGATTTAAAGGTTCCATCTGTCAGTAATACAATTGTTTCATTTAGGTCTATATCAGGAGAACCAGCTCTTGCACGCACGGTTACTGCTAATGCATCGATATCTGTTGTAACATGCCCCTCTATATCAAATACAGCAATTCCTCCGGCAACTTCTTCAGTAGTTTCACGACCAGTAGCCATAGCCTGTGATTCAAGAGTAGTACTAGTTTGAATCAAAACAGAAGCAGCAATACCAGCAACAAGAACCATTGCAATAAACACAATCATTGCACCGATACCAATTGATCCAACATCCTTTTTCTTAAGATTTCTAAATATATTTCTCATGCTTGATCATCCTCCTCATTGTAATTCTACTACATCCTCCGTAAATGATGATGGACATCCAAAGTGAATCACACCAGGAGAACCATCCTCAGGCATAACCAATCCCCAAATGTCCTCCCTAGGACTCAATCCTCCGAAACACTGAAAAGTATTAACACCAAGAATTACATAGTCTCCCGAATTAATCACAGCACTATTCGGCGAACTACACGAACCATCTGCATCCTCTAAAACAATAACTGTAAAGTGAGTAGCATCAGATGGATAATTAGAGTCATTAAATATTGTTCCATTAATCCAATCTGCTAGTATACAGGTACTGTCATCATAAGTCAAGAAATTTTTAGTTGAAGAATCAGAAATTTCTATAACAGTCTCAGCAAGATCGATGTCATTAGATCCTGCTCTTGTTCTTACTACAATAGCTAGATGCTGTATAAGACCTGAGCTATTATTACCTGAAATACTAACAACAGCTAATCCACTAGACACTTCTGCAGTGGTTTCACGTCCTGTTGCTAATGCTTGTGATTCAAGAGTGGTACTAGTTTGAATCAAAACAGAAGCAGCAATACCAGCAACGAGAACCATTGCAATAAATACTATCATCGCGCCAATTCCAATGCTTCCTTTATTTTCCTTTAAAATTCTACGTATTTTTTTTCCCATCTACTTCACATCCCTCCTATTTGTTGTAATTTTAAACAACTTTTAGAGTGCTGTTCGTCTTTAATAATTGGTATACTTTTATACTTTATGAGCAAGTGAATTATTAGATAAATATGCAGGTATATATGCAGATATTTATACAATTATAAATTCATAATATTTTTTTCAATATATAAAATAAATTAAAAATTCAATAAATTTAAAATAAAAATTTACAATTTTTTTGTCATCTGATTGACCTCAAATTCCAATTGCATAACACCAAAATCCAGACCCATTTCTTCAATTGTAGGATAATACTCCTCTCGGATATTATTTTTTAACTCTTTAATAAAAAAATAGCCTGCATTTCTGC
This sequence comes from Thermoplasmatales archaeon, assembly GCA_020350365.1. Taxonomy (GTDB): domain Archaea; phylum Thermoplasmatota; class E2; order DHVEG-1; family DHVEG-1; genus SG8-52-3. The sequence continues at coordinate 464,089 of CP070712.1, read as the reverse complement.
CTAAGTCAATATTTATTGTTTTAATAATATCATTGAGAGCTTTTCCAATTTCATTTAATTTAATACCATCAATATCTGACATTACAGAAACTGGTTCCTCAAATTCCATAAATCGTGTATCCTTTATTTCAATATGTTTTAGGAACTCATATTTTCCCTGTAATTTTTTTATAAGATCATCAATTGATGAAAGAGCTTGGTCTTTTGAGGTTTTTCTACTTGTAATATTAATTAATGTTTGTAGAATATGTCTAACAACTTCTGAGTTATCAAAATTGGGCATTGTTTATTCCTCTTTTGAATTAACTATCTTTAGGTATAAAATTCTTATTATAAAACATAATTAGTATAGTAAATCTTAAAATAATAGAAATCAATACACCATATTGGTGAATTATTATAAGGAGGGGATTAATAAATGAATAAAGTTATATTATCGATTGGGTTTTTAATAATACTTATTATTACATTTTTTAGTGGTTGTCAGCAACAAGGAACAATTACTGATAATAATCTTAATAACGTTATTCTCGAATCAGACCTTGTTAAACTAGTTTATTCTATTATAAATTTCAATAAAGATGATCAGAACGAGGTTTTCAGTGTTGAGGTTCAATTTCGATTTCGTAATATTGCCAACAGAAATATTGAGATTAAAGTTTTTGCTGAATTTTATGATATAAAAGATAATTTATTAGCAAAAGAGGGGCCTAAGGAAATATATATTCCTGAAGGATGGACAGAACAAGGTACTTCACCAGCTAACATAATAACTTATTATGGGGAAGATGCAGCAGACGTTGATTATGTTAAAATTATTGTTGAAGAATAAATTTAACCCTTTTTTTTCATTAAATAAGTAAAGCATATAATCGCAATTATTGCCAGAAGAATTTCAAAACCTGGAGTACTTGTCGCTGGTATATTATTATCATCAACTTTTATTGTAAAAGTCTTATAACCGCTATTATATTTATTCCATAATGTATCAAGATCTGAAGGGTAGAAATTAACTTTTAAAATTTGATTTCTGATATTAATTGTTGACCAGTTAAAAGAAATAGTTTTGGTTTCACCTGGTTCAATATAGGTTCTTTGAGAAATTGCAAATCCTTCTTCATCTGTAAGATTGACTTCGATTTCATCAGATTTTATATTTCCAGTATTACTTAAAATTACATCTATTTTAAATGACTTACCAAGTATTCTACCATTTTTTATAATTGTGTTTGTAACTATATATGTCGGTTGACCTTGAATGGATATCTCTGAAAAATATTCCTCAGCATAGCATTTTTCTGTTAAAGAATAAAATGTTACGCCTAAAAAAACTATTATAAACAGTATTAGAGTGCAAAATTTTGATTTAATAATACCCACCTCACATTAATGACATAATTTATGAATATTTAAATTTCTTCATATTATTTTTTCAAATACTTTTATATTACAAATGATCATTTGTTTTAATAAAAGGAGGGGTAAAACATGTTAAAAGATAGAGGAATTAGAAGAGGTATTGAAGTTTTTGTTAAAAATCCCCTTGAACCAGATAGTCCTCAAAAAAAAGCAAGAGTGGTAAACACATATCCTTCTCCAAGTAGATGGTTAACCGTACAATACGAAGACGGTAACATGGACCAAGTTGAAGAAAGTCAGATTACTACTATGTTTGAAATAAATAGACGAGGTAGAGAAATTTAAAATAATTACTTAATTTTAAGAGATTCTATTATTTCCTTTCCAAAATCAGTAATCTTATAAAGTTTAATATTTGAATTATGTTCTATTTGCTCAACAACTTCTAATGCAATTAATGATTCTTCTGGTTTATATCTTGAGCCCATTCCTCTAATAGCACCGATTACATTAGTTGGTGTTGTTTTAATATTATATGCAATTTCTGATGTATAACTACCATTAGGACATATATCGAAAAGATAATCAGCGATTTTTTTCCTTATATTACTTCTTCTTAGAGATCTTATAACTAAAGGTCTTCTGTTATCCCTTGAAAAAGTATTTTGATTATCACTTTGCATCCCATCCGCTCTTTTTGTAGAAAAAAAGAATAATAAGTTCGTTAATAAATTAATCGATTATTTTGAAAAAAAATTCTTTAAATAAAATTGTAAACTCATAGGTGTTAACGACTTTTTCTTACAGATATTTTTTTACAATATCTATCTATTGGACATCTACTACAAAATGGTGAAATTGGTACACATATTGTTTGACCAAACTTTACAAATATATGATTAAAATCATCCCAATATTTATCAGGGAGAATTTTTCTAAGTGCATGTTCAGTTTGTTCAGGTGTTTTTGTATTGATCCATCCAATTCTATTTGGGATTCTATGACAATGAGTATCTATTGGTAAAAAACCTTTTTTATTATGACCATAAACCATAACAATATTTGCAGTTTTTCTTCCTACACCTTTTAATTTCAAGAGTTCATTAAAATTTTCAGGTACATTTCCATTATAGTTATCTATTAGATTTTTGGAAATTTCTTTTATCCTTTTTGCTTTTGTTTTATAAAAGCCCACAGGGTAAATCAATGATTGTATTTTTTGAACTGGTAGTTCTATCATTTTTTTTGGTGTATCGAATTTTTTTAGAAGTCTAATCGATGCCTGTTCTGTTATCTCATCCTTTGTACGTAAACTTAGTAAACAAGAAATAAGTGTTGTGTATGGTGTATGAACAATTTCTTCCCATTTTTTCCTTGACAAAACTGGAATTTCGTAATTTTTAAACTCTTTTTTAAGTAACCTAAAGATTTCATCAAAATGAATGTTTTTACTTTTCATAATTTTAAATCCAATTTTTTTAATTTAAGAAAAAGGCGTATTATTTGATTTGATTTAAAAGTTTATAGAAAAAAGAATAAAATTATTTATTCTTTTTTTCTTAATAATATAAAGACAATAATAAGAATTATTATCAAAACAAAAGCAATGATAATAATACTTGTTATATCAATATCCTCATTATCTTCTTTAAGACTTCCATCATTGTAAAATGTGATACTGAAATCAACATTTGTTCCCTGACGATAAGAAATGTTTACATCATCAACAGTAGAAACCGGTTCAAAAGTAAAAGTAATTGATTGGTTATCAAAATTCTTTGGAGGTGTAACAACTATCATTATTTTCTTTGTTTCTCCAATACCTATTATATTATCTTGTACGGTTGTAATGTTCCAATCTGACTGTTCAAATCCAAGTATATTCACACTGCATTCTCCATTTCCATTGTTTGTTATATTTACTGGTATCATGGTTTCTTTTAATGGTGGAATTGTAAAATTTGTTACTGTATCAACAGATATATTTGATATATAGGCAGGCATGAAGGATATATTTGTTGAATTAAATGAAGGGCTAATAGTACCTACTCCCAGATAATCAGCCTTTATGAGAATATTTTCCTCTTTCAATGCAGGTGCATCTTCATCTATTGTAAATGATAATTTAACATCGGCTTCCTCGAATTCATTATTATAACTCAATTCAACCTCATAATTGTTTAATTCTGCCTCACACCAATTTGGTGCCTGAACAGTTAGATTTAAAGTTGCTGGTGGTATTTGTTTTAAAAATTTAAAAAAGTATAATTGAAAAAAACCGAAGGCAAGAATCCTACCTATTCTTCTATTTAAATAAAACATCTTTCCAATTGATCCAAGGTCCAATTTAAATTTAACCTTAAAATCTATTACTTTAGATTCAGATGGTTTTATCGGTTCAACAATTTCATTTTCAACAATTTCAAATTCGATTTGTGAAGAGATAGCTAAACCAATAGGTGCAGATAAAATAAAAAATAAATATGTTCCCATTATTGTTAGAAATATGAATTTTTTCTTCATAATAACACCAATATTTTTTTAATATTAATTTAATATGTATATAAGTTTTATTATATATTAATTATCAAAAATATACTATTTATTAAAATCTTAAAGATTAAAAATAAAAAAACCAAAATTAATAAATAATTCACATATTTCCAGTTTAAACTTATTCTTATTAATTAAAAAAAGCTGATAATAATGCCACAAAATAAAAAGGAGGAAGGATATCCAATAGTTCTTACTGCATCTCGAGCAGAAGCCAATCATTATGGCAATAATCCTTTTATGGCGTTTATCTGTACTTTCCCATATAAAATATCCAGTCGTATGCTAAAGGAGCACCTGAATAATTTAGAAAATAATGAAGATGGAACAGCTAAACAAACAATATATGGTTTAAGAAAAATTGAAGCAATTCTTGTAAATGAATTTGGTGTGGAAAACGTAGTAGTTTCGCATTATGGTAATCTTAGTAAGTTCATTGGTAAAAAAACAAAAATCGTTGGTATATCTACAATGGATCCATTGGGCCTTGCATATGTTTCAACAACATATAATTCATTAATAGGATTTGGTGGAGAAGCATTAAATTCTTCAGAATTTAAAAAATTAGTAAATCACCCAGCTATACAGAAATATAAACCAAAGGTTGTTGTTGGCGGACAAGGTTCTTGGCAAATTAGCGAAATTAATGCACAAAAAGATCTTGGAATTGATGTTATTTTCCAAGGTGAAGCCGAAAGTAATCTTATCGATATTTTTAAGAACATTATGAATGGAAAAAAAGTTCCATCTTATTTCACAGCTGAAAAACCAAAAAAGGAGGAAGTTCCGACAATCAAACATTCTGCATCATATGGAATGGTTGAAATAACAAGGGGATGTGGAAGAGGCTGCCAATTTTGTAGTCCTACGATGCGATCTAAATATTCATTTTCACTTGATCACATTATGAAAGAAGTTGAAATAAATATTAAAGAAGGATCAAAATCAATATTTACTGTAACTGAGGATTTGTTTTTATATAAATCAAAACCAGGATTTAAACCAAATAGAAAAGAAATAATCAAACTTTATAAAACAATTGCAAGTTATCCTGGTGTTGAAAATATTCTACTGTCTCATGCTTCTTTTGCACCAATAATATATGATAAAAAAATCCTTGAGGAATTAACACCCATTTTAATTGAAAAAACAAAATGGCGACCAAGTACAAGTAAACTATACAAACAATCATTCATATCTGTTGAAGTAGGAATAGAAACAGGAAGTGTTCGACTTATGAAGAAGTATATGAAAGGAAAAGCACTTCCATATAGTGTTGATAAATGGCCTGAACTTGTTGTAGAGGGAGTAGGTCTAATGAACGACCATGACTGGTGGCCATTATGTACAATTATGACCGGCCAACCTGAGGAAACAGATGATGATGTTCGAGCAACTCTTGACTTAATAGATGACTTAAGAAACCATAATGCAAAAATGTTCTATACACCAGTTCTTTTCATTCCATTGAAAGAAGCAATGCTTGGTAATCATCATAGGACCAATTTAAACAACCTAACTCAGTTACAATGGGAAATTCTTTCAAAATGTTGGAAAAACAATATCGATTTCTGGACACCTGATCTAAAATGGATTTATGGGCCAATGTTTTTCTTAACCCATTGGCTTTATGCTAGATGGAAACATGGAAAAAAAGCAACAATTCCAATGATGCGACTTGCTGGAATTCCAATTCCTTCTAAAACTGAAAAAACATGTGATCCAGAATATTGTAAAAACAAATTATAAAAACCTATAAAAAAAATAAAAAAAAAGAGAGAAGGGATGGGAATCTAAACCATTTCTCCAATCTCTATTTCATCGTCTTCTTCGATAAATGTGTTCTCAATTTCCTCTAAAATATTATTCTCATCTATTGTTCCTACAGTGGTGTCATATTGTTTTTCGTCAGTTGAGGATTTATAATAATTATAAACTAAAGCCAATGAAACAAGAATTATTAAAAGGAAAATAATTGATATTATTTTTTTATTCATATTATGTCACTTCCTCCAAATTTATTTTCCTTTTCCATTACCTTTACCATTATCTTTTCCATGGCCTTTGTTTTTCATTTCATCAATAGATGCTTGTGCATGAATCTTCTTCTTAATATTTCCCTCTTTTAATTCGGAAAATATTTCATATTTTCTTTCTCTGTTCATCTGATTTATTTTTTTACTGATCTGTATTTTTAATTCAGCTATAGTAACATTTCCATTCATATATTCATTTACAAAGGAATTGTTAAATTCACCTATTAAACCATATAATTTATGTAACTGGTTTCTGTTGAATTGTTTAATCTTGTTTCTTATCATTTTACTGCAGTTTTCTAACTCGTCACTCATCATTTCTCTGATTCTTTCTCTAATTTGTTGTAGTTTTTCTCCGTCTAATAAATCCTTAATTCTTTCTCTAAACTGCCTTGTTAGATTTATTGCTTCATTTTTTAATTGAACAAATTGATGTACTGAATCATTTGAACTTGCATTTACTCCCCTTACTTCTTCTAGTAAATTATGCATTTCTGAAAGAATTGATTCCAAAGCAGTCGTATTATAATCAAGACCTTTCAAAACCTCAACTGCCATTTCGCCTTTTAATAAGTTTTTGATTATAGCTTTTTCAAGTTGTAATAATCTAATTTCAGCTCCTAATGAATTATTCATTATTTCTATTTGTTTTACTGTTTCATTATCTGGATCTAAATCTTCTGTTTCATTATCTAAATCTAAATCTTCTGTTTCATTTTCGCCTTCAGACCCTTCTTCATATTCATCTTCTCCATCGGGGCTTTCTCCAGCTTCATCTGCTATTGCCAATGATGAAATCGAA
>CP070712.1:431412-457239 GCA_020350365.1 Thermoplasmatales archaeon | reverse complement strand
GATTTTCCAAAAATTAAGAAAACAAATGAAGAAGAGTTTAAACCAGCATTTCAAACTTTTCATAATTTAATGCCATTTAAGGTAAGAGAGATATTGCTAGTTTCTAGTTTATATGATGCATTTATCGTTGAAGAAGAAGGACTAATTTCTGAAATGGTTATTTGGGAATATCGGCACCTATTACTTTCTAGTCCTCCACGTGTTACACATGTAACATCTGGAGAAGAAGCATTATCTAAAGTTAAAACTAGAAAATACGATCTTGTAATTACAATGTCAAAGAACATTGGAATGGACCCTTATGAATTTGGTAGAAGCATAAAGAATGCATGTCCAGATCTCCCTGTAATCATACTTGCTACTGATGCTGCCGATTTACATTTTTGTCAAGAAAATATTAATGAAATTGGAATTGATAATGCATTTTTTTGGTACGGTGATACTAGTTTATTTTTAGCAATAATAAAATCAATTGAAGATAGAATCAATGCAACATATGATACGACAAATGGTAATGTACAAATTATACTTGTTATAGAGGACTCAATAAGGGATTATTCAATGTTATTACCTGTAATATACAGTGAAATTGTGGAACAAACTCAAAGATCAATATCTGAAGATTTAAATGAGATGCAAAGACTGCTTAGAAGAAGAGCAAGACCAAAAATTCTAATAGCTAAAAATTACGAGGAAGCTATTGATTTATATAGAAAATATAAAAACAACTTACTTGGAATTATTTCTGATGTAAAGTTCCCAAGAAAAGGAAAACTTGATCTACAAGCAGGACACGATTTCATTTCATATATTAAAAAAAATAATCCTTATATTCCAACAATGTTACAATCAACAGATCCTGAAAACCGCAAAAAGGCAGAGGATATTGGAACATTTTTCATAAATAAAAACTCTCCAACTTTAATGCAAGATTTAAATCATTTTCTTTTAAAACATTTAGGCTTTGGTGATTTTGTTTTTTATTTACCAAAGATTGTTCATAAGAAAAAAGAATCAGATAAAACACATCATAAGGAATTAAAAGAAATTGCTCGAGCATCAAATTTAAAGGAGTTTGAAAACGCTCTTCAAAAAGTACCACTTGAGTCAATTAGGTATCATACTAATAGAAATGATTTATCAAATTGGCTAATGGCAAGATGCGAGTTTAAACTTGCACTTAAACTCAGACCTCAAAAAGTATCTGACTTTAAAACACTTGATGAGATGAGGAAATATTTAATCAGTGTTTTTAATGAAAGTAGAAAAGAAAGACAATTGGGAGTAATGACAGATTTCTTCAAACAAAAATTTGAATTTGAATCATCATATACAAAAATCGGTAGTGATTCTCTTGGTGGAAAAGGCAGAGGTATAGCCTTTATTAGAACACTTTTAGCCAGGTATGGTTTTAATCAAAAATATCCAAATGTGAAATTAACTGTACCTAGTACTGTAGCAATTGGTACAGATGAATTTGATAAATTTATTTTAAAAAATAAACTTAAAAATTTTTTAAAAAGCAATATCGAGATATCAGATACAAAGATTGCTAAAGAATTTTTAAAAGGAGATTTTTCTGATGATTTGAAGAAAAAAATACTTGTTATATTAAAAAATATGAAAAAACCAATTGTTGTTAGATCCTCAAGTCTTTTGGAAGATTCACAAAATTATCCTTTTGCTGGAATGTATTCAACATATATGCTTCCAAATAATGATAAGGATGAAAATATTAGATTAGAGCAACTTTGTAAAGCAATTAAATTAGTTTATGCCTCCGTTTTTTATAATGATGCAAGAGCCTACATAGAATCAACATCTGCAAAAATTGAAGAAGAAAAAATGGCAGTAATCATACAAGAATTAATTGGAGAAGAACATAATGGAAGATTTTATCCAACTTTTTCTGGTGTTGCACAATCTTATAATTATTATCCAATTTCCTATCAAAAAAGAGAAGATGGGATTGTTAGTCTAGCAGCAGGACTTGGTTATTCTGTAGTGGGCGGTGAACAAGTATTGCGTTTTTCACCAAAACATCCAGATATTATTTCTGATTTTTCAAATATTGCTTCAATTCTTAATAATTCTCAAAAGGAACTCTATGTTTTGAATACAAAAAAATCTAAATTGGACCTTTCAGAAAAAGAAGAAAACACTCTTGAAAAAATAAATATTTCAGATATTGTAAACGATAGAACACTTGATCCAATTGTTAGCACATATGATAAAAACGATGGAATGATTAGGGATGGATATTCAGAAGATGGACCAAATCTTGTCACATTTGCAGGTATTCTAAAATATAATGTTTTTCCCTTAGCTTCAATTTTAAAAGATATTTTGGAAACCGGTCAAAAAAGTATGGGGACGCCTGTTGAAATTGAATTTGCTGTTAATTTAGATCCAGAAGATAAAAAACCACCTATATTTGCACTTATTCAAATCAGGCCAATTATTATTTCTCAGGAACTATCTCAGATCAAATGGGATGATAAAGAGTACACAAATAAACAAATCTTAATTAAATCAGATAAATCTCTTGGAAATGGATTGATTAATGAAGTTAGAGATATTATATATGTTATACCTCAAACTTTTGATTCTTCAAAAACAATTGAAATAGCAAAAGAAATCGGAATAATAAATAAAAATCAAAAGGAAAATCCTTATCTTCTAATTGGTCCTGGTCGATGGGGAACAAAGGACCGGTGGCTTGGTATTCCTGTAAATTGGAGTGAAATATCAAACGTTAAAGTTATGGTTGAAACAGCTTTAGAAGATTATAATATTAAACCTTCTCAGGGAACTCATTTTTTTCAAAATATTATTTCTAGAGGCGTTGGTTATATAAACATTTCATTAAAAAAGGATGATAGCTGGCTTGATTGGGATTGGTTAAATGAACAGAAAGCAGATCAACAACTAAGTTATATTAAACATTTGAAACTAAAAAAACCTCTTTTAATTAAATTAGATGGAAGAAATGGGCGAGCTATAATTCTAAAACCATCTTAAGTATTTTTTATGATACATAACTTTTAAAAACAATCTCAAATACAGGTTATCTGAGAATACCTACTTAGAGATGAGTTCAAATGTATGAAATACTAGAAAAAAAAATATTGTCAGATACTGTAAAATTAATGAAGGTTAAGGCACCCCTTGTTGCAAAGAAAGCCAAAGCAGGTCAATTTATAATTCTTAGGATTGATGAGAAAGGCGAACGAATTCCATTAACTATTGCTGATTACGATAGGAAAAAGGGAACAATCACAGTAATTTTTATGGAAGTTGGAAAAACAACAAAACAACTTGGAACTCTTAAAGTTGGAGATAATCTTTTAAATTTCGTTGGACCTTTAGGCCAACCTTCCGATATCGAAAAATATGGTACTGTTGTAATGGTCGGTGGTGGTGTTGGTATCGCCCCATTATATCCTATTGTTAGAGAATTAAAACAAATGGGTAATTATGTTATTACAATTCTTGGTGCAAGAAATGAAAAACTTTTGATGCTTGAAAAAGAAGTCGAAGAGTTTAGTGATGAATTGTATATTACAACTGATGATGGTTCCAAGGGACAAAAGGGATTTGTTAGTGATGTATTACAAAAACTTATTGATGATGGCCAAAAGATTAACATGGTTATGGCAATCGGCCCTGTTATTATGATGAAGGTTGTTGCAAATGTCACTCGACCTTATAAAATAAAGACACTTGTTAGTTTGAATCCAATAATGGTTGATGGAACTGGTATGTGCGGCGGTTGTAGAGTTTCAGTTGGGGATGAAACAAAATTTGCATGTGTTGATGGACCAGAGTTTGACGGTCATAAGGTTGATTATGATAATCTAATGCTAAGAAATCGTAGATTTGTTTGTGAAGAAGAAGAATCTTGTAAAATTGCAGGTGTTTAAAATGGCAGTGAGAAAGACGAAATACGAAATGCCTGAACAAAAACCAAATGACCGAATAAAAAATTTCAATGAGGTTCCTTATGGTTATGATGAAAAAACCGCAATTGAGGAAGCAAAACGCTGCCTCCAATGTAAAAATAAACCTTGTATAAACGGCTGTCCTGTTGAAATTGATATACCTGAATTCATAAAGCAAATTGCGGAAGGTGAAATTGATAAGGCTGTTGAAATTTTAAAAACAAAAACAAATCTACCCGCAGTTTGCGGGAGAGTATGCCCTTATGAAAGTCAATGTGAGGGCGAGTGTACTCTTAAAAAGATAGGTGAACCTGTTGGTATTGGAAGACTTGAAAGATTTCTTGCTGATTATGAAAGGAAAAAAGGTGTGAAGGTCCCAAAAATTGCAAAATCTACAGGAAAAAAAGTTGCAGTAGTTGGCGCAGGTCCTGCAGGTCTTACTTGTGCAGGTGACCTTGCAAAGATGGGTCATTCTGTAACTGTTTTTGAGGCGCTCCATGATCCTGGTGGAGTTCTTATGTATGGAATTCCTGAATTTCGTCTTCCAAAAGAGATTGTAAAGGCAGAAGTTGATTATATTAAAAAACTTGGTGTAGAAATAAAATATGATATTGTTGTAGGAAAGACAATAACTGTTGATGAAATATTGAAAGAATATGATGCAATATTTATTGGTACCGGGGCAGGACTTCCAAGATGGTTGAGAGTTCCTGGTGAAAATTTGGATGGCGTTTATTCAGCAAATGAGTATCTCACGCGTGTTAATATGATGAAAGCTTATGATTTTCCAAAATATGATACGCCGGTTAAAATCGGAAAGATAGTAGCAACATTTGGTGCAGGAAATGTTGCAATGGATTGTGCAAGAACTTCATTAAGACTTGGCGCTGAGAAATCCTATATTATCTATAGAAGATCAGAAGTGGAAATGCCTGCAAGAATAGAAGAAATACATCATGCAAAAGAGGAGGGAGTAATATTTCATCTTCTTACAAATCCTGTTAAGTTCAGTGGTGATGATAAGGGAATTTTAAAGGAAGTAGAATGTATAAAAATGAAACTTGGAGAACCTGATGATTCCGGAAGAAGAAGGCCTGTTCCAATTGAAGGATCCAATTTTAAAATTAAAATTGATACCGCGCTTGTAGCCATTGGACAAAGTCCAAATCCTTTAGTCCCAAAGACAGTAAAGGGGTTAAAGATTGGAAAATGGGGAAACATTGAAACTGATGAAGATGGACGGACAAATATACCACGTATTTTTGCAGGTGGAGATATAGCAACTGGTGCAGCAACAGTAATTCTTGCAATGGGTGCTGGAAAACGTGCTGCACGTGCAATGGATAAATTTTTAAAACTAAGAAAATAGGTAGAATTTTAATTCATTAATGTACCTATAAGAATATCCATAGCATTAAAAGCAAACCAATAATGCAAAGGCTAACCAGAAAGAATCTGTAATCCATCACCCAGTATCTTTCCATCCCTAATCTCTCCTCAGATTTTTAATTAATTATTTGCTTAAAAACGTTTCTAATTATTGAAATATAAATTTAGAAATATGAAATTTTTTTCTATTTTTTCTTTTTTGCAGCTTTTATTAATCCATCAAATAAAGGAGCTGGTTTTAATGGCCTTGATTTAAACTCTGGATGAGCTTGAGTTGCAACAAAATAAGGATGTTCTGGTATTTCCATGAATTCCATTAAAATACCGTCAGGTGAACGACCTGAGAATACCAATCCAGATTTTTCAAGCCTTTCAACATATTCCGGATTAACCTCATATCTGTGACGATGTCGCTCATACACCTTGTTTTGACCATAGAGTTTATGCACAAGAGATCCCTTCTTAAGAAGCGCTGGATAAGCACCCAGTCTCATAGTTGCACCATATCTTGACTCCTGAACAATTTTTACTTGATCTGGTATGAAATCTATTACAGGATGAGGTATTTTTTTATCAACCTCTCTGGAATGAGAGTTTTCTATACAGCATACATTTTGAGCATATTCAACTACAGCAAGCTGCATTCCAAGACACAAACCAAGATATGGAATTCCATGTTCTCGTGAATAGCGAATTGTATCTATTTTTCCTTGAATGCCAGAAAGTCCAAAACCACCTGGAACTATAATTCCATCCAGCTTATCAAGAGTAGATAGCTTTTTTGGATTTTTCTCAAAAATCTTTGAATCTATCCACCTAATATCTGGTTTAAGATTATTATTCCATGAGGCATGTTTTACTGCTTCAATAACAGATATATAAGAATCAGATAATTGAGAAGTTCCAATATCAAAATATTTACCAACAATACCGATTTTTACAGGATTTTTAAGTGTTCTAATCTTTTTAATGAATTTCTCCCAATTCTGCAAACCATTATGGCTTTTTCTTATATTCAATTTTTTAAGAATCTTTGCACATAAATTTTGTTTTTCAAAAAGTAATGTTACTGCATAAACATTATCAATATTTGAATCTGAAATCACATCTTCTTCATGAACATTACAAAACATTGCAATTTTTTCCCGTCGTACATTATCTAAGGGTTCTTCAGAACGAGTAATGATAAAATCTGGTTGAATACCGATTTCTCTTAACAGTTTTACAGAATGTTGAGTGGGTTTGGTTTTGGCTTCCCCGAGTGTATCAAGAACGGGTACATATGTAACATGTAAATATTGTACACTATCGCCCTCTAGTTTCATTTGACGAACTGCTTCAAGGAACAAAACATTCTCATAATCTCCAACAGTTCCACCAATTTCTACCATTACAAAATCCCATGAGTTTTCATTTGATGGTCTTCTGATTCTATTCTTAATTTCATCTGTTACATGAGGAATTGGTTGAACTGTTTTACCAAGATACTTTCCCTTCCTTTCTTTTTCAATAACTTTTCCATACACTTGGCCCGTTGTTATATTATGATATTTTGGAATGTTTATATCTAAAAAGCGTTCATAATGTCCTAGATCTTGGTCTATTTCTCCTCCGTCCTCTGTAACCCATACCTCACCATGTTCAGTTGGCCTAAGGGTTCCTGCATCACAGTTCATATATGGATCGATTTTCATAGCTGTAACTTTGTATCCATGAAGTTGAAGAATTTTTCCAATACAAGCGGTAGTTATTCCTTTTCCTAAACCAGAAATGACCCCGCCAGTTATAATAATGTAATTTACCATCCCTTTCAACCGGCAAGGTAAATATAATACGTAATTTAAATTCTTTACCATAATTAAATTTTTTTAAATACAATAATTTTAAAATGATTATTAATAAAGATGAATAAAAATAAAGAAAAAAAAGTCACAACTAACCTACAACCCCAATTATATGGTTTTTGCATACTAGTTGTGTTGCTTATTTTGCTTGAATGCTTTGCTTATTTCTTTGTTGTCAAAGCTATTTCTATAGAAGATACGTTGGAATTTCTACCTTCTTCGTTGGTAATACTTTCTGTACCAATTTTTATTTCTTTTATTTTTGCGTTCTGTACAAATCTGTTTCTTGTTATCTCTGCAGTATCAACAGCTCTACTAATGGCTCTACCTCTTGCTTTAATTATTACTTCATCTGAGCCACCATTAAACTGTGTTACTACTGCTAGTACGTAGCTCATTGGTGGTTTGTTTCCAACATATATTGTGTTTTCGTCTGGATTTACTTCCTTTTCTGCCATATACTATTCCTCCCTGTTATTACTATAGTTTTAGGGTCTACTATCAACAATCACTGTATTTATAAAGCTTTCGACTGATATGTTAATTATTATTTCTAAATAGATATGATTTAGAAAGCTTTTGATACATAGTTTATTAGAACATCAATTTGCCATATTGAAGAATCCTAGTGCAAAACTATTTGTTAAAATACCAAATTTTGATCCAAAGGTCACAAGCGTTTCACCAGAGGTATAAGTATTAAAAGAAAATGGATTAAATGTTATAACTCTTGTTCTTACAGCGTCAAACATTGCAAAATCTTCAGCTGTTATAACATTTTCAATTTTTCCACAAATTAATGCTTTTTTTGTTGCAGGTTCCTCAAAAGTAACTTTAACATTATCAAAACCTGATCTGAAAAATAACCATGGTTGTTCGCCTGAACATGCAATATAAATATGGATTTTTAGAGGTACTCCAGGTTTAAACAAAGAATCATATACCGGCCCACTAGAATCGGTATCCATAGTGACAATATATCTGTCGCTGTATAATTGTATTTCATTAGAATATATTCCATAAGGTTTATTTTCGTTCAAATATGTAAAAGATGGATCATTGCTGTCCTTAAATTGTGTTGCAGTTCTATATCGATGATATTTTGCCATAATCCAATTTGTTCCATCAGTGACTTTAAGAATTAATGCTCCTGCCCAGTTTGTGCTAGCAATATCACAAATAATATCCCAATTTATTTTGAGTGGACTAACTGGATTCAAAGGTACAATAAATTCGTAACTTTCAATTCCCTCTTCCCATTGATCATAACCTGGCTCATACAATTGAAATTCACAACGTTGATTTTTTTCCTCCCATATACCGTCACTATAAACTTCAGTCCATCTACTAAAATCTTTAGCGTTATCATTAAAATCATCAAAGAATAATATGGTTTCTTCCTGAATTGGGCTAAATTGAATCAATTGAATATCATTGTTACTTTCAGATACAGTTTTTCCACCAATTATAGGTACAACACTTGTTCCAAAAAAAAGAATTATTATAGTTAATGTCAAACTTTTAACTAATATTTTATTATTCATACTTTTTTTCCTCCCTTAATAAGAATTATTCAATAAATGTATTATATAGGTTATATATAGTAATTATGTTGAAATATTAACAAAATATATAGATTTTGACGAATAACTAACATTTTGTTACTATTAACACATAAATTTTCGACATAAAAAATAATTAGTAATTTATCATAAACATAAGTGAATCAATTGGGTTAGATTTATATTCTGTACACTTTTACACGTTTCACACCATACTGCCTTTCTCTGATTTATTGAAGGAGGTTTTATTATAATGGAAATATTAGAAGATAAACCAGGTAAACAGATTCTTCTATTGGGAAATGAAGCAATTACCCGAGGTGCAATTGAAGCAGGAATTGATGTTGCAACTACATATCCTGGAACACCTTCTTCAGAAATAGCTGATACTTTTTCATTAATTGCTAGATCTTTTACAAAACAAAAAAAAGATCCAAGCTTCTATTTTGAATATTCAACAAATGAAAAAGTAGCATTAGAGGTTGCTGCAGCAGCATCAATAACAGGTTTAAGAACACTTACTTGTATGAAGCATGTTGGCCTAAATGTTGCAAGTGACGCGTTTATGACATATCTTTATGTTGGTTGTAAGGGTGGTCATATTATTGTTTCAGCAGATGATCCTTCTTGTCATTCATCACAAAATGAGCAAGATAATCGATATTTTGCATTGTTTGGAAATGCACCAATGCTTGAACCATCAACTCCAAATGAAGCAAAAGAAATGACAAGAATAGGTTTTGAGATATCAGAAGAAGTCAAACTACCTGTTCTTTTAAGAACAACAACAAGACTTAATCATATAAGAGGACCAATTGAATTAACAAAGATACAAAAACCAAGAACTAAGGGTCATTTTGAAAAAGATCCAATGCTTGTAACAGTTCCTGCAATTGCCAGACTTCAACATCCAATTCTTTTAAAAAAGATAAAACAAGCTGAGCAAATTTCAGAAAAATCAAGGTTTAATAAAATAATTAATGTTGGTAAACCAAAAGAATGGGGGATAGTTACGTCCGGTGTTTCTTATAATTATGTAAAAGAACTTGCAGGTGATATGAAACTTAATGTAAGAATTCTAAAACTTGGAATGACACATCCGATTCCAAAAAAAATGTGTGAAGATTTTATAAAATCCTGTGAAAATATTATAATTGTCGAAGAGCTTGAACCAATTCTTGAAAATCAATTTAAAGTAATAGCTTATGATTTAAATTCAAAGGTTAAGATTTATGGTAAATCATCAGGACATTTCTCTCGTTTATATGAATATAATCTAGATATTGTAGCAGATGCTTTTTCAAAGATTTTCAAAATAAAAAATCCAATTAATAAACCAAAAGAATCAAAAATTAAACTACCCAGCCGACCACCTGCATTATGCCCTGGATGTCCGCATAGAGCAACTTATTATGCAGTGAAAAAAGCAGCACCAAAAACCACAATTTATCCGACAGATATTGGTTGTTATACACTAGGAAAGGCTCCTCCTTATGAGGTTGCAGACTTATTATTGTGTATGGGATCTAATGCAGGAACTGCGTGTGGTTTTGCTATTGCAACTGACGAAAAGATAATTTCATTTATGGGGGACTCCACATTTTTCCATTCTGGAATTCCGCCTATTATTGATGCAGTTCATCATAATCATGATGTCGTAATAACCATTCTTGATAATAGAACAACTGCAATGACGGGTCATCAGCCTCATCCAGGAAATGATTTTGATGGTATGGGTCGCCCTGCAAAAAAAATTCTAGTTGAAGATGTTGTAAAGGGATGCGGCGTAGAGCATATAGAGATAGTTGATCCAAATAAAATTAAGGAAACAACTGAGGCATTTAAACGAGCACTTGAAAATAAAGGACCCTCAGCTGTAGTTAGTAAATCTCCTTGCATTCTTTTAGAAAATAGAGATAAGAAAAAAAGAGGAGAAAAAATCTATGTTCATGAAATAGATCAAGAAAAATGTAAAAATTGTAAGATTTGTATTTCTAGATTTAACTGTCCATCATTTTACTATGGTGAGGATGACATTATTTTAATTGATCCACAGCAATGTAATGGATGTGGTAATTGTGCTGATATCTGTCCATTTGAGGCCATTTCTCCAAAGGGGGTTAAGAAATGAAGGGGAAAATAAATATTATTTTGACAGGTGTTGGTGGTCAGGGAGTTATTACTGCTGCAAATATACTTGGGAAAGTCGCTCTTAAAGAAAAAATAAATGTCTTTGTCTCGGAGGTTCATGGTATGGCTCAACGTGGGGGATCTGTTAATTGTTCTGTAAGAATGGGAGATGTTTCAGGACCCTTGGTTTCTTCAGGAACAGCAGATGTTATACTTAGTACAGAACCAATAGAAGCATTACGTTATATTCAATTTTCTAATAAGAATACAAAAATTATTACTGATATCAATCCAGTAATTCCTTATACAGTGTCTGTTGGGGCAGAAAAGTATCCTGATATAAAAGAGGTATTTAATGAACTAAAAAAATACGGGGATTTATACAAAATAGATGCAGTGAAAATTTCAAAAGATGCAGGTGCTTTAATTACAAAAAATATCGTATTGCTAGGTGCCCTTGCAGCAACAGATGTCTTACCTTTTAAACCTGAAAAACTTTTAGAAACAATTCTTGAAAATATACCCTCAAAATTCAAAGATATGAATAAAAAGGCATTTGAGGGTGGTTTAAAAGCTATTAAAAAGTATTAACTTATTTGAATTCTAATATAGCAAATCCTATTTGTAAATCGGCGTATTATTATGTTTTGTGTAGAATGCGGTAGGGAGGATAAAATATTCAGAGACGGTACCTGTCTTAATTGTTATCTTAAATCACATACTTTTACAAAAGGACCAAAAATTATTGAACTATCAAATTGCCCTCATTGTGACTCCTTTAAATTTAAAAACACTTGGATTTCTGAACATTTCGGAGACATTCTAAAAAAAGCAATAAAAATTAACTTTCAAATTAGTAAGGAACTCGATAAAGTTGATATAAATTCAGAATGCACAGAAAAAAAAGAAGGTATGATTTGTAAGGTCTATATCTCTGGCTTCATAGAAAATGAAGAAATTATTGAGGAACATGAAATATTGGTCCGCTTTGATAGAACTGTTTGTGATGTTTGCTCCAAACGCTTTGGTGGATATCATGAGGCAATAGTTCAAATTAGAGCAGACAATAGAAAATTAAAAAATAAAGAACTAATTGATATAAGAGCAACTGCCGAATCTCTAATTGAAGATTTACAAGCTGAAGGAAATAGAGCTCTTTTCATTACTGATATTGCCGAGGAACATGGTGGTCTTGATTTTTATATTAGCGAAAAGGCAGCAGGACTTGCAATTGCTAAAAAAATTCAAGAAAAATATGGCGGAGAGATAAAACAATCATCAAAAAATATTGGAATGAAGGACAGTAAACAAATGTACAGAATGACCTATCTAATAAGAATTCCTTCATATGAAAAAGGATTTTTTTTAAAGATTGACAATTCCTTTTTCCAAATTATCTCCTTTCATGGAAATAAGGTAAAATTAATTGATCTTTCTAAATGGAATGAAACAACATTTGATGTAAAATCAATTCAAAAATCAAGTATACTTGGTGGTGAAGAACTTATTAAAGAAATGATTTTGATTAGTCAAACAAATGATGAAGTTCAAGTTATGGATCAAAAAAATTATAAAATAAATATTGTAAAAAAACCAAAACAGGTATCCTTTGATTCTAAAACTGTAAAGACTGTTAAACTAAATGATAGATTGTTTTTAATACCCGTTGTGTAAAAATGAGAATTGCATTAAAATTTGCATACGATGGCAGTAAATTTTATGGATATGCTCGTCAACCTAATCTTAGAACTGTAGAAGGTGAATTAATAAAGGTCTTGATAAAAAATGGTATTATTGAAGATACAAAAGATTCATATTTTAGGTCAGCAAGTAGAACAGATAAAAAGGTTTCAGCATTTGCAAATGTCATTTCCTTCAATACAAATGATTCCATAAAATCTGTACTAAAAGATTTGTCAAATGAGTTTGAGGATATTGTAGTTTTTGGAGCAAATAACATAAATTTAGATTTTAATCCAAGGCATGCAATATATCGTAATTATTGTTATTATCTAAATATAAAAGACCTTGATGTTGATAAAATAATATCTGTTTCATCTGCTTTCACGGGTAAACAAAATTTTACCAATTTCTCAAGATTGGAGTCTTTCAAAGATCCAGTTAGAATTATTGACAACATTGTATTTTCAAAAATAAAAGACTATCTTTTAATTGATTTTTATGCACCAACCTTTCTTTGGAACCAGATTAGAAGAATTATTTCAGCACTTGTAAAAATTGGAAATGGAAAGATTGGACGGCAAGATATTGTAGAAGCTCTCTGTAATCCAGATAAAGATGTTGATTATGGATTGGCTCCAGCAGAACCTTTGATTTTAAAGGATATAGTTTATGATTTTACTTTTGAATGTGATAAAGAACAATTAGACAAACTTGAATTGTTAAAAAATAGAATTTTAAATTCAATTGGTTTTATTAGGCAATAAAGCTGGACGCCAGTCAAAATTTACCCATGGTAAAGTATCACTAATCTTTCCAAAAATTGCTTTTGGCATTATTCTAGTTCGATTCCAATAATTCTTTCTAAATCTGTTATAAAAACAATATTTAAAATAAACCTGTATAGCATCATTTCCTGGATTATTATTTTTGAAATTATTTCTGATTATTCTGTTAGAGTTGCTTCCATATTCTATGATTATTCCAAGTTTTTCATTATTTGAAATATTGTTGTATTTAATTCTATTTCCTTTTGAACCACAATCAATGCAAATACCTTCAAAATTATTGGAAATCTTATTTTTTTGAATTAGATTTTTTTTAGAGTTTATTAGCCATATCATTCCATCTGAATGAGAAATACTGCATTGTTCAATTAAACAATCAGAACAATTTACTAGAATACATCCAAAGTCTGCATTATCTAGATTAATATTTCTTATTGTAATCTTTTTACAGTTAACAGCTATAATCTGCCCTGCATCATTTGGCAAATCTATATCATTTTGATTTCTGAAATAATAAATTGTTTTATTGTTTACATAATTATTATAGATGTTATGTAAGAAATACTCATTTTTATAGGTTACAGGCTCTTCTTCTTTATCATATATTGAGAAAACAATCCCATCTCCAAAAAATTGATTATTATATATTGAAATATTTGTAACTTTTTTTCCAAATATTCCAAGCATATTATCTTTTATTATGTTGTTATATATTGTGTTGTTTGAACCCGTTAATCGTATTCCAGCAATGTACCATTGAGAAATATTTCTAGTAGAATTTATAATTGTAAAACCAGTGATAATTACATTTTCTGATGAGATATTGATAGTATTATCTATTTTCCTTCCATCAATTATAGTTGTATTTTTATTTTCACCTATTAGTTTGATTGATTTATTAATTATAATATTTTCAAAATAGGTTCCGTTAAATACAAAAACCGTGTCTGAATTATTTGCGTTATCAATTCCATCCTGTATAAATTGATAAGGATTATCTTTCGTTCCATTCCATGGTCCATTTATATTATCATCATTTACAAAAATTATATTTTTGTTTATTGTTTGACTACCAGATACTGTAAATACGGTTGATAATAGGATAATAACAAGTATTATTTTTGCAATTGATTTTTTCAAATTATTTTTCCCCTTTTAGGTTTATTTTCTTACCTTTAAGAGCACGGTAGACAAAATAAGCAAGTCCACCATATAAAACAACACATCCAAAAATCAACATAATTATTGCTGATAAAGGCAGGTTCATTAAACTTCATCCTCCTTTTTTCCTTTTATTTTCATTAATACAAATGATGATACTGTTATAATTAAAAGCGGTGATACTCCCATTAATACAATTAGCCATCCTGGATAATCTGGATATGGATTGTTTATTACATTATTAATAATTGCTACAACTAGTAAAATCACAAGAATTATTGGAATAATAGCTTTTATTAAAATATCCCACCATCTGCCAAGTAATATTTCAGAAGTTTCATTTGCATGGTCTCGCAGACGTTTTATTTTATAAAACCATCCAAATACCAAGCACTCAAGAAGTCCTATTGTAACAAGACCGAAATTTGCTATAAAATGATCAAGTATTTCAAGTAAGTATAGACCTCCGCCTGTGGCAAATATCAAACTTAGTAGAAAACCCAATATACACATTATTGCAGTTGCCTTTGCTTTTGTTATTTTCCATTTATAATTTGCACTTGCTGCGATGGGCTCTATCATTGAAAAAGCCGAATCAATACCAAAAGTAAGAAGTGCAATAAAAAATATTGAACCAAAGAAAGCTGCTGCAAATGGTAGAAGTCCTATTGCTGTTGGATAAGTGATGAATGTAAGGTTTGGCCCTGCGATTTGAGTACCAAGAGCATCAATTCCAATCCCTTGCATCATTGCAAGATAACCAACTACGCTGAATACTGCAAACCCTGCTAAAAACGATGTTCCAGCATCGGCAAGAGCTACAATAAATGCATTGTTTGTTAGATCAGATTTCTTTTTAAGAAAACTTGCGTAAGTAATCATAATTCCTTGCGCAAGACTAAATGAAAAGAACACTTGAGCATAAGCGGCAAGCCATACATTTACATCCCCAAGTTTTGAGAAATCAGGTGTAAGATAATAACTTATCCCCTCCATTGCACCAGGTAGTGTCAAACCCCTTATTGTTAGTATTATTAAAAGTAGTGTAGGTATAGGGACAGTCAAGGCAACAACCTTACCAATTCGTCCTACACCCTTGTATAGTATGAAAAATATACAAAACCATACAGCAATAAGACCAAGTAATACAGGTAAACTAATTCCTCCTATTATTAGAGGACTGCCGGTGTCTCCCAAAAAGCTTGCAAAGAATCTTTCAGCATTAGATCCCCATCTAATGTCAATCGAGTATATCATATATGAAAAACACCAGGCCATAATGACAACATAATAAATTGCTACAATGAAAGGAATAAGAACCGCAAGCCAGCCAGCCCATTCCCATTTTGCACCTACCTTTTTAAATGCCTTTGGAGGAGTACCACGAGCCCAATGTCCTACTGAAAATTCAAGAATTAGAAGAGGAATTCCTGCTGTAAAAATTGCTACAAAAAAAGGAATAAGAAATGCCCCGCCCCCATTATCATAACAGACATATGGAAATCTCCAAACATTTCCTAAACCGACAGCAGAGCCGACCGCGGCCATGATAAAAGCAAATCGCGAATTCCAGAACTCTCGTGCCATGTATGAATTCTCCTATCTTTTCTTCTGTTTTTTTCTTATTTTTATTGAAATCAAAGTTACAACAATAAATAGTAAAACAAATATAATAATTATGTTAATTAAATTGCTGGAAGAATATGCTGAAATTTTTCCCTCCTTTTCAAAGGTTTGCGCATCTAATGCATAAATTGTCCCTTTTGCACTAATATAAAGGACTCCATCTTCTACATAAGGATCAGACAAAATTGGTGTTGTTAGATAATTAAGAGCATCGTCTTTAATAAAATACCCTGGCGTAAAGCTCCATGCCAAATCCCCATTTGTTTTTTCAAGAGCATAAAATCTACCATCATCAGACCCGAAAAAAACATAATCGCCATATACAACAGGATTTGAATGAATTGCTGATTTGCAGCTAAAGTGCCATTCAAGATTTCCATTTCTATTATCTATTGCATAAAAATTATTGTCATTTGAAGCAACAAATATCATATTATTTGATACTGCAGGGGTTGTAACAATTCCCCAACCAGTTTTAAAAGTCCATTTTAAATTACCATTTCTGGAATCAAGAGCATAAAGATTTCCATCCCATGAACCAATGTAAACATCATTGTTATATACTCTAGGAGGGGTAGATATCTTTCCATTTGTTTTAAAAGTCCAAAGAATATCATTATTTTTCATATTTAACGCATAGCATGAATCTCCAGATCCGATGTAGATTTTATCTTTTGATATTTCAGATATGGTAATTGAGCTCAGAAAGTTCTTAGTCCAACTGATTTTTCCTGAGTTAACATCAAATGCATATAAATTTCCATTTTCGCAACCAGCAATAACTAAATTTTCTGCAATTATAGGTTTACAAGAAATATATCCTACAAATTGTTTCCATTTTATTTTACCTGTTTCTTTATCATATGCATATAAACCATTTTCTCCGCCTACAAATAATAAATCTTCAAAAGCAACGGATTCAACAATCTTTCCATTAAGTTTATCTTTCCAATTTAATGTGCCTGAATTTGTATTTAAGTTTAAAATTCCCCCTTCAGACGTTGTAGTAAATATCATATCTTCAGAAACACAAGTTGTGGAATATTCCATATTCTTTGCATCTTCTGTTTCATATTTCCATAGAACCTTACTCTTTTTTTCTTCTTTATAACTGTCAATTGAGTTTATATATATTGGAGCAGATTTTGGAGGATATACTTCAAGCCATCCACTAGTAGGTAATTCTGTAATTCCAAAATAATCCTCTTTTTCTTCATTACTAGGATTCCATTGTTCTCCGTCAGGTCTTCCCATAAATACAAAGAGACCCATCTGTTCCATTAACGTAGAGCTTGTTATTTTGCAATCCGTAGTATCAATATAGATTGGATGTGTTGACATAATTTTTTTGGCAATATTAGTATCTATTTGCCCGTAGTATTCTTCCCCTAATTCAGTGAACTTTTCTGCTACATCTGTGGTCAATACTTGTGGTAATCTTCTTGATATGATTTTAAATATAAATGGGGGAATGCCCCAAAGCTCTGCAAATACATTGATATCATGAGGTATACTGCATGACCAGTAAAAACCGTTAAAAGTTCTTTTTATTGGTTTATTAAATAATGCAAGCTGAATAGAAGCTATCTCACCTGATTTTGTATCACCAATAAGCCACTCATTTGGAATAAGACCGTTATTATTCTTTAATAATAATTCTATTACATCGTCGATATTATCTGAATATTGAATTGCAGTTCTTGATCGAACTCCTTTAGGTATACCTCTCTTTTTCCAAAAACCTTGAGGATATAATTCTGTTTCTGTAAGTATTATTCCTTTCTCATTTTGGTACCAATCCTCCTGACTCCATAATGAACCTGGTGGACATGTCATTAAAAATCTATTTCCCTTTGATGGTTGCACGTCTAAAATAAAATTACATCTTTCAGATACATAATGAGGAAATATTGATGAATGTGCTACAATAATATTGCCATTACTTGTCGCATCACCTGTTGCAATAAAAGCTGTACAATGTCCTGAATGAGATTCGTCATCTCCTTTTGTTAATAGTTGTCTAAAATTAAAAATAATTCTTCGAAAAGGTTGGAATCCTTTTTTAGAATATCTAAAGCTACTATAATCAATATCCTGAATAAATTGAAATGCTAATAAATCGTCGAATTCAATAATTCGATTAAAAATTTTTACATCTTTTGCCCTTAACCCATCTGTTAAACCCCTTAATTCTTCTTGATTTTCAAAAGGTACATATTTTAAAAAACGGTTTTTTGCTTTTAATTTAAAAAAGTCCCATAATTTTTCTGGAGATCTAAATTTAAAAATTTTTAATATCCTAATGTTTTCATATTCTAGGTTTATCCATCTTTGAAAAATATCCATAATTTCAGCTGAGGCAAGATAACCATATTGATATCCTCTTTCGTATGGTTCACCTTCAATGTGAACATAAACCCATCCTTGAATATTATATCTATATCCTTTTTCGTATTTGCCAGTTGTAAAAACCTTTGATTTATAATCATCATCTGCGATTGTTGCAGTTGGAATAAAAATTGTAAAAAGTATAATTCCAACTATTACTAAACTGGCCAATCGAATCATTATTTACCACATTTAATTATAATTATTATTATATAAAAATATTATCATTAGAATAAAAATAAATTGTTTGATAAAGAATAAATAATTTATTGATAGAAACTCAGATAAAAATCTATTATTTAATACAAAACTAGATTGCTTATCTATAGTATATATTTTAATTGATATTTTTTTCATCCTCACCCTTGAAATAATAAAACATTTTACATTTTAATATTATGTTATGATAATAACAAAAAATATATCAATATGTTACAATATGTAAAAAACTGTTAATATTTAAAAAAATAAGCTGGAGGTTATCAAATCGTAACAATCAGTCATGTTATACAAGATATTTTAAAACGTCACATATTAATGCAAGAAGCTATCAACCATCAGATAGTCTCTTATAATAAACTTGCTAAAGTGTTGAAACCAGAAATCGAGGAAGAGCTTGGAAAAAAAGTAAAACACTCCGCAATTGTAATGGCTTTAAGAAGAAGTTCAGAAAAAATGGAAAAAACTAACTCAAAACCTACTTTTAGATATTCTATTGAGACCATCAAAACTGACATATTTTATCTTGTCTTAGAAGAATCACCTAATGTCTACAATAAACTTTGTACTCTTTATCCAATAATTGATTATAAAAAAGGTGGTTTGTTAAACGTTGTCCAGGGTAATTATGAGATTGCAGTTGTAACAAATAATAAATATAAAGATAAAGTCCTTGACTTATTATCTGATGAAAATATTTTGGAAACGATTGATGATCTTGTTTCAATTTCACTTACTTATTCAAAAGACTTCTTGTTTACCCCAGGAATACTTTATGATGTTTCAAGATTTTTAGCATGGGAAAATATCAATGCGGTAGATGTTATTCTAACCAAGACAGAATTCAGCCTTATTGTTGATAAAAAAGATTTAATGAGATGCTATAAAATACTAGGTAGATTTGCAGAAAATGCAAATAATGCTAAAGATAAATTTAAAGATGCAAATTAATTTTTAAACAAGATAGAGGGAGGAAGTAAGGGCCTAGGTGAAGGTGAATAAAAAAAGCGGATTACTTTGACCCAAGCTAGACCCTCGAGATATAATATTGATCTCACCCCATTTGTGATAAATATAAAGTTTCCTATATCTACATTATGTTATGATAATAACAAAAAAATATATGTACCTGTAACAATATTTTATAAAGTGTAATAGACTAAACAAAAAAGAGCTAGGTGTTGTTATGGTAACAATAAGTCACGTTGTTCAAGACATATTAAACAAACATGTTTTTCTACAGGAGGCAATAAATCATAATATAGTTTCTTACAATAAAATTGCTAACAATATAAAACCTGAAATTGAATCAGAATTAGGTAAAACAGTCAAACACAATGCAATTGTTATGGCAATTAGAAGATATTCAGAAAAATTTGAAAAAAAGAAAGATAGATCATCCTTGGATTATTTTAGAGAAACTCTTTTAAAAACAGATGTTTGCCTTATTATTATTGAAGAAAGTCCAGATGCACTTAATAAAACTCAAGAATTGTATAATAAGATGGTGTTTAAACAAGGAAAGATCTTTAACATTGTTCAAGGAAACTATGAGCTTGGAATAATAACAAATCAAAGCAATATAGATAATGTAATTGAAGCACTTGGTAAGGAAAACATTTTAAGAATTGTTGAAGACCTTGTAGTAATCTCCCTAATGTATTCTAAAGATTATTTATTTACACCGGGGATTCTTTATAATGTTTTGAGGTTTTTAGCCTGGGAGAATATAAATATATTTAACATAACACTAACTCCACAAGAGCTAAGCATATTAATTTCAAGAGATGATACAATACAATGCTATAATACACTTGAAAAACTTGTAAAAACTACTAAAAATAACGTAAGATGAATTAAAATTATTATTTACATAAACTTTTATTATGATATATTCATTTATCGCATTTCTTATGCAGGGGTAGCCAAGCCAGGTCAACGGCGACAGACTCAAGATCTGTTCCTGTAGAGGTTCGGGGGTTCAAATCCCTTCCCCTGCACATTTTTTTAAATCCTTAATTATTGTGTTTTTTATATTTTCTACCAAACATTTAAATTAAGCAATCAGCATAACAACCCTTAGAAATTAAATATTTTTGGGGATAAAAATGAAAAATAAAATTAAAATTTTTTTTGCTAGTTTTTTATTAGTATCAGTAATTTTTTCATTTCCAGGTTCATCAGATATTTTGCCAAATAATAAAGTTATATCTTTTAACAATTTGGAATATCAAATAATAAGAGATGAATATGGCGTTCCTCATGTTTTTGCAGAAAGTAAAGTGGCTCTAGCATTTGGAGCAGGTTATGCAATTGCTCAGGACCGTCTTTGGCAATCTGATGTGTTCAGACGTCAAGCAACAGGAAGAATGGCTGAAATAGGTTTGGCAACTGTTGAATATGATTATTGGAACAGATTAAGCGGATATAGCAAACAAGAAAATACCGAGTTGTTGAAGGAGATATCATCTCCATACAAAGAAATGCTTGAGGCATATACTGAAGGAATTAATTTATACATATCTGAAGCTTTAGCTGATCCAATTAATAAAATGCCTTTTGAGTATATAGATAGGGGAATTTCGCCTGAGCTCTGGACTGAGGAAGACTCATTAGCTATTGGTCAAATGATGGTTAGACGTTGGGGTGAAGGTGGTGGAAATGAGCTACTTTTTGCAGCAGTGCTTATAAATCTTATTGATTTGAATGGAGTTTTAAAGGGTTGGAAGATTTTCAATGATGTTTGTCCCCAATTAGACCCTGGCTCGGATACTACATTAAATTGGAGCGAAGAATTCAATACACCAAGAATATCAATTTTACCACCATATATACCTGATGTTATTATCAAGTCAGCAAAAAAGATTAAATCCTTCAAAGATCAAGATAAAAATATCTCTGAAGCACTGGGATTACTATATCATTTTGGAAGTAATGGTTGGGTTGTGACACCCTCAAAGTCTGCAACAGGCAATCCACTTTTATTAGGTGGTCCTCAGATGGGACATTCAATTCCTCAAATCGTTGTTGAACTTGGGATGCATGGTGCTGGAATTAACGCAACTGGAATGACCTTTCCCGGTGTTGGTCCAGCAATTGCAATTGGTGTTAGTGAATGGGGAGCATGGACTACAACATCTGGATTATCAGATGGTGTGGATACGTATATTGAAATTTTACATCCTTTTAATCAGACCAAATATCGTTATAAAAAATCTTGGCTTGATATGGAAAAAAGAATTGAAACAATATATGATTCAGATGGTAACCCTCATGAGTTTGAAATTTATAGAACAGTCCATGGGCCAGTGCTTGATAGTAGTTGGAAATTCCCTCTTGGCGGAATTGCCATTAGTCAAAAGATGACATTTTGGAAAAATGAACATCTAACCCTTGAAGGAGTAATGAGTTTTCAGGAATGTAAAAATATTTCCGAGTTTGAAGAGGGAGTAAGTAAAATTGTTTCATCTCATAATTGGTTTTGGGCTGATAGAAATGGAGATGTAGGATATTACCATGCTGGGTGGTACCCGATACGTCCTAAATTCGGTTTATTTTTTCGCAGAATAGATGATAGGTTTCCTTTAATTGGTACTGGAAAAGAGGAATGGCTAGGTATTGTACCATTTGACGAACTGCCGCAAGGAAAAAACCCAGTTGAAGGTTTCTATGCAAACTGGAACAATAAACCACAAGCTGATTGGCCTTATGCAGAAGCTGAAGTTGGACCTATGTGGGGGGAAGGACATAGTGTTGTAAGAATACAACAGCTATTAGATGAAGATGATGAAATTACTTTTGAAGATATGATAAATATCTGCCGTAATGTTGCTTATCATAACTCTTATGGAACATATTTCAAACCATTTTTACTTGAGGCAATTGATGCTGTTGGAGGTATTCCACCAGAGGTAACAATTGCTCTTGAACAATGGGATTGTTATTCAAATGATGAAAACGAGGATGGATTTTATGATGATCCAGGATTAACTATATTCAACAAGTGGTATAATAAAGTCTATGATGTAATATTAGTTGATGAACTTGGGGAAGAGGTGGAAGAGTTTGCCCATAGTATACTACTTCATTTGTTTCAAGGGGAGGAATCTAAATTAAAACTTAGATACAAGGATTATTTTAATGGTATTTCTAGAGATAATGCAATTGTTAATGCTTTAGAAAATGCTTTAACGGATTTGGAAAATGAGTACGGCTCAGATAATGTTTCAGATTGGCTTACACCTGTAAAAATGAAATCCTTTTCTGAGTTAGGTGCACTATCTTCACCCGAAATGCCAAATATGGACAGAGGAACATATAACCAGGTTGTTGAAATGCCTCTATGGAACATTAACAATCAACAAGAATCCCCTATTGCATTTAACGTACTACCACCGGGCCAAAATGGATTTGTGGATTATTATGGACAACCAAATCCTCATGCATATGATCAACTTGATCTTTACATAAATTGGCAATTTAAACCAATGCTATTCAATTTCTCATAAGCATGTTTCATAAGATATTTAATTAAAATAAAGCATTAGTATGTAGCACTAGTTAATTTTGCATTCACCTAGATACCAAATATTAATGTAATTAGATGCAAATTCGCCTTTCGTGAATAACACATTAATAATTATTAGATATGGTGAGATTGCATTAAAGGCTAAGCAAACTAGAAAACGTTTTGAAAATACCTTAGTAAACAATATAAAAGGAGCATTAGGTAAAAAAAATATTGATAATAAGTTGAGAAGGGAATGGGGTAGAATATACATTTATTCAGATCAAATTGAAAAATGTGTCAGTATCCTACAAAAAGTATTTGGTATTACATCAATAAGTCAGGCTATAGAAGTTGATTGTGATATTAATTCAATATCTAAAATTGCTAAATCAATTTCAAAAGAAAAAATAAAAAGTGAAAAAAGTTTTGCAGTAAGAGTTAAAAGAACTGGAAACCATGATTTTACAAGTCAAGATATTGCTATTAAAATCGGAAATGAAATAGTAAATGAGACAAAAGCTAAGGTGGATTTAACAAATCCAGATTTTGAATTGTTTATTGAAATTAGAAATGATAAAGCGTATATTTTTATTGAAAAAATTAAGGGATATGGCGGTATGCCAATTGGGTCTCAGGGAAACATTCTTGCATTTATTGATACACCATATGCTATTTTGGCATCGTGGTATTTAATTCATAGGGGATGCAAACCTATATTTCTCTTAACTAATGAAATTAAGAAAGGTGCTTTGGAAAAATTTATGAATTATTGGTTTATAAATTCAAAAATTATTGAGATTTCCACTAAAAAAAACCTATATGAACAGATTAATAAAGCAGCTGCTGAAAATCACTGTGATGCAATTATATCAGGCCTAACATTTTATGATTATTCTGATAATGTTTTAACTGATATAAAACATCTTAAAAAGCAGATAACCTTACCGGTTCTGCATCCTTTAATAGCAATGGATACCAAAGAAATTAAAGGAAAATTAAAAGAGATAGGTTTTGTGATATGAATATAGTAATCTTTGGTGCTGGAGCAATAGGTTCATTATTTGGCGCCTTACTTTATAATAAAAATAATGTAATATTGATTGGAAGAAAAGCCCATATAACAGCTATTAAAAAAAATGGTTTAAAAATCCAAGGAAGAACCAATCTAAATGTTAAAATACAGGCGGAATCTTCAGTTGATAATGTTACTTTTTCACCTGATCTTTTAATTTTAACTGTTAAATCTTATGATACCGAAACAGCGATTAAACAAGCAAAAAAAATAATAAATAAAGGTACAAAAGTCCTTTCTCTTCAGAACGGTCTTGACAATATTGAAAAGATATCTAGGGTTGTAGATTCTGAGAGAATCATAGCTGGGACAACTACTCATGGTGCTTATTTTTTAAAAACTGGAGTTATAAAACACACTGGAACTGGAATTACGATTTTAGGTGAATTAAAAAAAGGAAAAAATGAGCAATTAGATAATGTTTTTAGAGTTTTTAACGAGGCTGGAATAAAAACTTCAGTAAGTAAAAATATTTTAAAAGATATTTGGAGCAAAGGAATGATAAATTCTAGTATAAATCCACTTACTGCAATATTTAAATGTAAGAATGGACACTTATTAGATAATAAGATTCTTGAAAGACTTTTAGAAATGATATGTGAAGAATCAGTCAATATTGCAAAAGCCCATGGAATTGACCTTTCAAATAAGGAGATGCTTATTAAAACAAAAGAAGTAATTAAAAACACTTCAGATAATTTTTCATCAATGCTTCAAAGTGTGATGAATAGAAAAAAAACTGAGATTGATTCAATAAATGGGAAACTTATAGAAATTGGAAAAAAGCACAATGCTACTACATTTATTAATGAGATTTTGGTACATTGTGTTAAATCTTTATGAACTAGAAATAACTTTATAATTACTGATATTTACAATATTATTTAATTTGGGTGAGTAAATATTATGAAAATATTTGTAACTAGAAAAATTCCAGAATCAGGTCTTAATTTGTTAAAAAAAGATCATGAAATTGATGTATTTCCACATGATAGAGTTCCAACAAAACAAGAGATAATTAATGGTCTCAAAGGAAAAGATGGTCTTTTGTGTTTATTGTCTGATCCAATTGATAAGGATATTATAAACTCAGAACCAAAACTAAGGATGATTGCAAATTATGCTGTTGGATATGATAACATAGATGTTGATGCAGCAACAGAAAAAAAAATCCCTGTAAGTAATACCCCAGGCGTTTTAACTGATACAACCGCAGAGATGGCATGGGCACAACTGTTTTCTGTTGCAAGACGTATTGTTGAAGGTGATAAATATACTAGAGCTGGTAAATTCATTGGCTGGGGGCCACTTCTTATGCTTGGACAAGACATTTCAAATAAGACATTAGGCGTAATTGGGGCAGGTAGAATTGGAACTGCTTTTGCATTAAAAAGTAAAGGATTCAATATGAATGTTTTATATGTTAGTAATAAAGTAAATAAGACATTAGAAAATGAAATTAATGCTAAAAAAGTAGGACTGGTTGAGCTATTAAAGAAATCTGATTTTGTTTCAGT
>CP070712.1:403161-431312 GCA_020350365.1 Thermoplasmatales archaeon | reverse complement strand
TTGAAGGATATTTTGCATTCTCATGAGGTAGTGTATGAAAAACCAATTTCTTCTGATATAATTGAAGAAGATGAAGAGGAAAAGTCTGAAAGTATGCAACAAAGTTTATTTGACTTTTGACGTAGCATCTTCAAGTTTTTTCATTGTTAATACTGCTTCGTTTTTGTAATGCTCTTTGAGCTTATGATAAGTATTGTCAGAAATATCTTTTGCTCTATGTTTCTTTTCAATATCTTTCAATAAAGACATAAGCAATGCTTTTTTTGTTGCAAGAAGTTCTTCAGATTCTACTACAGTTTTTTTTGCCTTTGTGGGTTTAGGTTTTCGAGTTGAATTAATTATGACAGTTATGAGAATTATCAAAAGTATAACAATTCCTATTATTAAATATAAATTGATATCAGCTTCTGCTGCTGTTGGTTGATATAAATTTACATTAATTGAAGCTCCAGATATTAGATTTGAACTTGTGTACAATATGGTTCCATCAAATGTGACTTTTAATTGGGTTGTATCACGTATTATTTCCTTTTGGAAATCATCATTGGCTAGATCAAGTTTATAATTAATTTTTACCGTTGGTTGAGAATTTTGCTTTATTTCTAATGATGATAAATTACATGTGTATATGTTATTTGAGGTTTCATATTCCAAAATTTCATTATTTACGGAAATTGAAACATCCTGAGCACCATCTTGAATCCAAAATTCAATAAGTTCGATATATTCATCAGAAGATCCTTCTAAAATTATTGTCTCTGCAACTGTGAAAAAATCATCAGTTGTATTTATTACTATATCGGTATTTGATGAATTTATATCTTCTGCATTTACAGATAAAGATAAAGCTATAATAGAAATTATTAAACTTATTGCTATTAAGATATTTCTCCTCATAATAAACTCCCTGGATTGGTCATATTTGTAGATGTTTATGTAATTTTCTAAAAAAGCAAAAAAGAATATTTTAACATTTGGTAAATTCAATAGGTGTATTAATTTTTTATAGGAATTTTCTGACTTCAATTTCTTTACTTACACTATTTCCTTCTAAATCATAAGCTGTTACTTTTATTGTATGTTTTCCAATTTTTCTTTCAGACCAAGTCCAAATATAAGGTTCGGAAAAAATCGTTTCCTTTAAAATTCCATCAATATAAAATTCTACTCTATCTACTTCACCTTCTCCAAACCAGCCTTCATAGACATACGCCTCGATATCAATGTTTCCGATAATTCTTACTTTATTATAAGGTATTATTCTTTTGTTATTCACATAAAATGCCTGTAAGGGTTTTGCAAATTCTATCTGAATTGTTTCTTCTTCTAAAGATAAATTCATCCACAGAATTTCATTTTCTTTACCATCTAGACGATAAGGATTATAATAGTAGTATTCCCAGCTTCTAATATCATGATATATTTCACCTGGAGCAATATTTATTGTGTAAAAACCAGATGAATCTGTATATGTTTCATTTTCGTATTCATTTCCTGAAGTAATATCAACCCATTCAAATTCTATTCGTACATTATTTATTGGATTACCAGTTTCTTTATCAGTTATATATCCAGAAACAATTGAATTTTCTACAGGGCGAGCATCCAAAGAAAAGTTAAACCATAATGTTTCATAGTCTTGAACAATGATTTCTTCCAAATCCTCATGGAAATACCCGTTTGCTTCAATTTCAAGGTCTATTTCTCCAGCAGCCACATCCATAGAATAAAACCCAGAAAAATCTGAAATGGTATTGTTAAAATAAAATTGATCGTATTCACCTTGCCAAAATAATTCGACATTAGCATTATTGATTGGATTTTCAGTTTCTTCATCAGTAATATATCCACAAACTACTGAATTTTCAGTTGGACGAGGATACAAGGAGAAATTGATCCAAAATACCTCATTTTCATCGATTTCAATACCTCTTACCTGATCACCACAATATCCATCAGCATAAACAGTTACTGTACATCTACCCGGAGGAACGTTTAAACTATAAAATCCATTCAAATTAGAATATGTTTCATTTTCAAAAATTTCCCAGTTTTCATCACGTCCTCTTACATTAATTAATGCATTTTCAATGGGATCCTCATTCTCAGCATCTTTAATAAATCCGCAGAAGGTAGAATTTTCAGATGAACTACCTATTTTTAATTTAAAGTCACCAATTTCCTCGTTTTCCGAATTTTTTGTTGAATCAGGTAGATAGAAAATTGGAAGATCTCCTTCATAACCATCATACATTGTCGGATTCTGTCTATGAGTTCGTGGTTCTGTATAATAAAATACTTCTTCGGCAGTAACCACTTTATCATTATTGCTATCTGCATACTTTCTCAATCCATCAATTACATAAGGTGCAAATCCACCTGAATAGGATAACTGGTCTTCACGAGAGGCCATCAATACAACTCTTCCTTGTGCTCCAACATCCTCTATAAAACCTTTAATATATTCTTCTGAAGAAATTGTTATTTCTCTTTTTTGGAAAGGCAGAATATCTAAAGAATTCCAGTTTGGTGGGTCATTGAATCCACCAGCATAACAACTATCAACGATAAGGCATACTCCTTGAGATTCCAAACGATTTAAAAGAAAATTTATTTCATCATCCCATAGAAAACTTAGAGGATATGCAAATCCCCAATAACTTGTAAGCATTTCATCGGTTCCGTCCTCTTCATCAAATGGTGGTATATCAAAACCAATAGGAGAACCATGTGTTGTTATAAAAACTAAAGAAAAATCATCATCATCTTCCATTTTATCAAGCCATCTAAAACCAGAAATAATGTTTGATACTGTTGCATCTTTTCCTTTTATAACTTTTATATGCTCCTCAGACCATATATCGGATTGAATAAGGAGATCATATAGATCATCAACCTCTTCTAGCATCAGAGGGCGGTCCTGTTGTGGATCATCTGCATATACACCAACAGCAACTAGTAATGCCCAATATTCTGATCCATTATTTCCAGTATTTAGTAAATCATAATTTTTAACCAGTTCAAGTGTTTCATCACTAAATATTCCAATACTTGTTGGTAAAAAACATGCACCAAATAATAAAGCAATAACTAGGAAAATTGTGTTTTTTCTAAAACTATTCATTATTATACCTCTTTAATATATATCCATCTAATAGAATTTCATATTTATAACAATTTATATAATATTTCTGCAAATCAAATTTAAATATTTAATAGATATTGAAATAAATCCAAATTTTTATCTCATTAAAATCGATAACATAGTAAAATAAATGAAAATTCAGATTGAAGATATTGTATTTGGTTCACTTGCATTAATTTCTATTGTGATATGGTATTTTTTACTAATTTTATCTAACTCTCCATTTATTAGCATTTTATTTTTATGGATTTCTATGATTGTTATCTCTGTTCTATATATCTTTTTTTACCGAAAAAAGAAAAGGGATAAAAAATTATTAAGAATAAGATTTCTTGTTTCTGGTATTCCAATATATCCAATGATGATATACTATGTCTATAAGATAATTTTTGATGGTGGATTGCCTAAAGATCAAAGATTTTTACCATTGTATGTTTTACTTCCTGCTTTGTTTATAAATGGAATTATTTTATTATTTTATGATATCAGAAAAAAGAATTGAGATTGATAGATATCTGGATTTATCATAAACAATATCTAATTTTTTTGTAAAATTACCAATACCTGGATAATCTAAAGGATAGCGATTTATGTTAGTTACTTGGTTGCTTATAAAGCTTGGAATTAGGTTATAAAATCTCCAGACAGTTTCTTTTTCCATAGTTACTTCAAAGAATTTTCCTGAATATCCGTTACAAATAAGAGTATTACCATTTGGAAGTCTTTGTGCTCCTGCAATAATTGGAGAAAAAAAATCAGACAAGTTTTCTGAAACATAACTCCATATAGGTTCTTTTGGTCCATATGTAGAACCGGTTTCTAAATAATAATTCCCATTTTCATCAACTGGTGGTACTATTTCATCAACTGATGAATAGGCTATTTCTGGTCGACCTAAGCCATTGTTAAAAATAGTAATATGACCTTCGCCTGGATATCCTTGTTCTATCCATCTAGCATCATGTTGTCCAAATAGCATTTGGTCGTCATTTGTTCCAGCTCTATAGGCTTGAGGATTTCCCCATCTATATAAAAGATCACCGCCTCTTCCATATCTACCTGCTGAGTGCCCTGCTGCTTCCTCTGTTGTTGTGCTATGGTCAATAATCCATATCTCATCTTGTGTGTGTGAACTAATTAGTATCTGATCGTATTTTTCATTATAATCAAGTGAATTTATATGATTCATATCAATATATCCCCTTGGAAGCCCATAATTTATATCTATAAGTTCAGGATGATTTCTAACAATTCCAAAGTTGTTTTTTGATGAATCATAATCTTGAATTAAATGATCCCAAACATGCCATTCCCAAACAATGTTTCCACCCTCTGGAAATGTTGGTTCAACTTCAATAATATAACAAGGCCATAAAACCCCAGATGGTATTGTAAATGGATTTCTTCCAGCATCAATTGCTTCAGCATATGTTTTTACCTCCCAGGCAATCAAAAGAATGTTACCATTTGGTAAAACCTCAAATCCATGATTTAGGCAGTAATTATCATTAGTGTGTTCAAACACCCAGATAAGATCGCCATCCCAATTAAACATTTCAAGTCTTCCAGTCATACCTCCTCCTGGAAAATAAGGATTAATTCTGGCAAGACTAGCACGCAGTAGGTTACCATTTTCTAAAAGACAACATTGTGCACATTGTATGTAATCACTTTTCCATTTTTTTACAATTTCACCAGAATTATTAATAAGATACGTTGTCATGTAGTATTCTGGAGCGAAAAGTGTGTAACCCTCATATGAGTCTTCGTCATTGATAAAAACAGTAATTATTTTTACAAAAGGACCTAGTATATTTAAAAGAATTATCCTCTCTACAGTTTTTGTATCATCAGCATTTACTATTACTTTAACTCTGTAACAATCAATTGGTTCTCCAATTCCGATCCCAGATAATCTTATTCTTATCTTAGTTGATTGTCCAGCATTAAGTTCAGGTATTTTAATTAGTTTTGGAGATTTGATTTTTATAAATCGACCTGTTGCATCAGTATTTATTGTTATGTTATAGATTGTTTCGTCTCCCTCGTTTGATAAAAAATAGGTGATTCCAAAGCCGTCTTTGATATCCTTTATAATTAATAGGTTTGATTTGTTACTATTATTAATATTTTCTATCATTTCCGAATGATTTTTCTTCAATTTTATAGTAGATACTGTTGGTATAACAAATGTTCCTAAAAATAAAATTATAATTGCAAAAATTAGAATTTTTTTATGCAGATTTAATACTAAAATTATACCCCCATATATAATATGTTAACAAATATCAATATATGTAATTATTATTAAGTCTTTCCTCAATTTATTGACTCTATTAAACGAAACATGTAAAAATATGTTGTTTATTATCGAATTAAATCATGAAAATTAAAAATATTCAACTAAAAACAATCGAAGCAAGGAGATATATTTCTCGAAATGAACGTCCAAAACAAGTTCGAATTGACCATAATAGTACTGTTACTCAATTTACAATAGAAAAGGAAAATCAGGCATTAATTGATTTTCAGTATACTGCTAGTTATGGGCCTGTTGGTATGATAAAACTTGAAGGATCACTTCTTTATGATAGCGATGATGCAAAAAAGGTTTCAAAGGAATGGAATGAGACTCGAAAGATGCCAAACCAGGTTGCAGGTCATATCCATACTGCTGTTATGCATGCATGTGTTCCTGAAGCAGTGACAATTGCAAAAGACCTAGGACTTCCTCCACCAATTCCTCTACCTCAAGTCAGACTTAGTGGAGACCCAAAAAAAGGACAAGCTGGACCCGAAGTTGCATAATCAATTAAAAATTCTAATAAATTATAGTTGCATTCTGCTTTTTTATGAATTCAATTGTAATTTCACTAGGTGGTTCAGTTTTAATATCTGATGATGTAGATTCAACCTATTTTCAAAAACTTACAAAATTTTTAAAGGAACTATCGGAACAATATAAAATCTATATTATAGTTGGTGGGGGAAAAACAGCAAGAACATATATAAATCTTGGAAGAAAGCTCAATTTTAATGAAGAAACACTAGATACTTTCGGAATAGACATAACTAGAGTAAATGCTAGAATTCTTACAAATCTATTAAATATCTCAAATGAAAAAATTCCAGAGTCAACAGATGAAGCATTAGAAATAAACAAGCAATTGGTAATAATGGGCGGAACCACACCCGGACATAGTACAGATATGGTTGGTGCTGAAC
Source organism: Thermoplasmatales archaeon (assembly GCA_020350365.1). Lineage (GTDB taxonomy): Archaea > Thermoplasmatota > E2 > DHVEG-1 > DHVEG-1 > SG8-52-3. Next base: position 424,942 of record CP070712.1, on the reverse strand, counting down.
TTGCTGAAAAGATAGATGCAAAAAAATTCATTATTGCAACAAATGTTGATGGCGTTTATGATAAAGATCCAAATAAATATTCAGATGCAAAACAACTTAAGGAAATATCAATTGAGAAATTAATAGATGAATATGGAACAGAATGGAGCTCCGCAGGCAAAAATATTGTAATCGATGGCCCTTCTTTGAAAATTCTTAAAAGAGCAAAAATTCCAACTTATGTTCTTAATGGTAAAAAATTAGAGGAACTTAAAAAAGTAATTAATAATGAAGATTTTAATGGTACAATAATAAAAATATAAAAAAAGGAAAGTGGAATTATCTTACAAAATCAATATCCACTTTTGAACTACCGACAGATTTTACAATGGGCTGTTCACTTACTGCTTTTACAGCACTTGGTCCAAGAAGATTTGGTGATTGAACACCGGTCATAATTGCCATGACTCTGCATTTACCTTCAAATTCCGGTAGGACTCTAGCTCCAAGAATAACATTTGAATAACAATCCAAGTCCTTAGTAAGTTCTCTAGCAATGTCCTGTACATATTTAAGGCTCATATTTGGTCCACCAGTTATGTGTACAAGTGCACCATTTGCTCCCTGATAATCTACATTTAGAAGTGGATGATTTAGCGCTTCTTTTACAATTGTGTCTACTCCTGCTTCCTCTTCTGCTTCTCCCCATAGCATTATTGAAAGTCCACCTTGGCTCATTATTGATTTCATATCTGCATAATCAAGGTTTATCAGTGATGGAAGAGTAATAGTTTCAGATATTCCCTTTACAGTTTCTGCAATCATCTGGTCCATTACAGAAAATGCTTGATTTATAGGTAGGTTTGGTACAAACTCAAGCAGTCTGTTGTTATCGAGAACAACTGTACTATCTGCTTTTACTCTTAGCTTATCTAGACCTTCATCTGCTTTCACAAGCCTTGCTCTCTCAACATTAAATGGAGTCGATACCATACAGGTTACTACTGAATTAAATTTTTTTGCAATTTCTGCAACAACTGGTGCAGATCCAGTTCCAGTTCCACCACCCATTCCTGCAGTTATAAACACTAAATCGGAATCCTTTATTAGTTCCTCAATTTCATGACTTGATTCTCGTGCAGCTCTTTCTGCAACATCTGGAAAACCTCCAGCACCTAGACCTTTTGTCATCCTTCCTCCAATAAGGATTTTATGATCCGCTTCTACTAAGTCTAGTGCTTGTTTATCGGTGTTTATTGCAATTGTATCTGCACCTTTTACACCAAGTTTGTTCAGTCGGGTGATTGTATTTCCTCCAGCACCACCACATCCAACAATTGTGATTCGTGGTGTGCCAAACATATCATTTTCATTGAGCAATATTTTGCTTTCTTCATCTTTTTTATTTTCTATTGCATTTGTAATAAAAGATTCCATATTCTTGTTTTCTCCCATACAGTATTCCTCCTAAATTCTGGTAGTTTGAAGGACGCCCATCCCAAGGCGTCCTTCATTAGGGGTGCATCCCATCCCCTCCAATTTTAAACCATCATTTTTTCATGTAAGGTTCAATGGACTCGACTGCAAATTCTAATTCTTGAACTTGTTTAATTTTTTCTGCTTTTTCAATTATGCTGTTGGCATAATTCTTAATAAAATCATTTACCGCATGACGTATAACCTCTGACCTAGTAGCAAACTCTCCTGCTCTTACGAACAGATCTATAGTTTGTATATGGTGCTGAGGCAACCTTATTGTTATACGGTGCGATTCCATTTTTCTCCTCACATAAATAACATGTGTCAGACCGGTACCAATCTTATGTCACATAGACGCCGGGCATATGTCTAAACAATGACAAAAGACATAATTTGTCTGACAAATGTAGAAATGAATGTGTCGTTTGGTTTAAATAATTTTCTATAATTTTTAGCAGGTAAATATGCAAGTGTATATGTAGAAATTTACACTTCAACAATATGTCCGAAAGCAACTGTTCCAGAAATCTTTTCTATCTTCACTTTTACCATTGCGCCTTTCACAGCACCTGAGACATAAATTGTAAATTTATCAAAATAAGCAATACCATCTCCCTTTCTGCCGATGTCTTTGATTGTTAATTCGTAAGTCATACCTTCCTTTAAAGTTTCAGTTGGTTGTTGCACGATTTTTTTCTTACGTGATTTTACTGAACGAAAAGCTCCGCATGCATCACATCTAATAAGCATCATTCTACCTTGTTTTACTAAATGAGTGTCTGGTCTATTACATTCAGAACACATCACAAATGTATCAATATATTCCTTTAACTTATCAGAGACACTTCTGGCAGGTATTTTACCTTGAAAAACAACTCGAGTTCCATCAAGTTCTCCGGCAGTTCCTAAACCACCTAATAGAAATTTTAAAACTAGATCAGGTTCACGGTTTATTGCATCAGAAATTTTATCAAAATTTTTTATAACAGTTGTATTACCTTCATAAAAAATCTCTGCTTTTGGAAGTTTAAACCTATCATCTGATACTTCTTTTTTTGTGCTACTGTCCATTACTTTTTTAAGCAGGTTCTTGTAATCTAAGTCAGTCATACTGTCAGGTTAATACAATTGTTATCTAAAAAACTTACGTTGATAATATGGTTATTTTTAAAATTTTAAAATATTTGGTTTTACTTTCCTTCCCATTACAAGTATTCCATCTTTCATTGCTTTTTCAGCAATTTGTGTATTTCGGGTAAAGAATCTACTATTGCCTTTTGTCCAATACCATATGAAATCTGTCATTTACTCCCCCTGGATTACAAATTTCTTTGAAGGTACGCAATTTAACATTGTTTAAATAATTTTTCAAATTTTTAGCTTCTAACATAAATTATTATAAATATTGAAAGAATTAATAATAGATTATAAGATATTTATTTAAACAGTTTTTATTTATTAAAATATAAAATCAAAAGAAATGAAAAATCTATGGGAAAGTTTTAATTTCATCTACATGAACTATACCAGATACTCCAAATATAAATAAAAATTTTGAATATTCTTTATCTGGAATAAGTATATCAATAGTTATCCCTGAAAAAGGCCCTATAAATGCACCGATTCCAATGTCGTAATCATCAGCGTTCATAGCTCCAAATCCATTTGGCCCAAGGGAATAGACAAAACCATCATATATCATAGAAAGTATAATAGGTGCTATAGGTTTGATAAACAATAATCTAACAAGATGAATGAGGATTTTAGAATAAAATATTTCATTAAACAGTTTAAAAAATATTTCACCTGAAAAACCAATCTCTGTCAATTTAAAATATAAATTAGTAAAAATTAAGCCGAATATTATTTCTGAAAAATACGCATTAAGACTATTATTTGAATAAACAAACACCAAACAAAATTTATCTTCAATTATGTCATTATTGTTTGTATTGATTGATTTTCTCAAAATATTCAAACATGACTTGGAAAGAGACTTATCAATGAAATGATTATCTTTAAGGTAGTTTATACATGATTCGATTTTCAATTTGTCTCTTTCTTTAAAAGCAATCTGCATATCTACTATGATTTTTTTTAATTTTTTAATCTCTTCAATAGAATTCTTTGACTCAAATGAATTTTGTAATTGACCTTTTTCAAAATATTGAACTCTTAAAATCAAGTTATTATCAATATTTTGTAAATCATCTAAAGAATTCAGAGCTCCAATTGTGGATGAAATTGGTGTAAGAATAATAAATAGTAATATTATGATACTAATTACTATTATTTTACTTTTCATTTTCATTCCTCCCATTATTTATAATGAAGAACTGATATTTTTATTTATCTAGCGAATATCTAAATAAAATACAAATCAATATTTTTTTTTCTTTCACCATTTTTAATCCCCTTAGTTCGTATAATTCGTTAATTATTTGCCTACTATACCTTTTTTTATTTCAAAGAAAATGTTTGAATTAGGGATAAAAATTAACTTTGAGAAAGTTAAGCCATTTAACTTTATGTGCAAGATAAGACTATAAAAAGTAAATGTGTAAAGCTCAAATTTTTCAATTTAATCTATATTTCTAAAGATTATAGCTGACAAAAAGCTATTAATACATAATATTGTTACCGAGAAAACATGGTAGAGTTCAAAGTAGTCGTAAATGATACAAAAAAGGGCAAAGCACACAATGTATCTGTTAGTGGACATCATGCAAATTCCTTAATTGGTAAAAAAATCGGTGATGAAGTAGATGGAATTTTTGTATCCCTTCCAGGATATAAACTCATTATTACTGGTGGAACTGATAAGGATGGATTTGCTATGAGATATGATCTTCCTGGTATGGGACGTAGAAGATTATTAATTAGCGAGGGTAAGGGTTTTAAAGCTAGAGAAGAAGGCATGCGAAAGAAAAAATCTGTTCGAGGAAATACAATAAATCAGGACGTAGTACAAATAAATATGAAGGTTGTCAAATACAGTTCAAGGCCAATTGAGAATCTTATAAAAACTGAAGAAAAAAGTGATGAAAAAGCTGAAGAAAAAAAGGAAGAGAAAAAGCCTGCTGAAGAAAAGAAAGAGGAGCAATAATGAGTCTTCCCGATCAACCTGAGATAAACATTGGCATGATTGGTCATGTTGACCATGGAAAAACAACTCTAACTCAAAGACTTACTGGCAAATGGACTGATGAACATTCTGAGGAACTTAAGAGAGGAATTTCAATAAAATTAGGTTATGCAGATGCTGCCTTTTACAAATGTACAAGTTGTAAAGAACCTCAATGTTATTGTATTAAAAATAAATGCCCGGCATGTGGAAGCCCTGCAGAGCTACTTAGAGTAGTATCTTTTGTTGATGCACCAGGCCATGAAACATTGATGGCAATTATGCTTTCTGGGGCAGCTATTATGGATGGTGCGATACTTGTTATTGCAGCAAATGAAACCTGTCCTCAACCGCAAACTAGAGAGCATTTGGCAGCTCTTGATATCTCAGGAATTAAAAATATTGTTATTGTACAAAATAAAATTGATCTTGTATCTGAAAAAAATGCATTAAAAAATTATGATCAAATATTAAGTTTTACTAAAGGAACTTGTGCAGAAGGTGCACCAATTATTCCTGTAAGTGCTCATCAAGATGTAAATATTGATGTTCTTATTCAAGCTATGGAAAGTCATATTCCGACACCTGAAAGAGATCTGCAAGTAACCCCATTAATGTTTACTGCCAGAAGTTTTGACATAAATAAACCTGGTTCAAGACCAGATGACTTGAGAGGCGGCGTTGTTGGAGGGTCACTTATTCAAGGTGTATTGAAGCAAGGGGAAGATATTGAAATTTGTCCTGGAAGAAGAATTGAAGTTGAGGGTAGAAAAACAATTGAACCAATTACAACAAAAGTAGAATCTTTATTTACTGGGGGAAAATCGGTAAAGGAGGCAACTCCAGGTGGTTTAATTGCAATAGGAACAAGTCTTGACCCTGCAAGAACAAAGTCAGACTCTTATGCAGGAAAAGTTGTTGGTAAAGTTGGGCAATTGCCTTCCATTCTTGATGGTTTTAACCTATCGATAAATTTATTAAAAAGAGTTGTTGGTACAATTGAAGAAAAAACTGTTGAACCAATAAAGACTAATGAACCATTGATGCTTACAATAGGAACAGCAACAACTGTTGGAATTGTTTCTGAATTTCATGGTGAAATAATTGGAGTTAAATTAAAACTACCAGTGTGTGCAAAAGAGGGGCAAAGAATAGCAATAAGTAGAAGGATTGACGGTAGATGGCATCTGATAGGTTATGGAGAAATCCAAAAGAAAAAACAGTAATTCTTGATAGCAGCTCTATTATGATGCCTTTTGAATATTCTATAAATCTAGAAGATGAACTAACTCGTCTTCTTGGAAAAACCAATATCTTAATTCCAAAACCTATTATCGATGAGTTGATTTTTTTATCAAAAAATGGAAAAGGTCGAAAAAAACTTCTTGCAAAACCCGCTTTGGAGTTAATAAAAAATTACAAGATAGTTGATTCTGAAGGAAAAGGCGATGACTCAGTTCTTTTTTTAGCAAAAAAGCTTAATGCAATAGTCGTAACAAATGATCGTGAATTGAGAAATAGATTAAAAAAAGAATCTTTACAAACAATTTTTTTACGTGGAAAAAAAAGACTTGTTTTAGAATAAAAAAATGTTTAGAAAGTTTTTATAACCCAAGTATATATTCTGCATGTCATTTTGTCGGGGTGGCTCAGCCTGGTTAGAGCGCCTGACTCATAAGCTCAGCTAAAGGGTTCGAATTTAGCCTTGCGCTAAGAAATCAGGAGGTCGCGGGCTCAAATCCCGCCCCCGACATGCTAATTATTATTACAATTATTGTAAGGAAAAAAAAGGTGGACTATTTTATAGTCCAAAAAGTTGTCGAAGTATTGGGAATGCATTTGGGAAGCGTTCAAAAAATATTTCCAGTAACGTGCTTGATATTTTTCTGCTCCTAGGTGTATTGATTTTTACATTAATTTCACAGTAATCACTTGGATCTTCAGCATTGACTACTGTAATATTTCCAGTGAATTCTGTATTTTCTTCAAGTGGTACATTAAATTCTACATCAATAGTAATCCAGTCCATTCCACTTGTAAGAATGCCTCTATCTGGAGTAATTGACCAATTATCACCCCAATCATTGGGATATGATTCAATATTCCAATGGAGGACAGAATCAGTATCGCCTTTGTTTCTAATTGTAAAATTTCTAAATACTTTTATTCCAGGTGGCATATTTCTTCCACGGATCTCTCCATCACATTCTAAATCAGGCTCAAAGGGTTCTCCATCTGTTAATATGAAGGATAAATCCCAATTAATCCAGATCCATTCACCAGATGTAACATTTTGTCTCCACATATTCCAGTTAGCATCTGGACAGGTCAACCATGCGAATACACAGTCACTTGGATTATAGGTTTTAAAAACTGAAACCCATCCATCTGATAACTGACAGCAAGGATCAATATCAATTTCAAAATAATATAGTTCTAAAATTCCTGTAGAACCAAATATTTCATAAGAAATTCCTGTTGGAGTAATAGAAGGTTCCATATCTTTATAACTGCAAGCTTCATCACCAGGTTTACCAGTTCCATCATCATGATAGAATGTTATGTCAAAAATCATATCAGAAGCATCGCAAGTAATCCAATGTGTTCCATTCCAGATTACACCAAAACCCCACCAATGAATATCACATATTGGACTAGTTAAATTCCAGAAATCATCATATTCTCTAAATCCCCCATCTAAATCACTAAATAATCCATTAAATTCTTCATCTGGTGTACAAGGTAGCTGTATGAAAAGAGCACCACGATCATAATTTATCAAAGGTCTTCCAATTAGGGTATTTTGCCTATCGTTTTTATTTATACAAAAATTGTTTATTGTATTGATATTTTTATTAGTTAGTTCTCCTAAAGCATGTATTGAAGTTGAAAACAATAGCGTCAAAACAACTATTCCTACTAATTTTTTCATGTTTTTCCTCCCTCGCTACTTTAAAACTAAAATATTTTAATACAAATATGTAATATAAATATTTCCCAAATTGTATTTGATTGTAACTTTTGTAAAATCTTATTACATTTTATAGATATAATTTTCTATAATTTAAGTTATAATTTTAATTTATTATTCGTTTCCCAGCTTATTATTAAATAAAATATAAGGGATTTTAAGCCAGTATAGCTAATTCAAGATCCCATTATAATTAATATCTAAAATAAGGTACTAGCTCTAATCTGCACGGCTGGGTCTTCTGAGATTTCCTGTATTTTTTTTGTAAGTTCCTCAAATCCATCTAATGTATTTATGTTAAATTTTCCAAGAGAAACTCCTTGGTTATTTACCAAATTAATTACACCACTAATTCCAAAAGAGCTTTCATCATTGCTCATCATTGAAGGAGATTCAATACCTGCTTTGAATCTGATTCTTTCGTTTTCTTGAAGTTGTTTTTCAATTAAACCTGAAATAAATACGGATCTGTCGTCATTTGTATTTAATCTATCGATTTTGTCTATTAATTCACAGGGTAATTCCAAAATAATATTTTTCTTTTCCATGTAATAAGAAAAAAACTTTGGATATATTAATTTTTAGCTAAATTAGTAAGGCAATATATCCTCAAAAATTGTCAAAAGTGAAAAAGCCATTGCAAAAATAATGTATTGAATATACATAATAGCCCATGCTTGGACATTTTCAAGTGTTTTACTTTCTATTCCCTTGTATATCAAAAATGCAATAAAGAAACCAGGAATAATAAGTAATGTCAATGGTGAAAGATAATATTCTAATAAATTACTATTAATAAACATTGGAATAAATGCAAATGGAAAAACAATAAATGGTAAAACCATCAAAGCTGTTTTCTTACAGCCAAATGTATTTATCATGGTATGTACACCTGTTTTTTTATCAGCCTCACTATCAACTATATCTTTTGTTGCCATTCCACCAATAAGATAGGCAGTAGCAATTGATCCTATTATCAATGGAGTCGGAGTAAAAGGATCTCCAAAAACACTCCAGGAGGCAAGAACTCCGAGCATACCTCTTGGAATAGCAATCCATATCTGATTTATTATAAGATATTTTTTCATCCTTGGTGGAAGTGAATATGTTACTGTGAAAATCATTATTAGGAAAATAAATACTCCAAACCATACATTTATTGTGACAGCTCTAAGTAGTGCAAATAAATACAAAAGGTAAGCAAGACTCTGTGCACCTTCTGCTTTTACAATTCCTTTAGGAATAGGTCTATATGGTTTTGAAATTTTATCTGCTTTCACATCTGTTGCTTGGTTTAATGCATTTGATGCAGCATTAACAATAGTAATTGTAAAGCTTGCTTGACCAACTATTATCCACCAATCTTCTACAGCTTGAATTTGATTTCTATGAAAATTATAGACAAGACTTGCTGTCATTATAGCCATTGAAACAACAAGTGGTGGAAATAAGGTAAAAGCTCGAAATAGGTCGATTACACCTCTTGCTTGCTTTGAAAGAAACCTGGTTTTTGTGTATGGTTCTTTTATTGTGAGTTTACCAATTGAATCCTCTGATTTCTTTGGATTGGACTTACTCATTGACTTACCCGTATATTAACTTGTATTAAATGTTTTTTCTAACATATCATCTAAAATCCGTGCTGAATTAACCGCACAATTTATTCCAATTCCTGGAGCTTTAACACAGTCTCCAACAAGATATAAATTACTAATGGGAGTTTTTATATCTGGCTTGATGTTATCAATTGTTTTTGCAACTCCATCAAGATGCCATACAGTAGGATAAATTGCCCAATTCAATAATGAATGAAAATTAGGTATCAAAATCTCAAGATTTCTATCTAGCATTTCTCTTAGTTTCTCAAGTGTTTTCTTAGATTTTGCTTCTTCTGGAGTACAAATGATATATGATTGAACAAGATATTTTGAATTTGGTGAAATACCTGCTTCAGGTAAAGCTGTTACAAATTCTATCATACCTACTGCATCATTACCTTTTATACCAGCATCTCGCTCAATAAAAAGAAAAGATTTACCTATTAATTTGGGATCAATCTTATTTAATGAATAATAAGCACACAAGCTACCTGTGCCCTCAAGTGATTTTAGGTTATCAACATAGTTTTTTGGAAAGTGTTTTTCAGATATTATGTTAAATAGATGTTGCACTAGTATATTTGAAATAACTATATCAAAATTATATTCCTTATCATCAGTTTTAACTCCTGATGCGGATCCATTATCAATAATTATTTCATTTATCTTTTTTCCAAGGTGAATTTTTCCATTGTTTCTTTTTATTTCTTCTGAAAAGGTATTTGAAAGACTAACTAGACCTCCGCGAGGATAGCCAACTGGTGATGATCCTCTTCTAAGACTTGATTGAGTTGCTCTAAATGATTCTCCAGTTGATATTTTATTAAGGTCATTTACGGTTGTAGCAACTCTAGGTAAAAGTTCCAATATAGTTATCATTTTACCTTTTCCATATATTTTAATAGTTTCGGCAATTGATTGTTTATCAAGTCTTTTCATTGTAGATTCGCCAGATAAATAAAGTCTTAAAATACTAGGTAAAAAACGAAATTTATCTTTTGTTGTGACCAATGGGAACATAAAACCATTATTGTTAATTAATCCTAACTTGGTTCCAAGCATTTCAACCTTATTTCCGGTATCTATTATTGCCCGACCAATATCAGACATTGTTCCTCCTTCAATGCTATGAAATCCTAGATCAAGTGTATATCCCTTTAGCATATTTTTATTGAAAATATCCTCAAGTGAAGGTTCAGAAAATGGAACGCTCATAGAAAATTTTGAAAGTGTGTTTCTATAATCTTCAAGAGTTAGTGTATCTCCGTTGAATGTAAGAGACCTACCACCCAGAATTTTTTCCTTTTCAAATAATGTTACGGAATACCCTTTTTTAGATAACAATGCTCCAATGGTTAAGCCACCGATTCCAGCACCTATAACACAAACCTTTTTAGTCATGTCAATTAGCTCAGCGGAAGTCTTTTTTATATTTTAATATTTTCTTAAAATTTTAGTGTTTTATTTCCAAATTTTTAACATGGCAAATAAAAATCAAGAATTAGTATTGAAATTTCAATAAATGTTATGATTTAATTATATACTTAGTTGGATTGTATCCCCAAAATATTATGACAACAGCTACTACTAGGTCTATACTTAATGCTATTTTTCTCAAATTTCTTCCTTTTTTATTCATTTATGTCTTTAGTTATTCGATTTCAATGTGTACCTTCAAAGCAGCCCCAAGATAAAAAAAATCAAACAATTCTTTAATAATTTTAATTCCAGTAAAACCAACAACAAAACCATAAAAACTCCCATCCCAATATTTGTATCCAGATAGACCTATTGTACGCACCCATCCTTCTGCTGGTACTGGTTCTAGCCAATAATAATCATCCATTTCTAATCCAAAATATAACATAAAAGCTCCAAACTTCATAGGTAGAAAATTAATACCAGAAGCTAGATATAACCAAAAACCCAAACGTAAATTAAGTAATTTATTCAAGAGCGAAGTATATTCAAATTCCGACAGCCAATTCCATAATTTAGGAGTATAAATCTTTAACCAATTTAAATACATATTAGTACGATAAGCTATAAATATTAAATGTAGGCCAATTAGAATAGGAACTGAACCAGCAAATATTGTATTAATAGTATCACCCGATATTAAACATAGAAAATTCTCATTAATATCCGAAGAACCAATATTTTTATTATACCATTTTTCTAAAAAATTTACGATCTTTGGATTTTGCTGCCTACCAGTTACTAATCCCTGTACATAATCAATGCTAACATCATTTGGAAGTAACCCATATTCATAAAATGATTCAATAGCGTTTTTATAAATTAACTCAATTTCTTCAGGTTTACTATTTGAATCTAAACTGTTATTAATATTATTAATAAGAGTTTCCAATTCCTTTAATTGTTCTGTTGTAAGCATCACTGTATGATTATAGATTTTATCATGCTCGTAAAATTCTACTATAATTTCAACGAGTTCAGAATTATCAGATTCAAAAGTCATATTAGCAAATGCAGGTTTTATTCCAATTCCAACAAATAATATTATTACACCAATTGCAAGAGTTTTATACAACAAGACTTGATTTCTTTCCATATTTTCTTGTCCTCCCTCAATAAAAATAATCCTACTAGTGATATTTAAAATTTGTTTACATTCTTGGTTTGAAAAGCTTTTCACCAGAAAAAGGAGCCAGTAATATATACCATAATATTGGATAGAATATCAATATTAGTCCACCCAAAATACCAATAATTGATATAAGCATTATGGGGACCATGGAATATCGTAGGTATGCTTGAGTGGTAATTAATTTTCTAAGTTTTGATCTATCAAATTTTTTCATATTTAACATTTTAATAGTTGAGTAAAATACTCCTAATATAAGTAATACTAAAATTGCTATTTGCCAGATTTCATATGAGTATCCAAAGAATACAAATGGTACAAAAACAAGTAATGCTGAAAAAAATCTAATTCCAAGGCCAAAAGCTTTGAATATATTTGGTACTACTAGATTTTCCTTTTTATCAACCTTTACTCCACTTCTAAGTGCAATATTATTCACATTTAATTTATAATCATGATCAGCATCCTTCAAGCCTCCCTCTATTGCGTTCATATACAGTAATTGGTTGAAAGTTAGTAGTACGATAACCCAAGTAACAACATTAATGGTTGTTTCCTGAGTAACTGCTAATGCACCAAATAAAATAATTAATCCATTAGATATTGCGACAAGAAAATCAGATCCAATTATTTTTTTTCCATACAAATTATAGATACTTCCAAAGATTCCTGCCAAAGAAATACATAATACAGCTAAAAGTTTGAAATAAGTAATAACACTATTATAATAAAGTAAGGTAATAGATAGGAAGGCTCCTATAACACATATAAAACAAATGAAAACAGCGGTTTTTTTTGATATTGTGCCTTTAACTAGTGGTCTTTCATAAAGCTCGCTAGTAAGTTTATCGATTTCAACATCTGCATAATCATTTAATACAAAACCATAAATCACAGAAAATGCTCCAATTAAAAAAAGGATTGCTAAAATTGATAGATCTGTTATACCTACGCTTATTGCACCAAAAATTGCAGGTGTTGCTAAACCTCCAAGACCTGGTAATCTAAGAAGTTTAACATAGTCAGATATAATATTACTCATCAAAACCATAAGTAAAAGTTTATTTTTGAGCTTTTCTAATATGTGAAATAATAGATTGAACAGATTAGATTAGTTTTAGCGATTGTTTTTTATTCTATTTACCTTTACGTGTTTTTTATATTGCATGATACGAGAATACTTAAAACTAGCACGATCTTTTAATTCATTTTTAACAGGAATATCTCCTGTGATGGGTGCTATTGCTATGGGCAAATTTGAATTATTACATCTTATTATTTTATTTTTAATAGGTTTTTTTGGCCATACCTATGGATTTGTACTAAATGATATAATTGACTTTAAAATTGACAAGCTAAACACAGATCTTAGTGATAGACCACTTATATCAGGTACGATATCAATTAGAAACGCCTGGATTTTTGCCTTAAGTTCAATGTTAATTTCTTTTTTATTTGCAATTTATCTTAGTATTATAACAGATTTATATTTTCCACTATTAGTTCTTGTTTTTTCAGCGTTAGTAATTACCATCTATAATATAATCAGTAAAAAATATCCTTTAATGGATATTTTCAGTAGTTCAGCAGTATTTCTATTAATTCTTTATGGGGCAACAACTGTTTCAGGTAATATAGATAAAATAACAATACTTGCTTGGGTAGTATGTTTGTTAGGCTGGATCCAGGTATTTTTCATGCAACTGGTGCCTGGAGGTTTAAAAGATATTAAAAATGATTATGAAGCAGGTGCATCTACTGCTGCAGTAAAATTTGGAGTTAGAGTAACAAAAAATAATTTACTTAAAATACCTTTTAGTTATAAAATAGTTGCTTATTTAGTTCAAATCATTAATATTGCTTTTGTTTTCCTTCCATTTTTTATTATTTTTAAGGACAGACCTTCAATATATTATGTAATTTGGGGATTACTTTGTTTAGTAGGCTTTCTTATGATGTTTGTATCTTATAAGTTTTTAAATATGAAATATTTTGATAGAGGAAAAATGAGGAAATTGTTAGGTAGTCATTTTTCTATTAATTTTGCTATAGTACCTATTATGCTTATGGCTCTTAATCCTTGGACAATATTAATAATACTTTTTCCTCCTATAGGGTTTATTTTTTCAAATTTGATTTTACATGGTACACTTTTACAACCAAAAACCATGTAAAAACAATAAAACTCAAATAGAATTATGTTCTTTTATATATTAATGGATAATACCTCTCCAAAAGCAAATGTTGAAGATATTTTACCTTCAGATGATGCATTTCATGGCTCACCTAAAAGAGTATCTGCAGAATGGTGGTATTTTGATGCAATTTTTAATAACAATTATAGTGCCCATATTGGTTTTAAAACATTTTTTAGAAAAAAATTAGGTATGGTTTCTCCAAATATTCAATATTATAAAAATGGAAAATTAGTTGCTGATGCAACTAAACGTTTTTTATATCGTAACTTTGAAACATCAAATGAAATTCCAATCGCAAAATTATTTAATATACCTGTTTTTGAATTTAATCTAGATAGTTATAAAGAAAACGGTGATTGGATATATAATTATAAATACAAGATAAAAGACAATGCAGTTGATCTAAATTTTAAAGGTGTAACTAAAGGTTGGAAGATTGAAACAAACAACGAGAGTTGGACTGTTGCCCTTCCAAAGGCGCTAGTATCAGGTGAAATTGTTGTAAATGGAAAAAAAATGAGTGTTGATGGAATTGGATATCATGATCACAATTGGAACTATTCTATGCTTACTGTTATGAATTACGGAATAGGATGGTACTGGGGGAAAATAAGAAGTGATTCATTTGTTATAGTTTGGGCAAATATTATCAAATCATCAAAACGTTCAGAATTAATTGCAGTAATTAATCAGGATAATAATGGATATATCAATATTGAGCCAAATAAAATCCATTTTAGTGTTGAAAAGTTTTCCCGAAAAAAAAATAAAAAGATTCCAATATGTTTCAAAATACAAATTGATGATATAGTTAATGATATTCCTGTAAATGTAGATGTAGAATTAGAGTCAGAAAATTATCATTATGGTAAGCAACTTCTTGCAGATTATTGGAGATATCATGTGAAATCTAATGGAAAAATCTCAGTAGGTTCAAAAACTGAAACCTTAGATGATAAAACCCAAATAATTGAATATTTAAATTATGGATGATATGGGACCTGGATAAAAGACACAAAAATAATTAGATTTTATTTGATAATGCTTCTTTTTTAGTGTACTTTCTTCCACACCAAATTACTTCATTTGTAAATGCAGAAGAAATATAATTATATGCTATCACAGACATAGCGATAGGCATCAACAATAGATAAGCAAGAGAACTACCAAAACTTTTTTTTGGATAAGCTGCTAATATTTTTATTGCTGAAATTGCTTGCCATCCCACAATCATTTCAAGAAAAAATGATGAAATCATCATCAGTCCTGGTAAGGTATAACCAAAAATTAAAAGGAAAATTCCTAAAAGCATTAACATTTTCATTCCAACGACTCTAAAAAATGAAATTGACCATTCCCGCGGGTAATACCATTTCATCCAAGTAAATTGTCTTGTTCCCCATTTTAAAAAATTATTAGTATCGTCTCCTGCACTATTTTCTATTAGACATTTAGGAACAAATTTAATTGTATAACCTGCTTTTTTCAAAGTCTCAGTTAAAATTAAATCATCTGCAAATCCTTTTCTCCAATGATCTACCACGTTTAACTTTTCAAACACTGACTTTTTTATCGCCGTTGAACCTCCCCATGTATAGTTATATATTGGAAAAAAGAAAGGTAGAACACTTGCTAAATTCCATGTGGATATTAAATAAGATTTAATGTTATTTGCAAAGTACCATCTATAGCCTGTTGTTGCTCCAATATCCTTTTCATCAAGATGTCCCACTAAATATCTAAGCCAATTTTTATGTGGTTTAATATCTGAGTCTGCAAATACATAAACATCGACCTCACCTGCAATTGAAACACCCTTGATAAGAGCTGCAATTTTTCCGCTACATCCTTCAATAGAATCTGCTGTTGTTAAAATTATTTTTTGATTTTTACTAATTATCTTTTTTAATTCTTTATAGGCAGAATCTTCGTTTGTATCTGTAACAAATATTGTTATAAAATTTTCATAATCTTGATTAAATATTGCTTCTACATTTTCCTTGAAATTATCATGGATTTCCTTGCAAGGAATAATAACACAAGTTTTAGGAGAATATTTTGGAGATTGCTCTTTTTTATATTGTCTTTTTACTTTAATCCATAAACCTATAGCTAATAATTCTGCTATGATTACGCAGATACCAATAAATAATAATAAAATATTAAGCATAATCTACATTGATATTTGTTGGTATGTATAAAGTAATTATGATTTTATTAATAATTTTGAAATTATGAATTATAAATCGATAAAATTAAGATATGAAATTTTATTTAAGATTTGATTAAATTAAATGACAATTAATAATAAAGAATTTCGACCAAAAGATATTACCATTCGTGATGATGCCTGGCAAAAAAAGAAAAATTTCTATCATATTGAAACATGGTATTTTGATGGTATATTTACTAACAACTATAGCGTTATTGCACTTGTCAGTATTCTAACACTTGGTAATTTTGGATTTATTCAAACTGGATGTTATGTATATAAAGATACAAATTTGGTTTTTGTCAATCGAGAAAGACCCCGATACAAGAAAATATACGGCTCTGAAAATAAACCTCTGATTAAGATAAAAAATCGCGATATAATAAATGGTCAAGTTGACGAAAACACAAAAAATTGGATATATCAAATATCAATAGGAGATACAAATTCAGGTTTTGATTTACAATTTAAAAAAACAATGAAGGCTTGGAAAGGACAACATAAATTAGGAAACTGGATTGTCATACCACATTTTGATATAAAGGGAGTAATTCATGTCAATGGAAAGGATATAGATGTTGTTGGACATGGATATCATGATCACAATGCTTACCCAATTTTTTCACCAGCTTTTTCTAAGGGATACCATTTTGGAAAATTTCCAATTGATTCATTGAATATTACCTGGGCAAGAGTATTGAATAGGTTCTCAGGTGAGCAGAAAATCTTTGTTTTAAATAGAGAAGATGATTTTGTAAATATAAATTCCAAAGATATACAATTTACAATTGAAAAACAATCTAAAGATCATGGTAAACTAATCCCTGACATTTTTTCTATAGTTGTTGATAACGATATATTAAAATTAAATATTAAAATGGAAACCTTAAATATTGATCATGTACACCTACCATTTCTAAAATATTGGAGATATCATGTTAGATATACAGGTGATATTAAGCTAGATTCAATATCTAAAAAAATTGATCAAGTTGATATTTCAGAGTATTTAAGATTTCTTTAGATTTTTATAAGGAAATTTAAGCAATGCCAATAGTATTTAATAAATCTAGAGTCGGTATTTCAAATAAAAATAATATATAATAAATCATACAACTTGAATAAACTGCTCCACCAAGCATATATGTTACGTATCTAACAAAGAACTCTTGGGTTTTTAGTTCCTCTTTTTTGTATATTAAGAATATAAATCCAAAAATTGCAATAACTATTGCAATTGTTATTGAAACATAATAGTTAATTGTATAAAGAATTATTAGCGGAAGTAAAAGAATCAAATGAAAGATTGTAAGAAATGTTAGGATTTTTTTTGCCTTGTTTATACCAATAAGAACTGCAAGAGTTTTTGTTCCACTTTTTTTATCAAAAGGATAATCACTTATATGATTTTCAACTTGTCCAATTAAACTGAATGCACCAAGCGATATTGCGGCTAACCAATTAATAAGATCAATTTTTCCGGCAATTGATGATCCCCAAAGAACAATCAATATAAAAGCAAAGAAATGCCATATGATATCAAGACCTGGTCGATTTTTGAGTCTTAATGGTGGTGAAGAATATAACCACATCCATGCTAAAAATAAAATGCATAAAAAGAACACTTCAATTTTATATAAAAAAGAAACAACCAATGGAATCATTACTAAAATAATATTGAGAATAATTCCCATTTTTTTTGAAATTTTTCCTGAAGCAATTGCATTAAAATCTTTTCTTCGCGGATTAATTCTATCAGAATCGGAATCATAAAAATTGTTTATTGAGAAAGTAAATGATATTATACAAAAAATAGATATTAAAAAAACTAAAAAGGGAATAAAATAATCAAATAATTCTAAAGATGTCATTCCTAAAATAAAACCACCAAATGAGATTGCTGACCATCCAAAGACATGTTCTAATCTAATAAATTGCGTTAAAAAAACATAAATTATATTTTCTTTTTTTTTATCTTTCATAAAATTCATCTAGTTCTGAGTTGAATATGAAAAATAATTATTGTTTCCTTATATGTTTTTCCAAATATTTTGTAAAATAATATCTCATTTTAATGTAACTAAAATATGTCATTAATATAACTAAATAATAGATTTTTATCTGGAATAGGTTTAAAAAACAGATGTAATATACCCTAGTGATACTGTGATTAAGATATTCTGTTTAACCTCTGGGCGAACTGGTACAAAATATTTATCTTATCTATTTAAAAACAATATTGGAGATTGTGTAAGTAAACATGAACCATCGCCTAGTATGTTTGGAAAGCCAATCTATTGGTACCAAAGTGGGCAAAAAGAAAAAATAAAAAAAATTTTTAAAAAAAAGCAAACAAAAATTAATAATTATAAAACAAACCTGTATGTTGAAACTAATCACTCTTTTTTAAAATCTTTCTCAGATGTAGCTATAGAATTTTTTCCTGATATGAAATTGATTCATACTATAAGAAATCCACTTAAAGTAGCAAAAAGTAATTTTAATAGATATGAGCAATTGAGGAAAATTCATTATCCGTTAAATTACAGGGGTGATGATGGCAACAAATATATCAAATGGACTTTAACTGGAAACGAGGAAATCTATAAATTGTTTAATTTTGATAACAAATCAATTTATAATATTGCAAATGAAGATAGCATATATCAATATTTTATTCTTGAATGGATTGAAACAGAAAGACGTGCAATTAACTTTTTAAATAAATATGATAAACACAAGGATTGCTATACTTTAGATGTTCCAAAAGATCTGAATAATGCAAATAAAATAAAAAATATGTTCAATTTTTTCAAATTAGAAATGAAACAAAAAGAAATAACCTTTCAAGGCAGGAAGAATAAAGGAGCAAAAAAAACAATTATTACAGAAAAAGAAAAAGATCTTTTCAATCAGATTATCAGAAAGTTACCCAACGAATATTTAAAAATTTTTCAAGATAAACCATATACAGATTTTAAATGGGGTAATATTTTTTCTACAAATTAGAAAATATAGTTGAAATTTTTAATGAATTCTAGAATAATAATATATAAATATTTTATTTTTTTATAATTATATAATTTTTATTACTGTATTTTTTTGAAATAATGAGATTTTTTATAAATTAATGTTACTTTAATAATAAAATTTATATACTGACTACAGATATATTTTACCGTGAATGGGGGAGAAATTGGAGTTTTTTTGTAAAATCTCTCCTCACCACCTTCATCTTCCCCATTCTCTCCTTATTTAATTTATTTTAAAAAAAACAATATTAACTTACATTTTTTTAATAGGAAATAATAATTTGTCTTTAGAAAATTGAATCCCAAAAAGTGAAAATACATATACCCAACCCAATACGAAGATCAATATAATAATCACGCCCCATATTGCTATTTTATCTATCACAAGAATGAAAGCTAAAACCATAGTAGTTCCAATGAAAAGTAAGGGATGTTTACGAAGAGATTCTTTGTTTTGTTTACCATATAATTTGTATATTAGATAACACTGGATTGGAACTCCTACAAATATAAATATGTAAAAATATGTTGGAGTAAGTAATTCTGGAAATAATGACATCGAAAAAACATATTTTGTGAGAAACGGCATTGAATAAGCAATATCAATAGAAATTACAATTAAAATAAAATACAAGTAATTTGGATCTCTAAAAGTAAGCTTTTTACTGTGGGAATACCCCCATCTAACAGCGGTAGTTGGAACTTTAAATTTTTTATCTGTATCAACATCCTTCATTCCATCTATCCATTCTGAATACACACTAATCATAAATGCACAAAATGCTGCAACAATTGTTGTTGAAGTAATATCTCCAATGGTAGTTGCACCATAAATAATTAAAAAGCCCGCTCCAAAAGAAGGAGTTAAATCATATGCCCATGAAATGTATTTTCCTTTGACCGTATACAATGTTCCAAATGCTGCAGCAAGAATGAGAAATACAGTTGCAGGAATTTCAATAGCTGAACCGAAAATTGTTATTTTTAAATAATTATTATAGAAAACAAATGACAAAATAATTGCAAAAATCAAACAAAAATAGATGTAGATTTTTGCATTTTTTTTCGAAACATCTCCTCTTACAAGAGGTTTGTACTTGTACTGCGGATGTTTCTTGTCTTCTTCAATGTGCCAATATTCATTTATCGCACCGATATATGCATGGGCAAAAAATGAAATAGCAAGAATTTTAAAGGCATCTAAAAGTGATACCATAACCGTTGATGTTAGAACACCAATAAAAATTGCACCCCAAGTATTTGTTGTACCAAAAGATCTACCTAGTTTAAGGTAATTTTTTACTTTTTGCAACTTATTATTCTTCTTGAGAGCCATGACTAAACATTGAAATACATTATTTTTTAGGTTATAAGCATTATCATAAGAATTTTAAGGATGCTACCAATAAATGTTTAAGTTAAATATTGACGTTTTTAACCAAATAGTATTTTTTCAGCATTCTTTGATACGATATCTTTGAATTTCTCATCTGTAATAATCATTAAAATCCAGTCTGGAATTTCCCGTAATCTAATTGCTTTTGCAACTGGGGTAAAATCATCAAGACTTTTAATTCTATCCTCATCAACAATTGGTATATTTGTTTGTTTAATCCTAGGTTCAGCTTGTAATAATTCAAATGATGGAACATCTATAATTACATGTCCACTGGGCAAGTTTAATTTTTCTTCAAATTCTTTTTCCTTTTGCCGTTTAAATTTTATATTTTCCAATTTTTTAATGATATCAAGATTGCTGTTGTTCAAAGTAGATTTTGATCTGGTATAGGCTTGTTTGAATAACTTTCTATATTTCAATCTGGTTACAATATTATATTGAAACGATCCCTTTTTTTTCAATTCATTTATAAGTTCTGCATCCGTCATTTTAAAAAAATCAAAAGGCTTTGTATCTTCAATCTTTTCAATTGCTTTTGCAAGCATAAGCTCTGCAATTCTTACAGTTTTATGAAAATAAACTGAGGAATACATTAAATTTCTTGCCATAAGTATATTTTCCAGAACGCCAACACCTTTCTTACTTACTGCTAATCGATTGTTATTAGTGATTAAGGTTTGTAAAAAACGCTCAATATCAATCATTCCATAAGCAACACCTGTATAATAAGAGTCACGAATTAAATAATCAATTTGGTCAGAATCAACTGAACTTGTTAATAGCTGACTTAAGTATTGTTTTTTATTTGTATTACCTCGTATAATATTTACAATTTCCCTTTGGTCCATGTTATGCTTATTTAAAATATCATTTACACTTGGTGAAACAATATACTCTTTTTCCTTTTGAGTAAAGATTTCATGTTCTCCAAGAATAAGTTTTTCAGTTAAATCAACATGATCAGCATTTAATGTGTCTCTTAGAATATGCTCAAGAGTATGGGAGAAAGGACCATGTCCTATATCATGTAAAAAAGCAGCACATGAAACAAGCTCCTTCTCATCTTTTTCTAAAACAATTTTCTCTGAAGCTTTTGAGGCTATGTGATATGTGCCAAGGGAATGTTCAAGTCTTGTATGATGGGCGCCTGGAAAAACAAGATGAGCAAAACCAAGTTGTTT
>CP070712.1:373707-403061 GCA_020350365.1 Thermoplasmatales archaeon | reverse complement strand
GGCAATCACTACGTTAAAAACTCAACCAATCGCTTCAAGAAAATTGTTGCCTTTGAAGCTATCAAGGTAAGAAAAAAAATATTCATAAGTGATGTGGCAGTAAAAATCATTTGGCATTGCAAAAAGAAAGGTCGTGGCGATCTTGATAATAAGCTCAAATGCATCTTAGATGCTTTAACTGGGGTTGTTTACATCGATGATAAGCAAGTTAAATACATTGAGATCAAGAAAATGGAAAATTTTGGATACGATGGGGTTACGATTGAAGTTATTGAAAATGGTGCCCCGCCACACACAAAAGAAACATAATATAATATTATTCAAAATTGACGGGGCAATAATCTAATATTATTCATTTTTGATTTTTGAAATTTCTATTTTTTTTGTCTCTTGATTATAAGTGATTTCAATGTAATCGCCTTGAGAAATTCCAAGTAGTTCTAAAAGAATAGGCGGGATGTAAATTATAGAACCCCGCCCAAATTTAATAATCTTTCGTTTCATTAAACGCCTCAATAATCTTGATTAATCTGTGAACCAGTGACATGTAAATTTGGATCATTTCAAACTTATCTTTTTTAAGTGCCGCTTCAATAAGAAAAGATGAGATATCAGTAATTTTGATTTCCCATAGTTCATCCTGAACCCTTTCATTTTTATGATTGGCAATTTGCTGTTCTTTGATAATTGTTTCTTTGTCATCTAATATTTCGAAATTACACATATCAATAACGCAATATTTAATTTTCATCATAACAGCCTCTCAAATTCATTCATGAAAATGTCATCTTTTACAATTTGAGTTACATTTCTTATCGCATCATCAAAATCATTTTCTTCCCAGCCATTAAAAGGGCAGTTTTTAATTGATAAATCTTTTGGATTTCCACCTTGAGCTATAAACTCTTTTTCATAAATTTTGATAAATTCCTCAGCTTTTTTAAAAGTTGATTCTTTCATAGTAAACCTCCCTAGCTACCATTATTATACACCATGTCAAGTAATAATACAAGTGTTAACACATGTATAAATAAAATTTACAATGTAAAAATTTCACTATAAAATTTAATTATGGAAATAAAATGTACTTATAAAAAATTAGAATCATTAGAAAAATTAATACCTAACCCACGCAATGATAATAAGCATGATGAAAAACATGCCCAACTTCTAGCAAAAGTCATTAAAGCAAGGGGAATCAGGCATCCAATAATAGTCAGTAAAAACTCGGGTTTTATTGTGGCCGGACACCTGAGATTGAAGGCAGCTCAAATCTTAGGGTTAGAAAAATTCCCCATAGATGAACAAGAATTTGAAACTGAGGCAGATGAGTATGCTTTCTTGACTAGTGATAATAACGTTGCTCGTTATGCAGAATTTGATAAAGATAAATTCATAGAAAATATGTCAGAATTAAATATTGATTTTGATGATGACTTTGATTTTGAAGAAATGGGGTTATTGGATTTTACTTTTGATGTTTTTGATCCTGAGGATTTAGAAGATAAAGATGACCAGGATGATGATGGCCCTAAGCAATTCATTGTAGAAGTTAAGTATGATAATGATATGGACGCAAGAGATTTGTATGATGATTTGATTAGTAAAAATATTCCTGCAAGGTTTTTTGAAAAATGAACTATGGCATTCCTTACATGGGATCTAAATCAAAAATTGTAAAAGAAATGATTAAAGTTTTCCCAAAAGCTGATAATTTTTATGATCTTTTTGGAGGTGGTTTTAGTGTAACTCATGCGATGATAGTACATAGATCAAAACATTACAAAAGTTTTCATTATAACGAGATTAGGAAAGGTGCGTGCGAGTTAATTAAAGACGCTATTGCAGGGAAGTACAACTATGATGTATTCAAACCTAATTTTGTAACAAGAAGTGAATTTCAAGTAGAAAAAGAAAGATCATTTTACCACAAGATAATTTGGAGCTTTGGTAATAGTGGTAAAAATTATTTATTTGGGAAAGATATAGAAAAACAAAAAGAATCTTTACATAATGCTGTTGTCTTTGATCAGTTTGATGATTGGGCAAAGAAGTTTTTTGGATTTGAAACGTTTGGCAAATTAAAGGATATTAAAGAAAGACGACTTTATTGTAAAAATAAAATAAAATATAATAAATCAAAAAGAATGGACCTCGAGCAACTCGAGCGACTCGAGCAACTCCAACAACTCCAGCAACTCCAGCAACTCGAGCAACTAAATTTTTATAATAAAAGTTATATAGATGTTCCCATCAAAGATAATTCTATTATTTATTGTGACCCACCATACAAAGGAACAGCAGATTATGATGGGAATAATAGATTTAACCATGCAGAGTTTCTAGATTGGGTACATGAAAATAAAAGTCCAGTGTTTATATCTGAGTATAATATTGATGATAAAAGGTTTAGATGCATTTTTAAAATTAAAAAAAGATCTTTATTATCAAGTGATAAAAGTGTTGGTGATAAAATAGAAAAATTATATGTTAACAAGGCCGGGTTAAATTTATTGATGAAAAATAAACTAAACAAAAGCGGTCAGAAACTATAATGTGACGCAACGACGCATAAACCTTGGTAAACTGAATTATGAAAGAAAAAAAAGGGCCTCACAGATTTTCAGCAGACAACCAACCAAGTCCAGAAGCTAAAAGCGCAGGAGCAAAAAGGTTTTGGGAATATCGTAAAGCAAGAAAGCAAATGTTTGAAGCACTTTGTGATATTGAAATGCCAGATGGTAGCAAACAAAACTTTTGGGATTTGGTAAGGAAAAAAATGCAGGCATTGATTTTAGATAAAAAATCAAAGCTAACTCAAAGAGAGAAATCTGATTTAATGCTTAAGCTTTGCCAGGAATTTATGCCAAAGGATGATAAATTAGACATAAATCACAGTGGTCAAGTTATTATCAATCTAGATAAAGATGACTCAAAACTCTAAATTCAAGAAAACTGAAGCACAGCAAGAGGCGATAAAGCTTTTCATTTCAAATGCATTAGAAATATTATTATTAGGTGGTTCAAGATCAGGTAAGACCAGTATAGCAATTTATGCAATACTTACTAGAGCAATTAAAAACACTTCAAGGCATGTCATTGCAAGACGATATTTTTCAGATGCAAAAAAAGCAATTTGGCTTGATTCGTTACCTAAAATCTTAAAACTTGCTTATCCTGGTGTGCCATATAAATCAAATTCCACCGATTATTATATAAAATTTCCTCATAATGATTCTGAGGTATGGGTGGGTGGACTAGATAATGAAGAGCGAGCAGAGAAAATATTAGGGCGTGAGTACTCAACTGTATTTTTGAATGAGGTCTCTCAAATTGATTACTCATCAGTTGAAACCATTATTACTAGGCTTGCTGAAAAAAACGAATTAGAAAAAAAGCTTTATCTTGATATGAACCCACCTGGCAAAAGACATTGGTCATATAAAAAATATATCCTTGGGCGTGACCCCATCAGTAATTTGGAAATTGATAAATCTCTTTTGGCGTGGATGAAAATAAACCCATATCAAAATGCTGAAAACTTAGATAAAAATTATCTTAGGGTTTTGGAAAACCTATCTCCGGAAAAGAAAAAAAGATTTCTACACGGAGAGTTTCAAGACGATGTTGCCGGAGAGGTATTCGATACATCTAGCATTAAAAGAATATCTCTGAATGATTTGCCCGCTGATCTTGATAGAATTGTAATTGGTCATGACCCTGCGGTTACATCAAAAATAACATCGGATGAGCATGGTTTGATTGTTGCAGCAAGAAAGGGAAATATAGGCTACATTATAAAGGATAGTTCTGGTATATACACCCCCGAGGTCGCTGCACAGAAATCAATAGCTGATTACAACGAGCATGAATGTGATTTAATCGTATCAGAAGTTAATAACGGTGGTGATTATATAAAAACAATATTACATCAATATGATCCATTCGTTTCTCATAAAAATGTTAGGGCAACAAGAGGGAAAGTTAAACGTGCAGAACCTGTTGCATCATTGTACAATCAGGGTAGAATTTATCACGTTGGGGAATTTCCTGATCTTGAAACTGAGATGTCAGAATTTAAAATTGATGAAAAGGAAATGGAATATTCGCCGAATCGTTGTGATGCTATGTGTTGGGCAATAACCGAGTTATTTGATCTATATTCCGGACAACCAAGATTTAGGAGCCTTTAAATGGGAATTTTCGATATTTTTAAAAAAGAAAAAAAAGAATACCCCAAAATAGAAACGAAACAAGATGTAATAAGAAATATTAATGATCTAATCAATCTTTCAAAAACTTCTAATCAAATTGATGCCGAGTCCTTAACTATAACTCAAGCAATCGAATATTATAGAAATGTTGGCCCACTAAAAAAAGCTATAAATCTCATTACAAAAGGTTTTTTGAGCATACCTATTTTATTGCAGAATATAAAAACAGGAGAGTTTAGAGATGACTCACTTGTTTTAGAGCTCCTTAATAAACCAAATGCCGACGTGAGTGGTCATGAATTTAAAGAGCAGCTGTCTAATTTTTTTCTCATCTCAGGCAATTCATTTTTAGAAGCTACAGGCAATCCATCAAGACCAGCTTTAGAAATATATTCATTAGGTCCTCAACACTTTAACATTATACCCGATACTTTAGACGGTCGTGCCTATGAGTATCAATATAATGGATACAATCAAACCATAAATTATTTTAGAAATGAGCTAGATGGTAGATATCGATTTTATACAAGAGATGAATTAAAGGAGCTTTGGCACATTAGATATTTCAACCCACTGAATAGCGTTAATAATCTTTTTGGTGGTGCTCAAATAGAGTCAATAATAAGTGACATTGAGCAATATAAAAGAAGTTCAAATCACAACTTAAGTCTTCTTAAAAATGGTGCTCGGTTAAGTGCTATTTTGTTAAAAGAGGGTGTCTTGAGTGATGACCAGTTCAACAAACTTAAAGCACAGGTTAATAATGAATTAACAGGAGATAATAACGCTGGCAAAGTTATGCTTGCTGAAAGCGGAACTGGGAAAATGGATTTAAAAGAACTATCACAGACAAACCGTGACATGGATTTCAAAGATAATAAAAAAGATAACAGGTTTGAGATTTATAAAAATTTCGATATCCCTATTCCTCTTATCTCTCCCGATCATATGACGATGGATAACTATAATGAAGCAAGGCAGGCAGTTTACGACGACGCTATTTTGCCAAATGCCGATAGACTACTAAATGAGTTAACTATTTTTCTTCAACCAAGATATCCAGAATTAAGAGATTGGAAACTTTCATATAATGAGCAAGAGATTACAGCACTTCTAGAACGATCAAATGATAATATAAAGATGAAAAAAGATTCAGGGGTTTTATCTATAAACGAAATAAGATCTCTTTACGACTATGAACCTGTGCCAGATGGTGATGTTATTTTTCGCCAATCTAGTCTTGTCCCTATCGATGAGGACTTTGATAGCATGGATGATATTAGTGAAGAAGATGAAGAAGAAGTTAAATCATCCTTCCAAAATATTTTAAGAAACGCAGGCTACACAGAAGAAAAATTAAGAGTAGCAACAAAGAAATATTTTAAAGAGGGTTAATGTCTGGCATTAAAGATATTCAATTAAAACAAGAGGAAGGAGAAGACCAAGATTCAATTTTGGTAATTGCCCCTGCACTATTAAGTTTATCCCCGGAATCTGACGCTGCTATAAAAGAACTGCCGTTAAAATTAAAAAACGAAAAGAGGCTTAATAGAAAACTGCGCTCTATTTTTAATAAAATTGGTAATGATTCTGTAAAAACAATAAGACAAACTGGCTTTGCCCCAGATATAACAAACTATCAAAATCAACTTTCCGAGCTAATACAAAAAGATTCTGCCACTACTATGAGTAGATTTTCAAAGCAATTAAGGAAAGAATTAAAACTTGGGAACATAGGCGATGCCATTATAAAAACTGAGATTAAGCAATATATAGAGCAAACATCTTTCGAGCAAGCTGGTTACATAATATCTACAACTCAAAAGAGATTAGGCCAGACAATGGAAAAGGCATTTAAGGATTTTGCTCAACAAGGTATTGAACCTAAAAGTAGTGAGTTGGCAAAAATTGTTAAAAAAGACTTCAAGAAAATTAATCGCACTAGATCCAACACAATATCTGCCAATGAAGTTCAAAGAGTTAGTGAGAGGGCAAAACTAATAGAAGCTGAGACATTATATAGATTAGAAAAAATAAGAAAACCACAGAAAAGATGGGATGCTATCCTTGATAACAAAACAAGACCATGGCACGCTCTTGCTGATGCTCAGATTGTGGATATATCATCTCCATTTATAGTTAAGGGTGAGCAATTAATGCATCCAGGAGATAAAAGCTTAGGGGCGAGTTTAGATAATATTATAAATTGTAGATGCAGTGTGCAATTTATTTCTGAGTAGTGTGCGGTGTACAATTAAAAAAACTAAATATATCATTGAAGTACAGGAGTACTCATGGAAAAAATAACAATCCCATTCTCAATAGATAATGCTTTAGAAGTAAAACAAGAAAACCAAACATATGGCAGAATAAGCGGTATAGGATCAACTTTTAATGATGTTGATAGAGGTGGTGATAGGGTTTTGCCAGGAGCATTTAAAGAAAGTCTTGCTAAAAACAAAAAAGCAGGGAAAAAAATAAAGATGATGGCCAATCATGGTTATGTTATCGGCGGCTGGAATGAATATAAAGAAACCGATGAAGGACTTTTGGTTTCAGGTGATATCAATCTTGAAGTTCAGGCAGGAAAAGAAACATATGCTTTAGCAAAACAAGAAGTAATTACAGATTTAAGCATAGGTTATATTGCAAGAGAGTTTGAATTCAAAAAATACAAAGGCGAAATGGTAAGGGAAATTAAAAAGCTTGATTTGTATGAGGTTTCTCTTGTTACTTTTCCCATGAACACTAATGCAAATATCTTAGATATAAAATCATGTAATACAATTACAGATATTTCTAAATTTCTTAAAAATTATGGGATTTCAAATAAAGATACTAATGAAATAATATATCATCTTAAATCTTTTGTTCGCAATGATTCAAAAGATGAAATTGAAGAAAAGTCTCGCAATGAGCTACTTGAATCAATGGATAAAATTATACAAAATTACAAAATTAATGAAACAATTAACAGGAGTATGTAATGCCAGAAGCATTGATTAAAAAAGTTGGCGAACTTGCTGATCTTGTTCAAGCAGTTCAAGACAAAAACACAAGTTTAGAAAAAAAATATGATGGTCTATATAATGAGCAAATCACAGACCTATCAAAAAAAGCAGCTGATATTGCTGGTGAAGTAGAACAAGTTAACAGAGAAAAAGCAGATCAACAAAAGCGCCTTGATGAGTTAGAGAAAAAACTTGCTCGTGGTGTTAATGGAGCTGGTGAACAGAAAAGTGATCTTGATATTTATGAAGAGAAACTTCTTGGATATATCAGATCAGGTAAGCACATTGATCAGGAAATCGCCAAGAAAGGTTTGATGGGCTATTTGGGTGGAACTGGCATTAGTGCTCAAGATCTTGAGCAGAAAACAATGCAAGTTGGAATCAATCCTCAAGGTGGCTATTGGGTAAGACCTGACCGTTTGTCAAAAATGGTAACAAGAAACTTTGAAACTTCTCCTATGAGATCAGTGGCAACAGTTATTACAACTGCTAGTGATCATGTAGAGTTGATCATTGATGATGATGAGGCAACAAGCGGCGGTTGGGTAACTGAAACATCTACTAGGACCAACACTGCTGAACCTAACATTGGATTGCTACAAATCTACACGCATGAGCAATATGCGGAACCCAAAATTACTCAAAAACTTCTTGATGATGCTGGCTTTGATGTAGCTGCTTGGTTGCAAGGTAAAATCAACAACAAATTAGGCCGTACAGAAAATACAGCTTTTGTTAGTGGTGATGGTGCTGGGAAGCCTCGTGGTATTCTTGACTATGCTGCTTGGGCAAGTGCAGGGACTTATCAAAGAAATGCACTTGAGCAAATCAATAGTGGTAGTGCCGCTGCAATTACTGCTGATGGTTTGATTAGTCTTCAAAATTCATTGCAAGAAATCTATCAAGCTGGTGCAGGCTTTATGATGAAGCGTGAGTCATGGGGAGAGGTTATCAAGCTTAAGGCATCGACAAGTGGTGAGTACCTAATTGATCCTCAAATCCTTAGAAATGGTGCTGGTCAACTATTGCTATTAGGCAAACCAGTTGTATTTGCATCAGATATGCCAGCAATTGCAGCTGCAGCGTTGCCAATTGCTTATGGTAACTTTGGAATTGGCTATCACATTGTTGATAAAGTTGGTGTAACTCTTATTCGTGATAATATCACTGACAAGGGTAGAGTTAAGTTTTACACTAGCAAAAGAACAGGCGGCGCAGTTACTAACTATGAAGCAATCAAACTGCAAGTTGTTTCAGCTTAATTAAGGGAGTTTTATAATGGGTGCAATAAGAGATATTAGAAGTCAACTAAGCCCTATCATTGCTTTAGAACCTCAGACTATCAATACTGACACCACTACAGTGGGAGAAATTATTGATACTAAAAACTATGATGGTGGTATTGTTTTTACTCAGTGTGTAAATTACACAACTGGAACTTTTACACCTCTACTAGAAGAAAGTGATAGTGATTCGTTCGCCACAAGTAATGTTGTCGCAGATACCAATTTAATTGGTGATGTTAAAACAGGACAAGAGGCAGATGCTGCACTTAGTGCTTCTCAATTGATTTCAAGCTTAGGTGTTGTGAATAACCTTAAAAGATATCTAAGACTTTCAATTGTTTCTACTGACAGTGCCGATGGTATTGTCTCAGCAGTAGCTCATGGCAAAAATGAGATTGCTGCAATTTCTAATCCGTAATTTAATGATGGGGGCCTTATGGCCCTCATTCATTTCCAATTAAATAGATAGCAAAGAGATAGCCATGATTAAGAATAAGAAACAAAAAAAAGTTTTAGCAAAAGTTAAGAAAGTTTTTAAATATTCGTTCTCAAATAAAAATCAGAGATTTGTTAAAGTTGGTGAAAAAGTTGAGATGCCTGAGGATATTTATAAATGCCTTAAAAAAGAGGGTTTTGTTGAGTGAGACCATATACATACAAAGCTTTGACTAGCACTGATCCACTTGATGTTATCTCTTTAAATCAAATAAAAAACTATTTGAAGATAGAACTAACAGAAACAAGTGAAGATGATTTTCTAACACTACTAATTAGTGGTGCAGTTGATTTTGTACAAAAGTATACAAAAAGGCAGTTGTTAACAACGCAGTTTCTCACATATCGTGATTATTGGTCATATCAAGAGGAATTGAGAAAATCAAGATTCGTTGAGCTTGATAGTGTTAAATACTACACTGATGATGTTTTAACTACTTTTGATACTGATAATTTTTATTCTACTGATGAAAATGATTTTTCAAAAATTATATTGAAAGATAATAAAACATTTCCCGATCTTGATAATAGAGTTCAAGCAATACAAATTACTTTTAAAGCAGGCTATGGCACAACTTCATCTAGTATTCCAGATGATATTTTAATTGCATTGCGTTCTCATATTGCTTTCATGTATTCTAATAGAGGAGATTGTATAGAGATCTTAAGTAAAATTTCTACTGCAATCCCGCCAACTGCCAGAATGATTTATGAAAAATATAGGATAATTGATATTATCCTTTGAGGTTTTTATGAGGTGTCAAAGAATTGACATTAAGAAAAGAAAAGTTTGCGTTGGTGATCTTAAAAGCCGAATACTACTTAAGTCCAGGGATATAGCATCGCCTGACACTCTAACAGATTATGATTACACTCAATCATTCACTGATATATCCAATGTATGGGCATCTGTTCAAACAACATCTGGCAAGGATATTTTTGACGGTGTAAACCAGATTGGAACTGCAACACATCTTTTCTATATAAGATATAAAGCATCTCTAACATCCGAAGCAATGGTAGAATGGAGATCAGAAAATTATAGAATATTAAGACTAGAAAATTTAGATGAGAATAATGAATTTATGGTTTTATACTGCGCTTTAAGAGGCAATAAATCCATAGAGGTAAACCTGCAATGATTCAAATAAAAACTACAGGCAAATCTAGAAAAGTAATATTCAAAATAAATAATATTACTCAGGATATGCGTAAAGGTATTAGGCAGGGATTTTATTTTTCTGGTAAAAAAATCATAAGTGATCTAAGGAAAGATTTTCTTAGAAAACCAAGAGCAGGAAGGACTTATTTTTTAAGAAAAATAAAGGGTGGCAGGCGCTTTAAACATGTTGCATCTGTGCCAGGTGAAACACCAGCAAACTTCACTGGAAAACTAAGAAAATCATCTAATTTCTTGGTGCGTGGCCATACTCAAATGGATGTAGGTTATGAAGATGTTGATTATGCTCCTGCGTTAGAATTTGGATCAAAAAACATAAAACCAAGACCAGGTATTAAAATTTGGATAAATAGAAATGAAAGAGATATTGAAAAATTTATGAATAGAGAAATTAAAAAGGCATTAAAATAATGTTTTTAAGAGATGTAATAACTCAACTTAGAAAAGAATTGCCTAAAAATTCTGATAAATTTAGTGAAAAAGTTGATATATCAACAATAACCTACGCTGCTGGTGTCGTGACCGTAGTAACCTCAAGTGCTCATGGTCTTGACACTGGTGATGTATGTACAATTGTAGATTCAAAGCAAAAAACTCCAATATCATCAATAGTGACAACCGATTTTATCGCCACAGTAACAACAAGCATTCCACATGATCAAACATTGGATTACCAATCTATTGCAGACCAACCAGAAATTACAATCGGCGGGGCAGATGTTAGTGAGTACAATGGTGATTGGGCCCTAAACACAGTCCCTAATAGGAATACTTTCACAATTGAATTAACAGAAAACCCAGATGATGCAACAATTGGTTATATTTTAGAAAATAGTGTCGGTGGATTTTCAGGAATTAAAACCGTAACAAAAGTAAATGACACGACTTTTACTTTCACAACATCTAAAGAACTGGCAAGTGAAGGTTTTGGTGGTTATGTCCATTATGATCTAAGAATATCAGGCGGGGTAAGCTTAGATGTTTGTAAGCTGGCATACTCAAAACAATTATCAAATAATTGGTGGGCCTTTGTAACTCCTATAGCAACAAATGCATCTAAAAACAGACAAACAGATAATGACTCGACTTACTCTCCAACTAAAGGAGATGAGTATAGGCAAAAACTTGTCTCTGGTTTTGAAGTATACTTTTTTGTTCCATCTAGATCGGACATTGCTGGTCGTGCCTCTTATGATGAATGCATTCAAGAATCTAAATATATTTTCAAATCTCTTTTGGGGTTTAACCTACCAAACCCCTACAGTATTGATGATTTTTCAAGTATCATTTTTGAATCTCATGATGCTGAGGAATTTACAGGTGCATGGTATATACATAGGTTTACTTTTAACATAACTAACGAGATCATTATAGATGATATAAATACAACTTCAGATGACGTTGCATTTAGAGATATTAATTATGATATCGTAAATAGTTTTGATACAATAATAGCAGATAATTCACTTAAGACCGATCAGGAGTAATTAATTATGGGTGAACAAATAAGCTTACCAAAAACAACGTTAAATATTTTAGGTGCATCCCAAAGGGTTGCTAATACAGATCAAAAGATTTTATTCCTAGGTCAAAAAACAGCTTCGGGAAGTGCTACAAGTGGGGAATTAAATGAAGACGTATCAACTGCTGAGATAGCTTCTTTATTTGGCCGTGATTCTTTGATTGCTCAAGAACTTAGGGCATTTAAAACAATCAATGATAAATCTCAAGTTGATGTTATTGCTCTTGATGATAATGGGGCTGGTGTTGCAGCTACAGGGCAATTTGTCATTTCTGGAACTGCTACAGAGGCCGGAACAATTACTTTTGATATTGGATCTAGTGAAAATAATTCTTATGAGGTGGCCGTTGCCAGTGGTGATACTGCCACTGATATTGGTGATGCTCTTGATGTTCTTACAGCTGCGGATTTAGACGCACCTTTTACTACTTCAAACTCCGCTGGAACAATTACAGTTACGGCAAAGAACAAGGGAACGATAGCCAACAAAATAGGATTAAGAGCATCTGGAACAATTGCAGGCATTACTAAATCAGTTGTTGCCATGAATGGTGGTGTAACCGATCCAACTTTGACAGATGTATTTACACCAATCGATGGTGTTAGATATCAAACTATTGTTTACCCAGCTTATTATGCTATTTCTACAATCAAAACTTTAATGAGTGCACGTTGGAATGTGGATAACAAAGTCTTAGATGGTGTAGCAATATTGACCAATACAGATTCAAAAGCTGATTTGGTTTCAGCATACACATCAGAAAATAACCAACAAATTGTTGTTATTGGTAACAAAGAAGTTAGTGATACTGCCTACAAGGGATCAGCTATCTTTGAACTCGATGGTGTTATCTCTGCTCAATTTGCTGCCATTAGATCTTTAAGACTAACCCCTAACGTTTCAATTGCAAGCCTAACAATAGCTGGTACAAATGGCGCAAGAGATTCCTTTGGTGGTGATGCTATAAGATCTTTGCCATATTTCAATACACCAATGACCAGTCTTCCAATCATACCTACTGGCAAAGGTTTTACAGACTCTGAGGTAAGTGATCTTAACACTGCTGGTGTAAGTGTTATTGGCAATAATATTAGTAGATCATCTATTATTATTGGTGAGATGGTTACAACTTATAAGACCGATGCTGCAAGCAATACCGACACATCATTTAAATATCTAAACTTTGTTGATACAATTTCAGGAATTCGTGAGTATTATTTCAACAATCTTAAATCAAGATTTGCTCAATCAAGACTTACAACCGGTGCAATTCTACCAAGAAGATCTATGGCAAATGAGCAAGTCATTACTGGTTATTGTATTAAACTTTATGGTGATCTATCAGGTGAGGACTTTGTATTGACTCAAGCAGGAGAGACAGCACTGACTTTTTATAAAGATAATCTAAGTGTAACAATAAATCTTGCTGGAAGATCAGTAGCATTAACAATGCAAACACCAATAGTAACACAACTTGCAAATATAACTGGAAGTGTTCAACTTAGCTTTACAACTGCATAGGAGCAATTGAAATGGGAAAAAAGACAATATCAACCCCTAGTATTATCATTAATGATATTTTATATCCGATAGTTCCAAACACTTTTAAGTACACTGAGGGCTTTGGCGAATATAACATGAGAGGCTCATCAATTGGAGCAGGGCAAACAGAAGTAGTTTTTTCAGAAAATGCAGAAGATAAGATGAGTAAAGTGATGTTCGAGTTATATCCAACTGCTGAAAACATCAAGTCTATTCGTGAATGGAAAGCAGCACTTAATGATAATCTGATTGAAGTTTCAAGTGATGATCTTACAAGAACTTTTACCAATGCAGCTTTGGTTAATGATTATGAGGTTGAGACAGGTGCGGACACAACTATATCTTTAGAGTTTGTTGCTGATCCTGCGGTATAAGAGGTTTAAATGGATTACATAATTAAAGATACTTTTCAAATTGCATCTAAAGGCGAGCAAGTAGACGCAACAACAATTAGTCTTAAGTCTCCAAATGGTAAAGTGTATAAGTATGTTTCTAGAATAGATCAAGAAATATCAAAAGCAATTATGACGGTATCTGAAAAAGAATTTAAAACAGAATCTCAAAAAGAAAGTGATTCTTCTCTTGATAGTTTATCAGGGGAAGAATTAATTTTCATGTTATCTTCTTCTGGCTTTGATATTGAAAAATGTATTGATAACTTTAAATGGATATTAAAATTAACATCATTTGTTAATGAACAATATCAAATCACTGATACAATAGTTGATAAAATCTCATATAGAGATATCAAAGACATGATGGGGGGTTACATAAAAGATTTTTTGTTTATTTCCCAAGTCAGTTAAAAAAAAGCAATACTGATTTGGAGATAATAAAAATGAATTTAATTATATTCCTAAAAGGCGGTATAACCTACAAAGAAATCGAAGAAATGCCCATTAGTAAAATATATGAATTAAATAACATTGCTCATCGAATAAACAAAAAAGAACAATGATATGACTAATAAAGTAACTTATTCTTTTGTCCTGCTTGATAGATTCTCTAGAATAGCAAAAAAAATAAAATCATCTAGTAAAAAGTTAACTCAATCTCTTAATAAAGCTGCATTAGGTTTTAAAAAAGTAACTGCAAAAATTGCAAAATCATCAGGAAAAATAAGAGAGGTAGGGAAAAATTTATTTTATAAAGTATCGTTACCGCTAACATTAGCGGGGGCAAATGCCCTAAGGATGTCTGCTAATTTTGAAATGGCAATGAATAACGTAAAAGCGTTAACAGATGCTACTTCATCAGACTTTGTTAAATTAAGGAATAGAGCAAAAGAATTAGGGCAAACAACAAAATACACAGCTACTGAAGTCGCAGACACAATGGGTGTACTAGCAAAAGCAGGATTAAAGACAAATAAAATATTAGGTGCAATATCTCCTGTTTTAGATCTTGCTACATCAGCAAATTTATCAATGGCATCATCTGCTGAAATAGTTACGGGAATTTTGGCAGGCTTCCAAATAAAGGTTAAAGATTTAACTAAAGTTAATGATGTTTTAGTGCAAGCTTTTACAAATTCAAAAACTGATTTGGTAAGTTTAGGAGAGGCCTTTAAATATGGTGGATCAGTAGCGAAATCTATGGGTTTATCCCTTGAAGAAACGTCAGCTATACTTGCAACTCTTGGTAAAAGAAATATTGAAGCAAGTATGGCCGGTACTGCCTTAAGAGGCATGATGACAAAACTTGTAAATCCTACAAGAGATGCTGTTAAAATTTTTAAAAAATTAAAAATTAGAAAAAAAGACATAGTTGATTCTAAGGGTAACTTAAGATCATTAATTGATATAATAGAGATTCTTCAAAAAAGAGGAATAAACACAGCTCAAACAATGGAAGTATTTGGTCTTAGAGCAGGTCCAGCAATGGTCGGGCTGCTATCTGAGGGGCATAAATCAATTAGGAAATTTGTTGATCTTTTAGGTCAAGCTGGTGGGAAAACAGAAAAAATTGCATCTGTACAAATGAAAGGTTTAACAGGGGCAACAAGGTCTTTAATGAGTGCTTTTGAAGGTTTAAATATTTCAGTTGGTGATACTGGATTTTTAGGCTTTGCTACTGATTTAACAAATAAATTAGCAAACTTTGTAAGATCTATTTCAAAAACAGACAAAAGCACATTAAAACTTTACACCATAATAGCAGGAATTGTTGCTTTAATTCCAGTTCTAATTATTTTGATAGGAATGATTGCCTCCCCAATAGGGTTAGTAGTAACAGCAGTATCATTGTTATCAGCAGGCCTGGCAACATTAATATTAAAATGGAAGGAATTAAAAAAATGGTTTGTTGCAGGAGCATTAAATAATTGGGCAAGTGCAATCAAAAAGACAGCAGGAATATTTCAATCAATTGGTGAATTTTTTGGAGGCAATTCATCTATAAAATCCGAAATTATAAACAAACAACCTAATACAATAAATCCAATTCAAAATGAAAATAATTTTAGTGGTGTCCTTGATATAAATTTAAAAGACAGACAAAAACAAGTTCAATCTATGCAACTACAAAAAACAGGTTTCCTTGATGTAGGACTTTCAAGGGTTGGTATTTAATGGGTACTTTTAACCAATTATTTAAAGCATCTTTTCGTGGAGTTAGATTTTTACCTAAAGGTGATCATATAACGGTTGGTGGTAGGAAATTAATAAAACATGTCTATCCTAATACCGACAGACGATTCATTGAAGACCTTGGAAAAATGCAAAAAGATTTTTCTATTACGGGAGTCATTACAGGGCCTAATTATTTTGCAAAAAAGAGGGCATTAATAAATGCTCTTGATAAAGAGGGTCCTGGAACTTTAGTTCATCCATTCTTTGGTAAACTACAAGTAGTTGCCGAACCATATACTATTAATGAATCTTTACAAAGTATAAATGAAGCTACTTTTGAGATGAGTTTCAGCATACCAACAAAAAACATATTCCCATCAAGTCAGGGGCTTTTCAAGTTTCCTAGTTTAAGTCTAGATATATCAAGCGCTATTATTGACAGATTTCAAGAATGGTCCACTGCATTTGCTGATACAATACTTGAGGCAGAAAACTCTTTAAATCAAGTCTATGATAAATTTGATGATGTAAGTCGTCTTGCAGCATCGGTAACAGATAATATTTCTAGTTTTAAAAGACTTATATCAGATGCTAGGAGTGCGGTATCATCTGCAATAAGAGCACCTTCATTAATTGCTGGTTATTTTAATGATCTATTTAGTTCTTTAAATGAGTTGATTGAAAACCCTAGGGATAAAGTAAATCTACTAGCTGAGTTCTATGGTTTTACTGCTGGGAATCAAAGCTTAAGGCCAACAACAAAAGTCAGGGAATCTCAAATTGATAATGATACCATAATAAATCAAACGATTAATGTGGGCGCTCTATCAAATGCTTATTTAAATGCCAGCGATATTGATTTTGAAAGCGATGAAGATCTTCTTAATATATCCCAAAATTTAGAGTCACAATTTAGTTCCATAATAGAAGATCTACCAGATGAGTTATATAAAAGAACATATGCAATAAGAGAAGAGTACAGAAAATTTGCAGATAATAGACTTGTTTCAATAAATAAAGTTCAAACTGTCACAGCAAGAAAAGAATCATTAACACCTTTTGTATATAAGTATTATGGTACTCTTGATAATTATGAAACGATTATGAAATTGAATTCCATACTAAATACCTCAGAAATTGATGGGATAAAAAAAATAATAAGTGGATAGGTGTTTAGATGGATTTAGAAATTAATGGGCAAAAATATACAGGATTTTTAACAGCAAAAGTAACCCACTCTATAGATGAAATATGTCACAGCTTACAATTTACTGCCACAAGTGACTCAATAAAAAATTATCCAATTAAAAATAATGCTGAGTGCTCTGTTTTCATAGGAGCAAGAGAAATTTTTAATGGCTACATTGATATAATAGAACCAATTTATTCAGCAGATTCCCACACTATAAACATCCAGGGGAGATCTAAAGCAAGTGTCCTGGTTGATAGTAGTGTTTGGGATTCAAAGACATTTAAAGGGCCTAGTTCTTTTTTAACTATTGCTCAAAGAGTTTTAGCAGACATTGAGAGTGATATAATAATAATTGATCAAACTGGTGCAATAAATACTTATAAAAAAGATATTAGTGCCGAACCGGGGGAGAGTGTTTTTTCATTTCTTGAAAGGCTTGCTCAAAAATCTCAATTTATGCTTGTTTCAGATGGCAGTGGAAATCTTAATATGATTAGGACAGGTTTAATAAGAAATACAACACTACTATTAAATCAAAAAAATGGTGATAATAATAATATTCTTACCGGATCAGCAAGCTATGATTACTCGAGAAGATATAGCGAATATCGTGTAGTAGGTCAGGCATCATCAACATCAAATATCAGCAATGAAGGGCAGACCAAAATAATCGGAACTGCCACAGATAGAGATATGAATATTACAAAAAAACTTGAAATAGTTGTAGACCAGGATTTAACAATAGACCAGGCAAAAAAATTGGCACAATGGGAATGTAATATCAGAAGAGCAAGATCGCAAAAATTTAATTGTACAGTCTACGGCCATGAAAAATTAATAGGTCTATGGGATATAAACCAAATCACACGAGTTGTTGATGATTATGCTAATATAGATAGTGATATGCTTATAAAGTCCGTAGAATATACAGAGAGCAATGATGGAACTTTCACTAATATTGAACTGGTCCCACCTGATGCTTATTCACTAGAAGAAAATAGGCCAATATTTTCTAAACAAATTGATGAAATAGGAAATGACCTTGATTGGTAAATTTAAAAACTTAATTAAAAAGGCACTGGTCACACTCGATAGAACAGATGAGTTTGGTCAATGTTCTTATTTAGGGACTACTAGTAATTATGAATCTATAAAACCATATGGGTTTGCTTCAATACCCAAACAATCCGATAAACCACTAGTTATTATGCTAAATGTTCTTGGATCAGAAGAAAACAAAGTAGGTGTTGAGTATAATAATAAGCTTAAATTTACAGAAGAAGAATTATTAGCAGGAGAGGTTGTCGTTTTTAACCCAACTTCAACAAACTATGTTATTTTTAAAAATGATGGCCAGACAAAACTAGTGGGCAAAAAAATAGCACTTGGTAACTCAACAACTGAATTACTTGATGAAATTGTTAATATATTAGATAAGATAATAACGCATACCCATGCCAGCGTTATGGGAGCTACTTCTGCGCCTAATAATGCAGCTCAATTTACGGCCATTAAAAATTTAATAGATGCTATAAAAGGAACAATCTAATGGCAATTGATTCCCTCGCAACATTTCAATCAACATTTGCTGCTTTGCCATTAGTTGAAACAGGGGTATGGACTACAAATTTTTCAGATTGGCTTGATGCAAGAGTAACAGCTAAAGCAGAAATTGCAGAAGTTACCCATGCAGTAACTCCATTTACTTTTGATAAAGCAACATTTAAATCAGAACTTGATAAATTGGGTGTAACTAATAGCAGACTAGATGGCGCTACAGCTTTTGCAAATGCATGGAGAGTGGCCATAGATTCCAGCACATTTGTAACTTTGGCAGGTGATTTTGTTAATCCACCACCAGCAACAAGCGCCAACACATGGAGTGTGGTTACGAGTTCAATAATTGATACAAGTTCAAAAGATACAGCAGAAGCGCAAATAATAACTGATATAGTTAACGCATCAAATGTTTTAGATCCATTGAATTCAGATTTACCAAAAATATTGAGAGATGCTTTTTTAAACCTTACAATAAGTATAACGGGTTTAAATAGTGTAGCACCTACACCAGCGCCTTTAAATGTATCAGGAGCATCTTTATTATGAGTTTGGATATTGCTTTGGAAAAAAATTCTTCTGGTTACTACGATATTGATTTCAATAGCAAGGGTGATTTTGTTCTAACTGATGGGCTTGATACCGCCATAAGGATGAGTGTTCTTTGCGAGAAACGAGCAGATGAGAGTGAGGTAATAAAACCAGAATATAGGCGTGGAGATTGGAGCAACGAGTTAAATGAAGTGGACGGCTACGAGGTTGGGTCAAAATTCTGGCTACTAGATTCTGCAAGAACAAATGAAGAGTCGATAAACATTGGCGTAGATGCAATTAATGACGGATTGCAGTGGATGATTGATGATTTATTAATAAAAAGTGTAGAGGCAGTTGGGAATTTAACAAGTCGTGGTGTAACATTTACAGTGGAAGTTGATCAAATTGACGATAGAGTAAACACATTTCTTTTTGATGCTTTTGAAAGTACAGGGTCTTAAAAATGAGTTTAAATTTTCCAGAAAATAGAAAAGAAATATCTGACAGAATGAAGTCTGACGTAAAGTCAAATCTGCCTCAATCAAATCCATTCTTGCGCAATTCTTTTTTGCAGGCATTAATTTTCGGCATAGCTGGCAGGCTTTATGATATGTCAAAGCTTGCATCAAATTTATTAGCTCAATTATTTTGGGACACAGCTACAGGGGAGTACCTTGAAAGGCATGCTGCAATTTTTGGAATTGAAAGAAATGCTGCGACCAACTCGATTGGATCAGTAACAGCTACTGGCACAGCTGGTATAAATGTACCAAGTGGAACACAATTGACTGATAGCGATGGTCAAATTTATGAGGTGCAAGCAACGGTAACACTTGCAACGAATTCAATTACTGTAACGTCAATAACTCAATCAGCAGGAATTGCAACTGTCACAACACCATCGGATCATGAGTATGCAGCAAATATTGATGTGACCATTTCAGGAGCAAATGAAACTGAATACAATGGAACTTTCACAATACTATCAACACCAACTTCTGACACTTTTACCTATGCCGTTGATGCTGGGGCATCCTCTCCGGCCACTGGAACCATAACATCAAGTGCCATCACCGCCACATTAGATGTAGTATCAGACGATGAGGGATCAAGTGTAAATCAAGATTCCGGGGCAGAATTAACTTTCACAACACCTATCGCTGGGGTTGATGATCTTGCTTATGTTCAATCTGATGGTATTTCAGGGGGAAGTGATCTTGAAACTGATGATGATTTTAATGAGAGATTTCTTTTCAGAGTTCAAAACCCGGTTTCTCTTTTTAATGCCAAT
The DNA here is from genome assembly GCA_020350365.1 of Thermoplasmatales archaeon. Classification (GTDB taxonomy): domain Archaea; phylum Thermoplasmatota; class E2; order DHVEG-1; family DHVEG-1; genus SG8-52-3. Next base: position 382,666 of record CP070712.1, on the reverse strand, counting down.
GCCATTGAAGTAGAAGCAAAAAAAATAACAGGTGTCACTCGTGTATGGGTTTTTAATGTTGATGACACTCAGGGGAATTTAAGTGCTTCAAGTTTGACGCAAGCAGGAAATGAAGTGGCAGTTTTCAATTTAACTAATCACGGTCTTGAAGATGGTCAAAAAGTTACGGTGTCCGGAGCAGCAGAAAGTGAATATAACGTGAGCAGAGCAAAAACTATAAAAATAGATGATGATAATTTTGCTTATGCCATTTCTGGAAACCCATCAAGTCCGGCATCAGGCACACCAGTAGCAGCTTACTCTTTAGTGGAGGAAGGTCAAACTCAAATATATTTTACAAGAGATAATGATTCATCCCCCATACCATCAGCTACAGAGGTGAGTGCTGTTAAAACTCAAATATTAACAATTAAACCAGCTCATATCAGCGATGATGATGTAATCGTTAGTGGACCTACGGCAGTTACTACAAACTTTACTTTCAACACAATATTACCTGATACCCCAACAATGAGGACAGCAATAGAAAACAATCTAGAGGCATTCTTTTTAGACAAAACAAATGTAGGCGAAAGCATAGAAAAGAACGCTTATGAATCTGCAATATTTAATACGGTTGATCCTGAAAACAATCAAGCATTGCAATCTTTCACTTTAACCTCACCTAGTACTGCCATTACAATTGGTAGGGGTGAAATTGGTTTATTAGGGACGGTTACATTTTGAGTATTAAAATAACCAATTCAGATGAAACTCAAGCAACGGTCAATTATCTAAGAAACGATAAACTTTTCCGTGCTAAAAATATTCCCAATAGTAATTTGAGAAAATTATTTGTTGGTCTTGCATTAGAGATTGCAAGATCAGAAAATATTTTGCAAGAGATCTCTAATCAATATGATCCTTTGAAGACTACAAAACTTATAGAAGAATGGGAAAAAGCATTGGGCATACCCGATGCTTGTATACCAATTAAAAATACAATAGATGAAAGAAGAGAGTTTATACTTTTAAAGTTGAGATCACTTGGCGTTAGTACCAAAGAGGGATTTGAAGACTTAGGACTATTGCTAGGTTTTAATATCACTGTAACAGCAGGACAAGATAGCTTAACATTTCCTTTTACTTTTCCTTTTATCTTAACAGATCTTAACCCAAGGTGGATAATGTATGTAAGTGGTGATTCTAGTTTTACTGGGGGAGTATTTCCATATACATTCCCTTTTACTTTTGGTGCAGATAAAACAGAAATATTAAGGTGTTTATTTCAAAAACTAGCTCCAACACCTGTAAAAGTAATTTTTAATTTTAGTTGAGGTTTAAATGGATATTACAACGAAAGTAACTGGTAGCAATTTAACGGCATCTGAATTTATGCAAATTGTAACTGAGTTAGAAACATTAATTCAAAGCTCAGGTATTGCTCTATCAAGTGGAACACTCAACCAGGCAACAAAAGCAATAAGTGATTATGCCAGCGGTGGGGCATTCTATGTTGATAGTGGTGCTGCTGATGCTTATGCATGCGCCCCTGTAGGTAGTAAGCTAGGATTAACAAGTTATGCAGATGGGGCAACGGTTAGTTTTATTGTAGGTAATACAAACACAGGTGCATCAACAATAAATGTAAATTCATTGGGTGCTAAAAGTATAGTGGATAACTCAGGTTATGCATTGACTGCTGGTGCTCTTGAAAGTGGTGATGTAGTTACAGTCAAATTTGATAATTCAAACAATTTTTTCAGATTAATTGATTCAAAGTTCACTAGAAACCCAATAGGGTTTAGAGTTCTTGATACAAAACACGAGCTAGCAAGCGCAGATTTCCCCGATACAACTGGCCTTTATGGTTGGCACAACAATGCAACTGGTGCATGGGCAGATGAGGACTGGATAGGTGGTGAGGCATTAACGGAAGTTGGAGCAATCGGGACTGCAACCGATATTTTTGGAACGGCAAACACTTATATTGATTTTGATGGTGCTAACGATGCTCTTTATTCTGCTGGTACTGCTTTTGATGCTATAAATGAAAGTTTTTCAACTGGTGGATGGTTTAAGTTTGAAAGAACTGGAACAAATCAAGCATTGGTAATGAAGAGTGAAGCTGATAACACTGATAGAAGTTTTGCGTTATTTCACGATAATGCTGGAACAAGGTTAAAGCTACAAGTATGGTATGATAATCTTGGTAATTCAATAGAAACATATGCATTTGATTCATCTGATACATTTCTTTTAGATGGTAATTTCCACCATATCATTGGAGTTTATGACCAATTATCAACATGTATTAAAGTTTTCGTAGATGGTAAATGTGTTTCTTGTAAAAAAGATGCAAATTTAGCAACAAGAAACAATGGCACAACCAGTGAGTTATGTTTTGGCGGGACATACGATACGGCAGTAGGGTTAACAAATGCCTTTGATGGGAAGATAGAAGAAATTTTTTATAAAAAATCAGCTTTAACATCAAATGAAATTAGGAAAATTTATGCAGCATCTTCTCAGAGATTTGTCACAGAAGAGACATCAAATTTAAGAGGATCAGTTGTTTCTATTCATGATGGTAGAAGGAACAATGGTAAATTTTATAATTTCATAGGTGCAACATATGCATTAACGACTTCATGGGCAATAGTTACTGGGCAATCAATTGATATCCCAGAATCTGGTATCTATAAAATTAAATCTGAAAATAATATGCAGTTATTTGATTCTGATTCAACGGATGGTGTTGCATTTGTCAGATTATATGATGGGGTTTCAGCAATACCTAACACTGCAAAAGAATTGCAAAATACTGATGGTGATGTTGGTACTGTAATTGTAATGCCATTTAATATAGAAATTTGTAGATATTTTGCTGCCGGGACAACTGTTAGTCTGCAAGCAATTATGAATGCTGGTGATAACTGTGCAATAAAATATAGTTCTGGTAATGATGAGGGATATATAAGTTGGGAAAAAATAGATTAAAAAGAGGGAAATATGAAATATTACGCAACATTTGTAAATGGCAAAGCAAGTTGTTATTGGTCTAAAGAGGATGGAGCAAGCCATCCTAGCTATATCAAGCAAAATGAATTGGCAGAGATAACTAAAGAGCAGTTTGATAATATAGAATGCTTGATTCTTGAAGATGGGATAATTAAATTTGATGAAGAAAAATATATTAAAAAAAATGCTAAATTGCAAAAAATTGAAAAAAAGAAAAGTATAGCAAAAAAAATAAAAGCACTAACTAATACTCAAATTTCTTCATTGCCTCAAAACAAAAAAGATAAGCTACTAGTTTATTTAATCGATGCCGTTTTTGATCGTGATGAGATAGAAGAAGATGTATTAGGAGGGTAAATATGGCCATACAAAACTTACAAAGTAATGAACTGGGACTTAATGTCCTACAGACAAACTTCTTTTCATTAATAGAATCTCCACAAGATCTAACAGGTGATTGGGCGGATATTGGTGATGAAATAAACCTTCAGGGATTTGGTAAGCTTGGGGTTTTCCTTGATCTTGATATAAATGATAGTATTGATGTGGAAATCAGAGCAGTAGCAAGATTTTCATCTTCTGGTGATAACTATACCATACCAAATGTATTTGGTGTTTCTGGTAGCTATTCTTTCACTGATGCTGATCAAAAGATTCAATTAATTTTTGAAACAAGTGGAGTAACACCATATATTCAACTTCAAGTGAAGTCAGGCACTCCTGGCGCATCGGTTGGTAATATTGCATCTATAAATATTATAAAGGCAGTTTGAAGTGACCGGCTTTACATCTAGATCTATAGAGAACTATATTCAAGATCAAACTACTGCTGTAGTTGACTATTTTGTTTGCAGAGATTTATTTGATTTAGAAATATCAGAAAATACAGTTTTGGAAGCATACATTGTAAATGTGGTAGATGCTTCAAGCGTTGTTGCTGGTACTTATTTATGCATTCAAGAGGGGCAAAGAGCATTACAAGTCAAAGTTCTAAGCATAAATGTAAATGAAATTACTATCGACACACCATTAGATTATGCATTTACAACTAGCGCAACAATAAAAAATCGATCTCCGGAATTAAATGTTAATGGTAGTTCTACGCCAGTGATAGGTAGTTTAAAGCCAATCATAGGTGTAAAATGGGATATAACAAGAATATTTTTAAATATAGTTTGTAGTTCCGAACCGGATGATAGCAAGTTTGGCGATTTGGCATCTTTAACCAAGGGAATTGTTCTTAGAAAAAAAGATGGGGACCATAGAACTATTTTTAATGTCAAAAACAATGGGGAGTTTGCTCAAAGATGTGTTGTTACAGAGTATACATCAAAATCAGGTGGTGGTGCATTTGGTGTAAGAGCAATACGAGCATTTTCAGGACAAGATAACAACGGAGTAAGTGTTAGATTAAATGGTAATGCAGGTGATGAATTACAAATTATTATTCAAGATGATCTTTCGACTTTAAATTCATTTAGAATAGTAGCTCAAGGCCATATAGTAGAGGAATAATCATGTCAGGATTTAAAATAAAAGAAATACTTGTAACAGATGCTAATAATGCAAGCGCTAATGAACTAATGCAAGACGTTATAGGCAATAAAGATGATATCCCAGGTCAATCATTTTCATTAGTAGATTATTCTAAGACAGGCTATTACCATGTTCATAGTCCAGCAGTCACATATCCAAGAGCAGCAGACGGGGTAACTGTAACCGCTGGCAATACTGGTGCTTGGTCTGAGGGTGCAAAAGTTGAGATAATTCCAGCAAATACTATAACAAAACCATTTGATATTCATTGGGCATTAGTTTCAAATGTTTCAGCAGAAGATGATTATGAATTGAGATTGTATAGTGGTGGAGTAGGTGAAGAAGTAGAAATTTCAGCAGTAGCATTCACTAGAGGTGCATCAGGTCTAAATGCAAATTTACAAGTTAGAGTTCAAGTGCCAATCAACGCAGCAAATTCAAGAATTTCAGCATCATTATTATGTGGTGATGGTGATGGTGCTACTGGTATAGTAAAATTGTATACACATACTTACCCTACGAGTTAATATTTCTTAAGAGTAGTTAATTTTAATAGGTCAAACACACCATGGATGATAAAATTATTATAACAATCAGCATAACAATAGCCTGTTTAGTTTTAATAAATAGTGCCATGGTAAGATTTTTCATGAAGAAAATAACTAAGATAATTGATCTATTACCAGAGATTGAAAGATTCTTAAAATTAATAGGCAGATTTGAGATCATGATGAATGATTTTAGTTTGAATACTTATAAAGTTGAGCAAATGGAAAAGTCTATCAAGGAAATTAAAGATGATGTTAATTTTCTTAAAGATGAAATCAAAGATATAAAAACCAATTGTGAAATTAAAAATCGAGGGCCTAATGGGAATTAAGAATCTTGTTTATGCGGGGTCAGGATCACTTCTACCAGCTTATGCAGGAGCTACAGAAGAACTATTTAAGAATATTGATAGCACGGCCATAGAGCGAATATGTGGGACATCAGGGGGTTCAATTTATGGCTATCTCCTAATACTGCATTCAATGGATGCCAAAAAAGTAACCAAATATTTAATTGATCTTAATTTCAAAGATTTCTTTGATAATTCTTTTGGTGTTTTTAGAGACACATGGAGATTAATTAGGAAAGGTGGATGGAACAAAGGCGAAAAGATACTAAAAGTTTTATCCAAAATAACTTTAGAAAAAACAGGGAAAAAAGATATTAATTTTTCTCAGCTTAATGATTTTTTCGGAATTGATTTCACAGTAGTGGTTACCGATGCTGAGAGATCAAAGGCAATATATTGTAGTTATAAAAGCACACCTGATTTGTCAGTTATTGAAGCTGTAAGAAGATCAATGTCAATTCCCTTAGTTTTTGTACCAAGATCAGATAAAGAAGGAACTTATGTTGATGGTGGCGTATGTAATAATTTTGCTATTGATGTTTTTGATCGTTTTGGTGAACCATCCGAGACATTAGGATTTAAGTTAATTGAGCAAGGCAAGCAAGATGAGAGAGTATCAGTTAAAGGGCTTGCTGGCATGATAAAGGCCGTTAGACGATGCTGGTTAAGGCCTCAATTCAGTTATGATTCTTCTGGTCTTTCAAGAACAATTTTTATTCCAGATGGGAAAAAGTCAGGTATGGACCCTTTGGATAACACAGAAAAAAGACTACTTATTAATAACGGTAAAATTGCTACAGAAGAATTTTTCAGATAGAAAAAGAGGGCCAAATTTATGGCCCCCTTAGTTTGCCTTGTTGTTGGTGTTCGCTAGGAAAATGGAGGTTAGTCCTAAGGCAATTTAATTGTAATTTTTAAACATTAAAATTAAAAGAATAATATTGCTTGTTTGGTTTCACATTGTAGATATTTAATATTTTTTTCCATACAAAACTCATCAATTGCTTTTTTAGCACCAGGACAAGAACAAAAACCATAATCATCGCAAACAATTATCCCACCCTCAGACATTCTTGTATTAAAAAATTCTAGACAATTTTTGTATGATTGATATTGATCAACATCAAGATGAACAAAATCAAAAGTCATATCTTTTTTATCTTGAGGGAAACTATCAGGAAATATTCCTTTAGTTATTGTTAAATTGGTATTTTTGTAACCAGACAAATATTCTCTAACAGCTTCAAGAGATGTATCATTAAAATCACCTATTTTATGCAAGTCAACATCTTTGGTTGAATCTGGAAGGCCTTCAAAAGTATCAAAGATCATGAATGTATTTTTTTTAGAAGTATATTTTTCTAAGCACTCCAATATTAATTTTGATGTACCGCCCTTATAAACCCCTATTTCAGCAGCATTGATTGCACCAAATTTGTTAACAATAATTTGAGAAATCATATTTTTGATCATTTTTAACCTGTCGGGAGAGACAAGAGTGTTACCTAGTATTTTAGTAAATGAAATATTGCCTTGATTATATTGCATTGTTTTACCTTTTTTTTGCCACTATATAAAAACTATAATGGTCATCTTCTTCAATATCTAAATCACTCTCCACTATTTCAAACTGATCATCAAAAGAAGCTTTAAACCATCTTAAAAAGATTTCATATCTAAAAGTGTGTAAATGCTCAGGATTAGAAAAATCATCATATTTACGCCCATCTGGTAAATATAAAATAAGATAACCACCTACTGAAAGCATTGCATTTGTTGACCAAATAAATGTGTAAGGCTCATAAAGATGTTCTAATACATGAGAAGAGAAAATTACATTAACATTTTGCAATTCTTCTTTCATATGTAAATTGTATATATCAAATTTATCTTTTAATACAATGTCAACCGAAGGTAGGTCTCTGCCATCAATTCCTATGGCCATGTCAGTGATTTTTTTATCTCCGCAACCAATATCTAGAATTTTGCCAGATAAATATTTGGCAATTTTTGGTTTTATTTTCATTGCTTCATTCATAAATGCCCCCTAGCTGTTTAGCAATTTCTATTCTTTTCTTATTAACTTCTGATAACAGGAATTTCTTTTTAAAATTATGCCTGTAATTTGTTAAAAGATTATCAATTGGCAATCCATTCTTAATAATATTTTTAGTGGTATCTGAGTAATCACCATTTATTAGAACAGAAATATCATTAGAAAAATTATTTTTGTTAGTTATAAACGATAATTTGTCCCATTCATGTTTTAAATTTGTAACTGGTAATGAATTGTAATATATAGATTCCAAAGCAGCTATATTTGATTTGGATCTATTGAAATCATTTTCTTCTAGTGGGATAATTGTTATCGATGGTTTTATGGAATCAAGTATTTTAAAGTATTTCATTATGTTATTTGTTGGATCTAAGTGAATAAAATTTTTATGGCCTAAAAATATCTTAGGATTATAACCCATAAAAACAAATTTAAATTCAGGGTTATCATTCATTGCTTTTTTAATTTCATCTTCAAAAGCATAGATATCATTTTTATGAGATTCCGAACCACGCCAAAAAATAACTTTTTCTCTATTGCTATCTATTTTCATATTATTTATTGGCATAAAATAATCATCATGAGCGTTGGGAATAACAACTATTTTATCAGCTGCAACAAATTCGGATAATTTTACTTTCAAATGCTCGGTAGATACTGTGATTTTATCAGATAATGTAAGACATTTAACTACATTGATTTTAATATTTTCCTTGCTTAAGTTATGAGATTTTTTTACTTGTTTTAAAAATGGGTTACAGCTTGGAATATTAGTTAATAGATCATCATAATCGATCCATACTTTTACATTGCATTCTTTTGCCATCTCAATTGCATGTACATGATCATTAAGAAAAGGTCTTTGCATGAATAGGATATCTGATCCTTTCAAGACACTCCAATGAACAATTGAGGTCATCTCATGAGAAATAGTTTCATCAATTCTATATAGGTTACTCATAACACCTATACCTCTATAATAGCTTGATGCATCGGTCGCCGAGGGGTAGTGACATAATATTTTAATCATTGGCAATATCCTTAAAGTTTTTAATTGATTCGATGATATCTTTTGGCATTATTGATTTTATACATTCATATTTATTGACTGATTTACATTTATGAAAGGTAACTATATCTTTTCCTTTTGTAAGTTGGAATCTACATACATCATTTTTAGGGCAAACAAATGAAACATTATTAAGTCTGGTTGTTCTAGTTGTTGGGGCAGCGCACGTGAATATTCCCACTATTGGGGTTTCAGTAGTAGATGCAATATGAAAAAGACCTGAGTCGGTTGATATAAATAATCTGGTATTTGAAATGATTTCCTGACAGTGTTGAATTGTTGTTTTGCCTCTCATATCAATAATATTTTCATTTTCAATATCAGGGGCCATATCATTTTTGCCACCTAATATTATGATTTGAAATCCCTCATCGATTAAATATTGAGCTACCTGGTCCCA
>CP070712.1:343736-373607 GCA_020350365.1 Thermoplasmatales archaeon | reverse complement strand
CATATTCTGTCAGTCTTGAGGTTAATGTCTCAATTCGTGCATTAAGATCCTCTTCAAGTTGCATTTTAGAGGTTTCTGCAAGTCTAGTACGTTCTTCAAATTCGCTAATTCTTTTTTCAGTTTTAGCTAGCTCCTCCTCTTGGTTTTTATAGGCATCCCAGAGTTTAATTAAACGTTCTTTTTCTTTTTCTAATTCCTCACTATATTTCTTTGCACCTTCTGATGCCTCTAGCCTTTGTCTTTCTGCTTCATCAACTTTACTTTGAAATTTTTCTATTACTCCACTGATACTTTCAATATCACCGACACTTAACATACTCTGGACCCTAGATAGATCTTCTGCACCTTTTGCAAATGAATTTCTAATATCATCTATCTCATTTGATACAGCTAGTAATTTCTCTCTAAGTGAACCAATATCTTCTACCATCATATTTTCCTCAACCATAATAAATCATGCCTCCCAAATTTACCACGGATAGAGATAATAAGCTTGTTGCTATTTAAGGATTTTCATTAAATTAAGATAAAAGTATTTAAATTATATTAATAGAAAATATCTTGTATTTTGTAACCACTAAACTAATAAAGTACTTAAGATATATAGAATTTCGTCAAAAGGGATTGTTACTAGGAGGATGCTAGATGGGTTTATTCGGAAAAGTTTCTTTAGCCTCAATATTACAGAGGATATTTGGTAAAAAGCATGCAAAAATTGGAATATATGGTCCACCAAATGTTGGAAAAACAACATTAGCTAATCGTATCTTGCGTGACTGGACTGGGGATATAATGGGTAGCGTTTCAGAAGTTCCTCACGAAACACGCAGGGCAAAATGGAAAAAAAATGTAAAGGTTGAAAATGGTAGTTCTTCTCTCTTAATGGATATTGTTGATACTCCAGGGGTTGCAACAAAGGTGGATTATAAAGAGTTTATGAACACCTGGGGTCTTACAAAAGATGAGGCTAAAAGAAGAGCAAAAGAGGCTACTGAAGGTGTTATAGAATCTATAAAATGGCTTGAGGATATCGATGGGGTTTTATTAGTCATGGATTCAACACAGGATCCTTTTACTCAAGTAAATGTTACAATTCTTGGGAATCTTGAAGCAAGAAACCTACCTGTTTTAATTGCAGCAAATAAAATCGATATGGAGGAATCTAGCCCTGCCACACTTAAATCTGCTTTTCCTCAGCACCCTGTAATCCCAATTAGTGCATTAACTGGCTATAACTCAGATAATCTATATACGACAATGGTCAATCATTTCAGTAAAAAGAGAAAGAAAAAACGGAGGTAGATAGTTTGGCAAAAAAAGAAAAAGAGATATCATTTAATCTAGTATCACGTCATAAACTAGATGAACTTACTTCTTCAGAAAAGTTACAATTTATATTAAAAGAGGTAAAAAAGGGGAAAATTTTAGTTCTTGAACGAGGTCTAACACCTTTTGAACAGGCAAATTTAATTGAAAATACTATGAAAGAAATAGAAGAAGATACATTTATTGGAGTGGAAATGGAAGGACTAGGTGAAGACAAACCATCATTTTTTCAAAAACTGTTTGGTCACTCTAGAAAACCAAGAGTAACACTAATTGGTCCTGCAAATTTATTGAAAACAATACGAAAGGACAATGATATGATTCAAACTAAAATTATTCCTGGTAGAGGTGCAAATTAGTAATGCCACATCAATGTCTAAAATGTGGAATGATATTTGAAGAGGGGTCCTCTCAACTTTTAAAAGGATGTCCTAGTTGCAGTGGAAACCGTTTTTTTTATACAAAGGAACCATTAGATGAAAAAGCTCGAAAAACTATTACTGAAAAAGTAGGAAAAGACCTAAACTCAGCTATAGTGGAGTTAATGGGGACTGAAATTGATAATGTAGTTGATAAATCAGGTAATTGGGTTAAAATCAAATCAAAAGATGTTCGCAAAGCAATGAAGAAACATATATCAGAACATCAAAAGATAGTACCAGAAAGCAAAGAAGAAATCAATATTGTAACAGATGACGAATATAGAAAAGCATCACTTGAAAAAATTGAGGCAGAATCAGAAAAAGTTGACACACCAGAAACTATAGATATTGAAAAACCTGGTAAGTACAATATAAATATTAAAGGTCTATTGGAAGAAGAGCCGATTATTATTCAAAAAGATGGATCCTACACTATTCACTTACCCTCAATTTTTAAAATGATTAATAAGGATAAAAAGTAGAAAAAAATTATAACTTTAATCTTTTATGTAATTTTACCACTGCTTCTACCGCGTTTTTTGCTCGTTCAATTCTTTCCTCTGCCTGAAGCCGAGTCATACCCGGTCCAGAAATTCCAAGTCCAACTGGTTTATCGTATTCAACAGAAAGATCTGCGATTTTTCTTGATGCATGTTGAATTACAATATCATCATGCTCGGTTTCTCCTTCTATTACTGCACCTATTGCAACAACAGCATCGATGTCCTTTCTTTGAAGTAATTTTTTTATCGCAAGTCCCATATCAAAAACTCCTGGAACCTTAACTGTTTGTGTAATTTCTGCACCTAAAAAATAGGCATGTTCTTTAGCTCTTTCTAGCATCACCATCGTTATATCATAATTGAATTCAGATACAACAGCTCCAATCCTAATATTTTCCTCTTTTACCATATATTATTTCCTCCCTAACTTCTTAATGATCCAGCATCCTCAAATCCCTCTCTCAGACCCTTTCCTGCATTTTTTATTAGATTTTCAGGTTTAAACAATAAATCTAAAGCATTAATTGCATGTTCTCGGGCACGTTTATCGGCAAGCCATGCAAGTTCTTTTTCATCTTCTGCTTCATCTTCATGAACAAAAATTTCAAGAATATGTCTGTTACAAGTAAGTTGAATTTGTATAAGAGCTGTACTTGCTTCATGAGCACATTGCTTATCAATTGGTTTTGGGCCAGGCATTCCAAGAGCCATAACAATATCGCAATTATTTTCTTCAAATAGTTTTTTACAAGCAACTGGAAGATCTTTTATCCCTGGAACAGTGTAACGAATAATTTTAAAACCAGTGTGATTCGATTTCAACTCATCTATTGCTGATTTACCCATGTCAAATCTTGCAAACGTTGTATCAGCAATGCCTATCCTCTTCATTTGCCTCAATCCTTTCCATATTTTTTTGAAACTCATATGCAGAAATAATTTTACTTATTATTTTACGAGTTCCTTCCAAATCACTGCTACCATTGTATTTCTTAAGTCTTACAATTTTTGCCTTAATTTTTCTTTTTTTTAACTCTTTTTCAATTTTTTCCTTATCATGTATTTGATCAAAACCCAGAGCAATTATATCAGGTTTTATTTCCTTAACTATTTCATAAATATCATCTTCATGACCAATATATGCTTCATCAACAATTTTCAATTCCTTAATAAGATTAAGACGGATTTCTTCAGGGTTTACTGGTTCGTGTTTTAATCTTTTAACTGTATTATCTGTTGCGACAACAACCACCAATTTATCCCCTAATTTCTTTGCTTCTTTCAAATAATAAATATGTCCTAGATGTAATAAATCAAAGGTTCCTGTTGCCATTACTTTGACCATTTTTTCCACGCCTTAACAACTTCTTTACCCTCTAAAAAAATAAGATTATTATCTTTTGCATACTCTATTACCTTATCTTTAGATAACGCCTTTCCACTATCGCCCATAATCTCACAACCACTACCGATTGGTGTGAGTTTTGCCATTTTCATCATCGAAACTACAAGCTCAGTATGTCCTTTTCTTTCTTCAAGAAGATTTTTAGCGGCAACGCAAATCGGTACATGACCAGGGGATCTAAACTCCTTTCCAAATATATTTATTGCCGCCCCATCATTTAAGGTTTCAATTTTTTTTGCAATTTCTGCAAATTTTTTCATGGTTAAACTTCTATCAATATCAGTAATTCCTGTGAATGTATCTCTATGGTTAATGTAAAGAGAAAAGGAAGATTTTGCATCATATGGTATATCATTCGGTACCAATTTTTTTAATACTGGATATTTATTTTCTATATTTGCATACATATCGGCTAAGAACGGGAGTTGCAATTTATTGGCAATCTCCTTTGAAACCATTAAAAATATAAGTCCACCACCATCTTTTCTCATTGTTCTAATAGATTCAGGAGTAACAAATTCTGATGAGATTACTAAATCTGTTTCTGCTTCCCTAGAATCATCATCAAAAATTAAAATGAATTTTCCCTTTTGCAAATCAGCTATTGCTTGTTTAATTTTTTCTATAAATTCACCCAAATCTAAAATCACCCCCATAAAATAAATTTTGGGTTACTACTCAGAAATTGGTGGACTAATTCGTCCTTTACTTTGAGAAGCTAAGTATCTGGTTATATATCCAGCAATACGATTTCTTAAAAGTTTACTATGAACATCACTTAATTCAGCTACTTTTTTCTTATTATGTTGAAAATCATCATGTTTAAATTGATTTGGATATCTTTTTGCTAATTCAATAGCAATGTTTTTTATGAAAGTCTGTCTAATATTACCCAGGATATCACCATTTAAGTTTTAGGGGGACCGAATATCTTTTTTCTATATATAAACTTTGGCAGTATAAGGATAAATATTAAAAAAAATAAACCATATAGATATAAAATCTAGTTTAATAAGTAGGAGTGAAAGAAAATGCCGGTAGAGTTAGAAGAATATTTTGGAAATCCCATTATCGTTTTAAAAAGAGATAAAAACGATAATTATCCTTTCAGATTTGGTTTAAGAAAAGCTCAATTAATTCTTGATAATATAGATGGAATTAAAAAATTTGTAAAGGAAAAAACAGGTTAATTAAAATTTTTACAAAATTAAACAAATTAAAAAGCTCAACAATTATAAATAATAGGTTAGATATAGGGAAGGTTGGGGATATAAAATATCGTCAAAAAAGCCTCCATTAAAAGTACTTGCAGATAAAAAAATCAATGATTTAGAAAAATATGCATTACAAAGTAACATTATGAGAAAATTAGGAGCTATGATTTACAACTCAAACTCCTATGGATACATCTCAAAAAAGATAGATAAAATTCGGGATGAAAAACTTCTATTACAGATAAAAGAGAATCCCGTTCCAGAACATATCGCAATTATAATGGACGGAAATAGACGTTTTGCAAAGGAATTTGGATTATCTCCTGATTCAGGCCATTTATTTGGAAGAGATAAAATCGAAGAAGTTCTTGAGTGGTGTTTTGAACTAGAAATTAAAAATCTAACTTTGTATGCTTTTTCAACTGAGAATTTTGATAGAGATATTGAAGAAGTAAAAACACTAATGGATTTATGTAAAAATGAATTAAATAGAGCATTAAAGGATTCTCGAATACATAAAAATCAGGTTAAAATAAGGATTATCGGGAGTTTAGATCTTTTACCTAAAGAAATATCGGAATCTGCTCAATATGTAATGGAAGAAACTAAAGAATATGATAGATATTCATTTAATATTGCCCTTGCTTATGGTGGAAGAGAGGAAATAATTCATGCAATACAAGAAATTGCAAACGATGTCCAAGAAGGTAAGTTAAAAATCGAAGAAATTCAAGAACCAATTGTTTCAAAATATCTATATACCAATGGAATACCTGATCCAGATCTCATTCTAAGAACCTCTGGTGAGGAAAGGATTTCTAACTTTCTTTTATGGCAACTTGCATATTCAGAGCTTTACTTCTCAGATGTTTATTGGCCTGCCTTTCAAAAAAGAGATTTTCTAAAGGCAATCAGAACTTGTCAACAAAGGAAAAGAAGATATGGAAGATAAAAAAATATTAATCAAAATCTTCCAGGTTTTCTGATTTTTCAATTTCATCAGCAATTCTTGCCAGTTTTGCAAACTGACAATGGAAAAAATATAAAATAACTCCTATTGCAAATAATATAAAGGATAGTGCAAGAATGGAATTTGGATAAGTAGTTTGTGAAAAATCATAAATTTGTTTTGTAAAACCTGAGCTGCTTTCTCCAATTATTAAGGCACTTATCTTTGAAAATATAAAAAATAACAATAAAACTAATCCTAAAAACAGTGTAAATTTACAAAAAAAACCTGTTTTGAAATCATCCTGAGTGGAAAAATATCTTTTTTTTAACATTTAAAACCTATTAATATTTTAATTTGAAGTATTAGAAAGGCTAAGTGCATTCTGCACCTTACTTTGTAATTCATTTAGTTTTTCTTTTGTACTACTCTCTTGCTTTTCAAGGGAATTTTTTCTTAATTCTAATGATTCTTTATTTGATTTTAATTCTTTTGTTACTTCATTTTTTCCTTTCATTTTTATTAAGATTGCTCCAACACTTTTATATATTGGAGTTTTTTCTTCTGTTTTTTCTAACTCGTCCAATGCCTCTTCAATTTCTTTTAATCGAAGTTCAACCTGTTGACGTTGCTGTAATATCATCTGAAGTTGCATTCTCATTTGTTGTAATCGATTAATTTGATCTTGTAATTGCTTAGACATTTCTTCTTCTGCCATAATATTATGCTCCTTTTTTTGGGGTAAATAGTTATTTCCCTATTAAAAGTATTGAAGAATATAATCTAACCTTCTTATCAAAAATAAATAATAAAGTGATTTGTAATATTTGTTATTAAAAATTTCAATTTAATTTTAAAATGTTAGTATAATAGCGAATCATATTAAAATTTAAGAATTAATTATTATAATTAAATTTGTTATATAATTTAAAATAGAAAATATTATATAGAAAGATTCAAATATAGTTGGATATTAGATATTATTTTCTTTGGGGGATAAAATATGAAGAAGAACGACAAGCTTATAGTTATTACAGGAGTTATTATACTTATCTTAGCTGCAATTGGAATCTATTATTGGGTTCCTGAAGAAGCTGGTGTAGGAGCTGCAAAAATAAATAATTTTATCAATGTTACAGGATCATTAAAGGAATATCCTGACACGGTCACAGCCTCCGATGGTAGTCCTTTTTTTCCACTTATTGCTACACCATTAGCTGTTAATTATGGTGAGGACGGTGAGCAAACAGTAATACCCCTTTATGTTATGAATTTAGAAAATCCTTCTAGAGCTATTTTGAGAATTCAAGATCAATTAGATGGGGGTAAAACAAATGAAATTATTGGTAATGATGAATCTGTTGAAGAGGCATCCATCAGAATTGCTAGAACATACTGGCAAAAGAGCGATGCAGTTTTAATAATTGAGAATACCGAATCGGGATACAATTTAGGATTATTAGCAACACCTTTGGCATCATATATGAGAATTCCAGTAATTGTAGCTGAAGAAATAGGAACCGAGATTACTGAAGTTCTTACAGATCTTGAAGTAAAAAAAACCATTGTTTGTGGAGACAATATCCAAGGCTATGGTGATGTATTAAAATTTAATACCGTTGATGATGTTGTAGATGCATCTATTAAAATAATCGAAGATAGGTTTGAAGAAAGAATAGATTATATAACTATTGCAAATCCAGTTGATGCGTGGCCGCCTGAGGTTTTAGATAGTGTTGAAAAAATTATTGGCCCCGTAAGTGTTAAAACCGCAGCAACATCAGAAATTGCAAAATCTTTAACAGGTGGAGCTGCTGGAAAAATAATAGGCGAGTTTACAATTCCTAAGAATTACACATATGCACTTGTTAAATTTACTGGAATTAATCTAAACATTGACGATATAGATTTACTTGGAGATAATGCTGCTTTTAAAGTTGGTATTAAGGATGAGGATGAACCAAGTGGATTACAAAGATTTGAAATTTATGGTGGAAGTACCCATGGCGGTGGAGTACCTATAAGAGATTCAAATGGAAATATAATCGAAGATAGAACTTACACTGAAGTTGTTTTATATGATAGAGGTGGATCCACTTATGCGATTAATGGTGCTGGTAACTGGTTAGCAACCGATTTTGGAGATGTAAAAGCAAATGTAGTAATTGAAAAACTTAGCGACCCAGTCTATTCTTTGATGAAAAATATATCGACAATTGCTCCATATTTAACGGCTTATCACAAAGGTTTAATATTTGGAAAACCAGAATTTGCTTTTACAGCAGATGATGATGTATTAAATAATGGATGGCCTACACCAGGTTATTGGGTGCCAAGAAGAAATGTCGATCTTGTTGGTCCCTCAAATGATCATGTTTTTGAAGTCCATGATCAGATAAATGAGTTACTTGCAAAACTAGCAGACATCGAACTTGAAAAAGGTTTTGATTTAAAAGAATTAAGGGAGTATTATAAAGAAAATCCTGTTTATATAGCACTTTGTGGTGGTACTGTTGGAATTCCTCAGATTATTTATGATAACGGAATTGAACCAATTACGGAAGATTACTTGGGATATTTTGGCATCGGTTGTATGAGTGATTTCATTTATGGAAATATTGATCCAGTTAGAGAATGGCGTGGAAATATATTAGATATGTATAGTGAAGAACGTGAAGGAGAAAGATACCCATATCAGGAAAACATTGTAGGAAGAATTACTGGCTGGGATGTTCAAGATGCAAATGCTCTAGTTTTAAGGTCAATATTTTACAATGATATTATCAAAGATATGGATGAATGGAAAAATACAGCTGTAGTACAAATGGGCGGAGGTAGTGATTTCCAAAAGCCTCCTGTAAAATACAGAATATTTGGTGAGATACTCGGAATAACAAAACGTGGCGAACCTTTGAAAATGTGGACAGGTGCTTCAGATTTAAATGGTTTAACTTTACAAAATAATGTGCAGAGCTTAGGATTTGATACTGGATTATATAAAGAAAACGAGGCAATATTAAAAGGTTTTAGCAATGAGGCAATTAATAAACTGAAGAAAGCAAACCTATTGAACAGACTTTTATTATCAAAAAGGCAGTTGAAAAATACTATAGGTGAAGATATTTGTAAAGGTCAAGAGCAACAAGAAGGGGCAAATTTCATATTAGCAAATGCTCACGGAAACCAGCATTACATGATAATGGGGGACGTAGGAATCTATAAACTAGGAATTGGACTTCCTAATGGTATAATTTCAAAATTCTTGGAAAGATTTTTAGCACCGATAATGGGACTCGGACCTGGGATATCCTATAACGATCTTG
This sequence comes from Thermoplasmatales archaeon, assembly GCA_020350365.1. Lineage (GTDB taxonomy): Archaea > Thermoplasmatota > E2 > DHVEG-1 > DHVEG-1 > SG8-52-3. The sequence continues at coordinate 364,465 of CP070712.1, read as the reverse complement.
GTGCATATGATACAAGAAATGTTGAAAATATGAATCTTGGACCTTCGTTTCTATGGATGGAGAGCTGTATTGTTGGAGAAATCGGTGGTGTATATCCACAACAGGGATTATCTCAAGCCTATATTCACGCTGGATGTGGGACAGTTATTGCAGCACCAACTAGTTCTAATATTGCAGGTGGTTACATCGATCCAAAAACAAGGCATTATGATCTACCAGGAACTACATTACTTCGTTATACAAAAGCAAAAAGAGATTTGGAAAAGAGGGGAATATATCCAGAACAACACTTTGGGTTTAAATTCTACTCAGACATGTTAGAGTCACTAAAAAAGGAAGAAGGAACAAGTATTGGCTATGCCTTTAGAGAAGCAAGAAATAACTACTTTGATGAAACTGAAATCAATTGGAAAGTTTGGTGGTCCCCACCATTAATAAATACAGGAGACCCTGAAACCGACCGTGACATATATAACAGAATGGCTGGAAACCAACAGATTGGTCTTTTACCACGAATGGATAACAAGTTCTTGTCATTTTATGAATATACTGTATATGGTGACCCAGCATTTACACCATATATACCAGTTCATGGTAGTTAAAAAAAACTTTTTTCTTTTTTTTTATTTTTTCATTAATTAATCTAGATTATTTTCAGTGTTTTCATCTTCAATAATTATTGCAACCGATACAACCTTATCTTTTTTATTAAGCCTCATAATTGTTACTCCCATAGTGCTTCTGCCTTGTATTCTGATATCTTCAACTGGGACTCTCACCATCATTCCATCCATGCTTGTGAGCATAAGTTCATCTTCATCAACTACCTCTTTTACCCAGATTACTTTGCCATTTCTTTCATTTGTAATAATCGTTCTAACACCTTTACTTCCTCGATGGGTTTTTCTATAGTCCTCAATGGGAGAACGTTTTCCATAACCATTTTCTGTAATTGTTATAAGATTGCCTTCCTCACCTACAACTGCCATTGAAACGGCTTTATCATCCTTACCGAGTCTTATTCCTATTACACCTCTAGCAACTCTTCCCATAGGTCTTACTTCTTTTTCATCAAATCTGCATGCTTGACCATTGGCTGTGGCAATCATAATTGTTTGTTTTCCATCAGATAGTTTCGTATTTATAAGCTCGTCATCTTCATCAAGCTTAACTGCTCTAATGCCATTGACTCTGACATTACTATAAGCTGAAAGAACTGTCTTTTTTATAATACCTTTTTTAGTTGCAAAAACAAGAAAGTGCTCATCATCAAATTCATGAATTGGAATTGCGGTTTCAACATATTCATTTTCTTCAAGTCTAGGTAGAAGATTTATTATTGCTTTACCCTTTGCATGCCTTGTTCCTTCAGGAATTTTATATCCCTTCAACCAAAATGCCTTTCCATGATTTGTAAAAAACATAATATAATCATGAGTGGAGGTAATAAATGAGTCAACAACAACGTCTTCTTCTTTTGTTTGCATACCTTTTAATCCTTTTCCACCACGTCGTTGAGTTCTATATGTTTCACATGGTATTCGTTTTATATAACCACTATCAGTAATTGTGATTACAACCTCTTGAACAGGAATAAGGTCTTCAATTTCAATATCAATTTCACCTTCAATAATTTCAGTTCGACGTTCATCACCAAATTGTTCTTTTATCTCTAAAAGTTCATTTTTAATAACGTCTAGTATGTTTTGTTTATCACTTAGTAATAATTCCAGTTTTTCAATAAGTGTTTTAGTTTCATCATAATCTTTTTTAACTCCTTCAATTTCCATTCCAGTTAACTTTTGCAAGCGCATGTCAAGAATTGCTTTTGCTTGTTTTTCAGTAAAATCAAATTTTTTCATTAAATTTTCTTTTGCTTCCTCAACTTGTTTACTTTTTCTTATTATTCTAATTACTTCATCAATATTTTTTAAGGCAATTATGAAACCTTCTAAAATATGCATTTTTTCCTTTGCTTTATTTAATTCATATGTTGTTCGTCTGGTTATTACTTCAACTCGATACAATATATAATATTGGAGAATCTCCTTTAGAGGCAGTATCTTTGGCTCCCCTTCTACAATTGCAAGGTTTAGAATTCCAAATGTTGTCTGAAGATCGGTATGCTCATACAGCTGGTTAATAACAACATCTTCAATTGCATCACGTCTTAATTCAATTACAATACGCATACCTTTCCGGTCGCTTTCATCTCTAAGATCAGTTATTCCTTCTATTTTTTTATTTTTAACAAGTTCTGCAATATTTTGTAAAAGTTTTGATTTGTTAACTTGATAAGGTAACTCAGTAACAATGATTTTTTTCTTATCTTTTCCTTCAACATCTATTCGAGCGCGAACTCTTACAAGACCTCTACCTTGAGAATATGCACTTAAGATACCACCTTTTCCGCAAATTATCCCCCCGGTTGGAAAATCAGGTCCATGAATAACCTCCATTAAATCCACTGTTGACATTTCAGGGTTATCTATCAACTTAATTGTTCCATCAATAACTTCTGTTAAATTATGAGGTGCCATGTTTGTTGCCATTCCAACGGCAATTCCTGAAGATCCATTAATTAGAAGATTAGGAAGTTTTGCAGGAAGCATAAGAGGTTCTTTTAGTGATCCGTCAAAATTATCCGTCCACTCAACTGTTTCCTTATCAATATCCTGAATCATGAGTTTAGCCATTTTTGAAAGTCTGGTTTCAGTGTATCTCATAGCAGCTGCGGAGTCTCCATCTACAGAACCAAAATTTCCTTGACCATCAACTAGAGGATAGCGAAGTGAAAAATCCTGAGCCATTCTAACCATTGAATCATAAACGGCTTGGTCACCATGCGGATGGTATTTACCAAGACAATTATGTGAAACCATTCCATTTGCAATAAATTCATGATCATTTTCAACTTGTATATCATATGTTTCTTCTGCTTCAATTTTTTCGACAGATGAAACCTTTAAAAAAGTAATTTTCTTTTGAAGAACGTATTCTAAAAATTCATTTAAATTAGATCCTATTTTTTCAAGTTTTTCTTTAATTCCCCATAGATTAATTTGAGAAAGATGTAGATACTTTTCTTTTAAATCGTTTGAATATCTTATCTTATTACCATCTGGATATTTTAATCCAATTCTAAACTTTTCTCCTGTAATATCTTTAAACCATCCACCTCCAAGATGTTGCTTGCTAAATTCACCAAAAATATGGTCCCCTGCATATGGAATTATATCATATTTAGACCATGAATTTCTCTTTGATACTTTATTTTCTGCAAGTCTTCTAGCTAATAATTTTTTCTTCGGGCTGATTAAATTTAAATTTTTAGCGAATTCAACAGCATAGCTACCATTTAATTCTATATAAAATAGTGGATGATTATTAACTATTTTTCTTTCATTTATATAGCAATTTACTGATTTATTTAAACAATGTTTAGATCCGAAAAAACCTTGATGTTGTAATAGAATTAATAATTGATCAATCAATTCTTCAGAAATAGAACAATAACTAATCATGTTTCTATTCTTATGGATGGATCCATCTCCATCAATTAATCCAGATAAAAATGAATAAATAACTTTTTGAGGGGAATTAAAAATCTGTTGAGGTATCTTTTTTGTAAAAGCATTTACATTTTTTAAATAGAAGTTTGATACAAAAAAGTCATTTATTACTTTTCTGTTAATTTTAACTGAGTAAATACATTTTTTTTCCTTAGATTTCAGCTGATATTCTTTTTTCTCAATAGTAGGTTTATAATGAAATTCTTTTTTAATAATATAGTATACTTTTTCTGCAATTTCTTTACTTGTCCCTCCATAAAAACAAATTCTTGGATGTTTTTTAAGGCTATAATCTTTTGAGATCCATCCATCTGATATGAAAATTCCTAGAAGGTATCCTATATTTTCGTTTAAACTTTTAAATAAAGCACTTTTTTTATTGTTTAATTTAACATAATTATTGATATTGGGATAATCATGTTTTACTACAATAAAATCATTTTTTTCCAGTTTTATTGCTTCTTTCCATTTAAATTTCCAATCTTTTGTTAAAACCTTAAATTTTTGAGATTTTGTGACCTTATTTTCCAATCCGTTTTCTAACTTGACTTTTAATAGCTGTCGTTTAGGCATTATATAAAGTTCTTTTACCCTTTCCAAACTATCTTGAGTATAAACCTTATCTCCTTTTTCTATATCTTGTATGGGCATCAAACCGTTTTTTGTTAAAATCAAAGTATCTTTTGTAAAGCACTCTCCAACCACTCTTGCCGATTTTTTATAAGGTTTATCATGTGTGAGTCCCATATCATTCATAGCATACAAAATTCTTCTATGAACTGGCTTCAAACCATCCCTTACATCAGGTAAAGCACGGCTCATAATAACGCTCATTGAGTAATCAATAAAAGCACGTTTCATTTCATTTTCAATGGTACGGATAAATTCCCTTTTCACTGGCTCATCTGTCATATAATCACCTATATATCCAGATTAACTACATCCTTTGCATGTGTTTCAATAAACTCTCTTCTTGGTTCAACCTTTTCACCCATGAGAATCGTAAAAAGTTCATCTGCATCAACTGCGTCATCAACAGTTACTTTTGCCATCAATCTATTTTCAGGATCCATTGTAGTTTCCCATAATTGATTTGGATTCATCTCACCAAGACCCTTGTAACGTTGAATTCCGACACCTGTTTTACCCAATTCTTTGATTTTTTCTAGTTTTTCTCGCTCTGAATATACATATTCAACCTGTCTTCCTTTACTTAATTTATAAAGAGGAGGATTAGCTATGTACAGGTATCCTTCTTCAATAAGAGGTCTCATATAACGGAAGAAAAATGTAAGAAGAAGTGTTCTAATATGCTCTCCGTCAACATCAGCATCTGTCATAAGAATAATCTTATGATATCTTGCACTTTCTATGTTAAACTCTTCACCAATACCTGTACCAATTGCTGTAATTAAAGCAAGAATTTCATTGTTTTTTAAAATTCTATCCATTCTGGCTTTTTCAACATTAAGTATCTTACCTCTTAAAGGTAAAATTGCTTGAAATTCTCTATCCCGTCCCTGCTTTGCACTATTATGAACAAATATACCACTTGTTAAAGCAAAATTATGAGTATAAGGTACTTCTATATCATAAACATCCATTTTTTCATCAAGATTAATAATTTTAACAATCTTGTGATTATAATTTGCAATTGCTTCAATAGCTGATTTATTGTCTCCTTCAAAGAATCTATTAATAAATGTATCAAAACGCAGTAATGTTTTATCTTTATTTTCTATTCTTATCTTGTTATATTGCTTGACATTTATCTCTTTATATTTTTGATAATTTTCATGTAAAGATCTTATTGTATTATCATAATAGGTTTTATTATATGCTTTTAATCGTTTTTCCCTAAATTCATCAGTCCATTGTTCCCTTGTTTTACTGCGCCTCCATTTGATAAGGTCTTCGTTTTCCCATTGTCTTTTCGCTAATTCTGAAAGATATTTTTTCCTTTCAGGATGTTTTTCAAAAAATTCTTTTACTTTTTTTGATTGCTTTTCTCTATTCTTTTCATCGGCCCAATAATTTTTTTGGGCGAAATATAAACGTTTCAATAACCCCTGTTGATATTGTTTGTTCGTATAGTAAAACTCTAAATATTTATTTTTCATAAACTCTTTATATTCAGGATTTTCCCATTGTTCTTTTGCTTGTTTACTTAGAATTTGTCTTGTCTTTGGATGTTTCATTCGTTTACTCATTTTTTCTCTAAATTCTTCAGATTGTCTTATTTTTCTGCACTTTTCCTTTACTTCATCAGTATGCAATGTTTTATAAGCAATATCTCTGTGATGTTGCATATGTTCTTGTTTATTCATTCTAGTGATGTTCGTCGGATTATTATTATATTTATTAAAATCAATGTGATGTTTATGTGAACCCTTCTCAATTGTATAGAATCCTTTGTCTATATTCCATTTATCCGACAATATATGAGTAAATATCCATCTATTTTCAACATTGTCATATACAAGTTCATAATCTTTGATAGTAATCTTTTTACCTAATCTTGAGCGTTGTTTTCTAAAAGGCATAAGCGAATCTTTTCGGGTTAGATTTTTTGCTATTTTATACATTCCATCCCTTGTCATAAATAGATGATCAGGAGTACATACGATTTCCTCCCCATTATCTAATATAATTTTTATTACCTCTTCATTTCTTTTTGTAATTCTTGGATTTTTAATCTCTTCTATACCAATTTTCCCATCCTTTTTTATTGTATAACAGAAATTTCTTTTTCCTTGTCTATTTTCTTTAACAAGCTGTTTAAATGTTATATTTCTTCCATCAGTCAAAGAAATTTTCGTATCCCCAGAAAAACATCCACCAGCGGAATCGCCCTCCACGATATACAATTCAGCTTTTATTGGATCTGTACTTGAACAATCGGCAAGTTTTCCAGGTAAAGCACTTGACTCAAGCAGTCCTTTCCTGCGAGTCAATTCTCGTGCTTTTCTTGCAGCCTCACGAGCGCGACTGGCTGTAAGGGCTTTATCTATAATTATTCGTGCAACATTAGGAGTTTCTTCAAAAAACTCACTTAATTTTTCATTAGTTAGGCTTTCAACAATGCCTCTTACCTCAGAATTTCCAAGTTTTGTTTTTGTTTGTCCTTCAAATTGTGGATGTCTAACTTTACATGAAATAACAGTTGTAATTCCCTCTCTACAGTCTTCCCCGCTCAAAGCAAAATTAACATTATCAAAAAGTTTATTTTTTCGCCCATAGTCGTTAAAAACTCTAGTAAGAGCACCCTTAAATCCCGATAGATGTGTCCCACCTTCATGAGTATTTATATTGTTGGCAAAAGTAAAAATATTCTCTGTGTAGCCATCAGTATACTGTATAGCTATTTCTACCTCCACATCTTCCTTTTCTGCTTTCAAATAAATTGGACTTGGGTGGAGGGGTGTTTTATTTCGATTAATATGTTGAACAAACTCACGAATCCCACCATCATACTTAAAAACCTGTTTTTTATCAGTGCGTTTATCTGAAATTTCTATTTCTAAACCAGCATTCAAGTATGCTTGTTCTTTTAATCGGGTTTCTATCGTTTCATACTTAATGTCTATTGTTTCAAAAATATTTGGATCTGGAAAAAATGTAATAGTTGTACCATTTGTTTCAATTCTTCCAATTTTTTTTAATTGAGAAACTGGATTCCCATATTCATATTTCTGATGATATTCTATTCCATCTCTTCTTACCTTAACTTCCAGCCATTTAGAAAGAGCATTTACAACAGATACACCTACTCCATGTAGACCTCCAGAAACCTTATATGCATTGCTATCAAATTTACCACCTGCATGAAGAGTGGTCATAACTAGTTCTAAACCTGATTTATTATATTTCTTATGTGTTGAAACAGGTATACCTCTACCATTATCAATAACTGTTATAGATCCATCGTTATTCAAAGCAACCTGTATTTTTGTACAGAATCCTGCTAGAGCTTCATCAATTGAGTTATCAACTACTTCATATACAAGATGATGAAGACCTCTTTCGTCTGTACTACCAATATACATTGCAGGATTTTTTTTAACAGCCGATAAACCTTCTAATACTTGAATTGAATCAGTATCATAACCTTTATTTTCTTTAGATTTTTCTTCATTCATTATTTTCCACATCAGATATAGTATTTAGGCTAATTTGGTAAATTTTTTCAGGAATTTTTTCATCCCATCAGAATCGCGTTATTTTCTATTTTTCATATGGAGTAGAGACTAATAAATGTTACTATAAAATAATACTATTTTTCTTGTTAAATTTTAAAAAAAGTGTTAAAAATGAAACATTATATTACAATCTTAAATATTTTGGGTGAAAAAATGAGGAATAAATATTTTTTTGTAAATTTAAAACGTAGTATTATTTTAGTTGTTTTTCTAATGATTTCTGTATCTTTAGCAGGATTAACGTGTAGTGGCCAAGATTTGGCAGATACTTATGCACCAATATTTTACTTTGAAGCTGAAGAAACATGTTATCCAATCGATGCCTCATACCATCTAGATAACTCACAAATGAATTGTATTGATCCATTTTTTGAGAATACTTGCTTTTATGATAATTATCATGGTACTATCAAAGACGATGGCGTTATAAAACATTATCAAAGTGTAATGAATAGTTATGGTTACACTGTTTATTATAGAATATATAACGAATCAACTGATACAAAAGTAATTCAATATTGGATGTTTTATGCATTTAACAAGGGTGAATTAAACCAGCACGAAGGAGATTGGGAGATGGTCCAAATAGTACTTGACGAAAATGAACCATCTTGGGTTGCATATAGCCAGCATCATTTTGGTCAGAAAGCATCTTGGGATCAAGTTGAAAGAGACGGAAACCATATTAAGGTATATGTTTCACGTGGAAGTCATGCAAATTATCTTAGATCTTATTCAGGTAAACTTGGAATTGCAAGTGATATAGTGGGAGCAAATGGTAAGATACTCAATTATAACGATTATTCTTTGGATACATTGGAAGATCAAACTTGGATAGATTTTAAAGGAAGATGGGGAGAGGTAGCTGACTCAGAAGCAAATGCAATTGAAGCATCTATATTAGGTCAGGCAGGTCCAGAAGGCCCAAAATTTAGAGAAGACGGAGAGATGTGGAATAGTCCTATTGGATGGGGAGTAAGCCTTTTTGAATCAAATGATATGCTCTTTACATTTGAATGGATTTTATACAATTTTATTACAATTTTTATCGGAATTTCTTTGATTATAATTGCTCTATTAGGATATCGTATTTATCGAAATCACAAAAAGTATGGACTTGGACCAAGAATCATTTCGATGCTTTATATTAATGGTTTAAACTTGCACAGTATTGGAAATATTCTTTGTATCATAGGTATTGTTATTGCAATTTTTGGATTATTTAATCCATGGTATCAAATATCTTATGGAGTTTCTGGTGAAGGAATAACAGAAACATTTCAAACAGGGGGAATGGTTGATTTACTTAAATTTGATGGAATAAATGGTCTTCAGGTAACTATACCAGGAACAGGTGGTCCCATTCCAATGGGTTCATTTGTACTTCCATTTTCTTTATTTATTGCAATTGGTCTAGTATTTCTAATAATTGCTACGATTGGAATTCCTCTTAGCAAAAAGTTAGGTTCAAAATATATTTGGAGAGGTATAAGGATTATTATTCCATTTATTCTGATTTTAGTTGCAATAATGGCAATGGGATCTGTTATCCCAACCACACCAGTTGAAGCCGATACTGAAACAAATTATGCTCAAGATATCTTGGGTTCAATTTCTAGTTCCCCATTTGGGGGACAAACAACTACGTATGTATCAGAAACTGGAATAACAGGCCAGATTGATGTACAATGGGGGCTTGGTTTAGGTGGTTGGTTGCTATTAATTGCTGGAATTATTATTATTGTAGCAGGAATCTTAGAAATTATTGCAAGAACTCAATTTTTTGCAACAAAAATTCCTTGGAAAAGTAAGGTTGCTCGAGGAGGGCAGATCCCTCCATCTCAGCAAGCTGTACCTCCAGAACAACCAAAGCAAACTTCTTCAAAAGAAAAAGTGCAACCAAAGGCAAAAGAAAAGGGAGTATTTTGTACAGAATGCGGTGGAAAATTGAAAAAGAATGCAACTTTTTGTGTAAACTGTGGTAAGAAAGTTGAGAAGTAAATTTCAGTAAATTCTAATATAAGATTATACATATCAAAAAAGGGATTCATGCTTATTAATGCAGATTTACATATTCATTCTCGTTTTTCTGGTGCTACAAGTAAAAAAATGAGTATAGAAACTATTTCATTGGAGGCTCCCCGTAAGGGTGTTGATGTGGTAGCAACTGGTGACTGTCTCTACAGTGAATGGATGAAAGAAATCAGACAATGCAATGTTATAGATGAAGGTACTTTTGAACTGAATGGAACCCGTTTTATTTTAAGTACTGAAATCGAGGATATAAAAAGGGTACATCATCTTTGCTATTTCCCTTGTGTTTCGGCTGTTTGGGATTTCAAGGAGAGAATAAAATTAAAGTCTAATAATATAGAGAAAGATGGACGACCGAAAGTAAAAATGAGTGGTGAGGACCTTGCAAGTATTGCTAAAGATCTTGATATATTGATAGGTCCTGCTCATGCTTTTACCCCATGGACTGCAATATATGCATATTATAATTCCTTGAAAGATTGTTATGGTGATTTGACAGATTACATTTCTTTTGTAGAACTCGGACTTTCTGCAGATACCAATTTTGCTGATAAAATTAAGGAATTACATAGACTGACATTTTTAACAAATTCTGATTGTCATAGTCCACATCCTGTAAGACTTGCAAGAGAATTTAATCGTTTTGAGGTAAAAGCTGCTAATTTTAAGGAAATTAGTAAAGCTATACTAAGAGTTGATGGAAATAAATCTGTTTTAAATGTTGGCTTACCGCCTCAAGAAGGAAAATATCACGAATCAGCATGTATATCCTGTTTTACACATTATAATCTTGAGGAAGCAAAGCGAAGACGTTGGAAGTGTGGCTGTGGTAAACGTATAAAAAAGGGTGTTAAAGACAAAATTAATGAAAAAGCTGATTTTACTGAGGCACAGCATCCAGCTCATAGACCAAATTATATTCATCTTATTCCACTAACTGAAATAATTGCAAAAGCAATAGGACAGCATACTCCATTTACTCAGACCGTAAGTAAAAGATGGAATGAACTTATTACTGAATTTGGTAGCGAAATAAAAGTGCTAATAGACGTAGATATAAGAGAAATTTCAAAAATTACTGTTCCTGCTATTACTGAAGCAATACAAGCATTTCGTGAAAAAAAGGTATTAATTAGACCTGGTGGAGGGGGGCAGTATGGAAGTATTGAACTTCCAAGAAATGAAGAGGATTATGTAACCGTTTCTTTAGGACCAAAAGATAAGCAAACAAACTTACTTGAGTACGAACGGTGATTTTTTGGATTATAAATTAGCTTTGAAAAGAATAAAGGAAATTTTTTCCAATAGTTCTAATATCCTAAAGGATGTTGTTGATTTTCTATATAAAAATTTTGATCATTATAGTTGGATTGGGATATATCTTGTTGAAGATAATGATTTAGTTTTAGGTCCTTGGAAAGGTAAACAATCAACAGAACATACTAAAATACCTATTGGTAAGGGTATCTGTGGATCTGCTGCTGCAAGTGGTAATACTGAGATTATTCCTGATGTGAAAGCCGATAATAGATATCTTGCTTGCTTTGTTTCCACAAAATCTGAGATTGTTGTTCCAATAAAAAAAGATGATACGATTCTAGGCGAGATTGATATTGACTCAGATACTAAAAACGCTTTTACAAAAATAGATAAAGAATTTTTAGAAAAGATTGCAGATATGCTTTGTGAGCATATCTAGCAATTTCAGCACTCAAGATCTTCATCACTGCCTAATGGCTCAGAAAGGGTTCGTTCATCACTAAGATGAAATCCCTCTTTTTGGATTTAATGTTTTTGATTGTTTTGTAGATTACCCATATTTTTTATAATTACATAGGAAAAAGTTTTTTATAGGGTAAATTATTCTTTTTATTAAGGAGATGGGATGTATATGAGTAAAATAACAAGAGTAACAGTAGATGATAATTTATCTACATTGTTGAGTAATCTAGAAACAAAAAAAGAAGATGTTTTTACACAATCATTAACACAGTTTGATGAAGTTGATGAACCAAATGATGAATTCGTAACAATGTTAAAAGAAGGTATAAGTTCCCTAAAAAATCAGATTGAATCACTAGAAATAGAAAATGCCTGTGTAAAGCAAGAAAACAGAGAGCTTAACAAGAAAATTGATGATCTTGCAGAAATGTTTCCATCTGCGGTAACTATTCTTGGAAAGACCCCTGAATCAAACCAAGTAAAAAGAAACAGATGGATATTTTCTCAAAGGGAATTTTAAAATAAAAAATTAAAAAAAAAGAAATGATTGAATTTAGATCTATTGATCTAAATCAATTTTATTTTTTTACTTTTTCTTCTTTTGTGTTGATTTTGTTTGAGTTTGTGTAGGTGTTTGTGTCTGATTATATTGTTGTCTGCCCTTCTCTTCTTGTGTTCTTGCAGCAATTAGACATCCTCGTGCAACTGATAGAAGTGGGTCCTTGACATGTTTTATCTTTGCTAAATCAACTCTAAGGTTTGCCTCTCGCAGTCTTTTCTCAAATAGATCAAAGAATCCTTCTGGTTGAGCACTTCCACCAGCAATTGCTACAGGAAATGCTACATTTGGTGGCGTAATTTCTGCAAGTTTTCGGTTCAGATTCTTTATTACGTAGGTAATTAACGCATCGTAATAAATTGTTAGCGCACCTTCTACACTACCCATCTTGACTTCTTTTGATAATTTTGATATTTTTTCTTTAGTTGCTGTAACATGTTCCTTTGGCATACCAGTTGATTTTGAAGCTTGCTCATCTATCCAGTCCCCGCCTCTTGCTATGCTAAATGACATTAGTGGTGTTGCCAAGTATGCAAGGGTTACATTTGTCATTCCTGCACCAACACTAATACCTATTCCAGTGAAGTTGTTATCAGATAACTCTGAGTATATTACTGCCAATCCTTCATCTATTACATGAGTATCATATTTCAAACCCTTTGTCAACATTTCCATTGTTTTTTTATGATATAAAACATTCAAATCTGTGTCTATTGGATTTGCTGGTGTTGAAATATATAGGACCTCATTTTGTTTTTTTGGCTGTCCTAAAACTTCACCTACTATTAGCTTCATAATAGGTATAGCTTCTTTTTCTCTTGGGCTAATAATACCATGTGTCATTGGTCTTCTTGCTTCTTTCTCGAAAATTGTTGCAAACTTAAAGGCATCTTCTCCAAGTAGAGAAATACCATCCTTGCGCTCTATATATAGCACTTTGGAAATATCTAGCATTGTCTTTGTTAAATCATTTGAGTCAAGTTCCATAAAAGCGTTTCTCTGCTGCGTAAAGACTATATCATTTTTGTCTTTCTCAGCACAAATAATATTCATTGTACCAATATCAAGACCTTTTGCCATTTCCACATCACCCTCCTTTTTATTTTTGTAATACCATGAGCGTTGAACGCTTTAAAAAGATTTCGGGACTTTTTGAATTATTTTAATAGTTTTTATTTTTTATTTTTTCCTTGGATTCTTTTTTTGGTTGCTTATTAAAATATTTTTCCTTAATCCTTTGAAAAAATCCCTTCCTTAGTTTTTTCTTGGGCTCCAACGTATTTGCAAGTGCCATTGATGCTTTTTCAATTCCAACTGAACCCCATTTTTCAGTTGCACCCGGACTTAATGTTTGTCCTAAACTTTTTACCTCGGTAATCTTATCTCTGACTCTTGTTACATTTTTTGGAGTCTGTGACACATGCACAGCAAGTATATCTTCTGGTGCCTCATCCATATCAAAATGCAGCTCAGCAACTGCTGCCTCAGCACTTTTCCTAGTTGCCTCTTCAATGTCTCTTTGAATTTCCTCATCTGTATATAGATGAGCTGGTTCTTCATCCTCAACTGGACCTAAACTAAATCCAGGTTTGCTTCCAATAATCCACATTATTGCCCCAGCAAAGGTATTTCCTAAAAGTAATAAAAATCCAGCAACATACAATCCAAAAACATAACTTACGAGTGGATAGTACCAATTATATTCATAATTTCTAATAAATAAGAACATTGAAACTGTAACAGAGATAACACTCAATATTATTATGAAATACCTCTTTTTAGTCTGTTTCATCATTAGATTTATTCCAAGTAATATTAATACAATTCCAATTGCAATAGATATTACTGTGTAGAGTATTTCTTGAAGTTCAGATGTATAGCTTAACTTAAAAAACATAATTAAGGCTGAACCTAAAATTAATAGGGCAATCCCTGCAATAAAAACCAATGATCCGAAATAATAAATCGCAGCCCCTCTGCTAAAAAGTTTATTATTATTACTTTCCCCATCTACAAAATCATCGTCGTGCATTACACCATCCATCCGAAGTAGGTATACTTTTTTTAATATAAAAGCATTTGTAGAAAATAGGCTATCCCATTATATCCCATATAGCATTTTTCCAAAGGTTTCTTAAAACAGATATATCTAGGTTTACAACCAACTTGTTTTTATCTTTAATATTTAGATTTTTTTCTTTGGTTATGCCTAAATTAGTAAAAGGGGTATTTTGCTTTTCAAGTGTTTTTTGAAAATCCTTTTCACATTTCTTATTAATTTCTACTATCCATCTCGTATTCGATTCAGAAAAGAGTTTGTAATCTGTTCGTAAATCTTTATTTATATCTGTAATATCTATTTCTACACCAATATCTCCACCCATTGCCATCTCCGCAAGACAAACAGCAATACCACCTTCACTTACATCATGGCAGGACGCAATAAATTCATTATCAATTGCGGCGAGAATACTATTCATACAATTTTTTAAAAGAGATGTATTTGTCTTTGGTACAATTCCGGCTTTAAAATCCATTAGATTATAATATTCAGATCCGCCCATTTCCTTTTCAGTTTCTTTTCCAACTAAGTATATAGGATTTCCTTCAACCTTAAAATCAGATGTAACACATTTTCTTATATCGGATACAATACCAATTCCTAATATTTCTGGAGTAGGGGGAACAGCAGTTTTTACAGATTCATTATAAAAACTAACATTTCCAGAGATAAATGGAAGCTTTAATTCTCTAGCAACATCACCAAGACCTCTACAAGCCTCATAAAACTCTCCCATTTTGTCAGGTTTTTCTGGATTTCCAAAATTTAAACAATCTAATAGAGCATCTGGTATTGCGCCAACAGAGACAAGATTTCGGCATGTTTCATCAATAGCTGAACAAGCACCCCAATAAGGATCCCGCTCCATAAATCCGGGATTAATATTTGCTGTAACTGCTAGTCCTCTAAACGAATCTTCAAGAGGTTTTAAAACTGTTGAATCTCCATGTGTTTGTAAACCAATTTTACCTTGTAAAGGTTTTATAATAGTGTTTCCTCTAACTTCATGATCATATTGGCGAATAACCCATTCTTTTGATGCGATATTTGGACGAGCAAGTAACCTTTTCAAAACATTATTTAAATCAGGCATTTTAAAATCTTTATCATCAGTTCTACTTATTCTTGGAATAACATACGGACGTTGACAGCTATCATATACTGGTCCACCAGTGTAAAAGTCCATATCCAATTCAAGAATTTTTTTATTTTTGAAAAAAACACGAGTGATTTTTTCATTTATTACTTTTCCAATTACAACTGCTGTTACATCCCATTGTTTACAGATATGTAGAACTTTATCAACATTTTTGGGGTCAACAAGAAACATCATTCTTTCTTGACTTTCTGATACCCAAATCTCCCATGGTGAAAGCCCTTCTTCTTTCAAAGGAACATTATCTAGATGTATCTCGGCACCAAATCCGGCCTCATATGCAAGCTCGCCACATACACAAGATAGACCTCCCCCTCCAAAATCCTTAAGTCCTTCAAGAAGTCCCTTTCTATTACATTCTAGAGTAACATGAATTAAAGGTTCTTTTGTTATAGGATCTCCAACTTGAACTGCTGATCTGCTACTTTCTTCACTTTCATGAGTTAACTCTGCAGATGCAAAAGTAACACCATGAATTCCATCTCTTCCTGTTTTTCCACCCACATAAATGTAAATATTTCCAGGAGCTTTTGCTCTGCTATGAATTAGTTCCTCTTTTTTCATAACACCTATGCATCCAACATTTACAAGACAATTTCCGGTGTATCCTTTATGAAAATATACCTGACCAGACAGGGTTGGAATACCAATTCTATTTCCGTAATCCCTTATTCCGTCTACTACTCCCTTAAACAGATATCTTGGATGTTTTGTTCCTTTAGGTACCTCATTAAAAGGTAAATCTAATGGTCCAAAAAATAATGGATCAATATATGCAATAGGTTGACTTCCCATGCAAACTACATCTCTAACTATCCCACCAACACCAGTTGCAGCTCCTCCATACGGTTCTACAGCTGAGGGATGATTATGTGATTCAAGTGCAGCACAATAATAATGATCTTTATCAAATTCTATTACACCGGCGTCTTCACGAGCAACTATTTTCTTTTCTTCAATTCCAAAAACATGTTGTTTCAGAGGTACTTTTGAAGATTTATAACAACAATGTTCAGACCAAGCTTGTCCAAGAGCTTCCAATTCAACATCAGTTGGATTTCTTTTTTTATTTTTAAAATAGTCTCTAATACGTATCATTTCAGGCAATGCAAGAGCAATACCCATCCTATTACTAATGCCTTCCAATTCTTCATCAGATGCAGAAAAAACATCGATTTCGTATAAATCAAATGGATAATTTCTCTTCTTAAACAATCTATCTAAATCCAAAAGCACTCCCCGATGTAATGTTATTTTCTAATAATTTTAATTTCATATGTATGAATAACTGGATTTGTAAGCAATCGTTGGCACATTTCCTCAACTTTCTTTTTTACTTCATTTTTGTTTTTTCCATCAATTAATAGATCAACAGTTCTATTTGTCTTTGCTTCTTTTACAGTATTGAAACCTAGCAGATGTAACGCCTTTAGAGTGTTTGCTCCTTCAGGATCTGAAACTCCTTTTTTTAGTCCAATTTTTACTTTGGCTTCATACATTATAATCTAAGCGCAAAATAAGAAATTACGTTGATTAAGTTATCGTTTTTGATAGATTATCTTGTATATTCTAAAAAGCATAAGTTATATATATTTTGGTATATATACCGTAGATATACTATCATTAGAGAGTTTGGATGGGGATTGCCTAGTTGTTTTCAAATGTAATCACGAGATCAAATAGAAAACAAAAAAGAGATACTTATAGAAATTTAGATAAGAAAAAAGCTAACACGATTGATAATATAGATTTTTTAGTAGATACTCTACTGGGCAAGATTAATCATGCTTCAAGTTCAAAACGCAATGCTGTAAAGACTATTTTAGAAATAAGACAGAGATTATCTACTAAAAAATTATTATCTATTACATTATCTTTCTTGTTAATATTTGCAGTTATTGCTTCAGCAAGTTCCTTGGTTGAATTAAATAATCAGTCAACTGATATTCTTGGTATTTCTGTTGATGACTCCCCATTATATAATTCTACATTTCAAAATAATGAGAGTTTTAATATTTCTTTAACAAATAATACTGTTGTAGATAATTCTTTAACAAATGATACTTTGATGGATAATTCTTCTTCAGAATTTGAGACAAATGAATCAATACCTCCTTCTGATGATAATATTGTAAATGAGTCATTAAATCAGACTGTTACTTATTCTGGTTTGAATCTAACTCTTTATGTTGATAAGGATGTTTTTGTTAGGAATGAAACGGTATTTATCAATGGAATAGTTTTATATAACAATTCGACAATAAATACAACTGTTGAACTATCAATAGTAGGATCTAATTTTAATTCATCTTTGAGTTTAAATGTTTTTGAAGGTATATTTAATTTTGAGTTTATACCAGAAGTTGATGGCAGGTTGATAGTTAGGGGTTTAGTTATTTATTTTAATGAAACTGATGAAGATGAAATTGTAATTCATGTTTTGAATACAACTGATGATAATCTTACTTTGTATGTTTCTGAGCTGCTTATTTGGGATGAAACTGATTATCAAATGAAATATGTAGGTGATCAAATAACATTTTATGCAAATTATAGTAATACAAATATTTGTATTGTAAACGCATCCTGCCTTATTTCATTTAATATAGGAACTTGGACAACACCAGAACTTATGAACTTTAATGATGGTGTATATATGTATAACCGTTCTTTTGATATTGTTGGATCTTTCGATTATCAAGTATGGTGTTCAGCTATTGGTTTTGAAAATAAGACATCTTCTGATAATTTTGTAGTTTCTGAAGATATTTCAGTTAGTACTGAGGTTTCCATTGTTAATCCAATAGAAAAAGAATTTGTTTATGCAGTACCTGGTACTAGTTTTTATGTTGAAAGAAATATTAATGGACCTCAAGATGTAAGTGCTATATTTGCTCCTCTGTTTTCTGATGGTTTAAACATCGAGAGTATTGAAATTATTAAGCATGATGATTCGGGTAGTAAGATTGTAGAAATTATGAGAGACAATAGACCTAATGAATTTATTGCTGGTAAAAGTGATTCTGCTATTGAAAAAAAAATAGATAATTTACGTGACAGGTTACCACCAAAATTAAAACTGCTGAATCACATTTCTTATTCAGATTCATTTAATTTTGATGGTCCAGTAACTGTAAGAATTTGGTTTAAGGCTCCTAGCTGGGAGGAAATTAATACTGGACATGCACCTTCTTCTGGTCAAATTAGTTATTTAATTTTTACTGATAATAGTTATGATTTTGAGAGTAGTACTTGGTGGAATTCAAACTGGGGTAAACGTAAGCTTATAACAATTAATTCCTCTCAAGTTGATACTGATCTTACCAATTTTCCGATTCTTGTTTATAATTCTTCTGACAGTGATCTTGCGACTTATGCTCAAACCGATGGAGATGATATAGCATTTGTTTTGTATAGTGATAATACCACAAAGTTAAATCATGAACTCGAGAATTATACAGCAAGTGGTCAAATTATTGCATGGGTAAATGTGACTAGTTTAAGCAGCAGTAGTGATACGAAAATATGGATGTACTACAATAACAGTGCTTGTAGCAACCAGGAAAATGTAATAGGAACCTGGGATAGTAATTATATGGGTGTGTGGCATTTAGCTGAAACACCATCAGGTGCTTTAGATATAACAGATAGTACTTGGGCTCACAATGGTACTAGTCAAAACATGGAGTCTACTGATCAAGTGGCTGGCGAAGTTAATGGATGCTTGCTTTTTGATGGAAGTGCTGAATATGTTCTTATACCTGATAGTTCTGATTGGACATTATCAAATGATTTAGATTGGACCATGGAGGGTTGGTTTAACTTTAGTACATTGCCGGGTGGTGGTGATTGGGATAGTATGATAGGTACCCCAAGCGATCCTTACAGCTTTGAATTTAATGAAGACGGAGGCGACACCACTTTAAATTGGTGGGATGGTACTTCGGACCACGAATCATCTGGGCAAAGCAGTATAACAACAAATGAGTTTCATTATGGTGTATTGGCTCTAAATTTTGGCGTTGCAAGTGGCTCTCAATGGTACTTAGATGGTACTTCATTAGGAACTTTTACAGCAGAAAATAGAAATGTTAATCCTACTGGTCTTACAATTAGTGGTGATGGCGATCCTAATTATTTTACAGGGCATATTGATGAACTTCGTTTTTCAAACACACTTAGAAATGCCAGTTGGATTACCTCATCTTATAACACTGTTAATAACCGTTCAACCACATTCCTAAGTTTTGGAACCGAAGAAACAAGCAATAAACCCACACAGTCCGGAGAATCCCCAACAAATGGCTCGACTGAAGTAAGTGTAACACCTGCTTTATATGTTGTTTGTAGTGATGATGATGCTGGTGATACATTAAATGCTACCTGGTGGAGCAATTCATCTGGAAGCTGGGTACAATTCGCAAGTAATGAGACAAGCTTTGCAAACGGAATAAATATTACGCAAACCAATAACAATTTTAGTGATTATAATAAAACATATTATTGGAGTGTAAATCTTACAGATGGTGAAGGTGGATGGAACAATGAAACATATCATTTTACAACTGAAAATATTAGCACATCTGTTAATACGATTTCACCTTATACTATAACATTATCACCTCTTACTATTACTGCTACTGGACCTTCTGATTTAGATAATATTACTCTTTGGTATCGTTGGAGCAATGACAACAGCAGTTGGGATGGCGGCATCAATGATGAAACCAAAAATACTGTTGATACAAATATAACTGATGTTGACAGCAGTTCTGATAAGGGTGTTGAAACTGATTTCAACAATGCTCAATCTACCACTATTGATGGTAATAATATGACAATTTCTGAGGAAAATACTGGTCCCTCTGGTGCTGATGAATATCAATATGTAGATGGTTTGGATGATACATGGCTTGAATGGCAAACAGAAAATGGTGCAACTCCATATCTTGATGCAACTGATGATGGTAATTGGATACATGAAGATAATTCGGCAAGTAGACAGGAAGGTTGGTTTAATTTTTCTGATACTAGCGAGACAGGTACTGGTTTCAATATAACATTTGATTTCTATTGTTACGGAAATGATAATGATGACGGATGGGATATTTATTATGAATATACTGGTGATAGTACTCCAGAGGGTAGTATAAGTTTTACTTGTACTCAGACCGGTAGTTATGCTTGGCTCAGTTCATCTGAACTTACAGGTTTAACTGCAACTCAGATAAACAATATGCGTATCTATCTTGATACTTGGAATGGTGCCGGTGGTGACGATCGGTGGGTTGATGCTTGTCGTATGCACATAACTAGAACAGCTTATGATAATTATGAAATGGATTTAGAATATAATTGGACAACTGCTGATTATAATGGAACTATAGAGGAAGTCTGTATTTATGTTGACTATCATACAGGTAGT
>CP070712.1:310384-343636 GCA_020350365.1 Thermoplasmatales archaeon | reverse complement strand
TCTTGTTCTTAGATCGCGTCATTCAAGGCCACCTGAAAAAATGAAGATTACCTTCAGAAATCTTAAACTTGTAGCAACTTCCACCCTTTTTGATAAAGCTAAGTTAATAATATCTGGAATGGAAACTGATGTGGTAAATGAAATAATAAGTAACCCAGGAGTAATAGAAGATGGACTACGTATAAGTAAACGCGAGAAACACGTAAAATCTGGAATGATTGATCTTTTTGGATATGATTGTAATCATGTTCCTGTAGTTATTGAAGTAAAACGAAGCTTAGCAACAATCAGTGCAGTTCAACAGCTAAGAATGTATGTAAAAGATATAAAAAAAGATGTGGATACTGCAAAAGTTCGTGGAATACTGTGTGCACCTAGAATTCCCGATATGGTAAAAAAATTATTAAACGATTATGATTTAGAATGGAAAGAGGTTGAAAGAAATATCGTTTTACCTGATGATTATCAAAAAACGCTGAAGGAATTTTCAAAACAATAGCATTTTTAAACAAATACCCGATATACTTTTTGGGGAGGTCTGGATTAGTATAGAAGGGGGCATGTTCCCATCCGATTCCGCTTATTCCAGACTCCCTATGAAATTATCTTTTTAATTAAATCTTCATTACAGGCAGCAACAACACTCGTTCTTTCATCTAAGTTAAATGGCATGTCAAGCTCTTCACCTAAAATATTAGTAACAATACCTCCCGCCTCTCTTAAAATAAGTGTTGAAGCAGCGATATCTACAACACGAAGGTATTCCTTACCTACAACATAAAAATCCAGTGCACCAAGAGCAACCATACACATTTCAAGTGATGCCGATCCCAGTGAGCGGACCTTTTCTTTTCTTGCAAGAGAAATCGTCAATTTATCAAAATTTTTACCAAGCGCAAGTGAAGAACATAGCTCAGTATCAGGTACATCCGGAACTCCTATCTTATTTTTGTTAAAAAAAGCTCCAAAACCTTTCTCCGCACTAAAAACATCACCGGTCGGAATGTTTTTAACAATTCCATATTCAACATCGCCAATTTTTGATTTACCAATCGCAACAGAAACTGCAAAAAAAGGAATTCCCCTATAAGCATTTCTAGTACCATCGATAGGGTCTAAAACAAATGTATAGTCTGCACCATTATCGACAAAACCAATTTCTTCACTTAATAAATTTACCTTCAATTTTGATTTTTTAAGAAAATCAAAAGCTGCATCTTCGGCAATCTTATCAACATATTTTGTAACTGTACCATCGGCACCGATTCCAGTATTGCTACCAAATTTGTAAAACTCAGTTGTCTTAGCTCGCTTGATTTTTCTAGCTACTGCATCAACAGTTTTATGGGCTAGAAGTTTTAAATTATCATTCATAAACATTCCTACAGATCATCCATTAAACGTAAACCAGATATATTGACCAGTAAATGTTAAAACTATCATAATAACTGCTGCAATCAATACACCTATAAATATTGTAATTAATGATTTTGAAAAATTCAGACCGAATAAATAGGCAATGAGTGCACCGGTCCAAGCACCAGTAAAAGGAAGCGGTACAGCAACAAACAGAAGTAAACCAATGTATTCATATCTTCTAATCTTTTTATCTGCCCTTTTTCTGGTTTTTGTAAAAAGCCAATCCATTATATTTGTCCAAAATTTGTAATTTCTTAAAAACTTCTCAACAAATTTAAAAAATAACAATATGAATGGAATAGGTATCATGTTTCCCAAAACTGCAATCGGAAATGCCTGCCACCAAGGCCATCCAAGAAAATTAATTGCGTAAACAATTATATATCTAGCTTCAACCCAAGGTAGCATTGATCCAAATAATATCTGAAACCATTCAGGAAACATTTCAAGCATAGTTTAATCTCCGACAAACTTGCCAAATCCTTGACTCACCTGGATTTCATAATCTTCTATAAGTTTTTCTCCTCTCAAAAAGACATGAATTGGAAATATTGCAGACCAATCTTCAAATGGAGTCCAGCCACATTTTGAATGAAGCATGTCAGATTTAATTCTGCAATCATCTCTTAAATCAACAACTATAAAATCTGCATTCCTACCAACTTCAAGCTTACCTTTCGGGATATCAAGTATTTCAGCTGGTCGTTCACACAGCAATGAAACGATTCTTTGAAAAGAAATTACCTCCTTTTTTGCAAGATATAAAAATATAGGAAATGTTGTTTCAACACCTGGAAGACCAGATGGTG
Source organism: Thermoplasmatales archaeon (assembly GCA_020350365.1). GTDB lineage: Archaea > Thermoplasmatota > E2 > DHVEG-1 > DHVEG-1 > SG8-52-3. The sequence goes on along the minus strand of CP070712.1, from coordinate 341,408 downwards.
CTTCATTGAAGCTTACATTCTTTTCTTCTTTTGTATGCGGTGCATGATCAGATTCTATTACGTCAATTAATCCATTTTTTATTCCATTGAATAAGGATTCCTTATCAAAACTTGATCTTATAGGAGGATTTACTTTGAAAAAGGTTTGTGATCCCATGTTTTTTTCTATACTTAAAAGACAATGATGTGCAGTAGTACCACATGTAATATTATTTGGTCTTTTCTTGAGAATCTCAAGACCTTCAATTGAAGAAACATGACAGATGTGTGCCTTCATACCCAGACCTTGCAAAGCACCTATTACATCAGTTATTGATGTTTCTTCACAAACCGAAGGGCGGGACTTAAGATGATCGATAAGATTATTTTCCTTATCTGAATATTCAATTAGTTTTTCATCATCCTCTGCATGAAATAAAACAAGTTTTTCAGTTTTGGATATTATTTTTAAAGCCTTTCTTAAATTTTTCTTATCAAACTTCAAACTATTTGTAGTCCCACCTAGGTAAATTTTAAAACCACTACATTTTTTGGATAAATATTCAATACTATCTAAATTATCATCTGTAATACCAGCATAGATTCCAAAATCAACATATGATTTTTTTTCAGCTAAAGAAATTTTATCAGAAAGATTCTGTAGTGTTTTTGTTTGAGGAATTGTATTTGGCATATCAAAAACACATGAAATACCACCAAATGCAGCAGCAATTGAACCTGTTGAAAAATCTTCTTTATTTGTTAAACCAGGATCGCGAAAATGAACATGAAGATCTATTCCAGAAGGAAGAATCAGCCTATTTCTAAAATCAATGTATTCATCACCTTTTAAAATCTTTTTTATTGCAGATATTTTCCCATCTTTTATTCCAATACAACAATTTTGAAAAATACCATTGATATATGCTTTTCCCTCAACAACAAGATCCATCTAATTTTTTCTCCTCAATTTTTCCTCTTGGCTCAATCTCAGTAAAGATTTGACCACTAAATTTAAAAATTTTTGTATTTTCATTTTCCCAAGCATCAGGCATAAGGCCTGCCTTCATACATGTATGAGATATAAATTCTTGAACTTCCCAACCTTGTTCAATAGGCACCTGAGGCAAAAGTAAACCTTTGAAAAAACCCTGTTCAACGATAAGACCATCTCTACCGATTTCAATTTTTGATAAATATTCCTCTGGTTTATCAACCTTGATTACCTCAGGTTTAGTCAAAATAGTAACTTCAATTATGATACCATCAAACTCACTTTCTTCAAGTGGCATAAACCTTGGATCTCTTGTTGCTGATTTTGCTCCTTCCATTATTGCTTCTTTTAAGGACATTACTGGAAGGGGTATCCCGATACATCCCCGCAAATTATGATCAGGATATGTATGAATTGTAACAAATGCACCTTGTTTTTCTGAAAATGTCTTTCCCAGAGTTATCTGTGGAAAATTATTATCCTTTACGTAAGTTTCTACTACCCTTCTTGCAAAGACAACAGCCTTTTTTCCATCATCCAAACTAAGCATGAAAAAAAGAATAAAAAAGAATGTTAATAAGATTTGTTTAAATAGTATATCTTAATCAATTGCTTCTTTTGTTACTGAAATGTCATATTTGTATATAGAAGGTTCAACATCAACAACGAATTTACTACTAAATACATATGTATAGTTCTTATCGTCCTCTATAAACTCATGTTCTACTGATACATTATAATAACCAGGCGATAGCTCTAATGAATAATATCCTGTTTCATCTGATTCTGTTGTAAAACCATATATTGCTGAGTTATTTTCAATACTTAAATCAGGGATAAATCTAATTTTCGTAACATTATCAATTTTTTCACCGTTTAATAAAGTATAACCACTTATATTACTGGAATGCTTGGTAATAGAAATATTATAACCACGTCTACCTTCTCCAAGTTGTAGTTCTAAATAACCCTCAAATGAGTAAACCAAGATATTACCTATTTTTTCGTCAACCTCAACATTATATGAACCGGGTGGTATATCAACCTCAAAGAAACCATTTTCATCGCTTGATATTGAACTTTCAACAGCAGTGTTGTTCTCAACAGACTCATCTGGTTTGAAAAAGATTCCAATTTCCTTTAAACCTTCTGCCTTGTATATAGTTGATCCAAATACTCTTACAGGCGTAAGCTCCATTGAAACGTTATGGTACTTAGTCTCATTTTCTCCCAACGTGATTTCTTCATAACTTCTATAAGTTAAATCTTTTTCAACTTGTAGCTTGTATTCACCTGGCACAAGATCATAAAATGCATATTTTCCATTTGCATCGGTATCAATGGAACCAACTAGAAATTCTTCATCAACTCCTCCTTGAATATTCATCCTTTGATAAATTAATAATATAGGTGCATTGCCAATTGGATTTGATTCGTCTTCAAAAAATACTTTTCCTTCAATTGAAGAATTCTTTAATCTAGATATATTGTAATAGTTATTGTTTTCATATAATTCAACTAATTGTTCATTTATTGTATAACCGTCCTTAATTGCCACTACATAATAATAACCTGGCATTAGATTTGAAGCTTTGAAATATCCATCTTTATTTGTTGTCATTGTTTTGGGCGCTTCTGGATTTGAAATGTCATATAATTCAATGTAAACATCTTGTATTGGAGTATCAACTGATTTGTTATAAAATCCATCGTCATTAATATCAGTATAAATAATGCTCTCTAAACTTGCAGGTTCAATTGAGATGTTTAAAAATCTCTCGTAATTATCTCCTTTTCTCATTGCATCATCATCAGTAATTGGTGCAAATTCGGAACCTTCCGCTCCATCAAAAGATAAATTCTTCATAGCAAATGGCTGGATGTTTTCTGGATAACTTCTAAGTATTTGAAGTGTTGTTCCAGCACCAGCAATAAGAGAAAAATTACCGTTTTCTGATGTAGTGTTTCTATCGTGATCAATTGGAGCTGAAACATTACCATAGTAAGTAATATTTTTTTGAACTACAACTGTTGCTTCAACTGGATCGTCCATGAACGTAACTGTTCCATTAAGAAAGGCCCCTTCATAATATTTAGCAATTACCACAGCTGCCTTTCCAGTATCATAATATGGATACAAAGATAGATCTGAGAAATATTCTGCATAAAAATGTTTCATACCTACACATGGAATTTGATAATCAAATTCTTTTAAATCAGGCGATTCCCCTTGTGCTGGGCCAATATAAGTTTTATAAAACATTGTTTCAAAATATAGCTCCTTTTGCCTTGTTTGAGTGTTTGTAACAACATTTAATTTTCTTGCATCTTTATCCCAATTTAATACTTCATCTGCAGTCCAAGTTGTCTCCGAGCCAGGTCTCTTCTGGCCTGTTGATGGATCAATTATATATCCCTCATAAAGAAGTTCAACGAAATCATCTGCAATGCCATTTATTAAAAGTAAGCTTTTATCAGATAAAAATGAAAAAATGTTGAAAATTTGTCTATCATAACCTTCAACACCATAGTATCGAATACTCCAACCTGTTGATTCCTGGAGATCATGATAAAGCCATGTTATCTTTTCGTCATCAAGAGTTTCGTTAAAAAGTTCAACTATATCATGATAGACTGCATTTTCTGGATATTGTTGACCCACAGTATATTCTTTACTGGTTTCTTCATCATATTCTTCTCCAATGGGATCACCATAGGAAGGTGACGTTGTAGGATCTAATATCCATTGTTCTACCTTAGCTTTGTCCTCTTGTCCTAAATGATTTGTCAGAACTTGGGCAGTAGCCTGGGTAAGTTTACCATTGTTATGTTTTTTCTCTCCTTCTAACAACCTAACAATCCATACAGATACTGCCTCACTTTCAGTAATTGAGGTATGGAAGTTTGCTGCAACGGGTATTCCATCCTGGAAATTATCAGCAACCGTGGGATGTTCACCAAGAGCAGACTCATAGAATCCATAGTCCCACCAAGAAATAAAACCTGGTCTTTGATTTGGATTATCGATATTAGTATCCTGTTCACTTAACCATTCGAAAGCGTCTTGCCAATATTTTTCTTTAATAATTCCTAAACCATAAGCCCCCCTATAATTATCATCTCCATACATATATGCCTTATAGGAGGTCCATGTGCCATCCTCTTTTTGTTTAGGTGTGTTTGGAACAGCTGCATCAAAAGCAACAAAAACATTTGGTAATATTACAATCAGAGCTAAAAACAAAATACCAAAAATATGAAGGAATTTTACACCACGGCGAATACCATGTAATCCTCCCCCCGCACTCTTTATATTTCTTAACATCTGTTTATAATCTAACCATTCCACAAAAAGCCAAACAATCCAACCAGATAGAACAACAATTACAGGAACCATATCGTTTAAAAAACGGCCTGCAACGCCTGCTAACCAAATATTGGTGATAAATAAAATTATTATGAATAAATATTCCCTGCGAATTTTGTTTTTATAATAATGATATATAAGGTATACTAGCCCTCCCCATCCAATCCAATATAATGCAGGACCGTAAGACATAACAGTTTGACTAATCTGATATGTGCCGGCCTCTGCAATAGTCATTGAAACTTTATTACCATAAATACCAGTTCCAAATATCACTGTTGATAATCTTTGTAATGGGGAAAGGAAAGGAAATTGTTGGGCCAAATCCTTAGCAAAATAAATAAAACCCAAACCTGAAGCACCTAAAACAACAATAGTTGGTAAAGATACTGTCCATGGTATTTTTAATTTTCCAAATAGATAATATACAACTCCAAAAAGTATAGCAAATACACAAATATAAAAAGTCGTATTTGGTGAAAATCCATCAGGTTTAAATGATATAACAGGTGCAGAAATTAGAAACCCAGTTAATAGGATAAGCGAAATTGTTCTAAAGACCTTGAATTCTATCTTATTTGTAAAGATGTCAAATAACATCTGTACAATAGCATAAATAGCAATTATAGTATAGAGATATTGGGCCTCTACCCAGGTCATTGATAATGCTGCAAGAGGTACCCCTGCAAGAATTGCATATAATATTGATTTTGTTGCATCCTTTTCCTTAATTGCCTTTATTAAAAATAAAAATGTAAGGAAAAATAGTAAAAGATTGAAAGAGTCATGGTCAAAAAGCCCATATGCCGAACCATGTCCAGATCCAAGGTGAATAGGAATAATTGCTATGAAAAATGCTCCAAATAGACCTGCTTTTTTATTAAAAAGTTCTTTTCCTAGAAAATAAACTACAAATACCAATAAAGCTCCATATAATGCTGGAACAAATTGCATTGAATAACCTATAGCTTCGACTTCATCAATAAATGGTGACATAATTCTACTGAAGCCTAAAGCCATCATATTAAACAATGGAGCTCTTCCACCTTTTGCACCTAGAGGATAATTAAGTAATGGATCAGGTTCATAAAAGAAAGGATACTTACCCGTCTCATATGTTTCTTTTACAAGTCTTAAATTATAATATGGGTCGGGTCCTGATAAATAAAACTTGTTGAAACCTTCACCCTCTGGGTTTATTGAAACCTCACTAGTTAAGTTAAAATAAGTATTCAAAAACAATACTAAGAAAAATATACCAATTAGTGCAACTGCAATCCACCAATTCTTTTTTAACTTAAATTGCTTTTTTTCTATACTTGGTCTTGATGATTTCGAAATATATTTTGGTTCTTCTGATGTTGGTCGAATTCGTCTTTGAGCTCTTTTTCGCATTAAATTCACCTTAGAATATTCACAAACGTAAATTTATTCCCTTATTTATAATTATCTTAGTATTACTTTTTAAAAAAAGGTGAAATACAAGGTGAAATCTTAACTCTACTGAAATCACTCTGAATGGTATCGGTAGATATGATTTCATCACAACCAGCATTATTTAATTTTTTTATTGCATCACCTGCAAAAAGACCGTGCGTACATACCACGAAAACATTTTTTGCACCATGTTTTTTAAGTTGTTGAATTGACTTTGCCATTGTACCACCAGTCGAGATTATATCATCAATTATAGCAACGTTCTTATTTTTCGCATCTAGTTTCTTTGGTTTAATTTCTATAGTTGAATCATCAATTCTTGTTTTTTCCATATAGTCAAAATCACATTTAATAATTTCAGACGCCTGTTTTGCTCTTTCAAGAGCTCCTTTATCTGGAGCAAGAATCATATTAATATCTTTATTTTTAAGATATTTTGCTAACTCAGGGACAGCAGAACAGCTATAAGCAGATGTTGAAAAAAAATCTAGTATATGTTCTTTATGTGGATCAACTGTTATTACTTTATCAGCGCTTAAACTGATAAGATTTGCCAATACTTTTGCACTTATTGGCTCTCCTTTTTGAAATTTTGTATCTTGTCTAGCATATCCAAAGTAAGGAATTACAACTGAAATTTCTTTGGCTCCAGCCTCTTCTGCAGCATTTTGTATTAAAAAAAGTTCAACAGTATTATGATCTGGATAGGTGGTTTGTACAATTATTACATGTTCTCCAGAGATATCATCTAGGATACGTACATAAAATTCATCATCGGGAAACCGTTTTGATATTGTATTTGCTAAGGGGGCATCTAATTCCTTTGATAAATCCTCGGCAACATTTTTAGATGCAGTTCCACCAATTATATACATTTGATAACATGTGTGAAATTACAAATGTGTTTTTAGTGGTTTCGTAAATTTTTGTAAGAAAGTTTTTATAAGGACCATATGTTTTATCCTAAAAAGGATGTGGGTGTAATGCAACTAGAAAGATTGATAACCTTACTAATATGTTCATCAATTTTTTTATCATTTTTTATTATTGGTACTGTTTCTGCTGAGGATTCAATTGAAAATTTAGTAGAGGCAACATTTAACATTGAATTTATTACAGGAACTGATTTGAGCGTAATAATTACAATAAATGCCGAAAAATTGACAACAGATAAAACATTTTCAACTGAGGAAATTAAAAGTGCATCTCCCCAAGAACTTGGAGCTCTAGGATATCTACTCTATATAATGCTTGAGAATCAACTTGCTGTAACATTTGAAAATGCTGAAATTAAGGATTTTGAAATACCAAAATTTAATGGAAATATATTTACTGAAGAGTTGAATGTGACTTTATCATCATCGTTTTTTAATTTAGATGATTCTGTAAATATTGATGATTTTATTAGTGGTATTTTAGATATTAGTGCCTTGGTAAATTACTCACTAGTTCTTCAAGCAGAACCAGGTTGGAATAATACTTATAATGTAAATCTAGGTGACGATCTTGAATTCAAGAGAACAACTGGAACACCAAGTGATAAATATTTAGTTTGGATAGTGAAAAATTGGAATGGTGCCATTCAAAACAAAGTTGCAGAAATTCAGGTAAAAAAGAAAATACCCACAACTGAAAAAATAGAGTCTGAAGATATTTATATTGGATTTGAATTAGATTCGGTTGAAACAAAGAATCCGAAATTAATTACCAACTTAATTTTAAAAAATATTGATATTAGACCATATAATATTCTACCAGATTTTATATCAAACATAAATTTCTTACCTTCAGATGGATTTAGGTTATTTGTTGATAATGGATTTATCACTTGGGATAAATCTTATGAGAAGACGGTTAAACCAATTGAAGAAAAAATTTTTACAACCATAGAAGAATCTCCTTTTAACCAAACATTGGATATATTGTTTAATTGGGATGAAGAAACAACAATAGACTGTTTAAATCCATATGAAACATCAAATATGGATTATAACCCCCCGATTAGAGCTGTATTTGCAGATAATAACATTGATTTGCAAATATGTGGTATTTCAAGTAGAGCATTTTTTGGTTTAATCAATTCTGGAAGCTTGGTAAGTATCTCAAAGGAAGATATTAATTTTGGAGAGGAATTAAATAGGATTGGTTATGATTATAATATAACCATTTATTTTCCAAATAATCTTTATTTAGAAGATAAAAATGTTTATACATGGAATGGGACAGATCCGATTTCTGGTGATTTTAATTCTGATGACTCAGTTTCTTACACTAGCGAAGAAAAAAATACAATAATTGAAATAGAAGTTATAAGCACAGATTTGAATCTGCTTAGCTTTTTCACAGGAAAAACTGAATTAAGCTTCGGACTAAATTTAGAAGGAAATAGAAACTATAACGTAACAAATGTTCCCATTGAGTTAAATCTACCTGAAAAGTTATCTTTAAATTACCTTAACTCTGATGCTATTAGACTCTGTATAGAGGAAAATGTATTCAGTGAAAATAATGTAAATAAATTCTTAACTGGTGAAACAGATGAATTTATATCAATTTTTAAACATCTTCTCCCTGGGTTGAAGACAAGTGCAAATGCAAACAAAAATCTTTTTGAGGATTCACTTCAATGGGATGGAAACATTTCAGATATGGATGCTGAAAAACCTGTAATTGTAGCAACTTCTACAAATAGTTTGTATTCTGTTTCATTTGATTTTTCATTCTTGCCTCCAAAATTTGAAATTCCCTTAAGAACTTTCAACTTTACAGGTTTACATAACCAAGATGTAATGTATAAAATTATCTTTCCTAAAGGTATTGTTATAGAAATAAGCGACCCCTTAAACAAGGCTGATTTTGGACAAATGGATGATGGTCGCTATTATATAAAAATTATGTTTAGTGACTCAGAGTCCAATCAGATGGTTGAGGTTTCATGCAAAATGATTCCATCTGCATTATTTATTATTGGTGTTTTCATACCATGTATTGTAAGTTTATTCATTACTTTTATTCTTATTATTGTAATTTATATTATAAGAAAGAAAAGGAAAATAAAACGAGGAGAGTTACATATTCCAGAGGAAGAGGAAGTAACAGGTTATGAAGAAGAAGATTTTTATGTTCCTCCTCCCCCTGGCTCAAAATAAAATATTTAATCCTTTAGTGATGTAGGCAATAGTCTAAGAAGAGAAGGAGCTTTTTTAAGCATTGGTTTTATTAGTTTAGAAGGATAATCAATATCTCCATATCTTGATATGACTTGATTGATTTTTGAGCTTTGAAATTTTTCTATATACTTATCAAATTGTTTGTCTGTGAAATGTTTGAAAATCTTTCTAAATTTCATTCCAAGATAAAGCTCTCTTCCAATATCTACCGACCAAGATTTATGATATTTTTTTAGATATTGAGAATTAAATTTATTTTTTTGTAATGCATCAATTGAAACATTTGAACATTGTTCTGCACATATAAGACCAGTATAGATTCCTCCACCGGATGTAGGTTTTACCTGAGCTGCTGCATCACCTACTAGCAATACATTAGATTCAAACGTCTTTTTCAAAGCACCTATAGGTATAACTCCTCCATATTGATTAGTAATCTTTGCATTCCTAATCAAATCTGAAGGAATTTTACTTTTTAAAAAATTAGAAAAATAATACTTTGGAGATTTGGGCGATTCTTGACTTATACATAATCCAATCCTTGCATAGGTACCCTTTTTGTTTGTTGGTATAATCCATGCGAAAAAACCAGGAGCAATGCTTTTTCCAACAAATATCTCAACATAGTCTGGATCTAAATTGGTATTTGTTATTTCTGCACCAATACCTCTTAAAAATTCTTTAGGTTCTGGTAAAGCAAAGCTATCTCTAACTTTTGAATACGGGCCATCTGCACCAATTAACAATTTACATCTAAAATTATAGTTTTTTGAAGTTTTAATTTCTATATATTCTTTAACTTTATGAGCTGATATAACATTATTTTCTAATATCAACTCTACATCATTTTCTTCTGCCTTTTTTATTAATTCTTTGTCAAACTTTGATCTGTTAATTGCTAACGCATGAACTTTATCTCCACCTATTTTTAAAATTTTTCCAGATGGAGAATGGATATTTGCCCCCTTAATATTGTTTTCAATTATAGGTTCTTTTTTAATTTCTAGTAAGTCAAAAACTCTTGGTGTAATTAGCCCTGCACAGTTAATTGGAACTCCGATTTCTTTATTTTTTTCTAATATTGCAACTTTATATTTTTTCTTTGCAATCTTTCCAGCAACATAAGCTCCAGTGGGGCCTCCTCCAACTATAATCGCGTCATATTCATTCATAATTTTAAAAATGTATATTTACAAAGATTTATAACAGATTCGCAGATTCTGTGGCAGGGAAAGGATAATGATTATTAGAGTTTTAATATTAGGTTCCATATTCTTTTTTTCTAGAGGAAAAAATAGAAAAAAAAATGATATTGAAGATGAAGAAAATTTCAAAAAAAATCTTACATGCAGATTTGTTTTAGATGGATCGGGCAGAAAAGTAGGGGAAAGTGTTGCAGTTGACAATGACATTCTTATCATTAAATCTGGGAAAAAGTATCTAGGAGTTCCCCTTAAACATATTGAGGAGGAGGAAAAAACGCTACTTGTAAAGGGTCTTGTTGAAAAGGATAAAGCTGAGATTATTGGCGAAAAATGGCGAAGAGAATCATTCAGCAAGATTGAATATGACAAGGTTGATTCTGATGGAATTTGATTATAAGATGGTCATAGTTACTAGAAAGAATTTAGATCTTTCACCGGGCAAGCTAGCTGCCCAAGTTGCTCATGCCGCTGTTGCCTGTGCTCTTGATACAAAAAAAGAGAATTCTAAATGGTTTAATAAATGGCAAATCGAAGGAGCAAAAAAAGCAATTGTGAAAGTTGAAAGCGAGAAAGATTTTTATCCTCTTAAAGAAAAGGCTGACGAACTTAATATTGTATCTCATATAATTGCAGATGCGGGTCTTACTGAAATACCTGCAGGTACAAAAACGGTTCTTGGAATTGGTCCTGCACCAAGTAATTTAATTGACCAAATAACTGGTGATTTACAATTACTTTAAAAAAATATTCAAAACCTTTTAAGAGTATAAGAGATTCTTTTTTTAAATGAAGCAGCAAATACGGGTGCTTGGTATTGATGATTCCCCTTTTACATTTACTGATAAATACACAACAATAATTGGTGTTGTTATGAGAGGGGGAAACTACCTTGAATGCGTTATAAAAAATCAGGTTTCAATTGACGGTGAAGATGCAACTTTTGTTTGTAAGGATATTATAAAAAGCTCAAGACATAGGAAACAGTTAAAAGCAATGCTTCTAGATGGAATTGCACTTGGAGGATTTAATATAGTTGATATTGACAGTATATTTATCTCAACAAAACTTCCAGTAATAACAGTTACTAGAGATAAACCGGATTTTAATAAAATTGAGCATGCATTAAAGAAGAATTTTATAGATTGGGAAAAACGTTTGAAATTGATAAAAAAAGGAACTATTCACAAAGTTGTGACAAGTCATAACCCAATTTATGTAAAATGTTCTGGGATAGATATTGAAGAAGCAAAAGAAATAATAAAGATATCAACAATACGCGGTGTTATACCTGAGCCAATAAGAGTGGCTCATCTAATAGCATCTGGAATAATTAGAGGAGAATCATATGGGAAAGCCTAAAGCAATAGTTGACAAAAATATTTGTTTAGCCTGTGGAGGATGCATTTCAGTTTGCCCACAGGATGCTCTTTATATGAACGGTGGAAGAGCTCTTGTAACTGAAGAAAAATGCATAAGCTGTGCAATCTGTATTAGAATTTGCCCAATTGGAGCAATAAGTGGGAGGAATGCCTCAAATGAAATATGATGCTGTTGTTGTTGGAGCAGGACCTGCCGGTACTGTTACGGCCCGCTTTGCAGCAGAATCAGGAGCAAAGGTACTTGTTATAGAACGAAGACAGGAAATTGGTTCTCCAGTTCTCTGTGGGGAAGGAGTAAGTAGAAAGATCGATGAATGGGGGATGCTTGATGGTAAAAGATGGATTGCAAATAAAATGGAAGGTGCAAGGATTTATTCACCAGATGGAACTATGGTAAAGCTTTCTGCTGAGATGGCTGGTAATGAAACAGGTTATGTGGTATATAGAGATATTTTTGATCAAGAACTTGCCCGAAAAGCATCAGAAGCTGGTGCAAAGATTTTAATGAATACAAACGCAACTGAGCTATTAACGGAAAAAGATAAAATTATTGGGGTAAAAGCTAAGCGTTATGATGAAGATCTTGAAATTGAAGCAGACATTGTTGTCGGGTGTGATGGTGTTGAATCAAAAATTGGACAATGGGCTGGAATTGAGACAAGACTTGATCCGAAAGATCTGGAAACATGTTGTCAATACACCTTAACAAATATTGACTGTAAAGATGCATTTTGTGATTTTTATCTAGGAAAAAAGATTGCTCCAGGGGGTTATGTTTGGATATTTCCAAAGGGAAAAGACATTGCAAATGTAGGAATTGGAGTCCTCGGAAATCTAAGTGAATCTGGAATGCCTAAAAAGCTTCTTGATGATTTTATTTCAAATAATCCTAATCTAAAAAACGGAAATCCTATTCGTTTTCTTGCAGGAGCAGTACCTGTAGCAAACCCTGTTGAATCTGTAAGAGATAATCTAATTTTAGTTGGAGATTCAGCAAGACAAGTAGATCCAATAACTGGTGGTGGTATAACTCATTGTTTAGAAGCAGGAAAAATTGCAGGTGAAACTATTGGAAAGGCAGTAGAACAACAACAGTTTGATAAGGAAACCTTATCTGTTTATGAGACTGGTTGGAAAGAGGCATTTGGTAAAAAACTTAAGAGAAATTATATGCTTAAGGAAATCTTTCTTGATTTTGAAGATAAGACATTGAATATGCTTGCTGATTCTATAAAAGATATCAAATTTGATGAAATTAGTACTTTTGGTCTTGTTAAGGCTTTGGTATTAAAACATCCAACATTACTTATGAAATTAAGACCTCTTATGAAAATCTCATCTGAGGTATAGGAGTAATATAATATGAAATGGGGATTGATTTACAATTATAATATCAAGAAAGCATATTCACTTGCTAATGAAATTTATGATTTTTTAAAGGAAAAAGGAGAAGTTTTTGCTGAGAAAAGTCTTGCTAAGAATAAAGGCATTAAAGGTTATAGTTTAGAAGAAATAAATCTTGAAGCAGAAATTGTAATTACTATTGGAGGAGACGGGACTATTCTTAGAGCGTTAGAAAAAGTTGATAAACCAATTTTTGCAATAAATTCTGGAGGTATGGGTTTTCTAACGGAAATTGAATCAAAATATGCAATGAGTGGTTTGGAAAAACTGTTAGATGGTAAATATAATGTAGAAGAAAGGTCCAAATTGAAGGTTATGGTTGATAATAATAGACTTCCTGATGCTACAAATGAAGTAACAGTCCAGACACCTCGAATAGCAAAAATTATGTATCTAAAAATTTTTATTGATGACGAATTAATTGAAACATTTGGCGCAGATGGCATTATAATTGCCACACCAACTGGTTCTACAAGCTATGCATTAAGCGCTGGTGGACCAATTCTTGATCCTACAGTCGATGCCATGGTAATTGCTCCTCTAGCTCCATTTAAGCTGTCAGCTCGCCCATGGGTTGTTCCTTTGAAAAAAAAGGTTGGAATAAAGTTACTTGCTAAAAGTAAAGAATCAAAGATTGTTATTGATGGTGAATCTCCTCAATCAGTTAGCCCAGAAAGTGATATTATAATTACTGGTTCTGAAAAAAAGGCTAGATTTGTAAGATTTGGGGAATCCTTTTATCAGATGGTCAGACTGAAACTGGTTCGATAATAATATGTCAATTTTTAAAAAGAAGAAAATCAGCGAAAATCAGGTTCAATGGAAAATAAAACGTGGTACTCTTGACTTTATTTTAGAAAGTGCAAAATCGACTTATCCTAATGAGTTTGGAGGACTTCTTCGTATTGATTCAGATGAAAAGGACACCATTCTTGAAATTATAATTTTACCTGGTACTATCTCTGGTGACTCTCACGCAATCTTTAAACTCCATATGCTTCCTATTGACTTTTCAATTGTTGGAACAGTGCATAGTCATCCTTCATTTTCCTTTCATCCTTCGGATGCTGATCTTTTATTATTTAGGAGATTTGGTAAAGTTCATATTGTCGTTGCTTATCCTTTTACTTATAACTCATGGAAATCATATAATCATTTTGGAATAGAAATTAATATGGAAGTTGTCTAAGACGTTATATTTAATCGATAAAGTTGTAAATATAAGCAGAAACTATATAACATAAGAAAAGTTTTTATAAATGAGGAGAAAAAATGCCTGAAGAAAAAACAGGAAGTAAAGCTACAAAAAAAAGTAAAACTAATGAAGATGTTATATTTGTTGGAAATAAACCTTCAATGAGTTATGTATTAGCAGTAGTAACACAGTTTCAGAGCGGTGGTTCAGATGAAGTTGTAATAAAAGCACGGGGTAGAGCAATTAGTAGAGCGGTAGACACAGCAGAGATTGTCAGAAATAGATTTATCAAAGATGTAAAAATAAAAGATATTGTTATCGGTACTGAAAGCATCACAAACGAAGAAGGCAGATCTACTAATGTATCATCAATAGAAATATTCTTGTCAACTAAAAAGAAGAGTAAATAATTATTAAGAAAACTTTAGAGGGATATTAAAACTAGTTTTTCTGTATTTTTCAATATATTTTAATTTTTTACCAAATGTGATAGGAAATCGACGTTATTTTTTTATATTTTTGTTAATCTAAAGCAAAAAACATAAAAATATTCCAATAGCTTTTTATTTACTTTCAAAATACATATTATGAGTATTGGTTTTATAAAAGAATAGACGTTAGGGGTTATGAGGAGGAGGAAAAAATGAAACGAAAAAATATGCTCGTATTAGATGAAAAGGACGAAAAGGCAGTTGAAATATTCAAAGAGCTTGGGATGCCAAAAAATCTTGCTAAAACGTTATTGTATATCAATCAGGTTGATGAATTCCGATCTGCTGATGTTGAACAAGCAGCAGATATGAGGCAGCCGGAAGTTTGTATTGCGATAAAAGAACTAAGAAGAAGAGGATGGGTAACAAAGCGAGATCTTAAAAAGGAAGGGAAAGGCAGACCAATTCACATATATACATCTACTCAGAACCTATCTGAAATATTGACTGATTTTGAGCAGAAAAAATTAGAAGAAGTTGAAACCATAAAAAATGATATAACAGAATTAAAAAATCTTATCAATAACAGATAAAATCTAACTGTTATATATCTAAAAAAAATATTATTCAATATATTTCTATTTTGGGATATCCAAGGATTTTATGATTGTATTATATTTTATAAATAGTCAATAAATAATTAAAAAAGCTTCTATTTCATTTAAAAGTGACATAAAACTTAAATATATAAAATTTATTGATTTTATACGGGAGGAATTAAATGAAAAAGAAACAAATTGGATTTTTTGTATTTTTTCTGATTTTTATATTGGTTTATTCAAATACCATATCTGCAAGTCAGGGAGCAGATCTTGAGATAGATATATCAGATGCTTTTGAAAGTAAAAGCTTCATAGTTAGATATTATCATGGAGTACAAATTGAAAATATAGGAGATGAAACAGCAACAGGAATAGCAGTTAACTTTTGGGTTACAGGAGGAATTTTTTCAAAATTAAGAGAATTGTTAAAAATGAGAGATTTTTGGGAATATGGCTGCGGGAAAATCGAACCTGGTGAGAAAGTATACTGTCCAATTCATTTAAATTTACTATATCTTGGAAATATTAACTTAAAGGCAAAAGTCTGGGCAGATAATGCTGAACCTGTTACAAAAACAATAAATGGTTTTTCTTCTATAGCTTTCATATGGGTTAACTTTGAAGAATAAACTGCACTCTTACTGATTATATTTAGAATAGTTATTATCTATAATTTCCTCTATTAAATCCAATAACAGTTTTAAAGAGTGGACATTTAGCAATGTTTTATTCCTTCTTTTTCCATTTATCTCTATTTCCAAGACCAATAGCAATATAACACAAACCTATTGCTAAAAAACTAAAAAATGCAGGGCTTACTGCTATAATAAATACTAACCCTATTGGTAAGATACTAATTCCCATGAAAAAAAATATTTGATAATCAGGTTCTTCAAATTTTTTTCCTTTTTGTTTTTTCAAAAAAACTATAGTTAGAATAAAAACTAGAATTAATAATAATGCAATGATTAAAAGAACTAACAATATCAACCCGTTCATCATTTTTACCCTCTTTCAATTAAAATAAATCATTTTTAAAATGTTAAATATTGCCATAAACCTGTTAAGAATCCAATTACTAGAATGATTACTCCTGTACCAATCAAAACCTTACGTTTTCTTTTTTCTTCTTCTGTTAATTCATACCAGGGTTTCTGTTTTTTTCCAATAATAATTCCAAGATTGATACCTATCGCAATTCCGATTGCCATACCGATTGGTATTCCTATTACAAATTCACTCATATTTTACACCTATTAGATAAATAGAGAAGTGAAATATTTAATAATTATTGTGAATAAAATTGTACAAAACAAAATTTTAATGTGAATTTATTATACTAAACGTTCAAAAATTTTTTAGATTTTTTTTATGTTAAAAACTATTTATTTCATAAAAAATGACATAAAACTTAAATATTTATTAATTATTAGTTTTTTAGGGAGGAATAATATGAAAAAGCTAATCATTGGATTATTAGTATGCACAATGATGATTTTAGTATCTACAATTCCTGCGGTTGGGACAGTTACTAATCAAATTTCTGAACAAAAAAATTCTAGTGAAATTAATACTATGAATGAAAATTACAATCTTGTTCAACAACTAAACCCAACACGAAAAATTTTTCCTCATATCTATAGACCTGGTACAGTAGCTACATTTGATGCATATGTAATTAATGAAGGCCCTGAAGAATCTAGTAATTATACTATACACCTCAAATGGTCTAGAATTTTTGGCGGTCATACCGGTGTAATTATTGATAGAAAATGGGGCGAATATGGACCTCTTAATTCTGGATATAGACGCCATGTTTATCTAAATCTCGAATGTTGGATTAACGGAATGGGCATTAACATCTATGAAGTTCAGGTAACAAATACGGCAAATGATCTAAATCCAGATGATAACATTGCTACAATCAGATATATTGTTATAGGTATTGGTTGATTAACAAGCAAATAACATAAGATATTAATCTGGAAAAAAACATGGTCTATTGTAAAAGATGTGGTAAAAAACTAGAAGATGATGCAAATTTTTGCTCAGTTTGTGGTAATTCTCTAAAGGATTTTAAAACTGAGGAATTTACTGTATCATCAGATGATTTAGTAAAAACCGTTAAAAAACTAATACATGAAGGAAATGTTAGAAGAATAATTATAAAAGATGAGAACGGAAAAATATTACTTGATTTACCTGCAACTGTTGGATTAATTGGAGCAGTAATTGCTCCATGGCTTGCTGCTCTAGGTGTGATTGGTGCAATTGCTACAAAATGTACAATTGTTGTCGAGCGTAGAAAATGAAATATAAACTAACAGAAAAACAATGTTTTAAATAAAAAAACATATATCACACATTGGAGAAGGATGGAAGCCTCATCAATTGATATTGTAGTGTTTGCACCACTTGCACCCATATTAGGTGTTTTATTATTCTGGTTTATTCAACTATTGTTTATAGAAAGTGAAAAATATCTGCTTTCCAAAATAAGACCAAATCATGAGCCATTTTGTAAATTTACAAATTTTCTGGGAATCTTCTTTCAAACAGTATGTCATGCTTTAGGTTATACTGTTACAAAAAGCGGGGTTTCTAATTTTGATATAAGTGTGGATTATGGAAAGGTTTCACCAAAAAAAGAAAAAAAAGGAGTATTTGAATGGATTTCAAATGTTTTTTTATTTATTGGGCCTTTTTTTATCCCCGCATTTATACTTCTAGTCTGTTTATTTTTCTTGATGACAAAAGGTTTTGAAATTGTAAATTCATCTCAACTATTAGTAATAAAATATACATTTGGTGAACAGATTTCTACTTTTGGTGCAAGTTTACTTTCTTTTTCAAATGGCTTCTTAGATTTCTTATTAAATATTGACCTTTTACATCCTGCACATTTCGGATTTTTGCTTTTAATGATATTTTTAGGGATGGGAATAAGACCAAGTTATATCGGTAAGGAAAAAAAGGAAAAAGTAGATATGCTATATGATCTGAAAAACATTAAAACACTCATACTAAACAAGCCCATATATCTAATAATATTATTTACAATCGCATATATTTTCTTTTATGTTTCATTTTGGTTAGAGCAGAATTGGTATGTTTCTTTCTTTATTATACTTGGTTGGTTGTCAATTATTTCTATAGTATCTATTCTAATTGCTGATACGATATTAATTCTAATAAGAACAACAGATGAACTTACAGGAAGATGGAAAGTTATCCCTTACATAACAATACCTACATCTTATATATTTGCTAGAGTTTTCTTTTTTTATATTCCAACTGATTTTACAAAACCTGTTTCGATTTTAATATTAATACTATCTACCATTACGGTAACTTATTTTTTACTTAAAAGGAAAAGCAATAAATTTAAAACCAAGCAAGATATAAAAAAAATAAAAAAGAAGAAAAAAGGTGGAAAAGATGGATGAGGATGAATTACTTAACGGAGAAAAAGTAGAAAAGATACTTTCACCACATCCATTATCATTCATGAGATTTCAATCATTGAGCATGTTTCTCATAATATGGGGGATAGTTGCTGGTTGGTTGATCAATTTTTCAGAATGGAATACTATATTTTCAAACAATGAATGGTTATCCGTTCTTGTTTGGGGCCTAGTATTATTGCTTGCAGGTATTATTGCATCTATCTTGACAATTCGTTGGAGTATTTTCTTTCTCTATCTTGGAGTATTTGCAGGAGGCGTTGCATTAATGTTATCTCAAGGTTGGTTAGGCGCATCAGGAATATTTATTCCATTTTATATGGTATCAATTTCAATTATTGGCTTTTTATTTGTTGAAGCATATCGCCGTTCTCATAGATACATTATCTCAAATCAGCGAATATCATTCAAAGGAGGGATTGTCACAAAACGAGAAAGAACATTAAGATATGATAAAATTGCAGATATAGACGCTAGACAGGGAATTATGGGCCAAATCTTTGGATTTGGTACAATTATTCCGATTAGTCAATCAGGTTTTGGACTTGGAAGTGATAAATCATTAGCAGCTGGAGGAATTCAATTAGGAGAAAAAAAGGTAGGGTTTTTTGGTCTTTTTGGTGGAGGTAAAGAGGTTCAAACTCCTCGTGCAAGAAGTTATTACGAACTCCATGGAGTTTTCCCATACAAAGAGGTAAAGAAACTTGTTGAAGAAATGGTACAGGGTAATGTCATAACACCTTACCAGAAAGAACAAGTAGCATTTCAAAAGGAACAAGTTGATATTCAAAAACAAATGCGCGATCTTCTAAAAATGCAATCTGATTCAAAAGTAGATCAAAAAGGAGAAGAAGGTAGCGAAGAGTAAGAATCATGGATATGTTTATAAAAAAATAATTTATTTCTGAAAAAATTATGGTGCCAAAAAAGCTTTTTTTTACAAAGGGAGTCGGAAGACATAAACACGAGCTTCAGTCTTTTGAGTTAGCATTACGTAATGCAGGAATTGAAAAATGTAATTTGGTAAGTGTATCAAGTATTGTACCTAAAAATTGTAAAATAATGACACGTGAAAAAGGTGTTCCTTTACTAAAACCCGGTGAAATAACATATTGTGTAATGTCTCGTAATAAAACAAATGAACCTAATCGTTTAGTAGGTGCTTCAATAGGAGTTGCAACCCCCAAAGAAAAGAACAGTTATGGATATATCTCTGAGCATCATAGTTTTGGTGAAAAGGCACAAAAAGCAGGGGATTATGCTGAAGATTTGGCTGCAACTATGCTTGCAACAACATTAGGTCTTGATTTTGATATTGATAAAGCATGGGATGAAAGAAAACAGGAATATAAAATGAGTGGGAGATTTGTTAGAACCCAAAGTATTGTACAAACAGCAAAGGGAGATAAAAACGGATTATGGACTACAGTTATTGCTGCTGCAGTATTTATTGAGGAATAAAAAATGCCAAAGATAGTTATAAAAAGAGATGGTAAGAAAGAACCTTTTATTAAGGAAAAAATTGTGGTAAGTGCAGTTAAAACTGGTGCTCCAGTCCATATTGCAAGAGATATTGCTGAAAAAATTGAAAAACACCCTGAAGAAAGCATAAAAACAGCATGGATTAAGAGTCGTGTTTTAGATGAACTAAAACTACATAACACTAATTGGCCAAAGAAATGGTATAATTACGATAAAAATGTAAAAAGACTGCATGATCATCCTGTTTAACCTCAATTTATTGTAGTTTTCTATCAAAAAAGAGTTTAAATACAGGTTTATATTACCCACCAAGCATTTTGGATGTGAAATTATGATTGAAGAATTTAACAAATGGTTTGAAGATTTACGAATCGAAGATGTCCCATCAGTTGGTGGAAAAAACGCTTCTCTTGGGGAAATGATAAGGAACCTTGGTGAGAAAGGCGTAAATGTTCCTTCGGGTTTTGCAGTTACGGCTTATGCATACAAATACACTGTGGAAAGAGCAGGAATTGACAAAAAAATAAAAGAAATACTGTCAGACCTTGATACACACGATGTTAATAATCTAGCAGAAAGAGGGCAAAAAATAAGAGAACTTATTAAAAATACTCCGCTTCCATCAGATCTTGAGGAAGATATTAGAAAGCATTATCGAGAGATGGAAAATCGTTACGGAAAAAATGTTGATGTTGCTGTTAGAAGTAGTGCAACTGCTGAGGACTTACCCGATGCTAGTTTTGCAGGACAGCAAGAAACCTACCTCAACGTGAGAGGGGAAGACGAACTTCTTGAAAAGGTAAGAGATTGTTTTGCATCTTTATTTACTAACAGAGCAATCTCATATAGAGAGGATAAAGGTTTTGATCATTTTGAAGTGTTATTATCAGTTGGTGTACAGAAAATGGTTCGATCTGACTTAGCTAGTTCAGGCGTGATGTTTTCTATTGATACTGAAAGCGGTTTTAAAAATGCAGTATATCTAACTGGTGCATACGGACTTGGAGAAAATGTTGTACAAGGTGCAGTAAATCCGGATCAATTTTATATTTTCAAACCAACCTTAAAAGATGGTTTTAAACCAATTCTTGAGAAAAAAATCGGTACTAAAGAAAAACGTATGATATATGGGGAAAAAGGAACTGAACAACAAGAAGTCAGTGATGAAGATAAAAAGAAATTTGTAATAAATGAAGATGAAATAATAACTCTAGCTAAATGGGCAAATATAATTGAAGAGCATTACAAAAAACCCATGGATATCGAATGGGCAAAAGATGGTGAAACTGGAGAGTTGTTCATTGTCCAAGCAAGACCTGAAACAGTTCACTCTCAAAGAGATGTTGCAACACTTAATACATATGTTTTGGAAGAACAAGGAAAAATCCTTGTCCAAGGTGAAGCAGTAGGAAGTATGATAGGGCAGGGAGAAGTAAACGTTATTGAACATTCAAAAGACATTGGAAAATTCAAAAAAGGCCAAGTTTTGGTTACCGATATGACAGATCCTGACTGGGAACCAATTATGAAAATTGCAGGCGCAATTGTCACAAATAGAGGAGGGCGTACCTGTCATGCTGCAATTATTTCTCGTGAACTTGGAATACCTTGTGTAATTGGTACTGGAAAGGGCACCTCTACAATTTCACATGGAGCATCTGTAACAGTTGATTGTTCTGAGGGTGTTGGTCGTATATTTGAAGGCTTACTGAAATTTAGAAAGGATGAGTTAAAACTTGATCAAATTCCTGACACAAAAACTCAGATTATGATGAATGTTGGAGTTCCGGAGAAAGCATTTCAACAGGGTCAAATACCAAATGATGGAGTTGGCCTTGCAAGAGAGGAATTCATCATAAACTCACATATTGGAATTCATCCTCTAGCATTAATTGAATATGAGGAATTAAAGAAAAAAGCATCAGAGGACTCGAAAATTGCTGAAGTAATTAAACAAATTGATGAGAGAAGTATAGGTTATGATAACAAAGTAGAATTCTTCGTTGACACACTAGCTAGAGGAATAGCTAAGATTGCTGCAGGTTTCTATCCAAATGATGTCATAGTTAGAATGTCTGATTTTAAGACAAATGAATATGCAAATCTTGTAGGCGGATATTTATACGAACCAAAGGAACACAACCCAATGATAGGATGGAGAGGCGCTTCAAGATATTATGATGAAAAATTCAAACCAGCATATGGTCTTGAATGTGAGGCGTTAAAAAAGGCAAGAAACGAAATGGGGCTAACAAACATTAAACCAATGATTCCTTTCTGTAGAACTCCTGATGAAGGTAAAAAGGTAATAGAAATCATGAAGGAGTATGGATTGAAACAGGGTGAAAACGGCCTTGAAATATATGTAATGTGTGAGGTCCCATCAAATGTAATAGTTGCTGATCAATTTGCAGATATTTTTGATGGTTTTAGCATAGGCTCAAATGATCTAACACAACTTTCACTTGGTCTAGATAGAGACTCTGATTTGGTCGCTCATATCTTTGATGAAAGAAACGATGCAGTAAAACGGCTTGTCTCTTCTGTAATTGACACTGCACATAAACATGAACCAAGAAGAAAGGTGGGCATCTGTGGACAAGCACCATCTGATTTTCCAGAGTTTGCAGAGTTTTTAGTTGAATGTGGAATTGATAGTATATCACTAAATCCAGATACAGTTATAAAAACAAGATTAAAAATTGCTGAAACTGAAAAAAGATTAGGTAGATAAAATATCTAATCTCTTTCTTTTTTATTGATTTAAAAAACTTTTATTACTATTAGTTCTTTATAGGAACATGGAGCTTATTCCTATAATAAAGCTAAAAAAACAAAGAATTCTTGATCATCCCAAATCTTTTTTTAAAGATTTTTTAAAAGAATTTGATGAAAATCAAAAAATTTACATCTTGGATTTAGATGGAATAGATAAAGATAAACCAAATCTATGTACATTTCAAAGACTGTCAAGCTCCTATGAGTTATGGGTAGATTTTGGACCAAAAAACCTAGGTGATGTTGTTGATTCAGTCATGGCTGGGGCTACTGCAATAACTCTAAGAAAACCGCTTTGGCCAAATATCAATTTTTCAGATATAAAGGACATTACTGAAAATAAAATTTTTACAAACCTTGATTTTGAATATAAAGGAAAATATGATTTTAGAGAGATACATTTACAGCAAATAGACGGTTTTGTAAATTTCTACACAAGAGAAAAAATAGAATCTAGCTTTCAAGATAGTGATTATTTTAAAACAATTGGAATGAAAAATAAGATTTATACTTATGAATCTAATATAAAAAATATATCTTATTGGAAGGGTTTTGGCATCAAGGGATTATTAATTGACTTTGATAAGATAAAGGAGTTTAAAAAATGGATTCCGAAAGAGAAATAATAATCTCCTTTTTATTCAAAAGAAGTGGAAAAGAGCATCTTAAGTTTTCTGATCTTTATCTAGCCCTTTCAATGGATTTGAATTGGTTCACACCAGACGATGCCAAAGCTTTTATAAATTCAGCAATAAAAGAGAATTTATTAATTAAAAGAGATACTCTAATCAAGCCAAATTTTGACTATGAAAAAACAAATGTGCCTGTTGGTTTTACACCTTCCAAAAAAGTCTTTGAAATAACAAAAGACAATATAGAGGAAAAGCCTGTATCCATTTTAGATGAATTAAAAAAATTAATAGAGAAAAACAAAAATATTGCTACAGATCAGATGAATGAATTAATAAATAAAATGGCTAAAGAAAAAAACATAACTGAAGAAGTTGCAGCAATTCTTATTGGCAGGGAATATAACATTAATTTCGATGATTTTTACGATAAAATTGAAGACTTAATTTTTATTGATAATTAATTAGAGAAAATAAAGAATAATTGGAATCAAAAGTATACCCATACAGTGACTTCTTCTCACGCCCCATTCAACAGGCAGAAGCCCAATTAATGTTGCAACAATAAGAATTAGAATTCCTGCTATTCCAGTAAAAAGCAAAACAAGAATAACTATCATTGAAATTGTTAGTTTTACAATTAATGAATAAGGAACATTTGCAAATTTTTTTGCAAATATCTTACCAACTTTTATTGTTAAGAAATAAGAAAGTGTACCGCCCAATAGAAGTGAAATTAGAAAATAACATAGATTTGTTGGAAGAAGTATTGTAGTCCATTCATCAACAGACATAAGTTCCATAGCAGCAAGAGTAGCACCACTTCTAGACCTCAAGATAATAAACATCACAACTACAACAAAGAATGCACAAGCCGTATTTACAGATGAAAGAGTAATAATTGTCTGTCTCTTATCTGATTCTCCTCTTGCATTCATTGCAAGTATAGTTCCAGTGGCAGAGGTAATGCCTGGAATTATTGAAACAAGGATTCCACCAAGACTACCAGTAGTAATAGATAAAATGGATGATTTCTTGGTGTTATTATCAAGGGTTGGTTCTAAAATTTCTTGCTTGGGTATCACAGGTTTTGTCATAATTGATGTCAAAAGCGTTGGAGTGCCAAAAAGACCTGCAAGAGCTGGAAATAAAACAGGAGATGAAAGACCTATTGGAGAGTCAACAGGTACCTGAAAAATAACAATACCAAAGATGCCAGATAAAAGAAAGACAAAGATAGCAAATAACATTCCCAAGATAGAGGGAGCCATACCCTTTTTTATAAAATCATCAATCTTTGCCTTTTCAGTTGCAATCATAAGAATTGAGATTGCGATTAAAACAAACAACATAATTTCCCTTAAAGACTCATAAAAAAACAAAGGATTTCCGATAATAAAACGAATTGGGTATAATAAAAGAAAACAAAATAAAATAGCACCATAACTGCCCATTGCAGAAAGAGCAACTGCTTCATAGCCTTTACCTTCTAAAAGTAATGAATGTGCAGGCAGAACTGATAGTGCCATATCCTCGTCAGGTGCCCCTAAAAAAGTTGATGGTATTACATCATGAAATGTATGAGAGATTGAGGTTGATATGATATAAATACAAATTAGAATAAAAATAAACTGCTCTGATATCCCATAATCAAAGAGAAAACTAAACCCTGCAACAATGGCACCGGATAATGAAAGAAGAATAAGAGCAATATTATTTACATGTAGTCCCGGCAATAAACCTGTAGCAATACCAGTAATTACTCCAAAAAAACAAAAGAGAATAACAAGAAGAAGAGGAAGCATAAATATTACTCTGTTTTAGCTATAGCAATACCATGATTTTCTTCACAAATATCTAGCATATACCTGAAATTTTTTTCATCGAATGTGAATTTTCCTGATGCGCAAATTTTTTGCCCAGGATATAGAGTAATATTTTTTGAAATAGAATAATAAATTATTAACGAATGTTTTCTTTCAATATCAACAAGTAAAAAATACGCATTAGAAACAGATTCTATATATCCAGTAATATTTACATTTATATTTAGGTATCTTGTAGGATTTTCTGCAATCTGCCAAAGAGGAAAAGATATATTTTGCCATTTTTTTAGAATCTGTAATTGACGAATATCATTAACGATTAGTTCCCAAATATCTTTATAATTTTGTACCTCACCAGTTGCTTGAATCTCATCTCCATACTCTACATCAGTTTTTCCTTCTAAAAAAATCTCAACTGAGCTATTATTATCTGCAATCTTTATTATTTGACTTCCGAATTTTGTTAAATGATGTTCTGTTACAATACCTCTAAGAGTAACTTGTTTTCCTTCGTAGTTTTGAATATCACTAATTGTTATAACTGGTGCCTGGGAAAATTTTGATATCATATATAATACCAATATTCCTATTATTGAGAAAAGCATGGAAAAATATTTTAGCTTCATTTTTAATCGAATTTAGCAATAATAATTTAAAAATTATGTTATGTAAATGCTGTTTAGCCCCTAATAATGATTCAAATAATAAAAAATTGAATTTTCAACAACAGAAAAAATTATAATAATAACTTCTTTATTAGCTCTAAAAAGACCTTTATTTGGTGGGAGCTTAATGAAAGATAAAGAAGCCGTATTAAAGATATCAGAAGCATTTCAACAAGATGTTGGTTATGGTAGAGCACGTATTGACCATCAAACACGTATGAATTTAGATTTATCTATAGGAGATGTCATTGAAATTGAGGGTACAAAAAAGACAGCATCTGTCGTTTGGAGAGCGCATCCTACTGATGAAGGGAAAGGGATAATTCGTATTGATAACTTAACAAGAAAAAATTGTGGTAGTGGTCTTGGGGAACGTGTTAAAATAAAAAGAGCTGAGGTCAAAGAGGCAAAAGATGTAACACTTGCTCCATTAATATCAAAAGGTCAACAAATTCAGTTTGGAAGTGGCATTGACAATCTAATTAAAAAAGGATTATTAAAAAGACCTCTGACTAAAGGAGATAGTGTAATTATACCTGGAATTGCATTATTTGGAAGCTCACTACCTTTTGTTATTATTAATACAAATCCTGCAGGAATTGTATCTATTAGTGAAGAGACTCTAATAAAAGTAAAGGAAGAAGCGGCAAAAGAAATTGAAATGGAAGGGCCAAGAGTTAGCTATGAGGACATTGGTGGTCTTCATGATGAAATTTTAAAAGTAAGAGAAATGATAGAACTTCCGCTCAAACATCCTGAGCTTTTTGATCGATTAGGTATTGACCCTCCAAAAGGAGTACTGCTTCATGGCCCACCCGGGACTGGTAAAACATTAATTGCTAAAGCTGTGGCAAATGAGTCAGGTGCAAATTTCTATACGATTAATGGTCCAGAAATCATGAGTAAATTTTATGGCCAAAGTGAAGAAAACCTTAGAAAGATTTTTGAAGAAGCCGAAAAAAATGCACCATCTATAATATTCATTGATGAAATTGATGCAATTGCACCAAAAAGAAGTGAGGTTCATGGGGAAGTTGAGCGTCGTGTTGTTTCACAGATGTTAACACTTATGGATGGACTTAAAGGTCGGGGGAAATTAATAGTTATTGGAGCTACCAATATTCCAGATGTTCTAGATCCTGCTCTTCGAAGACCTGGAAGATTTGATAGAGAAATCAGAATAGACGCTCCAGACAGAACAGGTAGAAAAGAAATTCTACAGATTCATACACGAGGAATGCCAATGTGTAAAGATTGTGATCTTGAAGAGCTTGCTGACATAACTTATGGTTTTGTCGGTGCAGATCTTGCAGCTCTTGCTCGAGAATCAGCAATGAATGCTTTAAGAAGATATCTTCCAGAAATAGATCTCGAAAAACCAATCCCTGTCGGACTTCTTGAGAAAATGGAAGTCACAATGGATGATTTTAAAAGTGCCCATAGAGGAATTGAGCCATCAGCAATGAGGGAGTTCTTAATTGAGGTCCCAAAGGTTTCCTGGGAAGATATTGGAGGACTAGAAAGTGCTAAACAACAACTCAGAGAAGCTGTTGAATGGCCACTTACAAAACCAGAAGTATTCAAAAAAATGGGCATTACTCCGCCAAGGGGAATATTAATTTATGGACCACCAGGTACTGGAAAGACGTTACTTGCTAAAGCCGTTGCTCATGAATCAAAAGCTAATTTTATATCAATTAAAGGACCCGAAGTTATGAGTAAGTGGGTTGGCGAAAGTGAAAAGGCTGTCCGTGAATTATTTAAAAAGGCAAGACAAGTTGCTCCAACTATTGTATTTTTAGATGAACTTGATTCTATTGCCCCAATGAGAGGAACTGATACAGGAACTCATGTAACAGATAGTGTTGTAAATCAACTTTTAACAAGCATTGATGGTTTAGAAAGTATGGAGGGCGTCGTTGTCATTGGTGCTACCAATCGTCCAGATATCATCGATCCTGGTTTGTTGCGACCAGGGCGTTTCGACAGATTAGTATTGATTCATTCACCAGATAAACTTGCTCGTTTAGAAATTTTCAAGATACATACAAAAGGTATGCCAATATCATTAACAAAACAAGAATTAAAAGAACTTGATATTCAACTAACAGGTGAAACTGATGATTTTATAAAAAAGAAAAAACACTTAATTAAAATTGGCACTAAGGGTGAAGAGATACCTCAATCTGAAAATGATAATTTAGATAAAGAATCCTTAGAATCTGATATTAATACTAAGAAACTATCTGATAAAGATAAATTATTTTATTGGCTTGCTATTAAAACTAATGGATATTCCGGTGCTGACATTGAATCTCTTTGTAGGGAGGCAGCAATGATTGCAGTTAGAGAAAATGAAAAGGCAAATAAGGTTAGAAAGGCTCACTTCCAAAAAGCAATGGACGATGTTCGTGCTACAATTACACCAAATATAATTAAATTCTATGATAAGCTATCTGAAACCCTAGGTAGTGGATTAGCCAAAAAGGATAAAAGCGAAAAAGATATTCAATATATGTAAGGTAAATTAATAAAAAGGAGGGATAAAAATTGAAAGTTACTGAAAATGAACTTAGAGGAAAATCTGTGATGAGCGAAGAAGGTTTATATTTAGGAATAATGAGGAATTCTACTGTTGATAGTACAACAGGAGAGTTAGTTGGAATTCTTGTAGAACCCTCAGATGATATAGATCCAAGATTATATCATTTAGATAATCAAGGTAATCTTGTTTTTCCATTCAATTCTATAAAGTCCGTAAAGGATGTAATTATTATTGGGGGTCAATAGTTAAAAATTTTTTTATTAATTTTTTTGGGGGAACCCCTTCATTTCGTGTGGAAAATAAAATTGTAAGTATATGTTATTAAAAAAATTTTAAAACGTAAGTATATCCAGAAGGGTATAAATTTTTAAATATTTGAATATTCTGATTTTTAAAAATATAAATATAAAAAAATTTAAAGATTTTAAAATATTTATATACGATTTCCACAGGAAATAAGGGCCTTCCTCTCTCACTTTTTCAACAGGAGAAAATCAGGAGAAAAATAATACAAAAATTTTTAATATGCCATGGCTGATTACATTAGCCCGGGGGAGATATTTTTACGAAGGAGAGAAAGACAGTAAATAGTGATATATTTGGTCGATTGCTTAAATTTAATGGTCTATTTTTAAACAGAGAAGCTATGAGACCGACATATATGCCTGAAACCTTACCTCATAGAGACAGAGAAATTGATGGTTTGGCTTCTGTGCTTGTACCTGCTTTACGAGACGAAACTCCGTCCAATGTCTTTATTTATGGGAAAACAGGAACTGGAAAAACAGCTGTTACAAAATATGTTGGAAATAAGCTTTTATCAAAAGGAAAAGAAACAGGAAAAAAAGTAAATTTTATTTATATTAACTGTGAGATTGTTGATACGCAATACCGGCTTTTACAAAATATTGCAAATCATTTTATTGATGATTGGTCTGAACGAATTCCTTTTACAGGTTGGCCAACAGATGAAGTTTTTACAAAATTAAAGCAGATGATAGAAAAAGAAGGCGGAGTTACCGTTATTATTCTTGATGAAGTTGATAAATTAAAGGGAGATGAGGCACTTTATAATCTGTCAAGAATTAATGCAGATCTTAATAATGCAAGAGTATCGATTGTAGGGCTTTCCAATGATCTTAAGTTTACTGAATTTTTAGATCCTCGTGTAAAATCAAGTCTGGGTGAGGAAAATATGATATTTCCTCCTTATGATGCAAAAGAACTAGAAGATATATTAATTCAAAGAGTAAAAACGGCCTTAAAACCAAATTCTATTGAAGGGGACGTAGTTCCGCTATGTTCTGCTCTTGCAGCCCAGGAGCATGGAGATGCAAGGAGAGCATTGGATCTTTTAAGAATGTCTGCCGAGCTTGCTGAAAGAGGAAAAGCCTTAAAAATAACAAAGAAACATGTTCGTCTTGCACAAAACAAAATAGAAATCGATAGAATTATTGAAGTTGTAAGAACATTGCCCACTCAGTCAAAATTAATACTTTTAGCAATCCTATTGCAAGAAAAGCAAAATCAGAAAGTTGGTTCTAATGGAACTATTACAACTGGAGAAGTTTATGAAATATATAAGGATTTAAGTAAGAAAATTAGAACCGATATTCTTACACAAAGACGGATTGCTGACTTAATATCTGAACTTGATATGCTTGGAATAATTACTGCCCGTGTTATCTCTAAAGGAAGATATGGAAGAACTAGAGACATAAAAATATCCTATTCATTAGAAGATATTTTAAATATTTTACATGAGGATGATGTATTTAAAGAACTATCAAATTATAAAATCCGTGGTCAAACACGTTTGATATGATTTTCTAATAATTTTTTTATTGAAAAAACATAATATATAGGGGGGAATGAGGTGTATTTATTTTACATATTTTTATCATGCCGTGCATGAAACTCGTAAATCGTATTTGGTCCCCATCAAACCCCAAACACATTTTTACCGAGGAATCGGTAATGGAAGACCCATCCTTTACCCTTAGTTTGGTCCACCAAATTCCCCCAGAATTCTTGAATGTATTATTAATACATAAAGTTTTATGATTTCTCAAACAAATAGTAATATAATAAAAAAATATAAATAAAATTAAACCTACAATATTAATGAAATGGGACATAAAAAACGTATTAATATTATTGATACAACAAAGTTAGCAGGGCTTTGTGGTATAATTATGCCTTTTGTTTTTTTGATTAATATTTTAATTGCAATGTTATTTTCACCATGGTTTAAATGGACAAACAATGCAATAAGTGATTTAGGTGCGGGAGGAATTTCTGCCTTTTTTCTTAACAATGGTTTGATATTTTCTGGGTTTCTGGGATTTATTTTCTCGATAGGATTAATAAAAATCTTATCTATAAAAGCCGGAGGATACCTTCTTGCTATTAGCTCATTATCACTTATATGTGTTGGATTATTTCCTGTTACTATTTTTAATTTACATTTTA
>CP070712.1:274921-310284 GCA_020350365.1 Thermoplasmatales archaeon | reverse complement strand
GCAGGATTTCTTGTTCCAATGACTGGTAAGATAACAACAATGCCTGGTCTTCCAAAAAAGCCAACTTCAGAAAGTATTGATATTGATGAGAATGGTAACATTTTTGGACTATATTAGGTCAAAAAAATAAGGATAAATTGAAATACCAAATAGTCCATCCATTTTTCGGGGGTTATGCTTGTGGGTAAGGATAATCTTAGTTCTCATATAGATGACATCATAAACGCTCTAAGTGATGATTTAGATGAAGAAATTTCAAGGGAAAATATCGAAAAAGAGCTCAATAAATTTATGGAATATGGAGTTCCTATTGATCAAGCCAAACAGACTTTAATTAAGAAATATGGAGGACAAACTGCGCCTACTTCTTATGAACAATCATCTGAACGAAAGCTTATTTCAGATCTTCAACCTAATGAGCGAAGTGTAAATCTACTTTGCCGAGTAATCTCTGTAAATCCAAAAGAGATTACTGTAAAAGGAGAAATCCGTAAGATATTTTATGGTATTTTAGGAGATGAAAGTGGTACCATTTCTTTTACTGCCTGGAGTAGTGAACTTGACATAGAAAAAGGTGATGTTGTAGAGATATCAAATGCCTACACTAGGGAATGGCAGGGATCTGTACAATTAAATCTAGGTGATCGAGTTAGCATTAAAAAAACAGATAAAGAAAAACTTCCTGAAAGTGCTTTTGAGCCAAGAAAAATGAAAGTTATAGATTTGCGCTCTGGTGTCGGGGCAGTTGATGTTACAGCTAGAATTTTGGAGATAAATGAACGGACGACTGAAGTTGATGGTGAGACAAAAAAGGTTTTTTCAGGAATACTTGCTGATGAAACAGGTAAGGCTCAATATACATCTTGGCATGATTTTAAAATAAAGGAAGATGACGTTTTACAAATAACAGGAGGATATGTAAAGTCTTGGAAAGGTATTCCTCAATTAACATTTGATGAGAAAGCAACAGTTAAAAAGTTGGACAAGAAAAAGATACCAAAAAAAGATTTGCAGATAAATAAAATGCCTCTTTATAAGATAATAGAAAAACGAGGTGCACTTGATATTGAAGTTGAAGGTACAGTTATTGAGATTAGACAAGGTTCGGGTATTATTGAAAGATGTCCTGAATGCAATCGAGCTATTATAAATAATGAATGCAGTATCCATGGAAAGGTGGAAGGAAAGCAAGATTTTAGAGTAAAATTAGTATTGGATGATGGAACTGGATCGGTGACTAGCTCATTAAACAAAGAATTAAGTGAAAATTTACTTGGAAAGACTCTCGAAGAATATAAAAAAATGGATGAATTAACCATGATTGAAGACATAAACAAGAAATTGTTTGCTCATAGAATTATTTTGCAGGGTAATGCATTAGGTGATGAATTTGGTACGAGCTTGATTGCAAAAAATGCAAAAATTATTGATTTCGATATAGAAGATGAAGCAGACAATTTGTATCAAGAATTGGAGGAATTACTTTGAAAAGACAAACTGCTTGGAGGGTTTTTGCTGGAGAGTTTAATGATTCAACAGTTGAAATTAAAGGTGAAGGGGAAATGACACCTTCTTTTGTTGTTACTCCTCTCGGTGCAAAAGTAAATAGATTGTTTATAATTGGTGTTCTTACAGATGTAGAAAATATTTCCCAGGAAGGAGAATTAGTAAGAGCTCATATATCCGATCCTACTGGGGTTTTCACAGTATATTCTGGACAGTATCAAAAAGATGTAACTGATGCACTCTTAAACATTGACGTTCCAACATTTGTTGCAGTTATTGGAAAGGCACGTACCTATAACCCTGAGGAAGGATTAATGTATGTATCTATAAGACCTGAAAAAATATTAGAGGTAAGTGCTGATATAAGAGACAAATGGATTTTTGAAACGTGTAAAAATACAAAAAACAGAATCGAAGCTATTATGGAAGCCATGAAAATGGATGAGTCAAAAATAAATGAACTCACAAAACTTGGTTATAGCAAAGAGCTCTCTGAAGGGATAGTTGAGGCCTTAAAAAGTTATGAAAATATTGATTTAGAAAAATATGTAACACTAATAAAAGAATCACTTCAATACCTCAGACCCAGCAAAGAAACCTTACCTAATCTTAAAATAGATGACGAAGAAAAAGAAATAGTCGAAGAAGAAAATGATGACACACAAGAAAAGGAGCAAGAAACCAAGGAAAAAAAAGAAATAGTACAAACTGAAGAAACCAAAGAGGAAGTAGATGAAAAATTTGCTGATATCGAAAATAATGTTCTTGAAACAATAAAAAAAATAGAAGGTGAGAATGGAGCACCTTGGGATTTGATAACTGATAATTGTAAGAAAGCAGGTCTAGATGAAGATTCAATCGAAGAAGCACTAAATTCACTTATGGATAAAGGTCTAATCTATGAACCTGTACTTGGGACGATAAAAACAACATAATAATATTTCTATTTCAGATGTTTTGTTTTCCTATACCAAATATATGCTATTGGTAAAAGAAATAGAATTGCAACAACCATACCAATGATAAGCATTGTATAGAGCGATTCATCATCAACGTAGAATTCTTTTAATCTAATATTACCATTATATGGCATCATCAATGGATAATTATCGATGCTTTCGCCACCAGGAATAAAATAAGCCTTGTCGCCTATACCATCGTTATTTTTATCAAGTCCAATATAATCATCATAATAATTTCCTTCATCTTGATAAGACCAATTATTGCTAATTCCTTCATCATATGCATTTTGTTTATTATTTATAAAATTATTATGAAAAACTGTATTATATTTTGAAAAGTATGAAGGTTCTTTATTATTTGTAATATTTACTCCAACAGCAGTATTATTTGATATTGTATTATTAAAAATTATTGTGTAATTTGAGGAAATAACATTGATTCCAATTAAATTTCTATCAATAATATTTTGAAAAATTTTGCAATTTTCAGATCTTTCAATTAATATACCTGAAATTAATCCATCTTCAATAGTAAAACCTGATATGTTAATATTTGGTGCTTTTAAAATTATTACAATATTGGATTTTTTTCCATTTATTATGGTACTATCTTTATTTTCACCAATGATACTTATTGATTTATTTATTTCAATATTTTCATTATATATCCCATTATAAACAAAAATTATATCACCAATATCTGAGATATTTATCGCATCCTGAATAATACTGTAGTTACCGTCTCCACTTCCACCTACATAAAATACTTTTCCATTTGCAAATTCATAAATTTGAAAATTTGTAATAATATTTACAATTATTATACAAAATATAAGAGGTATTAATGTTCTTTTTATTAACATCAACTTGGATGTAACTTATATTATAACTTATATTTTTGTAAAAAATTCATTTTGACATTCTTACAGAACAACTTTATATATCATTATTTTTAAAAATTATCATAAAGATAGTTAAAAATTGGTGGATTCTATGAATAAAGGAAGAATTAAAAAGAAAATAAAGGATTATCCTTCTTTATATGATGTATTCGAACTAGGAGATAGAGTAAAAAGAATTTATAAAGATAAAAATGGAAAAAATAAAGAGTATAAAGGAATAGTATTAGCAATTGATAAGAATAGTATAGAAATCTACTGGGACTCTATAGATGGAAAATACAGACCTGATGATATGGATATAGCATTTTCAAATTGCCAACAAAAGGAGGTATTTTCAGGTACAGAAAAATATTCATCAATAGAAAAGGATAAAAATTATAATTAGCATATATCATTTGGTATATATTAAAGTATATATCAACATATGCTGATAAATAGAGAAGGGATAAATATTGAATAGGGAATCTATACCACTATTACTAACACTTTTAGTTCCTGTTATATTAGTGTTTATTGTATTGTTATATTACTATGGTTATGATCTGACAGAATTTTTTAGAAAAATTAATATCCTTTATTATATCGTATTAATTCCTATTGTACTTGGTTTTTTTGTCGCAATAATAAAATATATGCGACCAGATTAAAGATAACTTTTTAAATATACAAAAAGAGATTTAAAGATATATATTTTTGAATATATAGAAAATTCATGAATCCTATAAAAAATCCTTTTTTATTTTTCTATTTGAAAAGTAAAAATTCCTATGATAACATTTGTACAATAACTATTATATACTCACAAATATAAAAAAACACGTTGCATTATGATTGTCATAGGATTATTATCAACAAAACAGGAAGTAGAAGAAATAAAATACATAGTAAAAATCTGTGATGTTGAGGATAGGATTCGTCTTGTTGTTAGAATGCAAAAATTAAAAGAATTATTAAATAAAGAAACGGAATGTCAAAAGGACTAAATTTATAAGGATATTTTATGTTTCACATACCTTAGGTGAAACCCATTAGTGTTTTAATTATATCTTCTTCATGTGATATTGCCAGTATAAATATAAAAAATCAAATTTTAGATATATCAGATTGGGAAGAAATAGATATCTTTTGTAATAATCCAGTTTACCAACATTCAAACATGAAGGATATTGTAATTATTACAATAAATGATAGGAAAATAACGCACGAAAATCTTGATATGGAAGTAGAAGAAAAATTAAAATTAAAACCTAAACAAGCAATCTTTATTTCTAGGCATACAAGTAAATCAGGAGCACCAACTCTAACAACTCATGCGATCGGGAATTATGGAGATGCTCAGTTTGGAGGGATAAAAAAAACTCTGACAAAATCATCACCTAAGATAATGACAGAGCTACTTAGAATCTTAAAAAAGAATGCTAAGCTGGCAAATCTATATCATAAAGTATGTTTTGAAGTTACACATCATGGCCCATATATGAACATTCCATCTCTTTTTATTGAAGTAGGTAGTAACAAAGAAGAATGGATAAAAAAAGAACCAGCAAATATTGTTGCAAAATCTGTTTTATCTTTACTTTCAGCATATCATTATGAAGAGGATTTCAAAGACAAAATACCTGTTCTTATTGGATTTGGAGGGGGGCATTATGCGCCAAGATTCACTGATGTAGCCCTCGAAAGGAAAATTGCTTTTGGTCATATGATTCCCTCATATCACATTGATTCAGGAAATATTGATGATGAGATACTTGAAAAAACAATAAAAGAAACACCAAATGTTGAAGGTGTTTATTTCCACAGAAAGGCTTTGAAAAAATCTCAATTATCAAAATATAAACTATGGTTCCAAAATAGAGGAATACCTTCAATATCAAGTAAGGAAATGCCAGATCTTGATTAGTCTTTTTTTGAAGCTAGAATGTGTGCTTTTCTCAGTGGTTCAGGGATTTTGTAAAAACTAAGATGCTTAACAATTTCTAAAGAAGTTTTAAAAGAGATTCTATGACCTGGAGAAACATAAATAGGATTTTTTACTCTATCTGACGAGTAATAGATAAATCCTCTTTTTTTACCATTAATTAGAACATCGTTATCAATAACATCACCATACAACAATCTTTTTGCTACTCCTATACTAGGAACATCAAAAAAAACACCTGCATGAGATGCCAAGCCGAAAGCATAAGGATGCAAAATTCCGTTTCCATCAAACATAAAAATAGAAGGTTTAGTTTTCAAATTTTTAAATATTTGACTTATAACTGGCAACTCTCTATAAGCAAGATAAGTTGAAATATAAGGAAATTCAGTCTTAACATTGATTGTTATTTGATCAATAACATCTTTTGTTTTATAATCCATAACAACACATGCGCCAGTAGCATTTTCAAACTCACTCTTTGGATAAGAAACATCGATTCCGGCGACTGTCTCCAATTTGGGAAAATCATCCTTTAGGATTACTTTTTTACTTAATTCTATTTGTTCCTTTCTTAGTTTTTTTAATGGATATTGTGTTTTGAAATCTTTAAATAAAACATTTTCAAAATTAACAATTTTATTTTCGTTCACAAATACGCTATCATCTTCCAAACGTCTAATCTTATCATCTATTCCTAATCCAAAACCTCCAATTCTTCCATCTGAATGAACAATTTTAAAACAAGGCATATCGTCAGCGTTGGGATTTTGATTCATCATTCTCCCAACAGCTCTAGAAGCAATTATATCTCCTAATGCCTTTGCCACCTCACCATATGATGAGATTTTACCTTCTGGGATTTGTCGTACTAGATTATATGTGTAATCAAAAAGATTCATAAATAACGATAAGCTATACCCTGTAAATAGTTTTCTTAAAACTGATTGAAATGAATAAGGTTAAATTTTTAGGGACTGCAGGTGCTAGATTTGTTGTAACTAAACAACTAAGAAAATCCGGGGGAATATGGTTAACTCTTGATGATACAAATATTCTAATTGACCCAGGTCCAGGTTCTCTAAACAGATGCCTCTCAAGTAAACCAAAGCTAAATCCCTTAGATCTTAATGGAATAATACTTACACATCGTCACTTGGATCATTCAAATGATATCAATATTTTAATTGAAGCAATGACAAATGGAGGATTTAAGAAAAAAGGAATAGTATTTGCTCCTAAAGATGCATTAGATGAAGATCCGGTAATCTTGAAATATATTAGGACATATGTTGAAAAAATTGAGATTCTAAAAGAAAATAGAACTTATAAAATTGGTAAGATTTCATTTTCTACTCCAGTTAAACATATCCATGGTGTTGAAACATATGGTTTAAATATTAATGGAGAGAATTGTTCTATTTCATATATCACCGATACAAAATATTTTGATGGGATTGAATCATATTATAATGGCGATATTTTCATCATTAATTCTGTTTTGATTGAAAGTAAAGATTATATTAATCATTTATCTTTAAATGATGTTGAAAAGATTATATCAATAAAAAAACCGAAATTAACTATTCTTACACATTTTGGTATGACAATAATAAAAGCTAAACCATGGGAGATTACTGAAAAACTTTCAAAAAAATTAGGGGTAAAAATTATTGCAGCTAACGATGGAATGGAAATAGACCTTGACAACTATTCAGATTATTAAAGATATATTTTTAAATATATTATTATATGCTATTATAGTTGTTAAATAATGTATATTCTTTAAAAAAAAATTAGGATTTATATTTAGCAATTTTTTCACTTTGACATTTTTACAGGACAGTTTTAAATATATTGGTTAGAAAAACAATAAAATATAATTTAGAAAAATGGTAAAGAAGAGGGAAAGAAATGAATAAATATTGTCCAGAATGTAAAGCTAATAACACTAATGAAGCAAGTTTTTGTTTAAACTGTGGAAATAAATTAGAATTAAATCAACAACAAAATATTACAGCTTATCATGAGAGAAATAATGAGTCTAATAACTATCAATACTATGAAACGAATAAAACATATCAAACAACAAAAAAGCTAATTAAAAAAAATAAAATCATAACTGTTGTTTCTGTAATAACTGTAGTATCAATTCTTATAGGAGTGTTTCTTATTTCAGGATCTTTTTATGATGAAAGTATAAATAATCCATCTATAAATAAAATACCTGTTAAAGGAGGGCCTAAATTTAACATTGAATCGATTGTTAATAGTGGAAATGCTTTTACATCACCTGATCTCGGACATACTGCTGTTTATGGATATTATTTAAGTGGTGTTAGACTAGGAGAAGTATCGTTCACGACAGTCGGTGAAGAAAATTATAACGGTGAACAATGCTATAAAATAACAGGTGATGGAAATTTCAATTTTGATATTTATGGACAGTCAATGAGTGTTGATTTTAACATTGATGCGTATATTTCACAAAGTGATGGAAAATTGGTTTATTTTTACTATAATTTTGATATAAATCAACCATTTAATATAGACATGGATATGACAATGGATATAAATAAAGAGAATGGAGAAATAACTGTTACTGTAGATAGCAGTATGATAGGTAGTTCATCAACAATTATTAAAACCTCAGAAGAGTATTGGGATTGTACATTATTGAAAGATGATTTATTTGTTGGATATCTAAATGAAATAAGCTATACAATGAACGTATTGGGTTATGATACTGAAGTAAGTCTAAAAATTAGTGTTGTTGGCAAGGAAGATGTAACAGTTAAAAAAGGAACCTTTGAAGATTGTTATATAGTACAAATCGATCAAGATCAGGGATATATAAATTCAACATCAACAATATGGATAGATGAAAATGGTATTTGTCCTAAAATGCAAATAGGAAGTATTAGTACTTCTTCAATTAGTTATGAAGGAATGACTATCGAGCTAGAGGAGTATTATACTAACTAAAAAATTACTTTTTTTTTACAATATTATTTCTTTTTCCTTTACAATTCTTGCTTTTCCGCCAACCCTTACAGAATTTTTACTGATTTCTACAAATACCCTACCGGGTCTATTTATTATATCTCCCTGCTCACAAATTAAATTATTTTCATGTATTATTTTATTCAATAATAAATAACTACATACTGCTCCATTTGCAGTACCTGTGACAGGATCTTCATTTATTCCATAAACAGGAGGAAAATTTCTAGAGTGATAGATGGATCTTGTTTCAAGTGTTTGAAAAGTAAAAAGATGAAAACTTCCTAAACCAAATTTTTCACAAATTTTTTTTATTTTATCAAAATCAGGTTTAATTGATTTTAAAATCTCAAAAGTTTTTATACAAATGGGTAAGGTAAATAAACCTGTTGAAACAGCTTGTTTTGGAAGAGAACTGTCAATGTATTCTTCAGAAATATTTAATGAGTCTGCAATTTCAAATATATCTAAAGATATATCTTTTAATATAGGTTTTTCCTGAGTCATCATCACTCGATTGATATTTCGATCTTCGAAAAATTCTATTGACACAGGTAGGATTCCCACTTTGGTTTCCTGCGTTACAACAGAGTTTTTAGTATTCGGAAAAAATCCTTCCACGGCCATTGCGTAAAACGTGGCAATTGTAGCATGACCGCAAAGATCAACCTCGAGTTCAGGTGAAAAGAATCTAATCTTAAAATCAGCTTTATTGCTAGAAAAGACAAAAGCGGTTTCTGAAACATTCAATTGTTTTGATATACTTGCCATTTGATTATCAGTAAGATCAGGTGAATTTAACACAACTCCAGCAGGATTACCACCACTTACAGAATCAGTGAATGCATTTACTACCTTAGTTAATACTTTCATAATTATTCAATAACTTTAAAATTATTATCTTTTATGGTTCCATTCCTTTGTCGAAAAAAATTCTCTTTCAAATTTATTAGTAAGTTCAATTTCCTCTTCTGTAAAAGTACCTTCATTAAGTTCAATATTAAACTCCTCTTCAAAACCAATCTTCATTGCATCAGCAATATTCTTAAAACCAATGTCTTTACCCAAAATATGTTTTACAGATGTAACTCTTTGTTTTACATCAGAAATCATCTTATCTCTTATCTTTTCATTTGGCACAATTAAAAGAGAAAACATTTCCTCAACATCAACATCCAATAGAATAGTACCATGCTGTAGAACTGTTTTTAATTTTCTTGTCTGCGCATTACCTGAGATTTTTTTTCCATTAGCAATTATATCATTAATTGGCACATACTTACTTTGGATATCAAGTTGATTTAAACCCTTTATTATTGCTCTACAAATTCTACCATAGCTCTGCATAATATTTTTTGGAATTTGACCATGAGATTCGGGGATTACAATGCTATAAGTAAGTTCTTTATCATGATACACAGCCCCACCTCCGGTAATTCTTCTAACATAGTCAACACCAAGGTTTTTACAGGCAGCAAGATCGACCTCTTCATTTAAACTTTGAAAATATCCAATTGATATTGCAGCGGGCTTCCATGTAAAAAATCTAACAGTAGGGGGAGCTTTACCCTCACTAACACTAACAAGTTCAGCTCTATCCATTGCCATGTTGGTGTAAGCTGAATTATTTTCAGTAATCAATAATCTCCATTGTTCTTTCATTTCAAACACATCAAT
Source organism: Thermoplasmatales archaeon (assembly GCA_020350365.1). Lineage (GTDB taxonomy): Archaea > Thermoplasmatota > E2 > DHVEG-1 > DHVEG-1 > SG8-52-3. Next base: position 300,313 of record CP070712.1, on the reverse strand, counting down.
ATTCCTTTTGTCAAACTCTCTGCATCTAAACCAATAAATTCAATATGATTTTTTTCAATGATTGAGTAAATTTTTTCAATTAAAATTTCTTTTTTTAAAAAAGCATTTTTAAGTTTGTGTTCGATTAATTCTATTGCTTCTTCAGGATAAGCAAAAAAATCACCTGTAATTTTTAAATCATCAATTAAGTTCTCATTTTCATTATATTTTAAAAATATTTTTAGAAGTTTCCCATTTGGAACTTTATAAGTAGACTGCGATTGCATTATAATAATGCATTTATTTATCATTTATAAATTTCTTCTTTTTTATGGTTTTAAGAAATTACTTTTTCTGCATGATAAGAACTTCTAACAAGTGGTCCGGATTCAACATGTGCAAAACCCATATCAAGAGCAATTTTCTTAAATTGCTCAAATTCATCTGGAGTATAATATTTTCTAATTTGTGCATGATTTCTTGAAGGTTGTAAGTATTGACCAATTGTTAAAAAATCAACATTTGCATTTCTTAAATCTTTCATCGTATTCAAGATTTGACTTTCGGTTTCACCAAGACCTATCATAAAACCAGATTTTGTTTTTACATCATTTTTTATTTTTTTGATTTCTTTTAAAATTTTTAAACTGATATCATAATTACCTTGAGGTCGCATTTCTTTAAATAAATCTTTTACAACCTCAATATTGTGATTGATAACATCTGGCTTTGCGATAATAATTTTTTTTAAAGATTCTATTCTACCATTAAAATCTGGTATCAATACTTCTACATAACAGTTTTTATTGATTTTTTTAATCTCCTTAATAGTATTATTAAAAACATTTGCTCCACCATCTTTTAGATCATCTCTAGTAACAGATGTGATTACAACATATTTAAGATCTAATTTATCAACACTCAATGCAACATCTTTTGGTTCATTAATATTTAATTTTGAAGGCACCCCATGTTTTACATAACAATATCTACAATTTCTAGTACAAACATCTCCTAAAATTAAAAATACAGCAGTTCCAGTACCAAAACATTCTGCAATATTAGGACACTTTGCTTCTTGACAAATTGTATGAAGCTTAGCATCTCTTAAAAGAGATTTCATCCTAACATAATTCTCCCCACCCCCAATTTTGACTTTTAACCAATCTGGATGACGTCTCATATGATTATACACCCATTGTAACTCTTAAAAGATCACGTAAACCTGGTGAAAAACCAAGAATGAGGATACCGATTTTTAGAAGATTAACAAGAGTAATATGATCTTTTAATTCATCTTTAAACATTATATCAAAAACATAAATAACAAATATTATCAGTAAAAATTTTACTATAGGAAACAATGGACCCCAAATATTTAATAAAACATTTGATGCTGGATGTTTCTCAGCATATGATAAACCCATTGAAAAAGGATCTTTTATGCTTATATAGCTAGTAATTCCGTCTATTAGGTGGCCTGAGAGCATTGCTAAATTAAGAGGATTTTTATAAACAGAGATTTTTTTGTTATTTTTGAAGATATATGATACCAGAAAAACAAGGCCAACAATTAAAAATACTAAACCTAAAACAATTAAAAAAACATCAAATCTTACACCAGTAGTATATCCCCATCTATCACCCAATATCCAAATTGAAATCAAATATATTGATGGAATAAAGAAAATTAAACCTCCTAAAAATAAAATAATATTTACTGAAAAAATTTTATTTTTAAATTTCCTTTCAAGATAATAACCAAGTAATAAGAAAAATATTGCATAAAATGCAATTTGAAGATATATTAATGGCGAAATAAACCAATATTCAACAGGTTCATGAAAATAATCTGAATCTTCAAGAACCCTACTAATAGGTCCAAATAAATAATAAGGCATTAATGCTAGAGCAAATTTCCAATCAACTGTAATATTGAGTTTTTTCAAAAGTTTATAGATAGCATATAAAGCACAAACCAGGATTATTCCATAAGTTATCTCGGATATTATTGTATAACCTTCTCTAGCTTCAACTCCATTATGATAAGCAACACTACCAGAAGCATCTGCTACAATAGGACCCCAATAATATTTCCAAATCCATTGATCATAAAACACAGATGGAGCAAATACAAGTCCAGCAATTATTACAACTATTATGATTAGGAGTATGTATAAAGAAAATGATATTGGGTTTCTTCTATAAACCTCTATTAGTTTCATATTTCTTTGCATGAAAGGAAAAAATAATATATTAATTGAACTGTCGAACAGTAACATAGTAAAAATTTTAATTCTCAATCATTGTATGACAAATCATTTTGTACTTGCTAGATAGATACCGACAAATAGAGTTTTACTGGAAAAGTAAAAAAAAGAGATTGGATTTTTTGAGTACTTATTTTTTAACCTCCAACATTAACATGAGTATAGATCAATAGAACAAACCCGCCTCTGCTTTGTGAATCAGAAGATTCAGGTATATCGGCTGTTATAGTTAACTTAGTTGGTCCAAATCCAAATATAAAATTTGAATTAATTGTAATATTTCCACCTATAGGAATATTTACAACACCAGTTGTTTCTTTACCAAAAAATGCACCACCTTCAAGTGTGATTTTCCAACTAACATTGACTGCTTCTAAACCACCAATATTTTTAATTTGTGCACTAACCCTGAATAATCCACCTTTGAATGAATCTATCTCAATTTCTGGTCCTTTGATAATATCAATAAAAAAAGACTCTGACCATTTACTAATCAAATCAAAATTATCTTTAGCTTTTGCCTTTATTTCATAAACTCCATGTTCAGACCATGTATGATTGACTGTTATCTCTTCACCTGAAGGATAGGGGCCAATCCATCCACTGCTAGTGTTATCACCCCACTCAATGTAGTAGGATATATCATCTCCATTGGGATCAGTAGTATTAATGGTAAAATTATATTCTTGGTTTATTACTCCATTATCTGGCCCTGAAATTTGGGGTGCTTTAGGTGGTGCTGGATAATATGTGCAATCTTGAATGATTATGGTTCCAGTAATTTCCACACCACCTTCAAAGTTACCAATAAGGGTACATTCTCCAGTATCTTCATCACATTCATATAATTGTCCAGTAGTTGTATAGGCAGTTAGATACAAGACATCTGTTGCTCTACAAAAATCACCACCTTGAGCATAGTTAATGTTTATACCTAAAGGTCCAACTTCTGTTGCTTCACCAGTTTCTGTGTCAATTGTCCAAAGTTTATCTGATGCAAGATCCCAACCATATAATACACCATCGGCGTCAAATGCCATACCTATCATATAGCCGACACTTCCACCGAAAGGACCTATTTGTTCCTGCTCACCAGTATATTGGTTAATTTTATAGAGATAATTGTTATCTGAACTACCATACATGTAATAATTATTAGGATTGTATGCTAAATCCAAAATATCGACACCACCTCCACCAATTAACCATATTTCACAATCAAAGGGATTTATACCATATAAAATGCCAGTCTCATATTCTGTTGAATACCATATACCATCACAACCGTATGTACCAGAATACAAAGTCACATCCAATTCACAATACGACGAACATTCTGAAGGATCATAAACCGGAAAACAAACAATTTCTCCAGGGCTAGGATATACATTGAACCCACACATATATTCACAATCTTCATTATAAGATGATTGGCACATACCAACGGGTTTTTCATTAATTAATGCTCTATTTTTTATGAATTGCATTGCAGGTTCATTGGAAAAATTTCCTTCTGGTTGAACTATAAAACCAATGAACAGAATAATAATCCCAAATACCAATATTTTATATAACAAGACAGGGTTTCTAACCATGCTTTCTTGTCCTCCCTCATATTTTACATACATTAAGGGATATTTAAATGTTACAATAATAGATATGGAGAATGTTAACAGAAATAAGATTTTCAAAAGTATAATTCCTTTGTTCGAAGGAAATATTATATATTAATTGAACTGTCGAAAAGTAAAATTGTAAATATTCTAATTCTCTAAAAATGAACGGCAAAAATTATTGTACATACTAGAGAGATACCGACAAATAGAATCTAACTGTACAAATAAAAAAGAAATAGAAGGATTTTGGAATTACTGGAATCCCAAAAGTTGTCGTAGTATTGGAAATGCATTTGGAAAGCATTCAAATAATCGAATTAAAAATGGATTTGTTATCTCCCTGCTTCTTGACCTGGTAAATTCAATTTCTAGATAAGGAATATCACTTTCGTATTCTTTGTAGTTAAGGCGAGTTATTGGAATATCAGGCCATGGCCATAATGTATCATCTGAAATCTTCCATCCAAAATTATCTTCTAGACCTTTAACAAAATTCTCAATATCGCTTTTAACATCCCATTGAAGCCAAACACCAGGTGAGCTTGGCATTATTATATAGCTAGTAGGCTGAAATACATAAGTTGGTTGTGTATTCCATGTTACTGTTTCTTCCATCCAATCACTGGTTAATCTATAGAGATTAATTACGTGACCAGTAGGATTATTATCTGCAAAAGTCCTGTAAAAACAATTTAATGTAGCAGATATTATTTCAGCATTTGATGGTATAGTGGATATATCAAATTTTATCAATCCTTGCCAAGTCCAACCTCCATCACCATGATTTCTTATTTTTAAACCGGTATTTGGATCATTAGGTTTCGGTTGCAATATAGTCGCATCATCGGTTGGATTAAAAGTATCTACATCCGTGGTAGGAGTTACAATGGTTTCAATCATTTTGGTTGGCTCTGAATAATTGTTTAGAGCTGATACAGTACTCATTCCAAAAAGTAAAATTATTGTCCCTAAAACCAGCGTCTTTTTATACAATTTATTATTCATTTTAGTCCTCCCTCTTATTATTAACTAATAATATGAATAAAATAAAAGGTTAAAAAGTAATTGACCAAAAAGGATAAAATATTCAAATTTTGACGAAAATTCAATTATTTTGACATATTTCATCGATTGATTTAAGATATTTAAATGTTACAATTTGTGGAAACAGGATGGTTATTCTTGTAGGCACGCAGAAACCTTTGCAATATTGCCAATATCTTTTGTTTATGATATTGTGTATATGGATTTTAATTATGAAGACTAATTATAAAAAATATAAGGTGTGAATCCTCAGTCAGCACATAAAAGAATTATTATTAAAAAGATAATAATCAGAGTTAAAGCTAACCAATTATATATACTATAGGCTGTAGAATATAAAAAAGCAAGCATTGGATACAATCCATAAAAAATGCTGATTCCTAATTTAGTTTTACATCTATTCCTACAAAATATATGGGTGATGGAAGGTTAATACCTCCAGTTATAGTATCATAATAGTTTGTTCTTAGTTTATATTCTCCACTTTCTCCAATTCCAGCAGTACATCTATAATAATTATCTAGATTTCCATATTCTGTTCCATCAATCATAATGATCCTCATTCTTTTTGAACCTGAAGGAGTAATCCATTTCATAGTCCAAAATCCTTGATTTTTTGGTCTAAAGAGTGTAAACTTATAGATGAATGTATCATGAACATTAAATTGAGTTTTTCCCCCAATCATTGTTTCTGAAGTAAGTGCTTTACTAACGATCAGATTGGCATTAAATTCTCCAAACCACATTCCATAAACCTTTCCTCCTTCTGAACTAGTTATATCTAAATCTGTACCACTAAAATTCATCCATATTGAAATGTCTGATAAAACTTCATCTTGATCTAAATTAAAAATTGTTCCAACAAAAACAAAATACCAGGTACCTGATGGTATCGAAACTGGATTATCATAGATCATCCTATCTATCCAACTGCTGCCATTCATGTTAGTAAGATTCCTATAATCTTTAATTAGCTTTAGTTTTCCCAATTGAATTTGAAAATATCTTAGTTTTCCTAAATCAAATGCACCATTTCCAATTCCTTTTAGTGTCTCCAATTCTGTTTTATTTGTAAGGAAACAATACCTATATCTCGTAGTTGTAATTGGCTTTTCTGTTATTATATTCCAACCATGATTATATGAAAAATCTTCAAGATAAAATGAATTAGAAGAAGTAACTTTCACAATAAAAAGGGATTCATTACTCTCCCAATGATATGGATAGATATCTCCATTTATTGAATGAGGTTCATTGTTGCTATTTTGGATATTTGTTGAAGTATATATTCCATTAGAAAATGAGGAAACTTCATAAAAATCTCCAAGAGAGGAGGTTAATTGTTCATTAACAATAGTGCTATCATCTGTTACAGCTGTTGTTGTACCTATCAATAATACAAGAATTCCGATTATTGCAATTTTCTTCATATATTACCTCCCTTAATATTTTACATCCAGTTGTAGATATTTAAATGTTACAATAAAAGATATGGAGTAAGACAGTGAAAATTAGGTTATGAAAAGTAAAATTCCTTTGTTCGACGTAATTATTATATATTAAATTCGTGGTTTACCGGTCAGGTATGGAACGATTCGTAAAATCAAAAACAATGGTTTTTCCAAGAGAGATTATAGTTGGACATAATACCACTACACAGATAGCAGAGTTATGTGATAGAATAGGTAGAGGAAAAACTGTTCTAATTGTTGATGATAAAAAGACAAAAAAACTTTCTGGAGATGAAATCTTTAAAATTCTCAAAAAAGCAGATTATGATGTCAAGGAAAAAACAGTCTCCGCTCCAACAGTTGGGGAGGTAAATAGATTAATTCAATTTGCTCATAAACAAAATATAAATCTTCTACTAGGAGTAGGAGGAGGAACTGTAATTGATGTAACCAAACTAGCAGCATTTGAGCTTTCAAAACCTTTTATAAGTGTTCCAACATCTGCTGCTCATGACGGCATTGCTTCTCCACGTGCATCTTTAAAGCATAGTAAAGGATCTGTATCAAAAACTGCAGTATCTCCCTTAGCTATACTAGCAGATACAAAAATAATCAATAAAGCACCCTACAGGATGCTTGCGTCTGGTTGTGCTGATGTTATATCAAATATATCCGCTGTGATGGACTGGGAACTTGCATATAGATTAAAAGGGGAAGAATATAGCAGCCACTCTGCAGTTCTTGCAAAAACTGCAGCTCAACTTTTAATTGAAAATGCAGAAGATATTAGAGTCAATACCGAAGAATCATCATGGTATGGAGTAAAAGCCATGATAGTATCAGGAGTTGCAATGAGCGTTGCAGGAAATACACGTCCTGCATCTGGATCTGAACATATGTTTTCCCATATGCTAGATCATTTAGGTCCAGGAATAATGCTTAAAGGAAAAAAATACAAGAAACCAATGCACGGTGAACAATGTGGGGTGGGAGCAATAATGATGGTTTATCTACATGGCGGAGACTGGGAAAAAGTAAGAGACGCCTTAAAAAAAATCGGTGCGCCAACTACTTCAACCGAATTAGGAGTTTCCAAGAAAAAAATTGTTGAAGCATTGGTAAGGGCACAAGAAATTAGACCTGAGAGATATTCAATACTGGGGGAAACTGGTCTAACTAATGATGCGGCAAAAAGACTTGCAAAAATTACAGGAGTAATATGAGATGCCATTAGTTACTCTAATCGGTGAAAAAATAGCAAAAAAGGATGCTGAATTTATTTATATAGGCCCAAATAACGAATGCAGAAACTGTAAATTAAAAACAGTTTGTTTTAATTTAAAAATTGGACGAAAATACAAAATTACAAATATTAGAGAAAAACGCCATAACTGCAATATCCATGAGGGCACTGTGGCTGTTGTTGAAGTTCAAGAAATGCCAATTCTGATAGCTGTTGAAAAAAAGCTTTCTGAAGGTTCAAAAATAAAAATTAACAATAAAGAATGTCGCAATATTGGTTGTAATTATTATGAATTTTGTAGCATCCCTATTAATAAGGATAAAAATTTTAAAGTAACAAAAGTAATAGAAAAGATAGACTGTCCAATTGATCATGACCTACAAAAGGCAGAGGTATCAGAGGAATAGGTCAGTGGCATTTTACATTATAGATAAGTCCATTCTGATAACCAATTATTCTTTCCCAATTAACAATATTAATCTTTGAATTATTACTTGCATTATCTGTAACCTGTGCAACACCTATACAAATTATTGAAGTGCCTGAATTACCACAATTCCAGGTTTCACCAATGATTTTTATTCTTTCCGAAGGTTCTTCAGAAGTATCATTACCGTCATAGATGACGTATGTTGTTTTATGTCCATTTTTTAGTTCTCTTTTATCAGAAATTCTTGAACTTATATCAATAAAAATACCTTGTTCCGAAATCCTTTTTATGGTATCCTCTGTTTTTTCTAAAAGGTCTTCCTCATTCATCATAAATAAAAGTTTAATGGATGTAACAGTAACATAGGCAGGATAACTAAGATTATCATTTTTATATGTGAAACTTGCCCAATTTTCTAAACCAAAAAGCTGTGATCCTTCCCTACGCTCAATAATATCCTCAAACCAAGAATCATCAAGAAAACTATCCTCAATAAATGCCTTTTTTAATGTATTTGTGCTAAAAAATATTGTAAAGATAATGACTACTATTATAATAACTGCTATGATGATGTAAATCCTATTCTCTCTTTCACCACCCTTTAAAATCACACCTCTTAATATTTTCTGTGCTACTTTAAATTAACGAAAAACAAAAATAAAAAGGAGTCAGCAAAAAAAGTGTGAATAATCTTTATACACTAATCCTTATCAAATGAAGTAATAATTTCTGCAATTTCTTTACGTTTGTCTTTTTCATTAGGTAAAGCAATCGAGGCTCTCCACCGTTTAGTTTTGTCTGGTAAATAATAACCACGTGAAATTGCAATAAATTCATTTTCACCAATAGGTGTTTTTACCTTTCTTTTTGAGATCTCGATAAAACTATTTTTTCCAAATTTTACTTCCTTAGACTTTAGAGTCTCAAATTCAACCATTTAATATCACCTTAGAATCTCTTAAATATATTATATTATGTTATTACTAATTAATATAATTATTTATAATATCATGGTATTTTAGCAAGTATATTATTAAAAAAAGTATAAAAGGAATTATTTTTTAATTCCTGCTTCTTTTCTAAGTAATTCCACCTTATCTGTTTTTTCCCATGTAAAATCAGGATCATCTCTACCAAAATGCCCATAAGCTGCAGTTTTTGTATAAATTGGTCTTCGTAAATTCAGATGATCAATTATTTTACTAGGTTTAAGAGGAAACAAATCTCTTATTAATTTTTCAATTTTATCTATAGGTATCTTATTTGTTCCGAAACAATCTATATTTATTGAAACAGGTTCAGCAACGCCTATTGCATACGCTATTTGAATCTCACATTTTGAAGCAATCCCTGCCGCAACGATATTTTTTGCTATATATCGTGAAATATATGCAGCACTACGATCAACCTTTGAAGGATCTTTACCAGAAAAAGCGCCTCCTCCATGTCGACCAATTCCTCCGTATGTGTCTACAATTATTTTTCTACCAGTAAGACCTGCATCAGCATATGGTCCTCCTCTAACAAAAGCACCTGTTGGATTGACATGAAAGATAGTGTTTTTATCAATCCATTTATTGCAAATTGGTTTGATAACCTTTTCAATGACATCATTTCTAATTTTTTCATGAGAGATACCACCATCATGCTGAGTTGAAACAACAATTGTATCTGCTCTAATCGGTTTTCCATTTCCATCATATTCAATAGAAACCTGCGATTTACCATCTGGTCTTAAGTAGGGTATCTCATTTTTCTTTCTGACCTCTGAAAGTTTTTTTGTAAGTTTATGAGCAAGAGAAATTGTAAGAGGCATTAGTTCTTTGGTCTCATTACATGCATATCCATACATCATTCCTTGGTCGCCAGCGCCTTGTTCTTTATGTAGACCATCTCCTTCAGTAACACCAATTGAAATATCTGGACTTTGCTCAGTTATTTGAACCCATACAGAACAGGTTTCCCATTCGATTCCATATTCTGCCTTTGTATAACCTATTTCCTTAATAGCATCACGAACAATTCTAGGGATATCAAGATAACCTTTTGTAGTCATTTCTCCAAAAACCATTACTCCTCCATTCTTTGTACCCGTCTCTATTGCCACTCGTGAAAATTTATCCTGTCTTAACGCCTCATCAAGAATAGCATCAGATATTAAGTCACACATCTTATCAGGATGACCTTCAGTTACGGATTCTGAACTTATTAGTATCTTTCCTTTTACCATTTTTTCACCTTCAAATTATAACTTAGCCTCCAAATTTGTGGAAGTTATGAAACTAAAACCTGGTTATTAACTTTTTTAAAATAGAAAATAAAAAAAAAAGAAAAAAAAAATTAGATTAATTATTCGTCAATTTTCCTTGACACCCAAGTCTTATCATCTAGGGCATCATAAATTGCCTCATCAGAAATATCTTCAATTGTCTGCTTATCAGACAAGACACTTCTTATTCTTTTATTTTCATCTTTAGCATATTTTAATATAATATCCTTTCTTATAACCCAATAGTGAGTTCTCCATTCTCTCCCGTCATAAAGCGTCGTTTCTTCTCGTTCCGTTGTAAGCATTCCTTCTTCTTCTAAGATATAAAACAATTGTCTATCCTCAGGGTCTAAAACATTGTCTATAACCCTGTCCTGAAAACCAAAAATATCCATTACGAAACCAGCGTCCCTCCGGGCTTCTTCAATATTTATTCCAACCCTATTTGCTATTGCTTTAGATAAATCATCAAGTGTTATAATGTTCATAATCTATACACCCTCTTCCTGTATTATTGTATAAAATTGTATTGCTCTATTATTTTGTATGTTCTAATATATATAGTTTTTGGTAATTTCTCCTATTAAACTTGCATAATACTGTAAAAAATAGCCAAAAATGGGGTAAATTTTAAATATCAATAGATGGTAAGTCTTAATAGATGAAACAAGAAAACATAATTAAAAAGTTTTCTGGCGAATGGATTTTATTATTCAACGATGAGATTATTGATCATAGTGCCAACGTTGAAGATATACTAAAATTAGCTGAAGAGAAATTTCCGGCAGATAAATTTCCAGAGGATCAAATAAAAATATCGAAGGTATTAGATAGAAGATTAAGAGATTTTTAATTTTTACTAGTTTATATGAACATTTAATGTTACTGGGTTTTTAAATCTATTATTCTGAGCTTTAGTTCTTTGTAATAAAATATCAAAAGTATTATCTAAAGATATTCATTTACATTGCTTCTTATGCCAGAATCCGCATTTGTATTTAATTACTTTAGATATCCAGTAATCCCTGTTAAATTTTATTATAAAGACAAAGAAACTCCTTTTATTGATGCTTTACTTGATTCTGGTGGTGATTTTATTGTAATACCTATGCCAATAGCACGGTATTTAGGGTTAAAAATAAAAAAAGCTGGAGATGTTGATACTGCAGGTGGTACAACATCTCTCTTTAAAGCAAAATTAAGTATGCTTATGGGCAATAAGAAAAAAAATGCAGCCTATACTAATATACTAATACATGTTTCTGGAAGAGATGACATTCCAGTTTTACTTGGACGGCATCCAATTTTTGAAGATTATGAAATTACATTTAAAAAACAAAAAAATCAATTACTATTAAAACAATATAAAAATAGTTCAAAAAATTGATTTCAAAAAAAATAAGTTATTAATTATTACCTTTAAATACTAGATTAATATCTTCTCAAGATAAGATCTAAAAAATATTTCAGAACTAAACTTTTTGAACTACTGCTTAATCCATAAATTATAAATATATAGATTGATATAGCGGGTAGACTGCTTCATTGTTAATGTTGATTAGAGTGAAATATATAAAGATAATAATTTAAAGCTTGAGTCCCGGCCTATTATGGGCCTGTAGCTCAGCTAGGTAGAGCATCTGGCTTTTAACCAGGTGGCCAAGGGTTCGAATCCCTTCAGGCCCGCCTTCACTCTGAAATCACTAGGAGGAAGGAATATATAATGGCAAAAACAATTGAAAAAAAACAACTTGATATTCTACACCATAAGTTAGTTCCACTTCATTTAGTACTTTCTGAAAAAGAAAGAGAGGAATTCTTAAAAAATTTTAAGATAACACCTGATCAGTTACCTAAGATACTTAATACAGATCCTGTCGCAATTTATATCGATGCAAAGCCGGGACAAATTGTAAAAATTATTAGAAAAAGCCACACTGCAAAAGAAGCAGTAGCATACAGACTTGTAGTAGAAAGTAACGAATAAAAGGTGTAAAAATGAGAGAACTTATCGATTCTTTTTATAAAGAGCGTAGCATTGTTAACCACCAGATTGCTTCATATAATGATTTTCTAGAACGAAGGTTACAAAGCATTGTTGACAGTACAATAATTGGCCAAGAAGAAGAAATGGAAAGAGGCTATATTTACCCAGAAATTGAAAATTATAAAATCAAATTTGGTAAAATAACAGTTGGTAAACCAGAAGTAAAAGAAGCAGATGGAACAGTTAGAAGGTTAACACCGATGGAAGCGCGTTTAAGAGATTTAACCTATGAGGCTCCAATATCTTTAGAATTTATACCTGTAAAAGATGATGTTGAATATGACCCTGAGGAAGTAAGAATCGGTGAGCTTCCGATAATGATTAAATCAAGAGCTTGTAATCTAGCAAGACATAGTATTGAAGAAAAAAAAGGTCATGAACTCTCAGATGAGGAAACAAAACAAGAGCTCCAGAAAATGCAGGAAGATTTTTTAGATCCAGGTGGGTATTTCATCAGTAATGGTACTGAGAGAGTTCTTATTACAGTTGAAGATCTTGCTCCAAATAGAGTTCTTGTAGAAAGATCAAGCAGGTATGGTAGAGATATTGAGGTTGCCAAAGTATTTTCTCAAAAGGAAGGGTATCGAGCTTTAACCGTCGTTGAAAAGAAAAATGATGGTATGCTCATGGTTTCTCTTCCAACCACATATGGTCAGATACCTTTAATGATACTTCTAAGAGCGCTTGGAATGGAAGATGATGAAGAAATTGTTGATGTGATAAGTGTAGATCCAAAGATGGAACCTTATGTTCTTGCAAATATTGAAGAATGCGCTAATGAGTACGGAATTACAACAAAGGAAGAGGCTGTTGCATATCTTGGAAAAAAGTTTGCTGGTGGCCAAGCAAAAGAGTATCGGGTTAAAAGAGTCGAGACCTTGATGGATAAAAATCTCTTACCTCACCTTGGTAATGAATCTGTTGATAGACTTACTAAAGCAATTTTTATGGCACGTATGGGAATGGCTGTGTTAGAGCTTGCTCTCGGAAAAAGGGAAGAAGATGATAAGGATCATTACGCAAATAAACGATTGAAACTTGCAGGAGACCTCATGGAGGATCTTTTTCGTGTTGCTTTTACAGCCCTTTGCAAGGACCTTAAATATCAAATAGAAAGAATTCATGCAAAAGGAAAAGAAATAAAAATTAGTTCATCACTTAGGTCTGACGTTTTAAGTCAACGAATCCATCATGCCTTAGCCACAGGAAATTGGGTAGGTGGAAGAGCAGGAATATCACAACTACTTGATAGAACAAGTAATTTAGCAGTCCTCAGTCATTTAAGAAGAGTAACATCACCATTAACCAGATCACAACCTCATTTTGAGGCCCGAGACTTACATTCTACACAATGGGGTAGGCTTTGTCCCAATGAAACTCCCGAAGGCCCGAACTGCGGTCTAGTTAAAAATCTTGCACTAACTGTGGAAATATCTGAAGGTTTTTCAGAAAAAGAAGTTGAAAATATACTAAAGGATTTAGGAATAAGAGAAATAACAAAGAAATCAACTGGGGCAAGAGTATATCTTAACGGAGACCTTATTGGGATGCATCCAAACGGTAAAGAACTAGCTCAAAAACTAAGAGAGAGACGAAGAAAAGGACTTCTAAATAATGAGGTAAATGTTGCTTATTATGAAGAAGCAAATGACTTAATTGTAAATTGTGATTGTGGTAGACTAAGAAGACCATTAGTAATTGTTGAAAATGGTAAACTATTGTTGACTAAGAAATATGTTAGCGATCTTTTAACAGGCAGAAAGAGATGGGTAGATCTAATTAATGAAGGTATTGTAGAATATATTGATGCTGAAGAAGAAGAAAACACATTAATTGCATTAAAAGAAGAAGATATTACATCAGATTATACACACATGGAAATGGACCCAATGTGCATACTAGGAATAGGTGCATCTCTAGTTCCGTATCCTGAACATAATTCTTCCCCTAGAATTACCATGGGTGCTGGAATGGGTAAACAATCGTTGGGTTTTGGAGCAGCAAACTATCGAATACGACCTGATACCAGAGGGCATTTACTTCATTATCCTCAAGCACCAGTTGTTCAAACTCATCCGGTAAAATATATTAAATTTGCAGAAAGACCAGCAGGTCAGAATCTAGTTGTTGCAGTTGCATCTTATAGAGGATACAATATGGAAGATGCACTAGTGATGAACAAAGCTAGCGTAGAACGGGGAATGGGTCGAAGTAGTTTTTTTAGAACATATAGCAGTGAAGAGAAAAGATACCCTGGTGGACAAGAAGATCATTTTGAAGTGCCAGATCCAGACTGCAGGGGAGTCAGAAGCGAGGAAGCCTATGTCAATCTTGGTGAAGATGGGCTTATTTCGCCAGAATGTGATGTAAAAAGTGCAGATGTTTTAATAGGTAAAACTTCTCCCCCAAGATTTTTAGAAGAACCAACAGATTTTCTAACTCCGCAGAAAAGAAGAGAAACTTCAGTTACTGTTCAACATGGTGAAGGAGGAACTGTTGATAAAGTAATGCTATCTGAATCAGTAAATGGTTCAAGAATGGTTAAGATTACTGTTCGTGAAGAAAGAATACCAGAATATGGAGATAAGTTTGCATCAAAACATGGACAAAAAGGAGTCATTGGACTTTTAGTTTCTCAAGAAGATATGCTTTTTAATGAGGATGGAATATCTCCTGACCTAATAATTAATCCTCATGCAATTCCAAGTAGAATGACTGTAGGTCACGTCCTTGAAATGATAGGTGGAAAAGTTGGTGCCCTAAATGGCGGAATTGTTGATGGAACTGCTTTTGGGGGACAATCTGAGGAAGCTTTAAGAAATGCTTTAGTAGAAAATGGATTTAAGCATAATGGTAAAGAATTATTGTACAATGGCGAAACAGGTAAACCTCTTGAAGTAGATATTTTTGTTGGATGTATTTATTACCAGAAACTTCATCATATGGTGGCAGGTAAAATTCATGCTCGTTCTAGAGGTCCGGTTCAGATTTTAACAAGACAACCAACAGAAGGTAGAGCCAGAGAAGGAGGGCTTAGATTTGGAGAAATGGAGAGAGACTGTCTAATTGGTCATGGTGCTTCAATGGTTATAAAAGATAGACTTCTTGATGAATCAGACCTAACTGTGAAATATATATGTAATACCTGTGGACATGTTGCAATTCATGATAGACATGGTGCTTTGCGTTGTCCTGTTTGTGGAGACAAGGCAGATATCTATCCAATTG
The DNA here is from genome assembly GCA_020350365.1 of Thermoplasmatales archaeon. Lineage (GTDB taxonomy): Archaea > Thermoplasmatota > E2 > DHVEG-1 > DHVEG-1 > SG8-52-3. Next base: position 284,736 of record CP070712.1, on the reverse strand, counting down.
AAATGAGCTATGCATTCAAACTTTTAATTGATGAATTAAAGTCTTTGGTTATAGCACCAAGAATAAAATTAGAATCATTAGTATAAATAAATTGAAGGTTAAATTATGGAAAGAGCAAGAAGTATTACAAAAAAAATAGGTGCAATTTCATTTTCACTTCTTTCACCAAATGAAATAAGAAAGATGAGTGCTACAAAAGTAATAACTGCAGACACCTATGATGATGATGGATTTCCAATTGCTATGGGACTTATGGACCCAAGACTTGGTGTTGTTGAACCAGGTCTTCGGTGTAAAACATGTGGACTAAGAGTTGGAAAAGACAAATGTCCAGGTCATTTCGGCCATATTGATTTAGCAATGCCTGTAATTCATGTTGGCCTAGTAAAATCTATTCGTGACAGTCTTCGTGCATCTTGTAGAGGATGCGGTAAAATATTACTTACTGAAAAACAAAGACAGGAATATATGGATGAACTTAAAAAATACAAAAGTGAAGGACGGGACCCAACTTTTGTATTAAAACAGATAATAAAAGAATCCGTAAAGGCAGAAAAATGTCCTTATTGTGACAGAGAGGTTGGAAAAATAGAACTAGACAAACCAACCTCAATAAGAGAAAATGGAAAAAAACTTACACCTTCAGAAGTAAGAGAATGGCTTGAAAAAATTCCAGATGAAGATCTTCCACTTTTAGATATTGACGTAAGATCTGCAAGACCAGAGTGGATGGTTTTAACAGTTCTTCCAGTTCCACCAGTTACAGTAAGACCTTCTGTTACACTTGAATCTGGTGAGAGATCTGAAGATGATCTTACACATAAACTTGTAGATGTTATTCGTATAAATCAAAGATTACAAGAAAATAGAGATGCTGGTGCACCACAACTTATTGTTGAGGATCTTTGGGAGTTATTACAATATCATATAACAACATATTTAGATAATCAAACATCGGGAATACCGCCAGCTCGTCATAGGTCAGGTCGACCACTTAAAACTCTTGCACAGCGTTTAAAGGGAAAAGAAGGGCGGTTTAGAAGTAATCTTTCTGGAAAGCGTGTTAACTTTTCAGCACGTACTGTAATTTCTCCAGACCCAAATTTAAGTATAAATGAAATAGGTGTACCTATTCAAATAGCAAGAGAACTAACTATTCCTATAAAAGTAACAACTCACAATATTGATTGGTGTAAAAATCTGATTCGGCAAAAGGTTGAAATGTCTGATGATCCAGATCAGTATAGACCAGGAGTTAATTATGTCATTCGGGAAACCGAAGGGATGAAACAACGAATTAAAATAACCGAAAAAAATGCAGAAGATGTAGCGGAAAAATTGGAGATTGGTGGGATAATTGAAAGACAACTTATGAATGGTGATCTTTCTTTATTTAATCGACAACCATCTCTTCATCGTATGTCAATGATGGCACATCGTGTTAAAGTTGTCCCAAACAAAACCTTTAGATTTAATTTGAGTGTTTGTCCTCCTTATAATGCTGATTTTGATGGAGACGAGATGAATTTACATCTTTTACAAGGGGAGGAAGCACAAGCTGAGGCAGAAATACTAATGAAGGTTCAGGAAAATATTTTATCTCCCAGATTTGGAGGAGCAATTATTGGAGGAATACATGATCATATATCTGGCTGTTTCCTTCTTACACATCAAAATAAAAAGATATCTTATGATGATGCATCACATATTTTGTCAGCAATTAAATATGAAGGAAAAACACCAAATATTATAGAGGAGAATGGGAATAGATATATGAGTGGAAAGGACATTTTTAGCACACTACTTCCTGATGACCTAAATCTAGAGTATAGAGCTAAAACATGTCTCAACTGTGAGGTTTGCACAGCACCAAAATGCCCTAATGATGCACATGTGATAATTAAAAAGGGTATACTAAAACAAGGAACGGTAGATGAAAATAGTATAGGTGCTTTTAAAGGAAAAATACTTGATAGAATCATTCGAGACCATGGAATGGATGCAGGTAGGTCGTTTATTGATAATGTTACAAGAATGGGAATAAACTCCATTACATTATTTGGCTTTACCACAAGCATTGATGATGAAGATATCCCTGAAGAAGCAAAAAGGCAGATACAAGAAGGTCTTGAAAAAGCTATGAATAAAATTAGAAGTCTTGTGAAAGCTTATGAAAATAATGAACTAGAGTCCCTTCCTGGAAGAAGCATTGAAGAAACATTGGAAATGGAAATAATGAGAGTTACAGGTAGAGCAAGAGATATGGCCGGGGAAATAGCAGGCAAACATCTTGGACTGAACAATAGTGCAGTTATTATGGCCAAATCTGGTGCTCGTGGTTCAATGCTTAATCTTTCGCAGATGTCAGGTTGTGTAGGACAACAGGCTGTTAGAGGCGAGAGAATTCATAGAGGATATCAATATAGAACATTACCACATTTCAAAAAAGGAGATCTTGGGGCAAGGGCAAAGGGATTTGTTGCATCTTGTTATAAAACAGGTCTTACTCCAACAGAATATTTCTTCCATTCAATGGGTGGAAGAGAAGGTTTAGTTGATACAGCAGTACGAACATCAAGATCTGGTTATATGCAGAGACGACTTATCAATGCACTTGAAGACGTTAAGGTTGAAAATGATGGAACTGTTAGACATTCGGGTGGTCAGATAATACAATTTATTTATGGGGAAGATGGAATAGACCCCGCAAGAAGCACTAATGGAAATGCAGTTGACATAAATCGAATAATAACAGATATTAAAGAGGGGATTTAATGGCTAAAAAACAAGTAAAAAAACCAGTAAAAACTAAAACTAAAAAAGAAATCTTAAAAGATACCACTACAAAAAAACCTGTAAAAAAAGAAAAGAAAACAAAAATTTCACCTGAAAAAACTCCCCAAAAAAAGACCATTTTAAAAGAGAAAACAAAAAAGACGGGGAAAAAGGAAAAGATTATTAAAAAATCTACAAAGAAACCCGAAAAAAAAGAGGAAAAGGTAGTAGAAAAAAGAGAAATTAAACTCCCAAAACCAATTGAGGAATCTCCTGAACATAAAAAAATAAGATCAGAGATTTTAAAAATCCTGGATGGCAGATTTTTTCCTAAAGCAATAATCGATGATATTATATCTATGGTCTCAACAGAAAAGACTCTTCAATCAAAATTAAAAGATATCATTTCTAAAGCCCTGAAAGAATATGATAAAAATGCCGTTGATCCATCTGAAGCCTGTGGAATTGTAGGAGCCCAAAGTATTGGAGAACCTGGTACCCAGATGACAATGAGAACATTTCACTACGCAGGAGTTGCTGAAATTAATGTTACCTTGGGACTACCACGATTAATTGAAATTGTTGATGCAAGATCAATTCCATCAACACCAATGATGAATATTTATTTACGTGATGAATACAAATTAAATTCTGATCTTGCAAAAGAAGTAGCAAATCAGATAGAAATTACACGTTTAAATAGTATAGCAGACATTGAAACAGATCTAACAAACCTAGTAATTTATGTTAAACCAAATATGAAAACCTTAAAAAGTAAAAATATATCAATTAAGGAAGTTGGAGAAATTATTCAGAAAATCAGAGGAATAGATGCAAAAGTTGATAAAGATAGTATAAAGATATCACTTGATGAGCCAAGTTATAAAAAACTTTTAGATGTAAATGAAACATTAAAAGACCTTAAAGTAAAAGGAATAGATGGTATCAAGCGAATTATCATAAGAAATGAACCAAATGAGGGATATGTAATTTATAGTGAAGGTAGTAACCTGGAAAAGGTCTTGCAAGTAGATGGTGTTGACCCATATAGAACAACAACAAATGATATACAAGCAGTTGGAAGAACCCTTGGAATAGAGGCTGCAAGAAATATGATAATTCAAGAAGCTTATAATACGTTATCAGAACAGGGTTTAAATGTTGATTTAAGGCACATAATGCTTGTTTCAGATGTAATGACTGCTGACGGAACAATTAGAGCCATCGGAAGGCATGGTGTAAGTAAAGAAAAGGAATCAGTACTTTCTCGTGCTGCCTTTGAAATAACTGTTTCTCATTTATTGCAGGCTGCAAGAAGAGGTGAAACCGATAAACTAGGAGGTGTTGCAGAAAACATTATCGTAGGACAACCCGTAAACCTTGGAACTGGTGCAGTTGAGCTAGTAATGAAGAGAAGTAAAAAGAAGGAATAATAAATGGTAGATATAGATAAGATTTTGAAAAATACAGTAAAGAAAGGAAAAGTAAAGATTGGAACAAAAGAGACTAAATCATCAATTAATGACGGATCTGCAAAGCTTGTTATAATGGCAAAAAATTTTCCATATCAGATGGAGATCGATAAGCTTGCAAAAAAGAAAAATATACCAGTCTATAACTTTAATTCAAATGCTATTGACCTTGGCTATACTTGTGGAAAAACATTTGCAGTTTCTGTTTTTACAGTTCTAGATGACGGCGGATCAAATATAATAAACCATATTAAAAAAAGGTAGTTGCTCATGGCAGATATAATGCTTTCAAATGAAGAAATGCAGTACATAAATATGGCAAGCAATGTAACTAAAACACATATCCTGGATTGTTTAAGCATTGAGGATAGGATAATTTTTATTGTAAAAAAAGGACAACTTGGTGCAGCAATTGGTATTAAGGCAAAAAATTTAGAGAAACTACGTTCCCTTTTTAAAAAGACAATAAAATTTGTAGAATTTGATGGAGATAAAGAGAAATTTATAATTAATCTTTTCAAACCTTACAAAATTAATAATGTTACATTAGAAGGAGATAATGATTCAACCGTTGTAAAAGTTGATGTGGATGTCAGTGATAAATCAAAAATAATAGGTAAGGGTGGAAGAAATATTGAAATAATCCGCAATCTTGCCCGAAGACATCACTCAATCAAGGATGTTCAGATTAAATAGAGTTATTTACCTTCCAACATAATAGTTATTAAACAGAGGCTATATTCAGGAGCGGGGAGTGTCTCTGAAATCAGAAAAAAAACCAGATTTAAATCTAAATTTTGAATCATTATTTGGCGGAAAGGAAAACGTTCTCAAGGTTGATGGTAAAAAATATAAGATTGAGTTAAAAGGTCTCCCTGAATGTAGCAATGCGTGTCCCGCAGGAGTTAATGTCAAAGCTTATGTAAATTTAATTGCAAACAAAAAATTTGAGGAAGCTGTTGACGTTATTAGGCAAAATAATCCATTTCCAGCTATTTGCGGAAGGGTTTGTACTAGACCTTGTGAGGATAATTGTGAACAAGGAATAGAAGGAGATTCTGTTTCTGTCAGAGCTCTAAAACGATATGCAACAGATTACGAGCTTGCTCGTAGGTCTCTTTTTATGGAACCATGTGAAAAGGTTTACAAAGAAAAAATCGCAATAGTTGGAGCAGGGCCAGCAGGGCTTTCAGCAGCTGTGGATCTGGTAAGAACTGGATATTCAATTACGGTTTTTGAAAGGCAAGATGAACCTGGAGGTATGCTTCGTTATGCAATACCTTCATATCGTTTACCTAAGAGAATAGTAAAGCGAGAAATCGATTGGATTAAAGGTTTAGGAATTATAATTGAGACAGGAAAAAAAATTGATGACCCTGCAACTTTACTGAAAAAAGGATATTCTGCGGTTCTAATTGCTGGTGGAGCGCCAAAGTCATTACCTCTAGGTATTGAAGGTGAAGGGGAAGAAGCAGATGGAATCATTGATCCCCTATTGTTTTTACAAGAATTAAATATTGATCAACCAATGATTACTAAAGGTGAAATAGTAGTTATTGGAGGAGGTTCAACAGCATTTGATGTTGCCAGATCTGCTATTCGACTTGGGGCAAAAAAGGTCACATTAGCATACCGTCGTGGTTTAGAGGAAATGCCTGCTGAAAAAGAAGAAATCGAGGATGCAAAAGAAGAAGGTTTGAACATTGTAACATTAGCGATTCCTAAGAAAATTATAGTAAAAAATGGAATGATAACAGGTTTAGAACTTCTAAAAGCTAAGCTTGGAGAACCTGACAAATCAGGACGAAAAAGACCCATTCCTATAAAAGATAGTGAATTTGTTTTAAAAGCTGATATTATCATACCTGCTGTTGGAACAAAACCAGATGTTGGACCAGTTGGAAATGTAAAAATTACCAATAAAAGAGAAAGGATAGAAACTAAAGAAAAAGGTTACACAAAAATAAAAGGTATCTTTGCTGCCGGTGATGTAGAAACAGGACCTTCATCCGTTGTGGAGGCTATCGGTCGCGGGCATGAGGCAGCAAAAGGTATTAATAAATATTTGAGAGGAAAAAATACCACTACAGATATAGAAAAACAAATCCCCATAGTGACTGAGACTCCAAAATATGATAAATTAATTCATTCACCTAAAAGATTAGATAAAAGATTTAGAACTAAATCATTTGATGAAGTAGAAAAATCATTTTTAGATTATGAGGCAGTTGAAGAAGCTTCTAGATGTTTTACTTGTGGACCCTGTTATCTTTGTGATAAATGTCTTCCAAATTGTGAGCATAAACAGTTAGCAGCTAAAGTAGAGGATATAACTTTTCTTCTGAAAGTACCATGTGATTTATCAAAGAGGATATCAAAAAAAGGACCATCTGAGTTTGAGATAAAAACAGACAATACAACAAAGTCGATTAATCTTCAAAGCTTAACAGCTGAGGTTGATAAAGATTTGTGTATAAGTTGTGGACGATGCGAAGAAGTTTGTGCTTATAGGGCAGTTAATAATGTTTTTAAAAAAGATGAAATACCGTTTTCCAAAATAGACCATGATGCATGTGCATCGTGTAGTGCTTGTATCTCTGTATGCCCATCTGGAGCGATAACTCAGGGATATATGTCAGATGATTATATTTTATCTAGATTACTTGAGAAAAAAACACCTTATAAAGGTGTTAAGGCCCTAATGAGTTACTGGAGCACACCTTCACATTCTTTCGAAAGTTTTGAAGGCATAGTTGAGGTGATGTCTGCAAGAAAGCCTTCACCGTCCTTCTTAATAAGGGCATTAGCACGCTCAGGTAAAGGGCTATTGCTAATTGGTCCAGATGAAAAAACCGGTTCGCATTATCTGCCCTGGGAAGAGCATCCGCAGATAATAGTTAACAAAGCACAGAATCTATTGAAATTAATTGGTATATCTCCAGATAGGATACAATATAGAGATGTAACTACAGGGATAAATCCAGCCTCTGTTCTGAGAAAGTTTTCAAAATCTCTTGATAAAAAAGGATTAAAAGAGATCAAAATCTTATTACCAAAATCGATTGAATGTCCAATAGGCGAGGCAGTAATAACTCTAAGAATACTAGGAGCAAACCCTGATGAAAAACCTACAGATATGTATTTCTCTTCATCTGTAAAATCTGGGGGAATTGGCTTCTTTGAAGGATGCCTACCAATGTTGCAATATATAGGAGAAACACATAAACTATTTGATCTAGGTCCAACACGCCAAGCGATATTTAAACTCCTAGACAAGGCAAAGATTAAACATGGATCGATTGAAGGCTTATCCTGCCCTTCAAAAGGATTATTGAAAACAAAAATAGAAGGAATAAAAGACATTGTTTCTAAGATAGCAGAAAATAATATCAAATCATTTAAAAAAGCAAATCCCAAGAATTTAATTCTTGGAACACCTGAATCATTCTATACTTTTTCTAAGGAAAAAGACTTTAGAAAAGTAACCTCAATCGTTGATGAATTGTTAAATGTACTGAAGGACTTAAAAGATTACTCTCCTATAAATAAAACAATAGCGGTTCATCATTCATGTATGATGGATAAAGATCCGTTCTATGAATCAACATTAAAACTTCTCAAGCTTATTCCAGGTATTAAAGTATTTAATATAAATGATAAATGTGGGCATACTGGTTTTGAAAGCTTGAATGCAGACTCTAAGAAAAACGCGTTAAATCTTATGAAAAAAGCTGAAGAAAAAGGCGCTGATATGGTTTTATGCACTTCTCCCTACTGCGAATCACATCTGCTTATGTGTCAAGGAGAGGGCTCATGGCGCTTAGTTAATATCAAGATAACCGATGTGTATAAACTACTTGTTTCTTCTATTGAGGGAGGCGATATCTGATGGATAATGCTAGAATCACTAAACATCCGATATTGTCTATTGAATTAACAATTGGTTCTGTTAATTTCACTTTTAATGGTAAGAAACTCAGTGGAAAATCTGGAGAGATGATCTCATCAGCGTTGTTTGCCAATGGAATACATATTTTTGGCAATCATGAAAAGGACAACTCACCCCAAGGGATATTTTGTGCTAATGGCCAATGCGCACAGTGCTTAGTTATTGCAGATGGTGTTCCTGTAAAATCATGTGTTACTCCAATAAAAGAGGGCATGGATGTAAGATCCGCAAAGGGATTTCCTAGTCTTTTAGAAGATGATAAAGCTGTAAAAAAATTTGGAAAGGTACCTACTGTCGAAACAACTGTTTTAATTGTTGGTGGTGGACCTGCAGGTATGTCAGCTGCAATAGAATTAGGAAAAATGCGTCAAAAGTGCATTATTTGTGATGATAAGCAGGATTTAGGTGGGAAACTAGGGCTTCAAACGCATAATTTCTTTGGGTCTATAAGAGATTGCTTTGCGGGAAGCCGTGGGATGGATATCGGCGACAATCTTGCATCTCTAGTAGAAGAAGACTCAAACGTAGAAGTTTGGACGGATTCTTCTGTTGTAGGAGTATTTGTTGATGGACTTGTAGGTGTCGTAAAAGATGGAAAGTACACTTTGGTAAAACCTGAGATTCTTCTCGTAACTGCAGGAGCAAGAGAAAAAACACTTGCTTTCCCGGGTTGTGATCTTCCAGGGGTATATGGGGCAGGGGCTTTTCAAACTCTGGTCAATAGGGATCTTATAAAACCTACAGATAAATTGTTTGTAATTGGAGGAGGAAATGTTGGTTTAATTGGCGCTTACCATGCACTTCAAGCAGGTGTGGATGTCATGGGTATTGTTGAAGCTTTACCACAATGTGGAGGCTACAAGGTTCACCTAGATAAGATTAAACGACTTGGAATTCCGATTTATACGTCTCATACAGTTTTAAGAGCTGAAGGAAAGGATCATCTTGAACGTGTAATAATCACAGAGATCGATGACAAGTTCAGGCCAATTAAGGGAACAGAGGCGATTTTTGAGGCAGATACACTACTTATTGCTGTAGGACTCACTCCTGTTGATGAACTTAAAAAACAGGCTGAAAACTTTGGCTTTAAAACCTATGCTGCCGGTGATGCTAATGTAATTGCGGAGGCTTCAGCTGCAATGTTTTCAGGACGCATCACTGCTAGAAGTATTCTCATCGATATGGGTTACGATGTAGATACTCCATCAGAATGGAATGATATGTTAAATATCCTGTGTAGTAAGCCTGGGTCTGTTAAAAAACCTCATAAACCTCAAACAAAAAATAATGTTCACCCTATGATTCATTGTGCCCAGGAAATCCCTTGTAATCCATGCACGGAGGCTTGTGTTCTACAAAGTATCAAGATTAAGGATTCCAGCATAATGGGAATACCTCAATTTGAATATGATTGTTTAGCATGTAATAGATGTGTTTCGTTATGCCCTGGACTAGCAATTACTCTTGTTGATAGGGATTATGACAAGACAAAAAAGACAGCTAGGATAGTAATTCCTTGGGAGCTACCAGAAGGAGTCATTAAAATCGGTCAGAAGGTAACAACCACAGGATTAGAAGGAGAACCTATTAGCAAAGGTAAGGTAATTGCCATCAAG
>CP070712.1:237757-274821 GCA_020350365.1 Thermoplasmatales archaeon | reverse complement strand
ACAAAACATTTTGTACGTACTTGAGAGATACCGACAAATAGAGTTTAACTGGAAAAGTAAAAAAAAGAGATAGGATTCTATGTCATATAAAAAGTTTCAGCAGTTTTCCCAACAATGGGAAACGATCTAACAGCCATTCTAACCACAGATAAGAAGATGTTCTGGTTCTTAGTATTTCAACCTCAAAATATGACCAATTACTCTCAGTATCATTGATATCTATTGCTTTTGCTTTAATTATATAATCCCCTTTCTTACTCCAGTTGTGTTTCAAAATTATCTTTTCACCTGAATCAATATATTCAGTCCATTCTGAAGTATTGTCTCCCCACTCTATAAAAAACATTAAGGGATCTTTGTTTAAATCTGTAGAATTAAAACTGTATTCATAATCAATTCCGGATTTTCCACTTATTGGGCCATCAATAGTAGGTGTATCTGGTGGTTGATTACCAATTATTATAATATACTCTGACCAAGGACTTTCAAAATCAGCTATATCAATTGCTTTTACTCTAATGTAATAAACTCCATTAGCAAATTCATGGAATATTTCAACTATTTCACCAGATGGGTAGAAGTCAGTTTCAGTAACTTCCCCATCGTCCCAGTCGATAAAGTATTTGATATCATCATCATTTGGGTCATTAGAATAAAAAGATAGTGTTTCATTTACATAACCAATAATTGTTGGAGCAGTTGGTGGTACATTAAAACAATTAAAAGGTATAACAAAAGCTGTAAGCTGAGCTCCACCTTGGAAATCACTTATAAGGGAACATTCCCCAGTATCCTCATCACAGTAATATAATTGGCCTTTTGTTGTATAAACAGCTAAATACAAATAGCAACTTTCAAGATTAAAATGACCATCTGTTGTATAGTTAAGATCGATTCCTAACGAACCGACTAATGCACATTCTGCAGTTTCTTTGTCAATTATCCAGAGATTATCTGTTCCTGAATCCCATCCATATAATATACATGCATCGTCACATGCAAGACCAACCATATTAATTGGACCATTACTAAATGTACCAATATAAGTTTGTTCTCCAGAAAATTGGTCAATCTTATATAGCTCATTTGAAGAACATCCATATAACACATAATCAAAATCACATGTGTCATATGTTAGACCGTTAAGCCCTACACCTCCACCTCCAATAAACACTACGTCACCATTAAATGGATCTATCTTCCATAAATAACCGAATGTAGAATCACAGACTAGAAATTTTCTATTACATGTCCATGTACCAGCGCTCATAAGACCAGGATTGCTAATATTTTCTATATTTTTTAATGTGCCTGGTTCCTCCATATCAAAATAAACAAAACCTTCATCTAATTGACCGCTTGGGTCATACGCACAATAAGCATAAACAATTTCACCATTTAACAATAATTCTCCTGAACCTTCAACAGATTCCAGATGATTATGATAACCAGAAACGTCCCCTATAATATATCCATTAGATGAAATAACACTCATACAAATCAACAATATAATAAAACCCAAAACCAGCGTTTTATTTAACAAAACAGGGTTTTTCTTCATAATTCTTGTCCTCCCTCAATAAAAACATCTCTTATCGGATATATAAATTTTACAATAACAGAATGGATCCATTAATATAGTAAATTCAGTGACAAATATTTAATGGAAATTAATCTGAGATATGTATAACGCGAAGAGCGACACCATCAAGTTCAAAAGCATTATAATCAGGTTTAGTTCCTAATCCACCCCACCAGTTAGTAATTATACCAGAAAAGCCAAATATATAACCACTACCTCTTGAAACCTTATCACCGTTTATAGTTAGATACCATCCTTCCCAATAATTATCTTCATAAACAACATAAGAATGGAAGAGAATGATTCTCCAGAGATAAATTGAGCGAAGGTAACCTGGAAAACAGAGTGCAAATCCTCCTGTTCTTTCTGTAGTTTTTATCCTTGCGAACTTATAGATTTCAACATTATCATCTTCTAAATCTGACCTTATATCCACTGCAGAGGTTGCAGGAATTAGCATTAACAATGCAAGGATAAAAACTATCCATATTCTCTTCATAGATTTCTTCCTCCCACAGGAAGTCAAATAAATATAGAATATCATTTTTCTTAATAAAATAATTGACAGAAATGTTGAAGATTTATACTTTTTTGAACAATATAAGAAAAATATGACCAATATTGCACTTAGATATAAGATAGTTTAAATGTAGGAGGACCCCTTAAAAAATGTTTACATTTAATGATACTATAAAAAATGTAAATATATTAAATGTTAAAACTTATGTCAAACAGATATCATATTTAATTTGGACCAAAAAGAGTAGTTTAGGGGATTAATTTGAAAAAAAGTAGTACAGTTTTGATATATATCCTTCTATCAATTACTGCAGCTTTTTTATTATTAATTTTAGCTATCTCAAGTAACTCTAATATTAGAACTATTGATATATTTGATAGATTTTTTGTAAGTGTTTTTTTTATTATTAGTTGTTTGATAGGTATATCCCTAACGATACATCCAGGCTGGATCAGAAAATCAATAAAAGGAGTATTTCATAGTTCAACAAATAATAATCTAAACAAAACATCCAGAAAACGCGAGGGCCATCATCCAAATTGTGACAATTTCAAAAATCATACATTTAGAGTTAAAAATAAAGTTTATTGTACGGGGTGTCTTGGACTGGCTATAGGTTGCATAATTTCAATAATTCTGATAATTTTTTATAATTCATTTTTAGTTAAAATATCACCGGAGATATTTTTCTATCTCATTATCATAGGGATGATACTTATTGGATTTGTTTTTATTGAAATAATATCAAATAAACGAAATGAATTTATTCATATAATTTCAAATTCACTTTTTATCATAAGTTTTTTGATAATAATTATTGGCATAACCGAAATTACAGGAAATAAAATCTATGGAATAATAGGCATTATCCTTTCTTTTCTTTGGCTAGATACAAGAATTCAGCTGTCTAATTGGCATCATAGTAAAATCTGTAGTAAATGTTGCAATTCCTGTAAAATGTATTAAAATTATTTCTTTACAATAATTCTAACACCTGTCATAATAATTGCTATTGCAATTATAAGACCAATAAGCCACCAAAACTCAAAGTTTTGAAGCCATTCTGGTAATTGATTATAAATATTTGTGTTTTTTATAACAATTTCAAAAAGAATCCAAAGACCAACAAGAATAACAATAACCCCCCAGAAAATAGGAGCAAATGGACTACGTTGACCAACAACACACTCGTCTTCACATGGATCCCCTTTTTTACTAACTTTTACCTTACCAGTTAAAGAATCTCCACACTTTTTACAAAATTCAGCCTCATCTTCGTTTTTTGTTCCACATTTTGAACAATATGTCATTTTTTTCCTCCAAGTTCAAATATTTGAATCAATTGCAACCTTATAAAATCTTTTTTTTAAAAAACTTACAGTTTCCTTCGTTAAAATTTCAATACTTTTGAATTATATGATTTAGTTTTATAAAGAAGAAACTGTTAACGGTTTTTAATTGAGGGAGGCTAAATGCAAGAAGAAGAAAAAATAAAGATGTTTAAGGATGTATTTGCACCTAAATCTAAAGAAAAGGTATTATTATTAGTAGATATGCCACATAATAATATCAAAGATAATGAAAAATGGTCAGATCGCAGGGAAATGGCTAAAGAATGGTATCATATATTTAAAAAAATGGGTGATGAAATTGGTTTTTCAGTTGATTGGATGGAATATAAAGCAACAGGACTGAATAATAAACCTGTTCCAAAAGAAATTCTTGATTTAGTCCATAATTCAAACCTAGTACTTGCAATGACTGAGTTTTCTGCAACTTCATCAATATTACCAATATGCAGAGCTGAAGGTTCAAGTACTCGTGGTGCAAGTATGCCTGGTATTGAAAGAAGAATGGAGAATTCTGCACTTAAAGCAAACTATCAAGATGTTAAAAAGTATGCATTAGCAATTGAAAAACTTTTAAACAAATCCATTGGTGCTGAAATATTATTCTCAACAAATGATATATTGTATATTGATATAAGAAACCGTAATGCACATGCAGATACTGGTGACTGCACAAAATATGGGCAAGGGATTAATTTTCCAAGTGGTGAAGCCTATAAAGCACCTTATGAAGGTGCATCTGATGAAATTGATAAATATGGTGTAAGCAAGACCAAGGGTACCTTACCTGTTAAATATAATGGTGAACTTATCAAATTTATTATAGAGGAAAACAAGATTGTAAAAGTTGACGGTAAAGGTAAAATAGCTGATGAAAGACGTACTTTTTTTAATGAAAATGAGTCACGAAAAAATATTGCAGAACTTGGCATTGGTTGCAACCCGAAAGCAATTGTAACCGGAAATGTTCTTGAAGATGAAAAAGTTTCAGGCTTGCATATTGCATATGGATTGAGTACTCATCTGGGAGGAAAGGTAAAAAGCGATGTGCATCAAGATATTTGTTATCCAAAAGGTGCTCCAGTCGAAGCAAAGACACTTTCATTAATTAGTGAAGACGGTTCAATAATTGAGATTATTAATAATGCAGAATTGAGATATGAAATTCTGAAATAAGAAAATGAAATTATCAAAACAAAGATTATTCAATTTGTTTAAGGGTTGACAAGAGTTGAAAAATAAAGAATTACTTAACGAATTATTAATTTTTGATGCTCATTGTGACACTGCAAACGTTATATTTGATGAATCCTCCTATTTTATTAAAGAAAATAATTGTCATTTAAACTCTGAAAAAATCAAAAAAGGAGGACTGAAGGCCCAGATTTTTGCATTATATGTAAATCCCATATATTCGCCAAATAAATCAATTAAAAAAGCATTGTTGTTGTATAACTCCCTTGATAAGAAATATTTTTCTAAAGGACTTGGAGTAAAAGTAACTTCGACAAAAGATATGAAATCAACAATTTCAAAAGGAAAACTAGCCTGCTGGTTATCTTTAGAAGGAGGACACATTATAGAAAACTCGATTGAAATTCTTGAGTTTTTTTATCTACTAGGTTTTAGAAGCATGACATTAACACATACCAAAAACACCGACTGGGCTGATTCATCAGGTGATAAACCTAGATGGGATGGGCTGAACAAACTCGGGAAAGAAATCATTCTAAAAATGAATGAAATAGGTATGATTATTGATATATCTCATGCATCTGATAAAACTGTCAAGGACGTTCTAGAAATATCTAAAATGCCTATAATGGCATCCCATTCATCTTCAAGAGCTTTATGTGATATTACTAGAAATATATCTGATGATTTAATTATAGAAATAGCAGAAAGAAAAGGCTTCATTGGTGTAAATTTTTTTCCTGGTTTTCTAAAAAAGGAAATTAATCAACAAGTTTTGAAAAATATGAAAAAATATAATGATTGGTATCAAGAAAAAATCAAGGGACAGAATGATCCAGATATACTAAATTCAATAGAAATGGAATATTATTCAAAAATTGTTGAGGGAAATGACAATGTCGATCTAAACGCTTTAATTGATCACATCATCCATATATCTGAAGTTGGTGGAATAGATTGTGTTGGACTTGGAAGTGATTTTGATGGAATTCCTTCTACTCCAACAGATTTAACAGATGTTTCTTGCTATCCAACACTTGTGAATGGACTTTTTGATAGAGGGTTCAGAAAAGAAGAAATTAGAAAAATTATGGGTTTGAATCTTTTTAATTTCTTTAAAAGATTTGAAAAATAGTTTTTTTGTTTTAGCTAGGCTAATAAAGTGTATAAATCTATTAAAAACCATTTTAAAAATGATAACTTATCAAAAATTTTTGTATAAATAAAATTAAATATTTTTAACTGAGAATTTCTATATCGAGGTATACTAACATCAAATGTAGACCAATTGCCTTCAGCTCCATATTCATCAATAAGTTTGGCTTTTATTGTGTATTCTCCATCATTACTCCAGCTATGTGATAGATTAAAATCTTCTCCAGATTTCACAAATCCTTCATCAATAAAACCATCACCCCATTCAACATGATATGTCATATCATCTTTATTTGGATCAACACAGTTTGTAAAATCATATTCGTAGACAATATCTGGTTTTCCATTTGTTGTACCTGAAATAATAAGTCTCTCAGGTGGTTGATTAATAGGACGTGAAGCTGTTGCAAGATATGTTCGTCTTTTCCATTTCTCATCTATATTATGTCCTGCGTTGTATGCAAGAATATATCTATTGTATTCTTCATCGATAAGCAAGGTTGGTGTTCGTTGGAATCCCTCAGAAGGTACTCCTCCAGGAAATTGACCTGGTGCAATTATTGGATTATCAGGATGACCTATCCAGGTATCACCCCAGTCAGGCGACCAGTAATACGCAATATGTCCAAAGCCTGCATAGTTTTGATTTGACACTATTAGTACCATATGTACACCGTCGGCACGTTCATCACCAGTACAATGGGCCTGCCATGCTCCTCGGAAGGAAAAACCATCTGGCCATGGTAATGTCCACTGATATGCGGGATTATCTGGATCTGAAGGATCAAACGTTGGTACAGGGTTTTTTGTCCAATTGGTTTTACCATCTTCACTATCTGCATAAGAAATCCGCCAGTTCCAATAAGAATAAGGAGCTCCATGCAATCCCCTATAAAAAAGCCTAATCTTACCCTGAGAACCTAAATGTGGTACCCATACAGGAGTCGGTTCTGACAAACCACCTTTGATGACACCAGTTTGATTCCAACCTTGTTCCCACCAGAACTCAGCAACTAGCATGTTTTCATAGGTCTGATCAAATGGAATACCAATTTCAGGTGATGTATCGGAAGTTGCAACTTGTATGGCACCCTCCCATCCAGGTAAATCTTCCCATTCTGGATGTAGATACTTTGTACCAGGCCGCACTGTGTTATATAGAAGATGTTCACCAGTAATTGGGTGCTGAATATAACCTGGTGTATCAGTATGTTCCCATGCAGGTCCTGGTATTGGACCTCCAGGCTTTACAAGGGGTGTATATTTGATTTTGGTGACTGGATCATAGCCTAATGCCCAATCACTAATTACTTCTTCTTGGTACGGATGCTCTGTTATATAGGTTTCATGATAACTGTGATACATCAGCTTAATTTTTTCATCCTTTAAAAAAATAAACTCTTCTCCAACAATACCACCCCAATCACCATAAAGATGTGTTTGATACTCAGGGTAGTCAGGATGAGGAGCTGTAATAAAACCAATAGGGCTAAAGTCTGGCCATTCACCTAGTGGACCCTCCGTTCCATCATGCATTTTAGAATTTTTTTCAACTTGTATAAAATCTTCTTCCATAGGTTGTAAAATTTTATTAAATTCAGAATTTTCTGAATTTAAACCACAAATTGTTGGTAAAAAACATAATTGAAAAATTAAGATTATTATTATAACTTTAAATGATATTTTCATTTTATAATTCCCTTTATTCTCAACATATTTTTTTTATTATTCAATAAACTTACATTTTTAAATAATCTTACAATAATAATATTATGTTATAATATAAATTCTCTGTTCTATATATCAACTAAGAATTAGTAATAAATTTAGTTTATTTTAACATAATTTAAAGTAACATCCCATAATTTATTTGCTAATTCCATATCATAAGAGTTTTTTGATGATTTTTTAATTTCTTTTCTTACAAAATATTCTCCAGTTATATTTTCTACATCTGGTGAGCTTGCTAGATAAATTGATGTTTCAGCACCTAGTTTAGGGTCTTTTCCCATTAACTTAAATATCATACGCGAAAAACCACTCGCATCTCTTCCAAGTTCTGTTTTAGTCATGCCTGGTTGTACACAATTTACAGTTACACCAGTACCTTTTAATTTTTTTGCTAATAGACGTGTAAATAAAATTAAACCGAGTTTGGATTGTCTATAAGCTTTAGCTCCAGAAAATCTCTGCTTAAACTCAATATCATTAAAATTAATTGTTCCGTAATGCATACCAGATGTTACATTAATAATGCGAGAGGGCTTACTTTTTTTTAATAAATCAAGTAAAAGATTTGTCATAATAAAAGGAGCTAGATAATTAGTAGCAAATATATTCTCGATTCCATCCTTTGATATCCTTTTCTTAAAATCCCATACGCCAGCATTATTAATTAAAACATGTAGTTTTTTATACTTAGATTTAAACTCCTTACAACAATTTTTGATTGACTCAAATGAGGCTAAATCGCAATATAGTATATTGATATTTTCATTACCAGTCTTTAATATTATTTCTTTTTTTGTTTTTTCTGCTTTTGAATTGTCACGAGTTGTAAAAACAATTGTTGCACCTAATTTTGCAAGTCCTATTGCCGTTTCTTTTCCAATTCCAGATGTTGCTCCTGTGATTAAAGCAATTTTATTTTTCAATGAATTCCACCTAATATATCTGATAATTAAATCATATATAAAAATTTAATTTTTAACAATATTTTGATATTTTTTTTAATAAATATAAACTGAGATAATCACCAAATATTCTCTATTTATCGAAAAAACAGATATGTAACATTTAAATATCACTCAGTTGATGTTAATATATAGGGAGGCTATATGTTATGTATAAAAATCGAATATTTTTAAATAAAATCCTTTTAATTGTAATAATTATTCTATTTTTTGGTGTAGCTTTTGAACCAGTTGCTGGAAATATCCCGTTTGGAACAACTGAAGATATCAATTCAAATTTTAGAATCTCTTTGATAGAAAACTCTTATAAAAATTGGAAAGGCACATCAGGTTCATCCGATGAATTCATTATAAATGTAATACAACAGATGAACCAAACATTATATTTAGGATATTTAGAAAATATTACTGCATTTGGTCCCCGTGTAACCGGTACAAGTGCATGTCATGAAGCAGGAGATTATATTTACAATGAGTTTGAAAACATGGGTTTGGAAGTACGATATCATTATTGGAATTACGGGGGATATTCTGATAGAAATATAGAAGCTACTTTATTTGGAACAAATGAAACTAGTGATGAAATCTATTTAATCTGTGGTCATTATGATACTGTATCTAATTGTCCAGGAGCAGATGACGATGCATCTGGTGTAGCCACCGTTTTGTCGGCTGCTTATATTTTTCGCAAATATGGTTTTAATCATACAATTCGTTTTGTAGCATTTTCAGGAGAAGAACAATGGATGTTAGGTAGTCATGAATATGCAAGAGAGGCTTATGAAAATGATGAAAATATCATAGCTGTATTGAATGTTGATATGATAGGATTTGCTATTACTTCTACTCATGGAAGTAATATTAATATTTATAAAAATGAAGCTTCTAAGTGGATAAGTGATCTTATTGTAAGTATTAGTCAAGAATATTATGATTATATATTCCTTGATGTAATCGTGCTAGGTGAAGCTCCTAGTGATCAATGGTATTTCTGGGAATATGGATATGATGGTGTATTTTACCATGAATACGAATTTAACTATTACTATCACACTCCTCAAGATACTATTGAGAATATGAATATAACATATGCTACAAAATTTTCAAAGTTAATTGTTGCTACTCTTGCTATACTTGCTCAATTAAGTTCAAATCCACCTGATGCTCCAACAATTTCAGGCCCAACGAATGGTGAGGTTGAGCAAGAATATAATTTTACTATTACCACTTCAGATCCTGATGGAGACGATGTCTTTTACTACATTGATTGGGGAGATGAAACTAGCAGTGGATGGATTGGATCTTATTCATCAGGTGAAGAGGTAATTATAAGTCATACTTGGTCTAAATCTGGCATATTTGAAATTAAAGCACAAGCTAAAGACATAAATGGAATAAAAAGCGAATGGTCTGAATCATTTTTAATTACAATTATTGGAGGACCTGAACTTGAGATAGGTTCTATAAAGGGCGGTTTGTTCAAGGTTAGCGCGGAAATTAAAAACATTGGAGGCTTGGAAGCAAAAAATATTAACTGGAAAATCACACTAGATGGTGGAGCCGTTATTGGTAAAGAGACTACAGGAATTGTTGACATTCCAGCAGGTGGAAATATAACAATAAATTCAAAGTATATTCTAGGATTCGGACCTACTCAGATAACAGTTTCTGCTGAGATACCTGAATCTTCGGATACTGAAAATCGAGGTGGATTTGTCTTACTTATTTTTGTACATGTAAACATTGGAGGATAAAAAAGGGCCTTTAAATGGGTTTATTTGAACAAATTAAAAATTATTGCGTTATATTTTTCCAGCATGTACAAATTATTAAAAGAATTCCTTTTTATACATATAATTCAATTTTACAGATGGAGGAAATGAAATGACTAAGAAAATTATAGTTATAATGATTTGTATGCTATTATCAACAAATGCAACTTTTGTTGTTGGAAAAATTATAAAAAATGAAACAATGAACCAACCATTAACTGAGGAATGGGTTCAGTATCAGAAAATTCTTACATCAGATGGTGGATATGATGACTGGTTTGGATTTTCTATAGATATTGATGGAGATTATGCTATCATAGGAGCAAGATGGGATGATGTTAATGATATTGTAAATGCAGGATCTGCATACATTTTCAAATTTGATGGTGAAAATTGGGTAGAAGAAGCAAAGCTTTATGCATCAGATGGAGAAGAAGGAGACTGGTTCGGCCATTCTGTTTCGATTAGTGGAGATTTTGCTTTGATCTCAGCTGCAAGTGATGAAACCACAGGAGGAGCTTCAGGTTCAGCATACGTTTTCAAACGAGATGGAACAACATGGAGTGAGGAACAAAAATTAATAGTTCATCCTGAGGGTGGAAACTCAGCTATTGATTTTGGATGGTCAGTTTGCGTTGAAGGAGAATATGCCCTTATAGGAGCTATGAATGATGACGATTTAGGAGATTCTTCGGGATCCACCTATGTATTCAAATATGATGGTACAAGATGGAATCAAGAACAAAAACTACTTCCAGAGGATGGAAAAACATGGGCCTATTTTGGTTATTGCATATCTATAGATGGTGATAATGCAATTATAGGTGCAAGATGTGATGACTTTGTAGGCGCTGCATATATATTCAAATTAGAAGGAACAAATTGGGTTGAGAAGCAGAAACTTGTTTCTGCAGATGGAGCAACTGGAGATTACTTTGGAAGATCTGTTTTCATAAATGGAGAATATGCAATAGTGGGAGCCCATTGTGATGATGATAATGGAGAAGATTCTGGTTCAGTGTATATATTTAACTATACTGGAAGTAGTTGGATACAACAGGCAAAAATTATTGCTTCGGATGGAGAGCCTGAAGAAGAATTTGGGGATGCTGTATATATAAACCAAGATTATGCATTAATTGGAGTGCAATTTGATGATGAAAATGGGCATTATTCTGGTTCAGCTTACATATTTAAACGTGATGGTGAAAACTGGATTGAACAAGAAAAGCTGATACCACCAGATGGTGGATATTGGGAACAATTTGGAAATGCTGTTTTTATGAAAGATGATTTTGCCTTAATATGTGCTTTATATGATGATGAAAATGGGCAATACTCTGGGTCAACCTATGTTTATCAAAGAATTGTCAAGGTGGCAGATCTAGATTGTACTGGCAGCCTCAGCTGGGAAAATATTACACCTGGAGAAACAATAACTGGTGATTTTACAGTAAAAAACATTGGTGATGAGGATTCTTTACTCAACTGGGAAATTGAAAGCTTTCCAGATTGGGGAACATGGACGTTCAATCCAGAGAGTGGAACAGATTTACTAGCAGGTGATTTAATTACAGTCGAGGTCGAAGTTATTGCACCACCAGATGAAAATATGGAATTTTCTGGTTCCATAAAAGTAGCAAACTCAGATAATCCAGTTGATTTCTGCGAGATAAATGTAGTTTTAAATACACCAAGAGTACTTATTTATAAGTTCCAGTTTTTACAGAGATTAATAGAAATTTTTCCAAATGTATTTCCAATAATAAGATATCTCTTGGAAATTCAATAGATAAAAAATCTCTTTTTTTTTAATTTTATATACACCTTATCAAATATTTTATAAATGATTAAAATCAGAGTATAGGAACATATTTTCATTTTTGTAACTTTACACAAAAAGTATTTATAACAACATTAATAAAAATCAACAATGGGGAGGATGGTAAAAATGTGTAAAAAAGGAAGCAATTCAATAGCTTCAGGGGGTGAAAAAGAAAAATGAAGAAGATTTTGGTTTTTTGTATAGCCCTTATTTTACTTCTCACAACCGTTTCAATTGTTAGTGCTGCATCCCAAAACCAATCCCAGATAAAAGATCAGGCACAAAGTCGTGATCAAGCACAAGAAAAAATCATGGTACAATCATTATTTAGATACTCAATTCAAACATTTACACAAACTCAAGACCAAACTCAATATCAAGTTCGTGGATCAGAATAAATAATTAGGCGAGTTTAATTAGCATATATTCAAAATCATATCTTCTTCTTTTTCTTTATTTCTTATCTTTTTATAATTATTTAAAAAAAAAAGAAATTTAAGATTGAGATCTTAAATTAATAGTTGAATTGATTTTAAAATACCTTTATCAACAATAGTAATTTTTCCAGCAGTGGGAATTGTTCAAATAATCTTTGAAGTAATGAATGAATTACTGATCTGGGTTTTTGAATTTTTATTTCAAATGTATCCCCCAAACCAGCAAGTCCCTTTTCATCCTCAGCATGAATTATAATTTCATAATCTCCGAGTTCCTCAAAGATATGGCATGCCTCAACTGCAAATCCTTCAGGATAATAATCTGTTTCCTCAGTGTTTCCATCTCCCCAATCGATAACGTATTTAATTTGGTGTCCATCAAAATCCCTTGAGACAAATAACCAACATAATTCTACTCCAGGCGGTCCTTGCGGTGAGCCATAAATATTTGGTGCGGTTGGTGGTGCATTTGATTCTGCTTCAGTTGTAAAACTCCAAATAGGACCTTCAACTGTTTCACCTTGAGTATCCTCAGCTATTATCTTCCAATAATAAATAGTTTCCAGTTCCATATCACCAGGATCATAAGCTGTTTGTTGTGTATTTTCTAATACCAGTGGAGGAGAACTACTAGTACCAAAATATACGTCATAATATACCTTATCTCCTTGATTTGGATCTCCCCCAGACCAAGTTAATATTTCTTGGATAGAAACATCTGTTTCTCCATCTGCAGGATCAGGATCATTTGGTGTGTATGGTGGAAGATTTTCTTCAGTTGTGAAATGGAAAATTGAACTATCAACGGTAAAGATATTATCAGATAGAGTAACATACCAATAATATGTGGTATCAAACTCACTAAAATTGCTATTTTTAAAACTATATGTCCCATTTCCAACTTCAAAATTGGTTTCAAAAGGTTTCCAGGACCCACTACTATTACTATACCAAATGAGGTCCATATCATCACCATCTCCATCACTAATAGATATCTCCAATTCTGGAAGAATTATTACATCGGTACTACCACTAGCAGGTTTCTCGTTATAGGCTTCGGGACTATGAGTATATCTACATCTTGCATCAGCAACTGATGGAGGGGTTTCAATTTCCTGACCAATTATTTTTCCAAGACTATAAAATTCATAATATCCAGTACCCTCTGGGAAGTTAAAAGACCAACCCCAGGGATAGGTTGTATCAGGATTGCTAGAATGGATCCATTCAGCCCAATTTACACTTGGAGCACCAAATACATATTCAATTAAGATGTCATCCCAGGCTCGACCATCCTGAACTAATTGAACATTGTCATATTGTTGAAATGCTATAGAAAAATCGCTTGTGACAGGTGAAGAGAAATCTGGGTGATCACTTAAAGTATATTGAAAATTAGTATATGTCTGTACACTTAATTGAGACTCTGAAAATAGTCTATACCATGTTGAACCATCATTTGTAAATGCTACAACATCATAGTTTTGCCAACCTGACCAACTTTCTTCTTCATCTTGAAATTCATCACCCCATTCACGTTCCCAGAAATCAATATTTATATTATTTGCACCTGAAAAATCAAATTTTGTGTAAATTACGTTAAGAGAATAATCCCAGTTTTGTGAATCGTAATCATCCATAGAACAGGCATGGTTACCACCATGGGCATTTGGATAATCAAACTGAATTCGAGCATCAGCTCCATTCTGATAGGTATTCCACAAACTAGTATTTTGACTTCCTGTTTCAAAGTCTTCGAAAACTGAATACTCTTCCATACCAGTCCAAGTAACATTGTCACTACTCCATCTGTAATATAAGGTTACATCATCTAAATCACTTGGTCCTGTTGCTGAAATAACTAATGGTGAAGATGGAACATTATATGGAGTTATATCATCAACATAAGTTTCAATTGCAAATAATGGTGAATTTGGTTCTGTTTTAATTTTTCCTGTTGCAGGGATTACAGTTGTAATTATTAATAGTGTACAAACAAATATTCCAATAATTTTCTTTTTCATTTATTTACCTCCCTTGAATTTCTAATTTAAACAGATACCTAATTAATGAAGCCGTAATAGGAAATCGCGCAAACAACAATTCTAATGCATTAAAAGTAACTCCTTTGTTTCGAGGTATAATTACTTCAAATTCTGACCAATCTGTATAATAATCATATTCATCTTTTGCGCGTGATTTAATTATATAATTACGAGTATTATTCCATGAGTGACTTCGAGTTAATATCTCACCAGATAAAATTGGTCCAATATTTGTTTCTATATTACCGTCTCCCCAATCGATTTCATATGTTAGGTTATCAACTTCAGGATCAACAGATATAAAAGCATAATCATAGGTATTTCCAGGTAAACCCTGGACTGCCCCATATATTTTAGGATCGCTTGGTGGTTGATCCCCTATTCGGATTGGGTAATATGTCCAATCTCCTTCTTTATTTTTTATGTCAATTGCCTTAGCTTTCATTGAATAATCATCATTTGCATCCCAACTGTGATCCTCTGTTATTTCAGTGCCAGAAGCATAATAATCTGTCTCTGTAGTAGTACCATCACCCCAATCTATAAAATATTTAATATCCTCTCCTTCATAGTCATGTGATACAAATGTGTATGTTAGTTGCTCCTGAGGATCTCCATATCTTTGTCCAGTAATAATCGTATTGTCTGGAGGTTGATTTCCAATTCTTACAACATATGGGTCTGACCATGGGCTTTCATCCCAAGAGTCTACAGATCTAGCTATAATATCAAATCTATCTTCTGCTATCCATGTATGGCTTGCAGTGACCACTTCACCAGGGTAGAAGGGTCCAAAAATTTCATCTATTGTTCCATCATCCCAGTCAATTTCAAGTTTTAATATGTCATCTTCCTCAGGATCACTGGTTGTAAATGTGAAATCATACTCAATTTCAGGTTCTCCACTTGTTGGACCACTAATTGTTGGGGGATTTTGTTCATTCCCTTGTTCATATTTAATAAATTTAAGTTCATCGATTACACCCTCATAACATCCTGTATCATCTGAAGCTCTCCTACCAATTGATGCCGCAATGTAATCAGTATATTCAATAGGACATAACCAATCCACCAAGGTTCCTTCTAAATAACCATCTATATATATCTGCATTTTTGGATCTGTAGATAAACCATTAAAAAAGATTTCAACTTCGTGCCATTGTCCATCATTATGATCTGTTCCAGAGTATAGAATCATTCCACATAGACCCGTCCATATTTTAAATAACAAAGAACCATTTGGTTGTAATTCAATACGGAACTCTGGAACATTCTTATAACCTGTTAAACTTAAAATAATACCCTTGATAGTTTGTGTTGATTTAAAATAAAATGAAATGATATAATCATCTGTTTTATTCACAGCTATTCCATTAACATGATCAGTTAAATCAACATAATCATCCACTCCATCAAATTCAAGAGCACATCCAGAATATCCACTAGTTGTCCAAGTAGCCCCATACCTTGTTCCATCATAATTATGGCCTGATGAATCTCCAACAGTGTCTCCAGAGCATTCATCAAACTTCCAATAAGCATTTATATAGTCATCATTCAATGGAAGATTCGTGGGATATTCTTTATTTAATTGAATGCTTGAATTTTTGTCATATCCGCTAATGATTGGTACAATACTAGCTCCAATAAACAATAAAACGATAGTTATAACTATAGTCTTACTTAAAAAAATACTGTGTTTATGCATTATTTTTTACTCCCCCTTGTTAAAATAATATACTTTATGGTATATTTAAATGTTACAATATTCTAAAAAGGATAATTTGAAAAGAGCCTAGCTAAGGGAGGGAGAAAGTATGGATAAATAGGATTATCCTAAAAATCATTTTTGCTTCCAAACTAGACTCCTTAATCGCCAGGGTAATTTCTTTTTGTTGATAAACTTCATCTGACAAACAAAAGCAACCATTCCAGCAATTGTAAACGCTCTAAAAAACAATTTAGAAGCTTGAATCTAAAATTCACATAACTATTCATCAACTGAATGAAGTTAAAAGATGATATTGAAAATAGAATGAAAACAAGAATATTCAAAATATTTATCCTAGATTTTCTTGAATTTATTTTTATAAGGTAACTGCACCAACATATAGAGGAGCTTTATAACTATATACATCTATCCATACAGACATAACAGGATAAAGATCAGCATGATATGATTCATTATGGGTATTATCCAATGTGACATAGAAAGTATAAGAACCTTCATCCCAGAAGAACCAATAAAACATATGCTTTGGACACCAATCAAAACCTCTATCTATTACGATATTATTATCTGGTTGTACAACAAATGATTCATAATAAATAGATATGTTATCAGAATTGAAAATCTCAACTGTAACTATATGATTAGAATCATCATCGCTATTGAAAATATAGAATAAAGGTTGTGGTTGAGGACCTAATAGTGCCATTGGTAAGAAAATAAAGAAAAATAAAAAAACAGATAATGAAATTATTGTAATAATTATAATGATTAGTTTAATTTTTTTTCTAATCATACATTTCATCCTACCAATAATAATCATTAATTAATTATTATACTTATATAAATGGTGAAAACATATGGATTTTTCCAAACAATTAATAATTATTACATAAATATTGACGTTTTCTCATGGATATCCATTAAAAACATATAAAAGATAGCAGTTTTTCCAGAAAAAAACTAATACACCTAACACTATCATAACAAATTCAATATTAACTTCTTGATATCGCATTAAGATTCTTTTTTTTCTTCGTCTTCAGATAATTCTGTTTTTTCCCCTTTCTTTTTAATTTCATCGACTTCTTCTTTTACCTTTGGTTTTTTGACATCTTCAGTTTTTTCTTCTTTCATTGGTTCTTCGATTGCTTTTGGTTCCACATCAGATTTTTCACCAGGGGTGGATTCATTAGATTGGCCCTCAATTTTTTCTTCTGATTGTGATACTTCGATTTTTTCCACTTTTTTTAGTTCTTCAGCATTAGATTCAATACCCTCTTTCTGCTCTTCTGTAGATTGTCCGGGTTCTTCTTTTGTTACAGATGATTTTTCAGGTTCTATGGATTCTCCTATGTCCTTTTCTTCTTGTTTTACCTCTATCTCTATTTCCTTATCCAATTCATCAGCAAGTTCAATTATCCTCTGCATTTCATCTGAACTATGTTTATTCCGAAGCTCTTCAGTAATTGCTTCAATCATATTTTTGTCTGGAGAATCATCAAGAAGAAGAGCGAATTTTGCAACAGCATTAGCAAGATTACTACCTCCTTTAATTAAGGACCTATCTGTTTGACTTATTGTTGGATCAAGCATTTTTCCAGTGATTTTTTCTCTTTTGGACCTAAAATTTTCATACCATATAGGATGATTCTTCCTTGCATACCACATAGGTATTTTTCCAGTTAAAAAAGCACTTTTTAATGCAATTAAATCATGTTTTCTAATTGTTATTAGAAAATGAAATAGAAGAACCATGATGCTTAATCCTGCTGGAATAACATGAACCATTGAAATATCATGGGTTATTAAATGAAAATAATAAAGAATACCTGTTAGAATAGTCAAACTAAGGATGTAAACTAGACTTATATAAACAATCCTCTGTCGTCCATTATATCTCTCTGAAGTTCCATAATCCTCTCGTCTAGCAAGTCCAATAAGATATATACCCGAATGTAAAAATGCCTTAAAGTCTCTACCTGTTTGTTTAGTTAAAATATCCTTTTTTTTCTTAGAAAGCATATGGATAACTATATGAAGTAATCCAAAAATCATCAAAGCAAAACCAAACCATAAATGTAAATCAAATGCACCATCAATTGTTGGAATGAATTTCTCACCGTATACTCCAAAACTATCAAAAAGCCAATCTCTTATCAAAAATATACCTAATATGAAGAGTACTCCAAGAATTATTGTAAATAACCACATTTCAGCAACAACTAAAGGGTGAAATAACCTTATTTTATCTTTAGATGTAATTTCTTTTTTTGAAACTCTTCGCCCAGGTTTTACTTTTTCGATAATTAATTCATCTTCTTCTTTTTCCTCTGACTTTCTAGTCTTTATTATTTTGTGCTCAAGAGTTTTTTTATCTGTAATATCTGATAATTTTTTATCATATTCTTGAACTTTAGATAACTCTCCGATTTCATCAAGAACATCCTTATATTCTTTTATTTTATCCTCAGGTATTACCTTATAAAACTCAAGTTCTGATTCATCAGTCCTTTCGACATCCTGCTGTTCAGCAGTACTAACAACATCCTCTTCAGTTGATTCTGCAGTTGATTCTGTAGTTAATTTTACTGCCTTAGTTGTTGAAATATTTTTTCCGCATTCGCCACAAAAATTTTCTCCTTTTTTAAGTTTTGTTCCACATTCACCGCAAAATAATAATTCATCACTTGGTTTTTCTTCAGTTGATTCACTCTTAATTTCTTCAATTTTTTCTTCAGCTGGTTCACTCTTAATTTCTTCAAATTTTTCTTCAGTTGGTACACTCTTAATTTCTTCAAATTTTTCTTCAATAGATAATGATGGTTTCTTCTCAGATTCTGTAAAAAGTGGTGGTTCTTTTGTTTTTTTAGGAACAATTTTTAAAAATTTTGGTACAGGGATTTCAATTTTTTTAATCTCAATCAGATCATTTTTTTTAGAAACATCTTTTTTGATTTGTTCTTCTTTGATTATATCAATTCGATTTTTTGTTTTAATGGGTTCTTTTTTAGGTTGTTCAATTTCAGGTTCTCTTTTATAAATAATATATTTAGGTTTCAAGGTCTTAGGTGAAGAATCTTGCAAAGTATTTATTCTCCTAGGTGTTAACGGTTCTTTTGCTGATAACCTTCTATGTATTGAATTTAGAGATTTATCCTTTTTAACCTCTGGATCATTATGATTATCCAAAATTTTTCGCAATTTATCAATCTTTTTTGTATCTGAGCTTTTATTTTTGGACATTTGTCTTAATCAATCCTTTTCCAACTTTTTTCATATATCTCAATTCTAATGAATCATTGATACATCAGTATGACATGAAGTACAACCAATTAGAGATGTATCATGGTTAGATGGTAGATTATCACCATGACATAATATACATTTATCAAATTCTATTTTTATAGTATTATGTTCACCATGACAAATAGTACAGTCTGTAAAATAGTTATGATCTTCGTTTTGAAGTCTCGTTACTTTTTCAGCATGACAATCCGAACAGAAATCTAGGTTAATTATCGAAGGATATTCGGAAAATGGAATCCTTGCATCAGACGGATGATCTCTGTTATGACAATTCATACATTCCGCGCCTACTCTATTACTATGATCTGATAACATATCTTCAAAATTATCTATTGCAGTACCATGACATATTATACAGGCATCTTGAGTAAGACCATCAAATACATCTCCACTCTGATGGTTTGAAGCTTTATGGCAAACATTACACTCCTTTATTCCAGTATGTGGATTAACTATGGTTCCAACCGTTGTTGTTACTTCTTGAGGAATTGATGGTCCAATTCCATTGTTGTGACAACTTATACAATTGTCATCTGGTGATGTTGTCCCGCCTGAATCTCCATCTGATTCAGAATGAATTTTAGTAAGTTTAATATGGCAATTTGAACAATCACTTGTTGATGTGTCATGCCAATCTGGAGTTTCTTTATGACAACTATCACAATTTTTGAAATCTACTCGTATTTCATGTTCACCATGACAATCTGTACATTCACTTCCGGAATGTATACCAACATTAAATCTGTCTGTCTCATCTTCATGACAATCAGAGCAAAATTGATTTGTGATACCTAAAAATCCTAAATATTTTATGTCAGTTCGATCATGAACTGAACTATCTGAATCATAATTTTTATGACAACTATCGCAAGCATTATAAGGTGCTGTTTTTTGATGTGGAACATTTTTTGTTACATGATCAGAATGGCAGCTGATACATCCTTCATCTCCATAAATTTCAAGAGCAGCAGAATCGAAACTTGCTTCATAAGCAGAACTTTCAATAGAATGACAATTTGAACATTCAAGATCTGAGAACAAATCCTCTGAAACTGTAGAAGATTTTAAATGAATATATGTTACTCCATCATGACATAATGAACAACTAGTAGTTGATGTATCATGATTAGATGGAGGGTTATGACAACCACCACAATCACTAAAATCGATTCTAAGTTCTTGGTGCTCATTATGACAATCTGTACAAACCTTCATTTTATGGGGTCGCTTGTTAAGTCTTTCAACATCATCATTATGACAATCTGAACAGAATTCAGTGTTTATAAGTGATGGAAATTCTGCGAATGATATTTTTGCATTTTTAGGATGATCTCTATCATGACAATCCATACAGTTTTCTCCAGCTCTAATTCCATGTTTTTCAATCATATCTTCAAAGTTTTCAATTGAACTTCCATGACAAACAGAACAAGCACTTTCAGTTAAACCAATACCTTTTGTATGAAAATCATGACATTCTGAGCATTTAATATCATCCTCATGAGGATTTACAACCAAACCTCCAATTGAGTTAATTTGCTTTGGTTCTTTAGCATTTTTTACACCATAATCATGACACTTTAAACAAGCTTCACGGGAAACATGTCCATGTAAATCATTAATATCATAAGTATTAGTAATATAGATATACATCTCAGGAATTGCAGAAGTAAGACCTTGAATTGTTCCAATGATACCTGGTTCATTGTGGCAATTTGAACAAGTTATATCTTCATTTGTATGCGCAGACATCATTATGTTATTACTTGGAGAAATATA
Organism: Thermoplasmatales archaeon; assembly: GCA_020350365.1. Lineage (GTDB taxonomy): Archaea > Thermoplasmatota > E2 > DHVEG-1 > DHVEG-1 > SG8-52-3. The sequence continues at coordinate 253,432 of CP070712.1, read as the reverse complement.
GGATTCATAATATGGTTCCATAACATGGCAGAATGTTCCACAAAACTCAGGGCTTTCAACAGTTTCAAAAACTGCAGTCCCTACAACAACAATAGCTGCTAGAGCAACAAATATGAGAAGACCACCTAGAAGCATTTCTTTGTCTTTTTTTCTTTGTTGACCAATCATTTTTTTGAAAATAAGATAGACAACAACAGTCCAAATTAACGCAATTGGTATTAATACTATCGCAGAGTTGAAAAGATCCATTTTCTACGTCCTGCCTTATATCATTGTAATGTATTCATTATTGTAATTTTTTTATTTTTTAATTAGTTTTAGATGAAATATACACTTTTCATCCTTTTTAATTAATATATATTTAAGATTTAAAATTTTCCTATTTTTCCTAATATTGGAATAGTAAAACTAGATTCCTTTTAGTTATATGTCTAAAAAGAATATTTTTATTAAAATTATATTTCAATATAGAATCTAGAAAAAAATAAAAAACGTTAATAATTTATAAGTTTATATGGATTAATTTAACAGAGAAAAATTAATAGTGTGTTTTTCTATACTTCTCATGTGATAAAGTCAAAAGACAAACCAAATGAAGTCGAAAAAGATTCAAATCTTTTAAAGAACAAACATGTCAAGTCAGAAATTTATAAAAAATTAGCTAACATCGTTGGTAAAGATCATATCAGGGAAAGCAAACTTGAGGATCTTTTGTATAACGATGATATAGCCCCCCTATCAAAAGAAATTTCTACTGAATTCAAAACTGTTCCAGTTGTTATAGTCAAACCCCAAAATTCTTTGGATGTCTCTAGAATTATTAAATTTGCAGTTAAAAACAATATAACTGTTACAGTTATGGGTAAAACAGCCAGAGAATTTGGCGGCATATTGCTAGATATGAAAGATATGCAGAAAATATTAGAAATTAATAAAGAAAGCCTTTATGTGACAGTAGAACCCGGAGTTAACTGGATGAAACTGTATGATATTATCTTAAATGAAGACCTTTTGATTGGTGCCTATCCAAATAATGCACCGGAAGCAAGTGTAGGTGATTGGGTAAATACTGGTGGCGTTGGCATAGGATCTTATAAATACGGTGGAATTGATCAACAAATCCGGTCATTGGAGGTCGTTTTACCAGATGGAAATATTATTAATACAGGCTTTAAGAATGTGGTAAACAACTCCTCTGGATACAACCTTTCTGATCTTTTTGTTGGATCTGAGGGAACATTAGGAATTATTACAAAGATGACTCTAAAACTTTTTCCAACCCCGGAAGAGATTCGCCCTTCTACATATGTCTTTCCCGATTTAGAAGAAGCAGGTAAAGCAATCCTATCTATAACAAGGACTAATATAAATCCCTACCATATTGCTTTTCTTGATGGTACACATTTTGACATATTGCGTGATTTAGGAAAGGATGTTCCTGAAGTGGGAGCTGTGGTAAATATTATCTTTAGTGGAAATAGTAGAATTATTGACATTGAAGAGAAAAAAACCGAAGAAATCATGAAAAATAATGGAGGTAAGAAACAAACTAAAGAGTTCGCAAATCATGAGTGGACTGAACGATTCTTCGAGTCTAGAGAGCACAGTCTTGGGCCAGGTTTGATTGTTGCAGAAGGATATTGCCCTCTTCCAAGGTTTATCGATTTAACTAAAGGATCGCAAAGGGCATTAAAAATGCTAAAGATGAAAGGAGGAATTGTCGGCTATATCACTGATCCAAATACAGTTTTATTTATGACATATGCAATTTCAAATGAACAAAATCTTATAAAAAACATTACCTCTATGGCATTAGAGAAAAAATTAACAGATGAAATATTAAGAGTCGGTGGAAGACCGGGGGAATTTGGACTTCTTTTTAGGAGAAATATTAAAAAGATAAATGGTGGAAGAGTCTTTTTGATGGATGATATAAAAACTGCTCTTGATCCTTATAAAATCCTGAACTCTAGAAAACTAATATAGAGTTCAACCCGTTTTGGCATTCCAATTCTAGATATATAAATCTCTATAGGAGCTGCAGTATTTGTTCCAAAATCTGATTTTGGTTTATCAGTTTCAATCTCTAATCCCCTAATAATATAACGATTTTTTATTCCACCTTGCTTAAAGACTTTAGCTATCGCTTTGATTTCTTTAGTTTCCTTCTTAAATACGCTAGATAAAACTTTGTATATTTTATAAAATCGTAGTATCGAATTATAAAAAAATATGTTTTGATAAAATCACATATTTGTTAAAAATAGAAATGTTTAATATATAGTTTAATTATTTCAAATAGATACTCATGAAGGTGAAGGAGAATAAAATATTAGAAATATCTATAATGATTGTTGTTTTTGCTGCTGTTTTTATTTTTTTATCTATAAACTCTGTAACAGCAGATCAATCAGAAGCTACCTATTTGGGAACTGATTCTTGTAAAGGGTGCCATCCAACAAATTATGAATTATGGGATGAAACATCTCACGGAATTTATTTTTTTGATGATTCTGAATGGTTATATAATGATGTTCTAACAGATAAATATGTTCGTTGTGGGGATTCTATGTTACCATGTCATACTATCGGTTATAATGAAATAGATAAAGGTGGTTATGACCCTGCTTATGCTTGGGATTCTAATGAAAATGCTCATCTTTTAGGAATTGGCTGTGAGAATTGCCATGGTCCTGGAAGCGAACATATTAGTGGTTCTGATAAAAAAGCAGATATCAATCAAATTGTTGATCATTATGCTGGTAGCTGTGGTGGAACTGATGATGCTGGCTGTCATGGTGGGACACGTCAGTATGGTGATGAAATAGTTCCTGGATGGGAGGAATCTGCTCATGCAAATGAGGCACCTGAATATGCTCAGAGAGTTGATTGTATGAGTTGTAGAAGTACAGAGGGATTTATTGCAGATGCAGAAGGTGATCCTTTAACTGAAATTCCTGAGGAAGTTACTTGGACAATTACTTGTGGAGCATGTCATGATCCTCATCCTGAAGCAACTAATACAAATCATTATCAGTTAAGATTATCAGAAGATGAAATTTGTGAGGCATGTCATTATTCTACCTCTTCGCTTGGAAGTGAAGATGTTCATCACCCGCAGGTAGAGATGCGTGCAGGAAACGTTGGTGTTGATGTAGAGGATACAACATACATGGTTGATGTAAATTGTGTTGAATGTCACCATTATAATTCACCACATGGAACTAATGCTAGTGAATATAAACAAGGACATTCTTGGGTCCCGCAACCAGAGGCTTGCGTTGAATGTCATGATGGAGTTATTGCCCTACCAGAATATAACATTACAACTGCTCTGGAAGATATCGAAGAACAACATGAAAACTATGCTAATACTTATGCTACTGTTAGCCCAAATATTGAAACTATGAAAACAAAGAAGGCTTATGCAGATGACAATAAGATTTGGACCAAGACGGGTATGAACGATACATATTACGAAGCATTATGGAATTTTGGATTGGCAACTGCGGATGGAAGTAATGGAACACACAATCCAGATTATGCAGAAGCATTAATGTTGGATGCCAACACTAAAGCTCTTGAAGTTATTGCAGCTGTTGACAGTACACCAATACCTGAAGATGATGGTACACCTGGTTTTGAAGCTGTAGCATTCATAGTGGCAATTGGAATAGCATTAATTCTATTGAGAAAAAGAATTAAAAAGTAAATAATATAATTCTTTTCCTTTTCTTTTTTTTTACTAAAAAATAATAACCTATGTTTTGGTCTAATGTAAAAATCATTATAACTGTTGATCAGAGCTATATTTAATAAAAAAATGTTAAAAGAGTTGAGAATCAAGATACATTACTTAATACAAATTTGTTTTATGTTAAATTTCAAAAATAAACTATTTATTCTATTCCATTAATTGACCTGAAATATCAAATTCAACATGATGAACAATTTCAAAATATTCTTGATCTTTAGTATAAAAACTCCAAAATTGCCAAGTTTCGCCGGGCGGTATACCATTTTCTAATAGACTATCCTCCCATAGAAGATTGTTATCTATATCGTAATATTTAACATGTATAATTACCTTTTTTATCTGTCTATCAGCGTTGTTTTTTGCTGTTCCATTTACTATATACAATTTTGCTTGTTCATCATAAACAAAACCATTGGATAAAAGATCATCTACTGCTACATATGTTCCATTATACCAATTAATGATTTGTACTTTATTTCCAATATTATTGGCATTGTTATCCGATTGAATACATCCACTAAAACCTATAGCTGACATTAAAACAAATATTAAAGTTCCAACAACTAATATATTTTTATTCATGTTCTATTCCCGCCGCTGATCAATTTCTTTTAATATTTCAACAGCTTGTTTTTTATATTTATCCCTTAAACGTTTGTAATCTTTTTTATCTAATATTCCATCCTTAAATTCTTTTTCAACTCGTTTAATTTCTGATAATATTTTTTTCTTTTGTTTTTCAAGATTTTTTATTACTTTTAAATTCTTCTCTGAAAGATCTTTATCCTTTATTTCTTTTTGTTCTGGTTCTATTTTTTCAGTTTGTTTTTTCATTTTGTGATCTATGTCTTTTTCTTTAAAGTAATCAATCTTTTTTAATATTATAACTACAATAATTGCAATTATAATCAATAATAATGCATAGAAATAAGGATTTATATTAATGGTAACTGGGTTGGTTGGAATTTTTGCTTCCAAACTTATTGTAACATATGACTCGTTATTTGGTTGAATATTATTTGCCGATGCAAGATACCAGAATCTACCATATTCTTCATACCAATAGGGCTTCTCGTGTGAAGAATTTAAGTCATTACTTGTTTCTAAACCTTCAGGCGAAGTAGATAATATCTGATAGAATACTGATTCTGTTTCATAAAAATATTTATTTGTAAATGTCCATCTACCATTATTTTCATCGTCCACTGCTTGGGCAGTGAATTCAACAAGGATCTTGGCAAGATATGAAGGAGCTGTAATTACAATATTCAAATCTACTTGTTCTTGTGGAGAAAGCGTAATGTTGTTAATGATACTAGAAAAATTTTTACTCCTGATTTCAACTTTCCATCCTTTAGGAACATCATTTATCCCAAATTCAATTGTTTCATTTTCTGTACCATTATTAAAAACATATATTTTATCAAAACCAGTCATGTTAAAAGAATCATAGGGTGACATCCATGGAGTTATTCCAATAATCTCATATCCAGATTTTATATGAAGTCCACTACCCTGAAAAATTTCTTCATCTCTATTTTTATATGATCCACCAACCGTAACATTCAACTTGACAGTATCGTTATTAATTGATGAATTAGAGGTCGAAAAAGCTGTAATTGTAAATGATTCCTGTTGTCCGAAGTACGAAAGTTTATTCTCATTTGAGATTGGATAACCAACATAAATATTCTTATCTTCTGTTTCATTAAAATAAAAACACCACATTTCATCTCTTGCATCATATCTACAAGCCATATTAGGAGTTTCATTACAACAATCTGCAATAATTTTGCAATCATCTGGAACCCAAATATAAAAAGTATCATTAAACGGATTATTGCCTGTGTTGTTTATATAAAAAAGTTGATTAATTTTAAATGTTTTAATATCTGCTTTTTGACCGATTTCTACTATCAGTTTATCAATTTTAATAGAATTGGGAGAAATATCCAAACTTTCCCCAAATGAAACTTGTGATGTCATAATTAGAATTAATAGACTAAATAAGAATATTAATTTGTATAATCTTGTTTTCATTGATTCACCTTAATGCTTCTTGCCCCTCATTATAACTTCAAATAATTGTCTATATTTAAATCAATTATAAGAGTTGGGTAATATAATGTTTTTATATTTATATTTGCCTATTAGCTATTAAAAAAAATTTGAAGATTTTAGAACAATAGGGAAATATTTTAAAATAAGTGTACTTTATCAGGCTAGATGAATGACAACATATTAACAGCTAAAAACATTTCAAAATCCTATGGACGACTAAAAGTACTCAAAAATATTAATCTCAATATTACAAAGGGAGACAGATATATTTTGTATGGCTCAAATGGTGCAGGTAAAACTACTTTAGTAAAAATCCTATCGACTCTTCTATACGCAGATTCAGGAGAGTTATCATTATTTGGCGAAATAATTAGAAGACACTCAACAAAGCAAATCAGAGCATTAATCGGATTTATGTCTCATCAATCTTACTTATATAACGATCTTTCAGCACTGGAAAATTTAAATTTTTATGCGAATCTTTATTCTATTAAAAATAAAAAAGAAAGAATTGAAAATTTACTTAAGGAAATTGGATTATATCACAGATCTCATGACCGTATTGGTAATTTCTCAAGGGGTATGAAACAAAGACTTGCACTAGCACGAGCTCTACTACATAATCCAGATCTTATTTTTTTAGATGAACCATATGCTGGATTAGACATTAGAGCTCAAGAAATTTTAAATGATATTATTATTCAATTAAATAAAAGGGGGAAAACCTTTTTCTTTATAACCCATGATATAAGCAAAGGTTTTGAAGTTGCTACACGAAGTGGAATTCTATCTAATGGACAAATAGTCTACGAGACAAAAAGAGAAAAAATCGATACTTTTTCAAAAAAATACAAGGATATATTACTGAGGGAACAAAATTGAATGCTATAAAAACAATTTTTCTAAAAGAAATTAAAATCGAATTTAGGAACAAACAGATGATAAATAATTATCTTTTACTTTCAGTTATGATTATTGCTTCTTTTAGATTCGCTTTTTCAATTATTGATTTTTCATTACTCTTAATTGCGTCTCCTATTATTTGGATTACGTTTTTCTTTAGCGGTATGTTTTCTTTATCTCCAACATACAAACGTGAATTAGAAGAAGGTACATGTGAAGGTCTTTTACTTGCACCAATATCAAACTCTTCAATTTATTTTGGTAAGTTTCTCTCTAATTTTCTAGTTATTCTCCTTCTTGAGCTTTTTTCTCTTCTTATTTTCTTTGTATTTTTTTCTATTGCTACTCCTGATCTAGTGGCTCTTTTTATCTTAATAATTATCGGAACTATAGGTTTTGCTGCTCTTGGAAATATAATTTCTGCAATATCTTCCAATCTTTCTCAAAGTGAAGTTATGCTTCCAGTACTTTTAGTACCAATTTTACTTTTCACAATTGTAATATCTGCTATTAGTGCCACATCAAAAATATTTGAAGGAGCGCATCTTTTTGATGTTATGCAAGAGGTAAGATTTATATTGATGTTTGATGTTGTCTTCCTTGCTATTGGTTATCTATTGATTGACTATATTTTAGGAGATTGAAATGAGATTTAAAATAAATATAAAAGATTTGATATTCGGAGTTGCGATAATTTTAATTCTTATATCTATTTATCTTGCATTTATCTACACTCCAACACATACTACAATGGGCGATGTACAGAGAATTTTCTATTTCCATGTTGCTTCTGCATGGCTTTCTTATCTTGCATTTGGAGTTACATTTGTGACAGGTATATTTTATTTGAAATCTAAAGATTTTAAATGGGATAAAATTGCTTTTGCATCTGCTGAAATAGGAATTGTATTTTGTACTTTAGCAATTACAACAGGTCCCTTATGGGGAAAAGCTGTTTGGGGTGCTTTTTGGAGATGGGAAGATCTCAAACTTTTCATAACCCTTGTTCTTTGGCTGATATTTATTGCTTATCTGGCATTAAGGGCAAATGCAAAATCAAAAGTAAGTAAGGCAAATTTAAGCGCTGTATTTGGTATAATAGGTTTCATATGTGTTCCTTTAAGTTTTGCTGCTAATAGAATTTGGCAGCAGTATCATCCAACTGTTATTGCAACATCTGAAGGAAGTCTACAGAGTTCAATGGGAATGGCTCTTGGTATTTCAGTAATTGCATTTACATTTTTATATATCTATCTTCTAATTAGCAAGGTAGAGATTGATACAATGAGAGAAATAATTGAAGAAATAAAACAAAAGGTAGGAGGTTAAAAATGTCTGATTTAATCTATCTTTATGCTGCATATACAGTCATTTGGGCAGGAGTGTTTTTATATGTTCTTAAATTACACTTAGCCCAACGTAAACTCAAACAAGAAACAGAGATGTTAAAGGAGATAATCGATGAAAAAAAGAATAAGAAAAATCTCTGAAGGACAAATAAAAATTGTAATTGTTGTATTTATAGTGGTTATAATCTTAGCTCTTCTTCTTTGGGGAATGGTCCCAGGGAAAATCTATGATGTTTCAGAGATTCTTAAAAAGTCAAGTAGCTTTGATGGTCAAGAATTAGAAGTCACTGGAATTGTAACAGAATGGACTAGTACATCCAGAAATTTTACTCTTGTAGATTCTATTAATAATAACTATGCAATAAATGTAACACATACAAGTTGGTATCCTGAGGGTTTTGGTGTTAATGAAACCATCGTAGTATCTGGAATTTTTTTATCAAACACAACACATATTGAATCAAAAACAATCCAGATTGGATGCCCTTCAAAATATTAATGCAAAGATAGAATATTTTGGATTTTTAATTAGATAATTATTGCTTTATTTATAATTTTGTAAATATAGATGAATTTACTCTCAATTTCTCCACAAAAAAAATTATCTTATTTGATTTTTTTAATTATGATTTGGAGGATTGCTTGAATGTCCAAATTCATGACACATGCAAGCATCATGACCTTGATATGCAGATTTTAGAACATATCGTGCATCATCTTCATGATCTGGATCTTCATGACATATATAGTTAAGGCAATTTTTAAACTCAGCAGAAATATTGTGATGGTATAAAGAGACATTTCCTCCAGGTAATTCACCGCCAATTATTTCTGGAGGCACCTTTGCCATACCACCATCATAGTGACATAAGCTTCTACATATAGAAATACTCTTTATGGGATTTAAGTGACAATCTGCACAACCAACTCCTGGAGCGCCATGTGATAACTTTTTAACACTGTGATCTTCTTTGATTTCAATTATTGATGGTTCTCTGGTTTCTAGAGATAATGAAAATGAGCCATTGCTCATAACATCAATAGCAAAAGTGAACAATATAAAAATAAAAGTAAGTGTTAATAAAGTTAATATAAAATTTAATTTTTTTATTTTTTGTGAATTTTTTTTCATTTTTTCATATTTCATATATTTAATTTTATATATAACTATTTTGCAGTAATTTGAAATAAATAAACATTTTAAAAATTTGAATTTATTTTGTTGACATTTAATTTTGATAATTAAATTAATTTCTTAAGTATTATGTAGAAATTAAAATAAAACGATTAATCCCCATTTGGGAGATTAATCGCATTAGATTTATTTAGTTATTTTACTAGTCGCCATGACTAAATGCATGACATAGTACACATAGATCGTGGCCAGTATAATCTGGATTTTTTGCATACCGCATATCATCAGGGTTAGCTGAGTCTTCATGACATCTACTGCTAAGACAGCTGTTGAATCCTGGTCTAACGTCATCTTCATAGTGATGTGGCATTGTTACATTTCCACCGGGTGTTGTTTCATTACCAAAAACAAGTGGTAATTCTGGACCCATACCACCACTATAGTGACATAAAACTGTACACCAGGTCCTGTTATGATTTGGACCACCATCCATAATTTTGTACTCACTAAGCTGATCTAAGTGACAATCTGCACAGCCTGTTCCGGGAGCGCCGTGTGAGATTGGCTTATTACTATGATCTTCTTTGATTTCTATTATTGTCGGCTTGGTTGTTTCTAGAGATAATGTTAATGGGTTTTCAAGACCAAAAACGAAAGTTACTGACACTATCATGAATGCTGCGACTAGTATTCCTAAGATTGCATTTGATTTTTTTATTTTCGTTTGCATATGGACAATCTCTGATTATCTATATTACATCTAGTATATATAAATATTTCTAAATTTTAATTCAATTGGTTTAATTCATTATTTAATATAATGTGACAATTTCTTTAATGACGGGAATTTAGAAATATTAAATTATTCTAAAAAATCTTTTAATGTTATAGATTCAACATAATCTTATTTTAAGTAAATTAATTCTATCTCAGAACCTTTTTAAATGATGAATTATTATATCTAAAATATTGCTTTATGTCAACTAAAAAAAAAGTCCTAATTTGTTTTTCTGCAATCTTATTAATTATAATAATATTTGGATATATTTTATTATTTACTCAAGAAACAACATTTTCTTTGGTTTCATCTAATGTTGTTGATGATAATGGCTTCCCAAGTTTATTAATCAATTTTAATGCAAATAATATTATAAATGTTAATCTCATTTCTCAAGATAATCAAATTTTTTATACAGATAAATTGTATACAAGCCAAAAAGAGATTTTAATTCCTATATCATCCTATCGTGAAACTCTATCCTCTAGCAACTATCATCTAGAAATATTTGATAATAGCATGAATAAAATTTATAATAAAAAATACACATTTCAAAAATCGAATCTTTTAATAACATCTATTGAAGGACAATGGTGGAAAGAGAATCAAGATTATTCACTCATCGGAGTAATCATTACAGTTAAAAATAATGGTGATGTACCAATATATCCTTACTCAATTGATTTAACCATTAATGGTAAATCAACATCTGCACAAGTCCTTCCGACCGTTGTTTTACCTAATGACAATCAATTAATTAGTTGTTATCTTTATATTGATTCCATAAGTGTCGGTGAGAAAAATTGTGATATCTCAATATATGACAAAAATAATGAGATCTTAGCTGAATCGTCAGATTCGATTATTCCAGAAGAAAATGTTCCAATTCAACATTTCAGTTGGGAATATAATAACAAGATTAGAAAACTCGATATTCCTCTACCACAATACTTACATGACTATTATAGTGATTTAGATAGACTTGATATTAATGACTATGGAGCATATATCTTTGATCCTTATGATGATCAATATCTTTCATTAGTTAAAGATTTACTTTTGTCCATTGTTGGTAATGCTGATGATGTTACTAAAATTAACTTAATTGCATCATTTGTCCAATATCTTGAGTATCAATGGGATGATCCAAACGACCATAACTATGAATATCCAAGATACCCTGTGGAAATACTTGATAAGCAACCATGTGATTGTGAAGATAAATCTATTTTAGCAGGAAACATTTTTATGCTTATGGGATACAATATATCACTTCTAGATGTTCCATATCACATGGCCATTGGAGTAAATATTAATCAAGAACTATCAAAGTATGATTATTTCATCAATGAATATTATTATCTTGAGACAACCTATGAGGACCATGAACTTGGGGATTCTTCAGGTGCATGGCCCGATATCGACGAGGTAACTATATATCCCCTTACATCAAGGCCACTTTTACATCACGAATGGAAGAAAGCTGAAGGAGTTATATTAAATGGGAAAACAGATATTATCAAACTAAGGCTTATTGTTGAGAACCTTGGAACCAAGGAAGCAAATGAAATAAGAATTGATGGTGCATTTTATACATCTGCAGGCCAAAAATACAATTTAGAAAAAAGTAGTATATCTACATTAAAACCTGGTGAAAAAAAACAAATTAATTTACAACTAAATGTTCCACATGGGAAATCTACAATTTTAAAAACCCAAATATATATGAATGGGATATTAATAGAAGAAAAAGAATCTGAAACACAATTTTCTTAATTAAAAATCATAACTCGTATTTTTAAAGAAGTCCGAGTAATTATATTTTCTTCAAAGGTTGTTGGGTATTACAGCATGGGCATGAAAATAATTTTACTTTATTAAATAACTTTGTTCCTTCAGTAAATATTGATATTTGTTCTCCACAATTACTACATTTAAAATCTGTATTTATTGATTTTTCATCAGGTATCTTAGCTATTATCAATTTTGGAGAAATTGGTATTGTTCCTATTGTTCCACAAGCAGGACAGGTTAATTTCAATGGACCATCATAGATGCTTTTTGATTTTTTAACTGCAAAAAATCCTTTACATTTTGGACATTTAAAATGTAATGAATCATCTTTTATTTTTTTTTCTTTTACAATATTGTCATAAACAGATGGTTTTATAATTCTAGAATAAACAAACACAATAAGAAATAATAATAAAATTATATTTAGAATCAAAATCCTCTCAAACCATTGTTTTCCATAAATCAAAGCCCATAAAGAAATGAATTGCATTATGCTCCAGAGTATTATTAAAACAATAAGAGGTATTTTTCCTTTTGAAGGTGACATTTTATTCTCCATATTTATTAATGGTTAAAGATATTTCTTAAACCTATATTAAGTGATTTCTGATATCTTGATATTTATATTATTTGAAAATTTAATCAATATTAATTTTATTGTCTATATATAATTTTCTATCTATTTATTATCTAATTTGAGGGCATAACCTAAATTAAATTATTTTTAACACCCAATAACTTAGAAATAAAATCTTTTGCCATTCTAATTTAAATCTTAAATAAAAAAATTACAAACCAAATATGAAATCTTTTAATAAAAAATCAAATAATTATAAATAGATAAGGAAGTTTAACCCCTTTCCATGTCATTTGAAAATCTCCCTATATACATTTGTTTAATTTTAGCATTAATAGGTATTATTTTTTCAGTTCTTCGATTAAAATCTAAAAATAGCATTTATAATTCTTATGCAAGGTTTATTACAATATTATTATTTGTTGTAATAACTTTTACATTAATTTATCTGTATTATCTTTTCCTTGTTTCAGATGTATCTATTGATTATGTTTGGAGACATTGCAGTAATGATCTTGCTCTCCAATACAAATTTGCAGGAGTTTTAGCTGGAATGGCTGGTTCTCTGCTCTTTTGGATATGGGCAATCATTACACCTTGGTTCATTGAAGAAATAAAAACATTCAAATATGGTCTTAATAAAAAAAATAAAAAATCTGTGGACTTAGATACACTGGATTGGACAAGGATTTTTTTATTAATGGTTATGTTTGTTCTTTTATTCATATTAAATCTTCATGATATATTTAAACCAACTTCTTCTGCAAATTTACTTGCAAGTCCCAATGGCAGTGGTTTAAATCCATTACTTCAGACTGAACTTATGATTCTTCATCCACCAATTGTATTTTTAGCTTATGGTTTTTTAGCAATTCCATTTGCTGCAGCATTGGCAAATCTAATCACAGGACGTAAAGATTGGCTTTCATTTTCTATAAATTGGAGTAGATTGGGATGGATTTTCTTAACACTTGGTATCGGCATTGGCGCTCTTTGGGCATATATTGTATTGGGTTGGGGTGGATATTGGGGATGGGATCCAGTTGAAACATCTTCACTTATACCTTGGATATTACTCACATGTTTTCTTCATGTTCAGTTAATGTATAAAAGAAAAAATGATTATAGATTATTAGCACCAATAATGGGCATATTTTCATTTATTCTTGTAATCTTTGCTACTTTTGTCACACGTGCTGGAGGTATTTGGGTATCTGTTCATACTTTTGGTGAAGCACAAGTCTCAATAGATCCATTACAAAGATTTACAAACATACTTATGGAAAATTTGACAGTTCTTACTTATTTTATTTTTATGGTAATTTGTCTGATTATTACAGGAATTCTTGTCTTTTATAGATATAATAGGTTAGCTAAAGAAAAAATAGGAACAAAAGAGCGTTTCTACAGTCTATCAGAAATGATAAGTGATGAAATACTTATGCTTGCAACAATAGTTTTGTTTGTTATAACAACGTTAATAACTTTTATTCTTTTAAACATTGGAGTTAATGGTTGGGATCCAGATGTTTTCAATACTTGGGTTGGATTATTTTCTTATTTGTTACTTTTTGTATTGATATTTTGTTTACTATGGAAATATGCTGGAAGAAAGATGATTGCTGTCCTTGGTGTATGTATACTAATATTTTCGATTATTTGTTTTTTCATAACAGGTTTTAACATAGCCTTTGCATCATTACCAATACTTGCTTTTTCATTAATAGGAGCAATTTATAAATCTATTAAAAGTTTCAACATAAAAAGACCTTGGAAATCAATACGAATAGTATCTGCTCATATTATTCATATTGCAATTGTTCTTATCGTCATTGGTTATGTATCTAGTACATATTTTGTTGAAGAGAAAAAAATGTATTTAACTGCGGGAGAGTATGGTGATAATATTGGTGATTATACAATAAAACTAATAAGCGGAAAAAGTACTACAACTGAAGGATATGTAGTAATAGAGGTCTGGAAGGGAAATGAATTAATTGGCCAAGAAAAACCTGGATGGATTTTGTTAGATGGTCAAACAAGGAATGAAATTAAAATTGTAGATACTCTTTTTGATGATGTTTATCTTATTTATCAACAAGCGTATGGAGACAATCCAGAGATAGTTGAATCTGTTGATATTGAGGTAAAAATTTTACCCTTGATGAAAATATTGTGGTTAGGGATGTGGCTTTTAGCTATTGGTATGTTATTTAGAATTGCAGCTGAAATTACAACACGTGGAGAAGTAGAAAGTGAATCTTTAAAGAAGTATAAAAAAGTTGAAAAGATTAAGGATGATAAATACTACGAAAATATTTTAGAAGACGAATTAAGAAAATAATAACCAATTGTTCCAAATAAATGTTATATTTAAAAAAAACAATCCAAATATGTTGTTATTTTAGCAATTTTTTGATAATTTGAAATCAAATATTAATTATTAAATTAAAAATATTTCAGATGAAAAAAGTATTTATAAAATGTAATTTATATAGTTATTAAATATTGTTGCTTCTGGTGGACTTATTTGATAGCATCATGGAATGTTACAAACAAATGTAATCTGAGTTGCGAACACTGTTATAGAGATGCAGGCAATAAAGCTAGAAATGAGTTGAATACACAGGAAGGCAAATATCTATTAGATGAAATTGCCTTAGCCGGTTTTAAATTAATGGTTTTTTCAGGTGGTGAACCATTCCTACGTAAAGACATTTTAGAACTAACCAGCCATGCAGCTTCACTTGGTCTTAGGCCAGTATATGGATCTAATGGTATTCTTCTAACTCGTGATTTAGCAAGTAAAATTAAAAATGCTGGAGGTTCATGTGTTGCAATTTCTTTACACATGATGGGAAAAGAAAAACTTGATAAATTCTGTGGTATGAAAGGAACTTTCGAAAAATCTATTCAAGCGATGAAAAATTGTTCTGAAGTTGGTTTACCATTCCAAATTAATACAACAGTTTTTGATAGAAATGTTGAAGATATTGAACAAATTTGTGATCTTGCAAAAGACCTAGGTGCGAGATCTCATCATGTATTATTTTTAGTTCCAACAGGACGAGCTGAAAACATCGAAGAAGAAACTCTTAGGGAAAAAGAATATGAGAAATTAATCAAATTGATTTTAAAGAAACGTCAGGACCTTGAAATTGATATTAAACCAACATGTGCACCACAATTTATGAGAATTGCAAAGCAGATGGATATTGATATTGGTAGATATACAAGAGGTTGTCTTGCAGGTATTAGCTATTGTTCGATTATTCCAAATGGAGATGTTTGGCCATGCCCTTATCTACCTCTAAAACTTGG
>CP070712.1:198401-237657 GCA_020350365.1 Thermoplasmatales archaeon | reverse complement strand
CTTCTATGACAATAAATTCTACAGCTATGATTCTGCTTGCAATGTATATTGCTGTTGCTGAAAAACAAGGTGTAGATAAAAGCGAATTAGCTGGTACGATTCAAAATGATATCTTAAAGGAATATATAGCTAGAGGAACTTACATATTTCCCCCAAAGGAATCGATGCGATTAATAACTGACGTTTTTGAATACTGCTCAAAGAATATGCCAAAATGGAATACAATAAACGTGAGTGGATATCATATTAGGGAAGCAGGTTCTACTGCAGTTCAGGAGGTTGCATTTACCCTTGCAGATGGGATAGCATACGTTGAATCAGCAATTAAAAAAGGATTGGAACTTGATAAATTTGCTCCAAGACTGGCATTTTTT
Organism: Thermoplasmatales archaeon; assembly: GCA_020350365.1. Classification (GTDB taxonomy): domain Archaea; phylum Thermoplasmatota; class E2; order DHVEG-1; family DHVEG-1; genus SG8-52-3. Next base: position 237,283 of record CP070712.1, on the reverse strand, counting down.
TTCGGATCACATAATGATTTGTTTGAAGAAATTGCTAAGTTTCGTGCAGCTCGGAGGTTATGGGCAAAAATTATGAAAGATCGCTTTAATGCTAAATCTCCAAAATCTCTAATGCTAAGGTTTCATACGCAAACAGCAGGATGCTCACTTACTGCACAACAACCAGAAAACAATATTGTAAGAGTTGCAATCCAAGCCCTTGCTGCAATTATTGGCGGTACTCAATCCCTTCATACAAATTCTATGGATGAGGCCTATGCATTACCAACAGAAAAAGCTGTGAAAATTGCATTAAGAACGCAGCAGATTATTGCTTATGAGAGTGGAGTAACTAATACTATTGATCCCATGGCAGGATCATATTTTATTGAATCGCTGACAAATAGAATCGAGGACGAGGCTATGAAATATATTAGAAAGATTGATGCTATGGGTGGAATTTTGAATGCCATTGAGAAAGGCTTTGTACAACGTGAAATTGCTGATAGTGCATACAGATATCAGAAGGCAGTTGATAATAGTGAAAAAATTGTGATAGGAATAAATAAGTTTAGAGATAGTGAGAAGGCAAAAATTGATACCTTAAAGGTTAATCCAGAGGTCGAGGAAAAACAAAAAACAAGATTAAAAAGCTTGAAAAAAGAAAGAGATAATCTAAAGGTGAAAAAGGCAATAGATGAAATAAGAAGAGTTTCGGCAAGTAAGGAAAATCTAATGCCTGTAATTCTAGATGCTGTAAAAGCTTATGTTACATTGGGTGAGATATGTACATGTTTAAAAGATGTATTTGGTGAATATAAATCTGTAGAGAGATTATAGGAATTTAGGTGAAATTATGATTAAGGAAATAGATCACATTGGTATAGCAGTAAATGATTTGGAGAAAACGAGCAGTATTTATAGAGACATTCTTGGTTTAAAATTCAAAGGTACAGAAGAAATTAAGGATCAAAATATTAAGCATGCGACATTTTTAGCAGATAAAGTCAAAATTGAGTTGGTACAAACAACTCATCCAGATGGACCAATTGGTAAATTCATTGAAAAAAGAGGTGAAGGAATCCATCATATTGCCTTTCGGGTTGAAAACATTGATGAATCCTTAAAAGAACTAAGTTCAAAGGGAATAAAATTGATTGATGAAAAAGCCAAAATCGGTGCAGATGGAGCAAAAATAGCATTTATTCATCCCAAAGAGATGAATGGTGTTTTAATAGAAATTGTGGAGATAATTGAGAAAGATTAAAAATTATTTCTTGGTACTTACAAAATAATATTTTTCTTTTTCAAAGATGACTTTTCCCTTTCTATCAATTTCTAAATCGTTTTCATTTTTACATTCACATAAAAGTTTTGCCCCATTTTCAAGTTTGACTAGTGTTAAAAAAATAGGGGATTTAAATCCTTCTGGTACGGTGAACAATTTTGTATATGTTAATATTTCTGCAACATTACCATGTTCAACAGAGTTCATAGTCTTTCCACAATATGGACAAACTTTTCTTTCCAACGCAACAATTTTTCCACATTTACAAATTGATGAGATCATCAACAACTCTCCAAAATAGTGACAATATTGTTATTTACAAATCCACCAATATTATGACATAAACCAATATTTGCAGGGACTTGTCTTTTTCCAGCTTCTCCTCTCAACTGCCAAACTATTTCACATATCTGAGCAAGACCTGTTGCACCTACTGGGTGGCCTCTTGCTTTCAACCCGCCTGAGGTATTAATTGGTAAATCTCCACTCAAACCAGTTTTACCATCAATTAAAGCAGCAGCACCCTCTCCTGGTTTAAAAAATCCCAAATCCTCAGGATTTACAATCTCAAGTATTGTAAAAGCATCATGTACCTCCGCAACATCAATATCTTTTGGGCTCTTTTTTGCCATATCATATGCACGCTTTGCAGCAATTTTTGTTGCATTAAAAGAGGTCAGTGAATCTCTATATTGCAAAGAAAGAAAATCAGTAGCATGTCCAATACCTGATACTTTCACATCAGTTTTTTTAGATGTCAAGATAGCAGCACAGGCTCCATCACTTATTGAAGCACAATCATATAATCGAAGGGGATCTGAAATCATCTTACTTTTTAAAACATCGTCTATTGTAATTTCTTTTTGAAATTGAGCATATGGATTTAAAGTACCATTATAATGATTTTTTACTGCAGCTTGGGCAAGTTCCTCCCTACTAAGACCATAGTCGTGCATATACCTTCTTGTTACCAATGCTGCCAAAGCTGGCATAGTCGCTCCAGTACTTCTTTCATATTTATCGATAAGTTTTGAGAGAATTCTAGTAGTTTCACCTGTAGATAAGTTGCTCATTTTCTCACCAGCTAGCACTAAAACCTTTTGATAATGACCTGATGCTATGGAAAAATATGCTTGCTCAAAAGCTGCTGATCCTGAAGCAGGAGCATTATCAATTCTAACGCTAGGTGTTTGGTATAAACCAAGGTGATCAACTATCAATGTAGCAAAATTACTATCTCCTACAAATTCATCTGGATTCATACAACCTACAAAAACTGCATCAAAATTCGATTCTTGGGATTCTGTAGCTTGAGCATAAGATTCGTACATTAAAGTTTGCAGTGATTCTTTACGTTTACCAAACTTAGTTATACCAATGCCGGAGATGTATACTCCTGCCATGTGTTCCAGAAAGTAGACACCTGTTTTTAAATTTTTACATGATTTAAAATATCTATTATTCTTAAAACTATAAATATTAAAAACCTTAACCTTATTTAGGCCGTCAATATAAGAATTAAAATTTAATGGTGTTCAAATGCCAATGGATGAAAAAATAAAAGAGTTAAGGGAAAAGAAAAAACAAACCAAACTGGGTGGTGGAAAAGACAGAATAGATGCCCAACATAAGAAGGGAAAACTAACTGCAAGAGAAAGAATTGAATTGTTACTTGACAAAGATAGTTTTGTGGAACTTGATGAATTTGCTCTACATCATTGTACAGATTTTGGAATGGATAAGAAAAGAATCTATGGTGATGGAGTTGTAACAGGATATGGTCGAATTGATGGCCGTTTAGTATATGTATTCTCACAGGATTTTACTGTTTTTGGCGGTTCTTTAGGCTGGAAGTTTGCTGAGAAGGTATGTAAGGTCATGGATTTGGCCTTAAAAAACGGTGCACCATTGATAGGTTTGAACGATTCAGGTGGTGCAAGAATACAGGAGGGAGTTATCTCTCTGGGTGGATATGCTGAGATATTCTTTAGAAATGTGATGGCATCTGGTGTTATCCCACAGATATCTGCTATAATGGGACCTTGTGCTGGTGGTGCTGTTTACTCACCTGCTATGACAGATTTCACTTTCATGGTAAAAGGTACTAGCCATATGTTTATTACTGGTCCTGATGTAATAAAGGCAGTTACTGGTGAGAAGGTGACCTTTGAGCAACTCGGTGGCGCGATGTCACATAATCAAAAGAGTGGAGTTGCACACTTTGCAGCAGAAAACGAGGAACATTGTATTGAATACATCAAAACACTTCTTTCATATTTACCTTCGAATAATTTAGATGATCCACCTCGAATAGAATCCAATGACGATCCAAATAGAATGGATTCGGAACTTCTAAATATACTTCCTAGTGAATCTGATAAACCTTATGATATAAAAAAAGTAATTAAACATGTAGTTGACAATGGAGAGTTCCTTGAGGTTCATGAACATTGGGCAAAGAATATTGTTGTCGGCTTTGCAAGACTTGATGGATATTCTGTTGGGATTATTGGGAATCAACCTAAGTTTTTAGCAGGCACTCTTGACATAGCCTCATCTACAAAAGGTGCAAGGTTTGTAAGATTCTGTGATGCTTTTAACATTCCGCTTTTAACATTTGTTGATGTTCCTGGTTTTCTACCTGGTACATCACAGGAATATGGTGGCATAATAAGAAATGGTGCAAAATTATTATATGCATATTGTGAGGCTAATGTTCCAAAAATGACTGTAATAACAAGGAAGGCATATGGCGGAGCATATGATGTTATGTGTTCAAAGCATATAAGAGCTGATATAAATTTTGCATGGCCTTCAGCAGAACTTGCAGTCATGGGGCCTGATGGTGCAGTTAATATCATTTTTAGAAAGGAAATAGAAGCAGCTACCGATGCTAAGAAAAAAGCAAAGGAGCTTGTTACTGAATACCGAAAAAAGTTTGCTAATCCCTATATAGCAGCAGAAATGGGATATATTGATGACATAATTGAACCCCAAGAGACAAGACCAAGAATAATAAATGCATTACATACGCTTCTGAATAAAAGAGAAGAAAGACCTGGTAAAAAACATGGAAATATACCCTTGTGAAGATCATGTTTGAAAAGATACTTGTAGCTAACAGAGGAGAAATAGCACTTCGAGTCATGAGGACCTGTAAAGAGATGGGAATTACCACTGTTGCAATTTATTCTGATGTTGATAAAAATGCACTTCATACAAGGTATGCTGATGAAGCCTATCATGTTGGTCCGAGTCCTTCACTTCAAAGTTATTTAAATGCAGATAAAATTATTGAGATATCTAAAGAATCAGGAGCTGAAGCAATTCATCCAGGTTATGGGTTTCTTGCTGAAAATCCTGAATTTGCTTTCAAATGTGTGGAAAATAAAATAACATTCATAGGACCTGATTCCTGGGCGATGGCAAAAGCAGGTGATAAAATTGCATCGCGTAAATTTGTAAAACAATCAGGAATTCCTGTAACCCCTGGAAGTGACGAAGCAGTTGGAGATAATGATGCACTTGATATTGCAAATGAAATAGGTTTTCCAATAATATTAAAATCTTCAGCTGGCGGTGGCGGAATAAGTATGGGTGTTGTGGAAAATAAAAAAGATCTTTTGAAACAACTTGAAATTGCTCGTTCCTCTTCGCTTTCAGCATTTGGAAATCCGAACATATTTATTGAGAAATTCCTAATAAAACCCAGACATATAGAATTTCAGATACTTGCAGATAAACATGGAAATATTGTTCATCTTGGTGAAAGAGAGTGCTCAATTCAAAGAAGATTCCAAAAGCTCATTGAAGAGGCACCCAGTCCAGTATTTGATGAAAATAAAAGAAAAGAAATAGGTGAAAGAGCAGTAGAGATAGCAAGACTTGCAGAGTATACAAATGCTGGAACTATAGAGTTCCTTTATGACGGAAAAGAATTTTATTTCAATGAAGTTAATGCAAGATTACAAGTTGAGCACCCTGTTACAGAAATGATAACTGCTAAAGATTTGGTAAAAGATCAGATAAAAATCGCTGCTGGAGATGAACTTGATTATTCACAAGAAGATATTCAATTTAAAGGCTGGGCAATGGAGTGTAGGATAAACGCAGAAGATCCCTACAACAATTTTCTTCCATCACCTGGTACAATAACGAGATATGAACCGCCAGGTTCGATCGGTACTAGGATTGATTCTGGACTTGTTGTAGGATCTGAAATTCCAACTTTTTATGATTCTTTGTTTGCAAAAGTTATTGTTTGGGGTGATACAAGAGAAACAGTCGTTGAGAGAATGATGAGAGCCTTGAGAGAAATGCGGGTTGAGGGAATTGAAACAAACATCCCGTTTCATCTAAAGGTCCTAAGTGATAATTCATTTAAAAAAGGAGATATTGATACGACTTTTATAAGTCGAAAAGGAATAATTGACAACCTAAAAAAAGAAGGCGAGGAGCAAAAAATCGAGATGGAAAGAACAGTCGCAGTAATTTCGGCAGCTCTTGCTCAATCAAAGGATGGATTGAATAACTATCTAAAGATCGATAAAAAAACTGATATATTCAAACCTGTCAGTAAATGGAAGATGGCTGGTAGATATAATCAAATTAATCGGAGGCAACTAAGATGAAATTTGATCTTTCTGTTGATGGGAAGATCTTCAAAGTGGAGCTTGGCGTTGATAAGTTGATAAATATTGAGATAGATGGTAAAACTTACCAAGCAGAAACAAAAGAGACTGGTGCAGGTTTAAATGTTATTTTAGATAAAAAGAAATTTTTAGTACGTTTTGAAGGAGCATTCATATCAATCAATGGAAAAAAACATACAATTGAGATTTGTAATCTTAGACGCGGAATTTCATCTTCTTATAATGAACAAGATGAAATAGAAGATTCAAAGGTTGGAATGTCCGCCCATAAAACTCATAGTGGAGATGGTATAATTCATCCACCTATGCCTGGAAGAGTAATTAAAATAAAGGTGAGGGTAGGTGAATCTGTAAAGATGGGATCACCAATCTTGGTATTAGAAGCTATGAAGATGCAAAATGAGATTACATCAAACATAGATGGTATTGTTCGTGAAATTAGGGTTTCAGAAGGAGACTTGGTTGAGTCTGAAGATGTCTTAGTTGTAATCAGTAACTAACTTTTTTTTTTAAATTTTAATAAAAAATATTTTAAAACCTATTATCTATTTCGAAATGCTTATAAGATACCTGTAGTATTACAGGTGTAATAGCACGGGGGATATATGTTAGGCTCTCTTGAAAAGAGGATCATATCTGTCTTGCATAAAGAAAAAAAAATTACTGCAAGAGAAATTTTTGAGAAATTAAGAAAAGAAGGTATGGCTAGTACATATGTTACAGTTAACACTGTTCTCTCCCGTATGCATAAAAGAGGTTTGATTAAGAGAACAACTGAACCGTTTCGAGGATCCTTTCGTTATACTTATGAATACAAAGACGTCAAGGATGATTTTATTACGGATGTCCTCGAAGATGTAAATATTCTATTTGGTAAAGAAGGGATTGACCATCTGAAAGATAAATTAGACGCTGAGAAGAGTATTCAGTTGTCATCTATTAAAGAAAAGCCTATTGATGTTTTGGATTCCGTTCCATTTTTAGAAAAAAGAATAAATCTAGATAGAAATGATATTCAAAACTCGATTATTAAAAAGATTGAAGATGTCAGTGGGCAAAGGATCTTAGCATGCTATCAATGTGGAAAATGTTCTGCTGGTTGTCCTATGGTTTCTTTAATGGATTTATTGCCAAACCAAATTATAAGATTAATTCAACTTGGGCAGTTTAATGATGTTCTAAAATCTAAAACTATATGGCTATGTGCAACTTGTTTTTCATGTTCTGCAAGATGCCCAAAGGGTGTAGATTTAGCAAAGGTAATGGAAGCACTCAGATTATTATTACTTAGAAAAAGCACTAATTATGTTGAACTGTCAGATTTAGACATAGATGAAAATATTCCTCAAATAGCACTTGTTAGTAATTTTAGGAAGATGACGGGGTAGTGAAAAAATGGAGCTTTGTTATTATCCCGGATGTACTTTAAAGACAACTGCTAAAAATTTTGAAATGCCCGCTATAGCATCAATGAAAAAGCTAGGTCATAAAATAATTGAATTGCCCCGATGGAATTGCTGTGGTACAGTACATTCGCTAGCAACTGATGACTTAATGCATCAACTAGCACCTGTAAGAAACTTCATAAGAGTGTTAGAGACTGGAACAGATAAAGTTGTGACATTATGTGCAATGTGCTATAACACACTTAAACAAACCAATAGGATAATTTTGGAGGATGCTGAAAAGAGAGATCGTATCAACAATTTCTTGGACGAAGAAAAAGATTATAATGGAAATGTTACTGTTTTGCATCTTTTAGAGTTTTTAAGAGATGAAATTGGATTCAGTAAGATAAAAGAAAAGGTAAATAGACCTCTAAAGGGTCTTAAATTATCTCCCTACTATGGTTGTCTTTTATTACGACCAGAGGGTATAGGTTTAGATGATATTGAAGCTCCAAGGATAATGGAGGATTTCATCGAAGCTTTAGGCGGAGAGGTTATTGAAAGTCCTTTTAAAATCGAGTGTTGTGGATCATATCATACTGTCAATGATATCGATCCGGTAATTGAACGAACAAAAATGATTATCGATGATTCAAATACAAGAGGTGCAGATGCAATTGTTGTAGGCTGCCCCTTGTGTTTCTTTAATCTAGATTATCGACAGAAAGATGTTAAAAATAGATATAATGAGTTTAATTTTAAACCGATTTTTTATTTCACCCAACTTCTGGCAATTGCATTAATTCTTGACGAAGATTTATGTGAATTTGGTGAGCATTTTGTTGATCCAAGACCGCTTCTTAATAAAAGAAAATTATTAGGAGGGCAGAATAAAGAATGAAACGAATAGGGGTATTCGTTTGTCATTGTGGTCTGAATATTGCAGATACTGTAGATATAAAAAAGGTAGTCGAGGACATAGGTAAACATCCAAATGTAGCTCATGTCGTGGACTATACCTATATGTGTTCAGATCCTGGTCAGGAGATGATTAAGAGTGCAATTGTTGAGAAAAAATTGGATGGAGTTATTGTTGCTGCTTGTACCCCTACTCTTCATGAAACTACTTTTAGAAATGCAATTAGCTCAGTAGGTTTAAACAAATATCAATTCGAGAATGCAAACATCAGAGAGCAATGTAGCTGGGTTCACAAAGATAATAAGATAGCAACTGAGAAAGCAATAGAGATAATCAAAAGCATAATTGAAAAATTAAAATTAAATCAATCTCTTAGTGCAATAAATATCCCAGTTACAAGAAAGGCACTGGTTATAGGTGGGGGTATCAGTGGTATGCAAGCTGCTTTAGATATTGCCAACAGTGGATATGAAGTCGTTCTAGTAGAAAAAACCTCTTCTATTGGAGGGCGGATGTCGCAGCTATCTGAAACATTTCCGACTTTGGATTGTGCTTCTTGTATATTAACACCTAAAACAGTAGAGGTTGGACATCATCCAAATATTAAACTTCTTACCTATTCAGAAGTGGAGGGAGTTGAAGGATATTTAGGTAATTTTAAGGTTAAGATTAGAAAAAAACCTGCTTACGTTGACTGGGATAAATGCACTGGCTGTGGAATATGTTCTGAAAAATGCCCAACCAAGATTTCCTCTGAATTCGAACGTGATATGGGTACTCGAAAAGCAATTTATATACCATTTCCACAAGCCGTTCCAAAAAAACCTGTAATTGATAGTAATCATTGTATATATTTCAAAACAGGTAAATGTAAACTTTGTGAAAAAAACTGTCCTATTGGCGCAATAGATTATGATCAGAAAGAAACAACTATAGAAGAGGAGATTGGGGTAATATTAGTAGCTACCGGTTTTGATCTTTTACCAAAGGAAAGCATTGGCGAATATGGATATGGGAAGTATCAGGATGTAATTGATGGATTGCAGTTTGAACGATTATTGTCTGCTTCTGGACCCACTGCAGGAAAGATAAAAAGACCTTCAGATGGTAAGATTCCAAAGGATATTGTATTTGTCCAATGTGTTGGCTCACGAGATCCCGAGCATGGGATGCCCTATTGCTCTAAGATTTGTTGTATGTATACTGCTAAGCATGCATTACTATACAAACATGCTGTTCACGATGGTCAAGCTTATGTTTTTTATATTGACATCCGCTCTGGTGGAAAAGGTTACGAAGAATTTGTCCAAAAAGCTGTAGAAGATGAAAAAATAATCTATTTGAGAGGAAAGGTTTCCAGAATTTTTAAAGATGTTGGTGATGATGGTAAGCTTATAGTTTGGGGTGTAGACACACTTACAGGTAAAAAAATCGAAATTGCGGCAGATATGGTTGTATTAGCCATGGCTGCAGTTCCGAATAAAGATACAAAAGAATTAGCAAAAAAATTGAAGATATCTACGGACACCTATGGTTTTATTAATGAAGCTCATCCAAAACTTCGTCCTGTTGAAACATTGACTGCTGGGATTTTTCTTATGGGTTGTGCCCAAGCCCCAAAGGACATACCAGAAACTGTAGCACAAGCAAGTGGTGCTGCAGCTCGAGCATTAACAATTCTTTCTAAATCTGAATTAGAAATTGATCCATTAATTGCTGCTGTAGATGAGGACATATGCACTGGCTGTGGAATATGTTTGGAGGTCTGCGCATATAATGCTCGAAAGCTGCATGAAATAAAAAAGATTGCGGAAGTAAATGAGGCATTATGTGTTGGATGCGGTTCTTGTATTTCAGCATGCCCTAGTAATGCCTCAATTCATAAGAACTATACAAAAGAACAAATTCTCCGTATGATTGAAGAGGTAACCTAAAATTGCGATTTATTAAATAATTTGGGAGTAAAATAAAATATGAATGCCACTGAAAATGATGAATCAGTCCTCAGTATAACTGAGACTATTGAACCTAAGGATGAAAATTCAAAGGATATACATTCTCAGACTTCAATTAGCAATAATAAAAAAATTGGAGCGGTATTAGTTTTAGGGGGTGGCATATCAGGTATACAATCGGCTCTGGATCTTGCCGATGCAGGTTTTAAGGTTTATATTCTGGAGCAAGGACCAAGTATTGGTGGCAAAATGCCACAATTAGACAAAACCTTTCCTACAAATGACTGCGCAATGTGCATTCTTGGCCCAAAGCTAGTGTCTACTGGAAGGCATCCAAATATTGAACTTATAACTTATTCTGATTTAAAAAAAATTGAAGGAAACTCTGGAAATTTTATAATAACAATAAACAAAAGGGCAAGATCAGTTTCTGAAGATATCTGCAATGGCTGTGGAATCTGTGTCGAGAACTGTCTTGTAAGATACAAACCCATTAAACCACAAAAAAGTGATGCTAAGGAAGATTTAGAAGAAAAGGATATCAATAAACTAGATGAGATAATAAAAAAACATGGTAGTGAAACTGGTTCACTTATACCTATTTTGCAAGATATTGATGATATTTATAACTTTCTTCCGGAAAATATACTAAAATATGTTTCACAAGAACTAAACATCCCGTTTTCAAAGGTATATCAAGCGGCTACATTCTATACTTCTTTTACTTTAAAACCACGTGGCAAGTACACAATTAAAGTCTGCATGGGAACTGCTTGTCATGTACGTGGTAGTCCGCAATTATTAGACGAAATTAAGCGATATCTTAAAATTAAACCTGGAGAAACTACCGAAGATGGTATGTTTACATTAGAAACTGTTAATTGTCTTGGTGCTTGTGCTTTAGGTCCTGTTGTAGTCATCGATGATGGTTATTACATGGTGAAACCAGGAACTTTCAAGAATACACTTGAGCAATTTATAAACCTTAATGCATCAACCAAAACCGAGGAGGTCATTAGGTGAGCGAGGGAACTAAGAAGCTGAAGTCAAAAAAAGAACTCGGCTCCCTTATTGATAAGCTTAAAACTAATAGAAAAAAGTATAATGGAAAAACTATTGTTATCCCTGAAGGGACATGTGGTAGAGCATGCGGATCTCAAGATATTTTAAAAGCTGTGAAAGATGCACTTAAAGAAGAGAATCTTGAGGGAATTAATGTTAGAACCAGTGGTTGTATAGGATATTGTTCCCAGGAACCTATTCTTCTTATACTTCCCGAAGGAATTTTTTATCCAAAGGTTGACCCAGCACGAGTTAAAGATATTGTCAGCAATACTGTCAAGAACGGTAAAGTTATAAACGAACTTTTATGGAATGACCCTGTCAGTAAAAAAGCAATTGTAAAAATCAATGATATTCCGTTCTATAAGAATCAAATACGAGTTATCTCTGGAAATAATGAACTAATTGATCCTACAGAAATTGAGGATTATATGTCGATAGGTGGATACGAAGGTTTGAAAAGCGCCTTAGATATGAATCCTGATAAGATTATTGAAGATATAAAAGAGTCTGGACTTAGAGGAAGAGGGGGAGCAGGTTTCAGTACTGGATTAAAATGGGAGTTTGCTAAAAAAGCAACTGGGCAACCGAAATATGTCATCTGTAATGCTGATGAGGGCGATCCAGGTGCTTTTATGGATCGGTCAATATTGGAAGGAAATCCACATATGGTTCTTGAAGGAATGTTGATCGGAGCCCACGCTATCGGAGCAAGTAAGGGCTATATTTACGTAAGAAAGGAATATCCGTTGGCAACAAAAAATGTAGAGATAGCAATTAAACAAATGTATGAATATGGTCTCCTTGGTAATAAAATCCTTGGTACTGATTTTTCCTTTGATTTAAAAATATCTCGAGGAGCAGGTGCCTTTGTATGTGGTGAGGAAACAGCTTTAATGGCTTCAATTGAAGGTAGGTCTGGTGAACCAAGACCACGTCCACCTTATCCTGCACAAAGTGGTCTCTGGGGGAAACCTACTAACATTAATAATGTAAAATCTTGGGCTAATGTATCGTATATTCTAAGAAACGGAGTGAAGAAATATCGTCAGTTAGGGACTAAAAACTCTCCAGGTTCAATGATTTTTTCTGTTGTAGGTAAGATCAATAATACTGGATTGGTTGAGGTTCCGATGGGTATCTCACTCAGAAACATAATCTATGATATTGGAGGGGGAGTGCTAAATGGTAAAAAATTTAAAGCAGTCCAAACCGGAGGTCCCTCCGGAGGTTGCATCCCTGAAGAAAAATTGGATCTTCCTGTTGATTATGATAGTCTTATTGAAACCGGAGCCATGATGGGTTCTGGTGGAATGATAGTAATGGATGAGAATACCTGCATGGTTGACGTTGCTAAATATTTTGTAAACTTTTTGAAGGATGAATCCTGCGGAAAATGTACCCCCTGTCGAGAAGGCCTTGATCAGATGCATAGAACCCTTACAAAAATAACTGAGGGTAAAGGAAAAGAAGGTGATATAGACCTACTGACTGAACTAGCAGAAGCGGTCAAGGATACCTCTTTGTGTCAATTGGGTAAAACAGCTCCTAATCCTATTATTACTACTCTTAGATATTTTAAGCATGAATATGAGGCTCATATCAAAGATAAAAAATGTCCAGCTCATGCTTGTAAGACGTTAATTACATATAATATAAAAGGAGACAAATGTACAGGTTGTCAGTTATGCGTAAAAAACTGTCCAGTTGGAGCTATACGTGGTGAGAAGAAAAATATTCACATAATCGATAATAAAACTTGTATTAAATGTGGACTATGCTATCAGGTCTGTAAATTCGATGCGGTGGAGGTGGATTGAATGGTCACCATCGTTATCGACTCTAAAAAATACGAAACAAATCCAGATGAGACTGTTCTGGAGGTCGCACAGAAAAATAATATTTTCATTCCTACTTTATGTCATCATCCGGTAATAGAACCCTACAGTGTTTGTAGACTATGTGTTGTAGAGGTTACTCAAGGAGGAAAAACATGGCTCACTACCTCCTGTAACTTGAAAATTATAGATGGAATGGAGATTAAGACTGTTACTCAAAGGATTCAGAGAGCAAGGAAAGTTTTAATGGAACTTTATTTGGCCAGATGCCCTCAATCAGATTTTCTTAAAGAATTTGCTTTAAAATTAGGGGTTAAAGAAACTAGATTCGAGAGTAAATCTGATATCGATACTCAGTGTATTTTGTGTGGCATGTGTGTGAGGGTATGTGATCAGGTAATGGGAGTAAGTGCCCTTGGTTTTGCCAATCGTGGTGTAAATAGAGAGGTCATGAACCCATTTGATAAGTTTTCTGAAGTTTGCATGACCTGTGGTGCCTGTGCTTTTGTATGTCCTACACAATGCATAAACTTATCAGATTTAAGCAGGAACAAACCTGAACCTCTCATCAACGAATTTAACGCTGGACTAAACAATCGTAGTGCAATATATGTTCCGTTCCCCCAAGCTATTCCTAATGTTCCTGTTATCGACAAAGAGGCATGTATGTATTATCTTAATGGTACTTGCAAGGCCTGTGAGAAATTCTGTGAAAAAGATGCATTGAAGCATGATCAAAATGACCAAGAAATTAGGATTAATGTTGGTTCAGTAATTGTTTCTCCTGGTTTCGATAATTATATTCCGCCCAGAGGGGACAGTTATGGATACAAGGTATATCCAAATGTATTGACAAGCATTGAGTTCGAGCGTATGCTATCGGCCTCTGGACCATATGGTGGTCATATTCAGAGGATATCAGATGGGAATCAACCAAAAAAGATTGCTTGGCTACAATGTGTTGGATCACGAGATGAAAGTTGCAATAAGCCATACTGCTCTTCAGTTTGTTGTATGTATGCAACCAAAGAAGCAGTGATTGCAAAGGAGCATGAACCCGGCCTTGAAACACATATCTATTTCATGGATTTGCGTTCTTTTGGAAAGGATTTTGAAAAATATTATAACAAAGCCAAAGAAGAATATGGTGTAGTTTATCGCCGATGTCGTATTCCTAGAGTAGAACAAGATATTAAGACAAAAAATCTTAAGATTGGTTATGTAGATGATGAGGGTAAGGTAAAGGATGAAACATATGATATGGTTGTACTCTCGGTAGGGTTACAGCCATGTAATGCACTTGGAGATTTAAGCAAAATTCTTGATGTTAATCTAAATCAATATGGTTTTGTTGAAACATCTCCTTTCTTTAAAACACTTACATCAAGAAAAGGCATATATTCCTCAGGAACTGTAACTGAACCTAAAGATATACCTGAAAGCGTTACTCAGGCTTCAGCAGCTGCTGTTGAGGCTGCAAAAGATATTTCTGTTGCAAGAGGAACAGAGATTATAGAAAAGATATACCCCGAAGAAATCGATATTAGTAATAAGTATCCAAGGATAGGAGTTTTTGTTTGTCATTGTGGAATAAATATAGCTGGCGTGGTTGATGTTAAAAAGGTTGTGAAATCCGCAGAAACTTTTCCTCATGTCGTATATGCTGAGGAAACCATCTACGCTTGTTCGCAGGATTCACTGGAAAACATAAAGAACAAAATAAAGGAGCTTGATTTAAATCGTATTGTGGTTTCATCATGTACACCTAGAACACATGAACCTTTGTTTAAGGACACACTTCGCGAGGCAGGATTGAATCCACATCTTTTTGAGATGGCAAATATAAGAGATCAAAACTCATGGGTTCATAAAAATGAACCTGAAGCTGCAACTGAAAAAGCAGTAGATGCTGTTAGAATGGCAGTATCAAAAGCTTCAAAACTATATCCTGTTCATCATTTTCAGACTCCGGTTACTCAAAGCACATTGGTAATCGGTGGAGGAATTGCGGGTATGACTTCAGCTCTTGCAATTGCAGATCAAGGTTACAAGGTTTTTATTGTAGAAAATGAAAGTGAACTAGGTGGACATTTAAAAAATATATACATGGGTATTGATAAAGAAAAGCCACAGGATCTATTAAGAGAGACAATTAAAAATATAAAAAATCATTCAAATATTGAATTATTTATAAACACTAAAATTGACTCGGTATCAGGATATATTGGTAATTTTAACACAAAATTAAAATCAAAAAATAATAAGGATATTAAAGAAATAAAGCATGGTGTTATAGTTGTAGCAACAGGAGGGATTCCATACGAACCTGTTGAATATCAATATGGAAAAGATAAAAATATAATTAAACAAACAGACTTTGAAAAGGAATTATTTGATAATAAAAGTTATCTTAAGAATTTAAAAGAAGTTGTAATGATTCAATGTGTTGGATCTCGCAATAGTGATCATCCATATTGTAGCAGGATATGTTGTTCACAAGCTTTAAAGAATGCATTAAAATTAAAAGAGATTAACCCTGAGGTTAATATTTTTGTCCTTTATAGAGATATTCGAACCTATGGTTTCAAAGAAGACATGTTGTATAGTAAGGCACGTAAAAAAGGAATAATTTTCATCAGATTTAATGAAGATGATGAGCCAAAGGTCAATCTTCATCAAGATAAAATATCGGTTAAGACAATAGATCTTATTCTTGGACAAAATGTTATACTTCATCCTGATAAACTGGTTTTAAGTACAGGAATTATTCCACGAGATAATTCAGAAATAACCCAAAAATTGAAAATACCATTAAATGAAGATAAGTTTTTTGCTGAGGCTCATGTCAAACTGAGACCAGTGGATTTCTCAACCGATGGTATTTATCTTTGCGGTCTTGCACATTCACCTAGATTTATTGAGGAATCCATTCTTCAAGCAAAGGCAACTGGTGCTAGAGCTGCAACAATTCTTTCAAAACCTTATCTTGAAACTAAAGGAAATATCGCACATATTACTTCTAGAAATTGTGCAGGATGTAAATTATGTATTGATGTTTGCTCATATGATGCTATAGAATTTGATGAAGAAAAAAGGATTGTAAAAGTAAATGAAATTTTGTGTCAAGGATGTGGTGCATGTTCAGCAGTATGTCCAAGTGGTGTATCCCAACAGAACACATTTACAAAAAAACAGGTAATCTCGATGATTGATGCCTGTTTAGAGTGATAAATATGAGATTAAATGGTGATTAATATGGAAGAATTCGAACCAAAAATAGTAGGCTTTTTATGTAACTGGTGTAGTTATGCCGGGGCAGATTTAGCTGGTACGAGTAGGATACAGTATCCTCCAAATATAAGAGTCATAAAGGTTATGTGCTCAGGATCTGTGGACTCCGTATATATTATGCGTGCACTTTTAGAGGGAGCTGATGGAGTTTTCATCGGAGGTTGCCATCCTGGTGATTGTCATTACCTTGATGGAAACTACAAAGCTAGGAGAAAATCTGTTCTTTTGAAGTCAATTCTAGATACAATAGGTCTAGAAAAAGAAAGAGTTTGGATTAGATGGGTTTCTGCATCGGAAGGACAAAAATTTGCTGATACAATAAAGGAAATGACAGAAGAAATCAAAAAACTTGGTCCAAATCCAATTTCAAAACATTGGAATATTTAACAGGGGCGATTTGAGATGACAGATAAAATATTGAAGGTAAAAAATGGAGATACTGTCGGATCTGTTAATGATTTATTAAAAGATTTACTTAACTCAAAGAAAGTACAGGCATTATTAGTTATGCAGGAAGTCCCATCAAAAGCAATGGCTTTTCCTGTTTTAATTTCTAACCCTGATAAACTTAATTCAAATGTTTTTGCTCCAGTTCTACCTGTTTCAACAGCATCAATTATCTCCAAAATTACAAAAATTGAGAGTTCAAGTAAACCAATTGGTGTTGTAATGAGATCATGCCAGATACGAGCGCTTATAGAACTAGTAAAATTAAATCAGGCAAATATAGATAATATTGTAATTATAGGTATAGATTGTCTGGGGACCTACCCAGTGAATGTCTATTCTGATTTTCCTGAAAATACAACTCCCACAAATTATTTATTAAGCAATTTTCCTAAAAATAGTAATGATATAAAATATCTTAGATCGGCTTGTAAATCTTGTAAGGATCCTATACCAATTAACGCTGATTTACTCATTGGACTCTATGATATGAATCCAAAAAAAGAGTTATTAATCCAAATAAATAGTGATAAAGGTAAAAAATTAATAGAAGGAATAAAACTAGATAGTGCAAAAGATACTAAAAATAGAGAAATATCTGTAAAAAATATTCGAGAAGAAAAAAATAAAAACCGAATTGATTTTATTAAGGAAGGAGGCAAAATAAAAGGAATCGATGCACTCGCGAAATTCTTTGATAAATGCATAAATTGTCATAACTGTATGAAGGTGTGCCCAATCTGTTATTGTAAGGAATGTCTTTTTGATTCATCTGTTTTTAATTTAGAGGCTAATAAATACATTGGAAAGGCTGAAAAAAAGGGTTTGTTTAAGATGCCAAATGATTCACTTCTTTTTCATACGACAAGGATGAATCATATGGTTGTCTCATGTGTTGGATGTGGGCTTTGCGAACAAGCATGCCCAAGTGATATTCCCTTGATGGAAATAATAATTCCAATTGGTGAAAATGCTCAGAAAGAATTTGATTATTCCCCCGGTATTGATATAGAGAAAAAGATTCCGATGGTAATCTACAAAGAGGATGAATATCAAGAGGTTGGAGAAAAGTAGAATGGACGCTATAGATAGTAAAAAGATCGATTCCAAATTCAAGTTTCAAATTGCCCGAGAAGAAGGTGGCGAAGGTATTCTAAAATGTTTTGCATGTGGTGCGTGTACTGCTCGCTGTCCAGAACAAAAAGTAAAGGAAGATTGGAATCCTCGTGTTATCATCAGAAAGGCGTTATTTGGTCTTAAGGACGAAGTATTATCAAGTGAATTTATCTGGATATGTTCAGATCATTATCGCTGTTTGGAAAAATGCCCTCAAGAGGTAAATATTAAAGGAATTATGAATGCAGTTAGAAACGAACGACTGTTCGAAGAACAAATGGAAGATGTATCAGGCATAAAGGCAAAAAAACATCTTGATTTAGAATTTAAATATAAAATCGTGGATTGTGAATCGGGTAAAGATATCTACAATTGTTTTTCATGCGGAACATGTACGGCAGGTTGTCCTGAACGTGATCTTGATCCTAAGTATTCTCCTAGAAAGGTTATCAAAAACGTCCTTTTAGGTATGAAAGGCAATGTTTTTTCCAATGATTTTGTGGAGATATGCTCAACGCATTATCGATGTATAACCCAATGTCCACAGGATGTTGAGATTCCAAAGTTAATGAGCGCAATAAGAAAAATAGCAATTAAAGAGGGGTACACAAAAAGGTAGATAAAAGATGGGAAATAAATCAGACAAGATCGGTGCTGTTGCAGTAATTGGAGGAGGTATTACAGGTATTCAATCCTCCTTAGACCTTGCTGAAATGGGATTCAAGGTTTATCTTATAGAAAAAACTCCTGCAATTGGAGGCATTATGGCCAAACTCGACAAGACATTTCCCACTAATGATTGCTCCATGTGTATACTTTCTCCGAAACTTGTTGACTGTGGAAGACATGAAAATATTGAAATTATTACTAATTCCGAGGTTCAAGCTATCGAAGGTGAACCTGGTGACTTAATTGTTAAGGTTTTGAAAAAACCACGATATGTTGACCTTGAGCTTTGCACTTCATGTGGTGATTGTACTGAGGCATGCCCTATATCTTTACCGACGGAATTTGATCATGGGCTCTCCGAACGAAAAGCTATTTACAAGTATTATCCACAAGCGATTCCAAATGCTTTTATAATAGATAAGGAGGGAGATGGAGAGCATAAAGGTTGTGTTGATTGTGGTAAATGTGTAAAAGTTTGTAAAGCTGGAGCTATAAACCATGATGAAAAACCTGAAAACTTAAAGTTGAATGTTGGTGCAGTAATTATCGCAACAGGTGCACAACCATTTGACCCTATCATTAAACCTGAGTTTGGTTATAAAAAATATGACAATGTTTTGACTAGTTTAGAGTTTGAGCGAATTTTATCACCTTCTGGTCCCTTTAAAGGTAAGATTGTAAGACCTAGCGATCAGAAGAAACCAAAGAAAATAGCTTGGGTTCAATGTGTTGGATCTCGCGATAAATCTATTGGTAACGAATATTGTTCAGCGATGTGCTGTATGTATACAGCAAAAGAAGCAATAATTGCAAAAGAGCATGATTCAAATATTCATCCTACTATTTTTTATATTGATGTTCGCTCATTTGGTAAAGATTTTGATAAATATATTCACCAAGCAAAAAAAGAGCATAAAATAAGATATGTACGTTCACGCCTATCTGAGATATTTGAAGATAAAAAAACAAAGAATCTAATTGTAAGATATGAGGATGAATCAGGCGACCTAAAAGAAGAGATTTTTGATATGGTAGTCTTGTCAATTGGATTATGTACTACTAATGCTCGAAAAACATTCCTTGATAAAATGGATTTGAAGAGAAATGAATTTGATTTTGTTGAAGTAAATCCTCAAAGTCCAGTTACTGTTTCTAGACCAGGTGTTTTTATTGCTGGCTCGTTTATTGAACCCAAAGACATTCCTGAATCAGTAATGCAGGCATCAGCTGCAGCGTCAAAAGTAGCAGAGTTACTAAGGCACTCTCGTGGTACACTAGTAAAAGAAAGGAAATTTCCTGCTGAGAAAAACGTATCTGAACAAAAACCCCGAACTGGTGTATTTGTTTGTGATTGTGGAATAAATATAGGTGGATATATTGATGTTCCAAATGTTGTAAAATTTGCCCAGTCACTTGATAATGTTGTTTTTGCTGAAGAATACATATACACCTGTTCACAAGATACTCAGAAAAAAATTGCAGAAACCATAAAAAAATACAATTTAAACCGATTAGTTGTAGCGGCTTGTACACCAAGAACACATGAACCAGTATTCAAGAGAATTTTGAAGGAAGCTGGATTAAATCCTCATCTCTTTGAGATGGTAAACATAAGGGAGCAATGTTCATGGGTTCATATGACTGATAAAACCAAGGCGACTGAAAAGGCAAAGACATTGATTGCAATGAGTGTTGCAAAGGCCCGACTTCTTAACCCCCTTTCAGATATGGAGGTAGATGTCACCCAGAAGGCACTGGTTATAGGGGGTGGTGTCTCTGGTATGACAGCTGCACTCTCGATAGCAGATCAAGGTTACAAGGTTTTTATTGTAGAAAAAGAATCATCATTAGGTGGAAAATTAAGATATATTAGTTATTCATTAGAACATCCTGATATCAAAAAATATCTTGCAGATACAAAAGAAAAAGTCCTGAATCATAAACTAATAACAACTTTTACTGACTCAAAATTAAAAATCATTGAGGGCTTTGTTGGTAATTTTAAAACGATAATAGAAACACCAAAAGGAGAAAAAGAAATCAACCATGGTGTTACAATTGTTACTGTGGGAACACAGGAATACGTTCCCAAATCATATCATTATGGAAAAGACTCAAGGGTTATCACTCAGCGAGAATTAGAAAAAAAATTGGGTCTAGCAAAACCTGAAGAAATTCAAAATGGTGAAACCTATGTTATGATCCAATGTGTTGAATCAAGAGATAATGATAGGCCATTTTGTAGCCGTACCTGCTGTATACAAGCTTTGAAAAATGCAATTAAATTAAAAGATATTAATCCCAGGGCTGAGGTATTCATAATATATAGAGATATGATGACTTATGGTTTTAAAGAAAGATTCTATAAAGAGGCAAGAGAGAAAGGCATTATGTTTTTACAATATGATGAAAATAGAAAACCAGAGGTGCTTATAGATAACAATATGATAGTTAAATTTTATGAACCTTTGATGCAAGAATTGCTTGAAATACCAACAGATTATCTCATTCTCTCAACTGGTCTTAAACCAAGTTTAGATAACGAAAAAATTGCTAAAATGTTAAAGGTACCATTAAATTCCGATGGATTCTTTTTAGAAGCCCATGTAAAACTACGGCCTGTAGATTTCTCTACTGAGGGGATATTTGTTGCAGGTACATGCCACTCTCCAAAGTTTATTTCAGAATCTATTTCTCAAGCATTTGCTGCTGCGTCTAGAGCAGGTGTCCTACTTTCTAAAGATAAATACAAAATTGAAGCCAATGTTTCTTTAATCTTAGAGGATTTGTGTAGAGGATGTGGAACTTGTGTTGAGCTCTGTCCTTATAATGCCATTGAATTAAAAGAAATAGATAATTTAGGTCATAAGATGACAGTAGCAACTGTAAATAGTGCTCTTTGTAAAGGATGTGGTACTTGTTCTGCTGCTTGTCTCAATGGTGCTATTTCTCATCTTGGTTTTACAGATGGACAAGTTCTTGCCATGATAGATGTATATTCTAACAAAGGAGGTTAATATATGGTTGAAGCTAAAAAATTAATTCCAATTTATATTACTGGTAAAAAATATCTAGTTCCAAATGGTCTTACAATTATGAAAGCAATGGAATATGCAGGCTATAGGTATATTAGAGGTTGTGGTTGCCGAGGTGGTTTCTGTGGTGGATGCGGGACGGTTTACAGATTTAAGGGTGATTACAAGCTTCAGTCAGGCCTTGCATGTCAAACAAAAGTAGTAGAAAATATGTATCTAGTTCAGATACCATTTTTTCCAGCAAATAAAGCCGATTATAATCTAGATGAACTAAAGCCTACTGGTGGAACACTACTGAAATTATATCCTGAACTGGCTAGATGTGTTAGTTGTAATACTTGTACTAAGGTTTGTCCTCAGGATATTGAAGTAATGGATTATATGCAGGCCGCACTCAAGGGTGATATCAAAAGTGCTGCTGACATATCATTTGATTGTATAATGTGTGGATTATGTGCAGCTAGATGTCCAGCAGAAATTGTTCAGTATAATATTGCGCTACTTTGTCGTCGGTTGTATGGTAAGTATATGACTCCAAAAGCAGAGCATGTTAGGACTAGAGCAGCTGAAATTTCTGAGGGTAAATTCGATAAAGAATTATCAAATTTGATGAAGTCAGATGTTCATTTACTAAGGAAATTGTATAATAAAAGAGACATAGAACCAGAGGAAAGTAAGAGGTGAAAAAAATGTATTCCCAAGATATGGTAGATTCGATTAATCGCTTGGAAGAAACCCGTAAGAAAAGGATAAAACAAGATTTTACTTTATTGACATCTGAAGAAAAATATAATTTATTAAATCAATTTCATCCGGATTATAAAAAAGGTACTTTGAGGGAGCTAAGAATAGGTCCAAATAAAGGCGAGAGAGTTATAAATGAAATCGCCAATTTGTTTGAGGCATATAGCCAAATCGATCCTAATAATTTTGATTTTTCTGAAATAGATCATGAAGTTGATGTTCTCGTAATCGGAGGAGGGGGTGCTGGTGCTTCAGCTGCCCTGATTAGCCAAGAAAACGGCGCAAATGTTTTACTGGCAACCAAACTTAGATTCGGTGATTCTAATACTATAATGGCTCAAGGGGGAATTCAAGCTGCAGATAAACAAAATGACTCTCCACCTAGACATTACTTAGATGTGATTGGTGGTGGTGGATTTGAAAACACACCTGAATTAGTTAACGTATTAGTTCGTGATGCTCCTGATGCTATTGCTTGGCTGGAGGATCTTGGAGTTATGTTTGACAAGGAAATTGATGGGACAATGATAACCATACATGGTGGTGGAACTTCTAGAAAGAGAATGCATTCTGCCAGAGATTATAGTGGGGGGGAGATTATGAAAACTTTGAAGGATGAAGTCAAAAATCGCAATATAGAAGTTATTGAATATTCACCTGCAATCGAGTTAATAACTGATGCTGGCATTTGTACAGGGGCAATACTCTATAATCTTGAGACCGATGAATATATTATTGTTAGATCCAAAACTACTATACTTGCTACTGGTGGAGCAGGAAGATTGCATGTTCAAGATTTTCCAACGTCCAACCATTATGGTGCAACAGCCGATGGACTGGTAATTGCTTATCGTGCTGGAAACCCAGTGATTTTCATGGATAATATACAATATCATCCTACGGGAGCAGCTTTTCCGGAACAGATTGTGGGTCTTCTTGTTACAGAAAAATGTAGAGGACTTGGTGCACAATTAGTAAATAACGATGGGGATAGGTTCATATATGAACTTGAAACAAGAGATGCCGAATCTGCAGCGATAATTAGGGAGTGTGTCGAAAGAAATAAAGGTATAGAAACCCCAACAGGCATGTCAGGAGTTTGGCTAGACACACCCATGATTGATATAATTCATGGAAAAGGAACAATACAAAAGAAACTTCCGGCGATGTATAGGCAGTATAAACGATTTGATATAGATATGAGTAAAGAACCACTCCTTGTTTACCCAACCCAACACTTTCAAAATGGCGGGATAATAGTTAATGAAAAGACGGAAACAAAGATTATTAACTTATATGGTGCTGGTGAAGTTGAAGGTGGGGTTCATGGTCGTAACAGATTAATGGGGAACTCTCTTCTGGAATGTATTGTATTTGGGAGACGTGCAGGAAAAAACGCTGCCTTAAAAGCTAAAAAAACCAATTATGGAAAACTCACACTTCAACATGTTAAAAGATATCATATGGAATTAAAACAAGCAAATATAAGTAAGGATTGTAAATCTCCAATGCTTTTACCTGATTATAGGCGAAAGGAGACAATATCAAGAATGATTGATATTTGATGATTAACAGAACATTATGATTATAATGGTTCTATTAATAAACACCTAATTAGATGGGTTATATGAGAACTGAGGAGTAAAATAATAAGATGGAAGAAAATATTAGCGATAGTAATTCTACTAAGCGCAAGTTCTGGCAAGGAAATGTTGCAATAACTGAGGGTGCTATTGCTGCAGGTTGTCGTTTTTTTGCAGGCTATCCAATTAC
Source organism: Thermoplasmatales archaeon (assembly GCA_020350365.1). GTDB lineage: Archaea > Thermoplasmatota > E2 > DHVEG-1 > DHVEG-1 > SG8-52-3. Next base: position 213,127 of record CP070712.1, on the reverse strand, counting down.
ACCATCCTCCGAGATTTCCCACCGTTTTTCTAAAAGAATGCCTCAAATTGGGGGAATATTTTTACAAATGGAAGACGAAATCGCATCGCTTGGTGCTGTTATTGGAGCAAGTTGGACTGGAATAAAAGCAATGACAGCAACATCAGGACCAGGATTTTCATTAATGCAAGAAAATATTGGTTATGCAGCTATGACAGAAACACCTTGTGTTATAGTTGATGTCATGCGTGTTGGACCTAGCACAGGACAGGCAACTCTTTCTAGCCAAGGAGATGTTTACCAAGCTCGATATGGATCTCATAGTCCAGATTATGAAATTATTACATTGGTTCCAAGTACGGTAAAAGAAAGTTATGAACTGATTATCCATGCCTTCAATCTTTCAGAGCAGTATCGAACTCCTGTAATTTTTCTTTCTGATGGTCATATATCACGTATGAGGGAAACTTTTGAAATTCCAGAAAATAAAACAATTATAAACAGAAGAAAACCAAAATCTAAGGATGATTATATCTTTGGGGCAAACTCTGAAGATGAGCTTGTTCCTCCCATGCCATCTTTAGGAGAAGGATATAATGTTTTAGTTACTGGTAGTACACATGATTCAAAGGGATTTAGACACACCAGAAATGGAGAAATCCATAGAAAATTAGTGAATCGTCTTGCTAATAAAATCAATCTTAACAAAGATAAAATAATCAAAATTGAGGAAAATATTTCCAAAGGTGCTGAGGTTGGTATAATAAGTTATGGATCTGTCTCTCGAACAGTTTGGGAGATGCAAAAATTAGCAGAAGATGAAAATATAAAATTGGCTCATTTAAGATTAGTCACTCTTTGGCCTTTTCCTGATAAAGAAGTGCGTTCATTTATGAGCGGATTAAAAAACATAATAGTTCCTGAGCAAAATTCTGGTTTAATTGTTAAAGAGATTGAAAGATGTTCAAATGATAATACAAATGTTTTATCTTTATCTAAAATAGGTGGAGGAGAACCTATCACCCCCACTGATTTATTAGATTTGGTGGTGAGTGTATTATGATTAAAGAAATCCATGAAAAATTTTTACGTGTAGTACCAAAATTCTGTCTAGGTTGTGGAAACGAAAAAATAGTTGATTCAGTACTTTCAGCTATAAATGATTTATATGGTAATACAGATGATTTTGTATTCCTGAGTGGTATAGGTTGTGCAGCATGGATTCCAAGTCCTCATTTTAAAGCAGATACTATTCATACAACACACGGACGTCCCATAACTTTTGCAACTGGAGTTAAAATTGCTAATCCAAATTTAAAAGTGGTGGTAATAAGTGGTGATGGAGATCTTGCTGGAATTGGCGGAAATCACCTTATTCATGCAGCAAGAAGAAATGTTGAAATAACAACAATATGTGTTAATAACTTGGTTTATGGAATGACTGGTGGCCAATACAGTCCTACCACACCTGCTGGGGCTATTACAAGTACAACATCTGCTGGAAATATGGAATATTCCTTTGATTTGGCAAGGTTAGTTGCAAGTGCGGGAGCCTCTTATGCTGCTAGATGGAGTACTTCACATAAAAGTCAACTAGAGAATTCAATTAAAAAAGCATTTGAGAAAGGACAAAGAGGTTTTGCATTTGTTGAAATAATTTCACCTTGTACTACGCAATTTACTCGCCGAAATCTCAAAGCCTTTAATTTAGCTAGAAAAGACCAAAATCTTGGGGAGTTTATAGATATTGAAAGGGAAGGATTTGTAAAGAAAATATGGGAAGGTATGAAAGAAAATCCTTCTATGAGATGAAAAAATGAAGATTGAGATTTTGATCGCTGGATCTGGAGGACAAGGAATAATTCTTTTAGGTAATATACTAGGTAAAGCTGCAACTCTAAATGGAATGTTTGCTACTCAGGTCAGTACTCATGGTTCCTCACAAAGAGGGACGCCAGTTCAAACTGAAATAATCATTTCAGACAATCCAATTGATTTTACTTTTACACAAAACCCGGATTTCTTTATTGTTATGAGTTATAGAGGTTTTTTAGAATTTGGTAGAAAAATAGTTGAAAATACAAAAGTTTTTATTGACTCAGATCGAGTTATTGATTTTGATAAAAATTACAAAGGAGAATATTTTTCCTTATCTGCATCAACAATTGCAAAAGAGATAGGAAATCCAATTGTGGCAAATCTTGTAATGTTAGGAAAATTCATGTCTATTACAAGAATCCTACCATTAAAGGTAATCGAGGAAGCAATAAAAGAAATTACACCTGAAAAATTTATATTGAAAAGTCTTGAGGCTTTAAAAAAAGGTTACAATCTATAAAAAATTAGATAAATTCATAGTTAACATTCTAACAATAAACAATTTTTATATAGAATTTTAGAAAAAGTATAAATAAACAATAAATTATGTTCTCGGGGTTACTTATTATGGAGGATATTTAAAATGGAAATAACAATGTATATCAATAAATACAAAAATGCTCGATACAACTTTTTTCATTGGAGATATGAATTAAATTTGGTCTATAAGATATCTTTAGCCTTTTGTTTCGCATGCTTAACTGGTCTTTTAGCACAATTAAGATTTTATTTACCTGGAACTCCTGTACCTGTTACTGGACAAGTATTTGGTGTATTACTTGCTGGAGTTTTACTTGGAAAATTTGGTGGAATAAGTCAATGTATGTATGTAGGAATTGGAGTATCTGGTGTTCCATGGTTTTCTGGATTTAATGCTGGTTTGGCATATATGATGGGTCCTACTGGTGGATATATTATTGGATTTATCATATCAGCATTTTTCATAGGTTTTATCGTAGATAGATATATCCGATCAAGAAATTTCTTAAATATGATTACCTTAATGTTTTTTTCAACATTTGTTCTAATCTATATACCTGGACTTATACAGTTATATTTATGGATGGGCGCTTCTGTTGGACTCTTGGAATTGTTAACAATTGCTGTTTTACCTTTCATAGCTGCTGATGTAATAAAAGCAATTATTGCTGCTGGACTAGCGTCTGGAATAACACCAAAGATAGCCTATGGCAAAGAAATCGACGCATAAACCCGATTTTATTAATTCAGAGGAATTAACCAAGAATCTTAAAACCGAAATTATTGGAAAAAAGATATATTTTTTTGAAAAAATCCCATCAACAAACCTTTATGCTAAACAATTAATAAAAGAATGCGCTCAAGAAGGTACTATAGTAATTGCAGATATTCAAACATCTGGCAGGGGAAGAAAAAATAGAATATGGTATTCACCGCCTGGCGGATTATGGTTATCAGTTATTCTTTATCCCGAGATATGTCCAAAAAGTGGGATGCTTATTACAATGACTGTCTCAATTTCTGTGGCACAAGCAATAAAGGAAATTACTGGATTAGATCCTGAAATCAAGTGGCCCAATGACCTTTTGTTAAAGGAAAAGAAGATTTGTGGAATTCTTACGGAAATTAACGCAGATTTTAATAAAATCAAATATGCTATTGTTGGTATTGGTATTAATGTAAATAATGAAATTGATGAGGATTTGAAAAATATCGCATTTTCCTTAAAACAAGAACTTGGATCAGAGGTTTCCAGAATCAAGCTTCTTAGCTCGATTTTAAAAAATTTGGATAATAACTATAAAAAATTAATCCAAAAAAATTATAATTATATTGAAAAAACTTGGATTTCTTTTACAAAAATGATAGATAGAAAGGTACAAATAACAGATGAAAAAAACGTAATTGTGGGTATAGTTAAAGACATTGATGAAAATGGTCATCTAATTATTGAATCTAAATTTGGTGAGATGAAAATTGTAAGTGGTGATATTAAATATTTATGAAAATTAGAAAACATCGAATAATTATAACAAACGTATTTTAAAAAAATTATATGTAATATAAATTAGTCATATTATAATTATTACATAACATTTAGTTTAAATTAATTATTTTTTTATTTTAAATTCTAAAAAAGGGATATTTATATATATGTATGACGATTATCAATTGTTAATTTGGGGTGGTAATTGGAATGAAAGAAATACAAATTAAAAAAACTTTAGTATTTAGCATATTACTGCTATTAATTGGAGCTGTTTTTATACCTTATACTTCAGGTGAAAAGTATATCAACAACACTGAACCAGTCGATATTAACGTAAATGAATATGATGATATTATAGAAATAAGCTATAAAATAAATAATTTCGAAAAATTACCTGTTGTTATTGATAACTTTGAATACTTTAAAATTATTATTGGTGAGGAATCAAATTTACTTTTAACTGGTAAACCAGATATTCCTAATATTTGTCGTAGTGTATTGATACCTGACACAGCAAAAATGGATATTGATGTTGTAGATAGTTCTTTTGTAGAAATAGAAAATATCCTTATTGCTCCATCAAAAGGAGATTTACCACGATCTGTAAATCCAGATGAAATTCCTTATGAATTTGATAATGTTTATAATGAAGATAAATGGTTCCCGGGAGATATAGCAAAGCTTAGAGAACCTTATATTTTGAGGGATTATAGAAGTCAGGTAGTAGAAATTTATCCTATACAATACAACCCTGTTAAAAATTTAATGCGATTCTATACAGATATAAAATTAAAGGTATTTGAAAACGGTATAGATAACATCAATATAATAGAAAGAGAAAAATTACCAGAAAGCGTGGATGCAGACTTCAAATCGATATATCAAAATCATTTTATCAACTTTGGTAAATCAGAAAGATATGATCCAGTTTCTGAACAGGGAAATATGTTGATTATTACTTATGATAGTTTTTGGGAAACCATGGTGCCCTATCTCCAATGGAAAAATATGAGGGGCATTCCTACAGAAATGGTAAATGTTTCATCCATTGGTGATGCAGATGCAATTAAATCTTATATTGCAAATTATTACAATGATTATGGTCTTACTTTTGTTTTGCTTGTAGGAGATGCTGCTCAAGTTCCAACCTTATATATTTCACCATATTCAAGTTCTGCAACAGATCCAAGTTATTCATATATAGTTGGAAATGACAATTATCAAGATTTGTTTATCGGTCGTTTTTCTGCACAAAATATTGGACAGCTAGAAACTCAAATAGAAAGATCACTTGAATATGAAAAATATCCTCAACAAAGTGCAGGTTGGTATCATAAAGGAATTGGAATTGCCTCTGATCAAGGACCTGGAGATGATGGTGAATATGACGATGAACATATTGATAATATTAGAGAAGATTTATTGGCCTATACTTATACTGAAGTTGATCAGATTTATGATCCACAAGGTACTGCTAGCATGGTGACAGAAGCATTAAATGAAGGTCGAAGTACAATTAATTATTGTGGTCATGGCTCTCCAACCTCTTGGGGTTCAACAGGGTTTAGTAATACTGATATTAATAACTTGGAAAATGATAATATGCTTCCTTTTATTAGCTCAGTTGCATGTAACAATGGTGAGTTTGATAGTTACGATGCTTGTTTTGCCGAGGCTTGGCTTAGAGCAACTAATAATGGTGAACCAACCGGTGCAATCGGAGTTTTTGCATCAACACAGAGTCAAAGTTGGGATCCACCAATGGATGCGCAGGATGAGATAATAGATATTTTAGTTGAATCATATAGTGATAATCTTAGAACAAGTTATGGTGCATTATGTTTTCAAGGAACAATGCTAATGATGGATGATTATGGTTCTGGATGCTATGACGAAACTGATACTTGGACTGTTTTTGGAGATCCTTCCTTACAGGTACGTACTGATACTCCAGAAGACATGACTGTGACTCATGATGAAATCATCCCGATTGGAGCAGATACATTTGAATTAGATATACCTGGAGTTAAAAATGCACTTTGTGCAATTTCCTATGAATATGAACTTTTAGGATATGGTTATTCTGATGAAACAGGCCATGCAGTACTCAATTTTTATGAACCAATTGAGTATCTGGAAGGCGTAGATTTAGTTGTAACTGCTTATAATAAAAATCCATATTTCTGGACTCTTTTGGTTGGCGACAGTTATCCACCTGAAATTCCGACACTTGAAGGTCCAGCATTTGGTAGGATAAATAAGGAATATGAATATACTGCTGAAACTACTGACCCTGAAGGGGATCAAATTTTATATATTTTTGACTGGGATGATGGAACACAAAGTGAATGGATTGGACCTGTTGCTTCTGGAACGTCTGTGTCTCAAACTCATTCTTGGTCTGAAATTGGTGATTATAATGTGACGGTTAGGGCAAAAGATATAGAAGGAGCAGGAAGTAGATGGTCAGAAGCTTATACTGTGCGAATGGATGTTCCTGATCTTAATGTTGGTACGATGAAAGGCGGATTGTTCAATGTAAAGGCAACAATTAAAAATGAAGGTGTTGCAGAAGCAGATAATATCGATTGGGAGATATCTATTGAGGGTGGATTAATTATTTTCGGAAGAACTAGTAAAGGTACTATTACTGATATTCCAGCTGGAGGAGAAGCAACTGTTACATCTAATTTGATATTGGGTCTTGGAGATGTTAGATTTAAGGTAACTGCAAGTGGTCCTGAATGCTACATGGAAACTGATAGAGGCGGTAAGGTATTATTAGCCTTTATACATGTTAATCCTGGCGGTTAATAATTTATAACATTTATAATAAAAAGAGGGTTTCCCTCTTTTTAATTAGATTCGTTCCTAAATATTCGGGGGGGCAAAAACATGAATAAAAAAATTCTAATTATAGTTGCATCTGTATCTTTGTTTATATCGGGAACAATAAACGTAAGTTCAACTCAAACAAATAATGCAGTAATAGATGATTCTCTTTTTGAGCAATATGAACAATGGATAAACAGCAATCCAGAAAGCTTACCGATATGGTTAACACCTGAGGAATTAACACGTCTTGATGAAATTGGTAAAGGATTTATTCCAACGAGCGAACCCCCAAAACCAGTTAGACAACCTGCAGAGTTTGAACCGATGCAAGGTGTATTAATTCGTTATCCATTTGGAATTTCTTATAACGTAATAGCTGAAATGTCTGAGGATTTAGAAGTTGTTACAATTGTTGAAGATAACACAGAAAAAAATTATGTAATTTCTCAGTATCAATTTTTTGGAGTAAATATAAATAACTGTGATTTTTTACTTGCTCCTAGCAATAGTTATTGGACAAGGGATTATGGACCATGGTTCATTTTTAATGGTAATGATGAACAGGGTATAGTTGATTTTATTTACAATAGACCACGACCGGATGATAATTTAATTCCAATCAAATTTGGAAATGCCTATAGTATAACTGTTTATGGTATGGGTTTAGAACATGCTGGTGGTAATTATATGACAGATGGTCAAGGTATTGCTGTTTCAACAGATCTAGTTTGGAGTGAAAATCCTGGTTATTCACATGAAGAAATAGATCAAATGTTTCAAGATTACTGTGGAATTGAGACCTATCATGTTGTGCCAGATGCACTAGGTGAATATATTAAACATATTGATTGTTGGGCAAAGCTTCTTGCACCTGATGTTATAATGATTATTAAAACCTCAACAAGTCACAGTCAATACGATGAAATTGAAGATGCTGTAGAATATTTTGAAAACCAAACAAGCTGTTATGGAACTCCTTATAAAATTGAAAGAGTTTATACACATTTAAGTGAACCGTATATCAATTGTTTAATTTTGAACAATAAAGTTTTTGTTCCAATAACCAGCAGTTCTTGGGATGACGAGGCAATTGCGTCATATGAAAATGCTATGCCCGGTTATGAAGTACTTGGTTTTACTGGCTCATGGCAATCAACTGATGCTTTACATTGTAGAGCAAAAGGGATTGTTGATCGCTATATGCTTTATATTGAACATACTCCCTTATCTGGTGATCAATATGATCATGATGGATTTAATATATCAGCTAGAATATTTCCATATAGTGGAGAGGATCTGATATCTGAATCAACTGGAGTTTATTGGAAAGTAGAGGGCGGATCTTGGAATTTTGTAGAAATGGAAGCTTTAGGAGATAACAAATTTTCCGCAATAATTCCGTCTCAAGAAGATGGAACTATTATTTACTATTATATTCATGCTGAAGATGATTCTGGAAGAGTTGAAAATCATCCATATATCGGTGAATCATGGGCTCATTCTTTTATTGCTAACATAGTTAATGAACCACCAGAAATAATAGAATTGGAAGGCCCTACTGAGGGTAAAACTGGTGAAGAATATACATACAGTGTAAGTGCTGTTGACCCTGATTATGATATTATTTATATTAAATGGAACTGGGATGATGGTAATATAACTGACTGGCTTGGACCTTTTGAATCTGGTCAAGAAATATTTGAAAATCATACTTGGATAAACCAGGGTTCATATAATATTGAGGTTACAGTAAAAGATGAACATGGAGCTGAAGAAACAGCAAATTTGGAGATTACAATACCTAGAAATAGACTGGAATCAAATTATATATTTATTGATTATTTAGCTAAAATTTTTGATAAATATCTCATTTTAATGGAAAGATTATATAATATCTTAGAATAGTATTAAATATTAATAGAAATTCTTATATAATCTAACCAAAATGCTTATAAATTAACAAGTGTTAAATAATATTACCTACTGGTAAAAGGTGGAGGTAAAAAAATGAATTCTAATAAAAGTAAAATTGGAGCAGTTGTCTTAGCAGTTTGTCTTTTAGGGACAGCGTTTTTTGTTCCTGCAAGCTCAGTTGAAATTGAACAAAAAAGATTCGATTACGATGAATATGAAGAGGAATGGTATAGCAATCAAGAGAAAATCGATTCTCTATTGTTAGATAGGACTTATATACTGAATCCTCCAATTGGACCAATCAATGAGGAAGATAATGATGATGCAGGATATAAAAGAGATGCTGGTGACCAACATCTCAGAGCAAATGCAATTTATCCTGGTGAAATCCTTGATAATTGGCCTGGACGAGGTAATACAGGAAAATTAGAACTCACATATGATGAGCAGGATTGGTATTACTTTGGTGTTTGTAATGGAATGTCAATTGATGTTACTTTAACAGTACCAACAGGTTACGATTTCGATCTATATCTTTATGATGTTGATGAAGTTGAGAGGAGTAGCTCTACAAATACAGGATCTACAACCGAAACTATATCTTATGTAGCTGACTATTCTGGTTTTTGGTATATCGCCTTATATTTCATTGATGGTGCAGCAGAGGCACAATATACTTTTTCTGTAGCTCTTGGTAGTCAAGATGATGCTAACAGTGGTAGTGATGCAGGAGATGACTTTGCAACGGCAACAGCTATTACTGGTGGAACTTATGATGCTTATCTTGATAAGGATGATGATGAAGACTGGTATCAATTCTCTGTAAGTGAGGGAGAGGGTATAAGATTTAATTTACATGTTGAAGATGAAGCTCCCTTATCTGATTTTGATGTATACCTATATAATCCATCAGGCGAAGAGGTTCATAGAGAAGTATATTATGGTGATGATCAACTTTATATTGGTGCTGACACAAGTGGTAATTGGAGAGCAAGAGTGAAAATCTTTCCAGGTTATACTGATATCCCTCAACCTACTGAATGGGATTATTGGACTTATGGCTCAGGTGCCTATAGATTTGATTTTTCTATTACATCATCTGGACCAGATCCACCGCATCCAATACCACAACCTGATATCACTCCTATTGCTCAAACATTCAAGATTGTGAATGGTCCTGGTACCAATGCAGATGAATATGGATATCTTGCCTCTATTCCTGCATGTAACTATTTGGAAGATGGTATGAGATATCTGGCACCTATTGTTTATACTGGTGATACCACTATTACCGAATGGTTTGGCACAGTTGATGATACAACAAATTATTTACTTGATGATTGGAATGACTATCTTGCATTGGAAGGAAAGACTGCAGTAAACTATTATGTTCCTTCTGATCCTATTCAAGCTGCTGCTGAAATTGCAACTGATGCTTGGGATTCATCAAATCTTGCTGTTGTTGCTGTAGATGGTAGTAGTTATGAAGATTCAACATCTCTTGTTTTACAGAAGTCCACAAGCATTAAGCGTAAAGCTGAAGTTGAGACTATTCATTGTCAAGATACAGAAAAAATACAAGATTTGGCTGGTTACAAAACTGTTGTTATGAATTTATTGCCCAAGTGGGGTGCAATTAATATTACAATTGATGGAAGTCATAAAGAGCCATACTTGTTTAATTTCTTCCCAAGATTTATGTTAATGGGCGATGATTGGTGGCCAGAGAGAGTTGAGGCTAAATATGACATTTTTTATCCAGTAACATCCTTAGGTGTTTGGGGTGCAGGAGTACAAACTATCGGTAGTACTGATGATTGGGATTTTGTTATAACCAAGATAGAAGGTGATAGACATAAAATCAAGGTTGATGATTTCAGATCGACTTTAAAAGTCACTGTTGCAACCTCTGAACCTAGTGATTTGGTTGTCTTTTTAATAGATCCTTCTGGTCATGTTAGAGCTCCTGATATTCCTTGGTGGAATGGTGGACCTATTAATCCAATTCATGTTTGGAATGGTATTGATCATCCTAATTATCCACCAGATTGTGATCCTTGGAGAACTTGGGATCCAGAACCTCGTACTGAGTTTTCTGCAGAGGTTCTTCACCCTGAGAAGGGAGATTGGACCGCAATAGTTGTTCCAAGATACGCTGAAGGCTCAAATAGCATTGATTATACTATAACTGGAGAAGTTAAAGAACTCAATAAGAAAAGAATTGATGCTGCAATTTCTGCTGCAAATGCTGCTGTTATTGCTTCTCAGGAACATGTTCCATTATTATATGTTACTGAGGATGAGGTTCCTACTTTGACTCAGGATGCTTTTGACCAACTTGGTGTAAATGAGGTAATCTTTGTTCACAGCAATGATTTGGGTAATTCTGTTACAGGTGATTTACCAACAGTTTCACATGATTTGGAATCTTTACAGGATATCATTGGTCATATCAAGGGTTATTCACATACTGAAAACTTCATTACAATTACTTCACTAAAGAGTGGAGATGGATATTTTGCATCTTCTGCTTATGCTGCTGCTTATCATTGTGCACCTGTTCTTAGGATTAGCGGAGCTGCTGGTGTTGGTAGTGCAAGTACATTGTTTATTGGTGAGATAGAGGGCAATAGCTATTGTTACGACACCGAACTTGAACAGTTTGTTTGGAGCAACCCTGAGGGTTGGATTCCAGTTGATCCAAATCCAAACGCTCCTGAAAATTCTATATACCTAGGCTCAGAGAGTGACATAATCTATTGTATCAATTCAGAGACTGGAGATCCTCTTTGGACATATCCATCTAATATAGAAGAGGAAATGATTTCATCCGGCGATATTTATCTAAATCTAAATGATAAGGATGTATATTGCATATCAGACACTGGTGATGATTTATGGAGTGTTCCTGTTAGTGATAACGAAGCTGTTCCACCTGCATCGATGGCAGATCGAATAGACAGCTGGAGAAATTGGGGTGGTGATTACTATCATGGTAATCGTGCACCTGGACATTTACCAGACTATAGCGCTCCAATTGAAAATACTAGCTGGGATCTTCTTAAACAGATATTGAACTATTTCCTTAAAGGTGAAGGAGAGTTACCTCCATTTGGACTTGATGCAAAGAGATACTGGTTTGAACATATGCATGATGGAATCGATATGTACATTAATGACTTAGACTTGGATAAGTTCGGAAGAGAAGCTTACCTATTTGTTGCACCTCGTGACGATATCAAATTGGAGTTGCATTTTGCTATGATGGGTAACAACTCAATGGCAGGTCATATTCCTGGAAAAACACCGGCATACGTTAATGACGTTGTTGTTAGAAATATAATGTATCCTGCATTGATTTATGCCAATCCAAACAGAGATGTTACTACTGCACAGGCAATGAACTGGCCTGATGGTGAAAGTTGGACAATGAACAATGGACAAGGAGGTACAACCTATGCAACCAGAACTCTTAAAGAAATGTTCATGTCTCATGGTAGAACCTTTGATGGTCATTGTCTATGGGATGCTCATTTAGAGCGTATGAACGAGGGTGCTAGTGCAATGTATTACTCCGGTCATGGTACCGGTGGAAGTGGTATATCTGCTGTTTATTTACAAAATGACCATTGTAACTATCCAGAAGTTATTTGGTATGATGCATGGCGTTCATACATGTATGACAGCTGGAGAACCCCAAGAGATGAAGGTAGAAGATGGTTTAATCCTGAACCTCCAAATCTTTACGATATCGTTCATTACAAATGGGTCGACCAACTGACAGAGAATCTTAGAAGTAATGCAATATTTTATATGTCATGCTCTACCGGACAGCAATTTGGACCACTTGTTTATCTTGACCATGGAGCAGTTATATGGTATGGAAATGCAGGGTCTGGACTATGTCCACAAGAAGATCTAATGGATGACTACTATTTCGAAAAAATAATGCTAGAAGGGGAATCAATTGGTGAGGCATATGCAGATCTAGTTTGGCTATTCCAGAGAGATTTCACAACAGGTGATGATATGCCAATGTATGGAGTCTCATCACTTCAACTTACAACAGTACACTGCATTTATGGTGACCCAACACTAGTCATTTATAGTCCTGAATGGACCCAACCTGTAGCAATTGATGCAGTTGTCGATGAATCAAGTAATGCACAGCCATTTGCTCCTGAAATCGATGGTCCTGGAATGGGCATACCAAATACAGAATATGAGTTTACCTTCACTGTTTCAGATCCTAACAACGATGATGTTTTCTTGTACGTTGACTGGGGCGATGGAGCAACCGAGGATTACGCTGGACCATACACCTCTGGTGAGGAAGTAACACTTAGTCATACATTCTCAAGTAGGGGAGCATACATAATTAAAGCAAAAGCCAAAGACACAAGCGATGCAGAAGGTCCATGGGGATCACTACAAATCAATATACCAAGAGCAAAAGTCTATGAATTCATACAGATAATACAGAGATTTATTCAAAGATTTCCAATTATTGAGCGTATATTGTCAATATTTCCACTATACCACAAACTGATAGATCTCTAGAGATACAAAAACATCTCTCTCTTTTTTTTTCTTTTTTTTATTTTATTAAACTAAAATAAATATAAATTTTTAATAAACCTATTTGTTAGCATTTTTATTATCTTCAATTTTGAACTTATTAAATATCTCTTCTTTTAAAGAATAAATATGCTAAAACCAATGGTATTACTATCCATAAAGTCTGCATAATAAGTAGGAAAGGCATACTCAGCCAATCAGGAGCTTCTAATGAGATGCCCATCGCCTGATTCAAACCAAATGCTCTCATAACAGCCATCTGATTTAAATCACCAGGGCTAAAAACAATTGATCCAAAGAGCCATTCAGGATAGGTATCAAGACCTGACATCAATGTTCCAATATCTCCTCCTGTTGCTATATATATGACCATAACAATAACACCATAGATCATAGCCCAAAAAAATAAACCTACCCCTGCAGCAATAGCTCTTACACGGGTTTTTACTAGTGCAGAAAAACAAATTATTAAACTTAGATACATTAAACCTAATACAATTGCAAGAGCAATAAATGCAATAAATGCTAAACCCTCCTCAGCACCAATTACAGCTGCAATAATAACGCCACTAATCCCAAATCCTATAACTGGAGTAACAGCAAGTACAGTGCCAAGTCCTAAGAATTTTCCTAATAAAACCTCTACTCTTTTTACAGGGTAAGAAAGGACTACTGATAGAGCGCCTGCTTCTGCTTCACCTGCAATTGTAGAGAAACCAAGTAAAATCGCAATTATTGGAATGAGTAAAGTATGAATACTCATTAATGAAACAACAGTAGCTTCAAAACCCCCGAAAACTTCATCAGTACTACCACCTGCAGCATATGCTGAAAGAATTGTCAGGATTATAAAAATACCAGAAATCAATATTATCCATTTACTTCTGATATTATCTAAAAATTCTTTTTTTGCAATAGTGTAGATTGCTTTAAAATTTATACCTTTCATTATGTTCCACCTTCCTCGGTAGAAATCAATTTTACAAATGCTTCCTCAAGGGAAGGTTCAATTGTCTTAATATTTTCTATTTTTAAACCTATCTTTTCAATGACATTAATAACCTTAATACGAGAAGATGACTCACAAATCACATATAATATATCATCTTCTGCCTCAACTTTTTCTACACCTTCAATACCTTTGATTTCCTCAGGTACTTTTCCACTTAAACCTGGAACTAAGATTTCAAGACGAGGTTTAATTTTTAAATATTTATTTAGGTTTTCTACGGTATCTTCGGCTATAAGTTTACCTTTGTTTATAATTGCAACTCTATCACAAATATTTTCCACCTCACTTAGAATGTGAGATGAAAAAAGAATTGTTGCGCCCTCCTTACTCAGCTTCTTAATCTTTTCTCTAATTATTTTTACCCATCGAGCATCCAAACCACCCATCGGCTCATCAAGAATGTAAACTGGGGGTTTACCAATCATTACTTGGGCAACTCCCAATAACTGTACCATACCTTTAGAAAAAGTTCCTACCTTCCGATTTATTGCATCTTCGAGTCCAACCTCCTTAATTAGAGGTTTCGCAACAGATTTATCAACACCCCATAATTCACAGAAG
>CP070712.1:157608-198301 GCA_020350365.1 Thermoplasmatales archaeon | reverse complement strand
AGACATAGACTTGAACCATATTTAAGATTTACAAAGTATTTTATGCTTGTTGGTTTGGTTTTTGTAACATCTTATTTTATTGGTTTTATGTTTACTGATGTTTGTCCAATAGGTGTTTTGACAGGTACAATGCCAATTATAATTCTGGAACCTTATAAATTTGTACCAAGCTCCTTTTTTTGGCCAGCAATTGGAATATTTATTTTATTTATTGTATTGATATTTATAGTTGAACGAGGATGGTGTAGATATTTTTGCCCAATTGGTGCTTTTCTTGCACCATTTAATAAGATAAGTATGCTACATGTTGATGTTGATGAGGAAAAATGTGTACATTGTAATTTATGTGCTATAGAATGTCCAATGGGTATCGACGTTGCAAATATGTATAGAGATCCTGAATGCATACTTTGTGGAAAATGTGTAAATGTATGTCCAAGAGATGCAATAACCTATGGGAGGTTTTAGATGAAAAAATTATTTACAGTTCAAATAAGCCTTCTCCTCGTAGTTTCTGTGACATTTGTTGGAATGCTTTATTATACTGATATTTATGAAAAAACACAGGGGGGTATTGTTGAAGTATTATGTTTAAGCTGTATTAAATTATATCCAAAAACTTCAACAGATTTTACCTTTGAAACAGGTACAGGTGAACCCCATCCGGATTTTATTTGGGATAGTCTGAGGGAAGGGCCTGTTTTTCTTCACTATAGTGAAGATGCCTGTGCTGCATGTGATGTTATGTTTCCATCAGTTACAGAATTTTTACAAGTTAATCCAATTAAAGATAAATCTTATTACAAACTTACATCTGTTAATGACAGACCTGTCCATTATTATTATATTTATTTGGATGATGAAGCAACTTCAGAAGAATGGTTACATACATTTGACATCTATGACAAAGACCATATCCATGGTCTTCCTATGTTTAGTGTTATTACAATTAATTATGCACATAGTGGATTAATTGAACCATATTTCACAACATTATATGGTCAGTTTAAAGATAACGATGAACAAAGAATAGAATTCTTCAATAATCTAATGGACGAAGCTTTTGTATTATATGATGAAAATCTACCTGGATTTTTAGATTAAATTAAACTATAAAGTAAATTTAAAAAAAGAAGAATAATGAAGGAAGATAATTCCTTCTGTTTAGAGTTCACCACTTTTAACCTTTTGTTTTAATACTTCAAATTGCTCTTTTGTCAAGGTACAGATATTGTCTTTCTCTCCTATAATCACCTTATCTTCTTGTACATCAACAACCGGGCATTTATTAGGTATGCAGAAATCACCAATACATAATGATACTTTCATGTTATTATACCTCCCATATTTTGTATTTAACATATGTTAACAGTTTGGGTCTTAAATAATTTTTGCTAAAATCGCCTATTTTTTATTTAATAATTAAATAATCAATAATTTTAAATATCAGACATATCCAGTAATTTTCAGCTTTTCTCTATCTAATTTTTGAATAATTCTAGCCTTTTGTCTATCGATTTTTTTAACCTCTTTTGTAATGATTTCAACATTTGAGCCAAGTTTCTCTTGCAAACCTTGCCTTAAAACAGAAAATATTTTTTCAACAGATGGACCAATGTCTCTTTGTTTTTCGTCAATTACAACTTGTAATTCAATTTTTTTTAAGGAATGTTGAATGATTATAGCATCTTTCAATTTGTTTGTTTTTAATTCATATAATATTCTACTGAAAATTTCCCCAAAGGAAGCGGGGAGTATAATTCTGCCATCTGGAGAATATAATGAAATATCATCTCTACCATAGATTTTTTCGATTAATCCACCAGATAAACCACAATTACATTTCTCAACTGATGGTGAAACGATATCATTAATTGCATCATATCTAATGATTGGAGTACCAATGCCATAAAGTTTTGTTAATACTATCTTTCCAGCCTCTTCAGATGAGACTTCCTTTCCATTTTTTAAATATTCCAGATGGACAAGATCTGACATTACATGGTATTTGCCATTTTTACATTGAAAGGCAATTGAACCTGATTCAGTTGACCCATATGATTGGAATATTTCAGCATTAAATGATTTCATCATTAGATCCTTAAGAGAATTTGAAAGAGGTGAACCTGTTGTTGCAATTACTCTTGGAGATATATCTTTTCCAAATCCCTTTTCTTTTAGAAGAGCTAAATGTCCTAGCATTCCAACATAACCACCAATAAAATCAGGTTTAAATTTATTAATTTCTTCAATTACTTTTTCAGGAGGATCATTAGTATTTAACCACTGCATATTTTTAAAAAATAGATTTGAACTTAATCTTGGTTGCAATCCTTTATGAATATATCCGCTTTCAACAGTATGTGGTGCAAAGTCTGCAATAATTGTGAGTTTATCCTTTCTCCAGTCTATTCCATGTTCCCTTATAGATCGGATATATCCAAATAGGCCAGCAACTATGTCAAACATATCAACATATATTGAAAGAGATTTACCTGTTGTTCCAGATGTTGTAACTTCGATTAATTTATTTTTGTTTATTTTTGATGAAATAATTCCATCAGGATAATATTTTTTAAAATCATATTTAGAGATTGTTGGGAGTTTTTTAATATCCATAATTCCCCTAATGTCCTCTGGATGAATCCCTTCTTTTTTATACTTATCATGATAAAGGGGAACAGTATATGCAAATTTTACCATTTTTCTTAGTCTTTTATCTTGGTATTTCCTTAATTTTTCATCGTTTAATCTTCTTAATCTATTAATGTCAACTAAATAGCTTTTTAAGATTTTAAGTAAGAAAATTGGGTTACTGAATGAATTCATATTTACCTCAGATTTGTTTTGATAATAATGATTACTTATTTATAGGTTCCTTCTTATATTATAGGTGAAAATGGATATACTTATAATTGAAAATTTTTGGTTAGGTGGAAGAAAGATTAGACTTTCAGAAAAACTATTGTTGAATACTTTTTCAATTCTACCAACATTATTTGCCCGTCAATTAGCAGCAATTACACCAAAAAATCATTCTGTAGAGGTTGTTGATGAAAGATATTCAACAATTGATTTTAATAAAAACTATGATCTAGTTTTAATCAATTTCAACCTTTCAAGTGTCCCTAGAGCTTATGAATTATCAGATATTTTCAGAAAAAAAGGTATAACTGTTGTTTTATCTGGATGGTATCCTTCAATTATGTCTGAGGAAGCAAAAACACATGCTGATAGTGTTTTAATAGGTCGTAATGAGATAAACTGGCTTGATTTATTAGATGATTTTAAAAAAAATAAATTAAAACCTTTTTATGGCCCAAAAAAATACGATAAATCTCTAAAAATTCCACCAACAAATGTAGAACTTCCCGGGTTTGTTTTGACGGGTGCTATTGAAGCCACTAGAGGCTGTCCTTATAAATGTGACTTTTGTCCTGAAGCAAATGCAATAGGTGGTTCTCAATATTTTACTAGACCTGTTGATGAAGTAATTGATGAAATAAGATCCATTCCTCAAAAAACAATAATGTTCTATGATAATTCATTAACTATTAATCCAGAGTATAGTAAGACTTTATTTAGAAAAATGAAAGGATTAAATAAAAAATTTTTTTGTAATGGAAATATCGATAAATTAGCAGAAGACAAAGAGCTCGTCAGACTATCTAAAGAGGCTGGATGTGTAAGTTGGCTTGTTGGATTTGAATCAGTCTCACAAAAAACAATTGATGAGATTGGAAAGAACACCAATAAAGTGGAAAAATATTCAATGGCTGTTAAAAACATCCATGAAAATAATATGGCAGTAATCGGATCTTTTATGTTTGGGTTTGACACCGATACTAAAGATGTATTCAATGAGACATTAAAAATTATAAAAGATTTAAAAATAGATTTAGCAGATTTCTGTATTCTTACTCCTTTCCCTGGAACACCACTCTATGATAAACTTGAAAAAGAGGGTAGATTATTAGAAACAGATTGGTCGAAATATACTATGAGATATGTTGTTTATAAACCTAAAAATATGACACCTGAGGAACTACTTGAAGGTGTAAAGAAGATGTATATAGAATTTTATTCAACACAAAATACAGTAAGACGCATATTTAGAGGTCTTAAACTAGGAATTTTTCCATTTTTCCTAGTAATGGTAAGAAATGCTGTTGCAAATATGAACAGTAGATTTTTGTATGTCTCTGAAAGAAATAAATAATATTAGATGAAAATAGTTAATACGTCAATATTAGCAGAATTATATTTTTCTTCTTTATCCCATGCAACTACTTTTATATTGTGTTTTCTTGGTAATAGTGTTCTAAATGATCCAATTTTATCAATAGTATATTCATAAGGTTCTTCTTCATCTATAAAAATTGATTCATTATCTAAAAAGAATTCAACTCTATCGATTCCTTCTTCATCTGTGACATTTACCTTGATATCAATTTTACCAAACATTACGGTTTTTTTAGCCAAAAGCAAAATAAATTTGAAAATTGGTTTACCTGATATATGCAACAAACCTGATTCTGGAAGGGAAATACCAACAAATGGTGGCAAATTACCGCCTTCTACCAGTTCTGTTGCAGCAACATTATCTGCAAAATGTGCATCAAATTCATGATCTCCAGTCTTATCCATATTGTTCGGATCAGAATCTCTTTTAACACTCTTTGAATTATAGATTGCTGCAAATATGATGAGGTTTTCTGGATCTGGATATGTTGATTCTATTGTTTTTGAAAAATTCTTTAAATCTTTTGAAGGAATTTCTATATCGTCATCTGCAATTATACTATTAGCTCCAAAATGAAATGGTTTTTTACTTGCATCTACCCAGTCTATAGTAATAATCTCTGCTAAAAAAATCCTTAATTTACCTTTATATACACTATTTCCATCATTTTTTATTTTACCTTTAATACTTATTTCGCTTTTGTTTTCATCCCATTCAGCACTTACATTTATATAAACTGAAGAAAAGTCTCTATTGAGTGAATTTTTAATATATTTTTCAATATTTGCTACTGATTCTTCACTGCCTCCAAATATGGTTTTATATCCACCATCTATATAAACAGATGGATAAGCATAGTAGTTGTATTGCCTATTTACATATTCTGCAGTTTCTTCATGTTCCATTATTAAACTTATGTAGTAAAATGGATATTTTCCTGACTTGTAAAGTTCATATAATTTTTTTGCAATTGGCAAACAAGGTACACAATCTTTCCCTGTTGCTTCTTCAATAAACACAAAATGCGTTGAATCCCAAGGAAATTTTTCTCCATTACTATGACCATTCCCATTTTCAGTTTCATTATACTCATCATCAATATCCTCAGGATATTCATCATATCTGTCGATTATTGGTTTATCAGCACTTCGTGGTTCAGATAAAAGTACTACAGAACTGGAGGATGCAATTAAAATAATAACAATTATAACTGCCAAGTTTTTTAATATTGGTCTCATGTGATATAATTAGAAGATATTATATATTTAAATTTAACTATTAGGTTTATATTAAAAATTTATAACGAGATTTTCTCTCCTTTCTT
Source organism: Thermoplasmatales archaeon (assembly GCA_020350365.1). GTDB lineage: Archaea > Thermoplasmatota > E2 > DHVEG-1 > DHVEG-1 > SG8-52-3. Next base: position 192,734 of record CP070712.1, on the reverse strand, counting down.
CAAGGATTGTACTGATTTATCTGCAATTTCATCCAATTTATCTTTATCAAGTACAGCTTTTCGGGCTTTGATATTCTGTTCTTGAATAGCCTTTTTAGCCTCATCTCTACGTTTACGTCTTTCACCTTTTATAGAAATAATCTTTGATCTCATCTCAAAGGCTTTTTCATGTACTTTTTGCGCTTCATTTCTTAACTCAATATATTGTTCATGTTTTTTATTAGATTCAGCAATTGAAAGAGAAAGCTCATTTACGAGTTTAATATACTTTTCATGTTTCTGCTGATTTTCTTTATAATATTTTTGAACCAAGGTATGCTGCTCATCAGCCTTTTTAAATAGCTCGTCGATTGCGTTATCTTTATCGGTTATCTCTATTTCTACAAGTTTCTGCTTTTCCATAAGTTTCTTTGTTTTCTCATAATCTTCTTTTTTCTCACGAATTTTTTCGATTAGCTCATTTTCCTCTCCAGGACTCATTGGAACTGTTTCCTGCCTGTATTCAAGCATCTGAACATCTGCTTTAAGCTCCTCGATACGTAAAGGAAGATTTTTAAAAACTTCGCCTTTTTTCTTACGTCTAGAATCAATAAGTTTCTTTGCTTCTTCTTGAAGCTTATTGCGCATCTCTTTATGATATTTCATCTTAGAAACTAGCTCATCCCGCTCCTTTTTGATAATATCTGCCTGTTTTTTAAGATCTTTCCGACTATCATTGATCATATCTCGTTCTTCACGGGTAGCTTTCGCCATGTCATTTAGTTCATTTCTTTTTTCAAGGTAGGCCTGATACTTTTTTTCTGCATCTTTTAACTGCTCTGCCTCCTTTTTACCAACAGGATTCTTTTTCATAAGAAACACTAGACGTATATGTTAATTGATTGGCTGAATCACATAACTACTATATTAATCTCATTTTTACCTTTTACGGCAATCCAAGGTATTTCGATTTCAGCAAATCCTCTGCGGGGGATAGTAATATCCTCTACTTTATTCTTTTCCTCCCCATTTACATATAAAATAATAGAAATATTATTGGCTGATACATTTCCTACATTATTTATTCTAAATATAGTAGTAATCCTATCTCCCTTCCTGAAATAGTTAGGCCAGCTAAAGACACCTAAAATTTTTAACTCAGGTTTCGAATCCTTAATCAAGGTTACTGTTGATAACTCGACTTTTTTCTTTTTATCAAGAGTTTTTGCAACTATTTTTACTTCAACCCAATCATCTTTTTTAATTAAATCGGTTGGCTTAACTGATAAATCGATTACTTTTGTCTGTTTTGGCTCAATAATTAGATGTTCTTTATCAACTGAAATCTCCCATCGATCAGATGATGAATTTATAGCTTCTGCATTTATCTCATAGGTTTGTTTATCTTTTGTTGGATTTCTTATCGTTATATCATATTCAGCTTTGTCATAAGGATCAATTTCTTTTATTCTTTCAAGACAAATGATTTCTGCGTATTTCTTTCTTAAGATATATATAATTGGTATCAAAAATAGTAAAATTATGAACAAGACTATGAATAACAAGAATGCTGCTGCATAATCTCCTAAAAATTCATCCAAACCAATGCCCTCTGATACTGATTCAAAATAATTATAGACATGTTCAAAAACATTATAGCCTATAACTGTTGTGATTACCCTTGCTGTCCAAATCTTTTCTTTGTCATGATCTTTACTTTCTTTAGATGTTATGTTAAACTCTAATACATCGTGACTTATTTCAGCATCTTCTGGAACAAAAACTTTTACTTTTACCTTTATTTCTTCTCCATTTTCTACTACATCTTTATCAGATTCTATCTCAACTTTCCAACCATGTTCTGAAAAAGCTTCAAATTCATAACTGTCATCCCAGAAGCCAGTATTTTTATTCACAATTATGAACGTATATGTTCCACTTGTTCCAAGTTTTATTTCCTTGTCGGAGGGAAACTTAATATCAATAAAATAATCAACTGCATCGTCTGATACTTCGACTTCTACATTTTTACTTACAAAACCAGTTTTTCCAGTAACATTAAAGAAAAGATCTATGTCATCTCTATTATACGCTGAAGAATCATTGTTTGTAGAATTCACAAATATATTAATTTTGACGTTACTTTCCTTATCAATTTGAATTGTTTCTGGATATTCTATTGTCCAATCATCTAAATCATCAGAGTCCTCAGGAGTTACTTTTATTTTTAGGTTATCTTCTTTATATTTACTATAAATGTCTAGTGTGAATTTTGCACTTCCACCTGGAATTACATCCTTATCCTCTACTTCATTTGTGATTTTTATATTATCAGTTTCTGCAAACTTAAAAATAATCGAAGATGGAAATTCTTCTGAACCACAGAAAAGTTTTGTATTTCTGAGAGGATAGATAAATGGTTCTCCATTGGCAGTGATAACTAATTTTAAATTATGCCCATTCAAAATTTCTATCCCAGATACTTCATCAAATTCAAAGATTGTAGGATTGTTTGGCCCTCCAGATAATAATTCAAGTATTTTTGCACGATCTAGCTTTTGCTGAACTGAAGCAATTCGATTTTCCCCATCATAAAGTGATGCATTAACTGTTATTTTCCTAAGAATAATAATTTTTGGAAAATAAACATACAATTCTGCTGTTGCATTTTCAATTATTTTATTTCTGCTAAAAGAAATATCTCCCCATTCTTGAGGATCTGATGACAATGTAAATGTAGATTTGGTATCTCCTTCAGGTTTATCCAAAGTCAAGGTATTTTCTCCAGTTAAATAATAAGTAGTTATAGTTTTATCCTCTTCTTCTGGAGGAACTATATTCATCTCAATATATGTAATCCATGCAAAAAACCATAATAACCATTCCTCTGTATTAAATCCAGGTTCATAAGGATCCATTGAGAATAATCTAGTTGGCCAGGTTATGGCACTGCCATTTGGGATTTCCTCATCCATATTTACAAGACTTTCTGATTGATAATCTTCATTATACAAAGTGCTATGGAAGTAAAGTTTTAAGCCATCATCTGAGGATAACGGAAGAGTTACAGAAGATGGATATTCCTTAGAATTATAAACAAAAGAAGAAGAACTTAAAGAATCTCCAAGACTTGAAAATTCTTCTGCAGTTACTCCAAATTCCTCTGCGGAACCTAAAGTCTGCATTATCACCGCTCCAATTTCAGCTAAATTTTCGTTTTCACTATTATTTAATAATTCTGCAATTTTTGTTGCACGTGATTTTAGTTTATCCTCATATCTTTTTTCTATCATATCGCCAATTGGCTTTCCGCTCTGAATTACTTCAATTGCAAATATTAAAATATCTCCTTGGTTAAGAGTATAATTAAAATTTTCCAGTGTTACATTAAATTGTTGTACAGTTTCACCAAGTAATTCCTGTTCTATTGTTGCTGTTGTGTTTGCATTCTCTATTTTTTTTGGAAGGCCAAGATTTGGATCAATCGAATAAATCGAAACTTCAACATTATCTTTCCAGCTGGTTTGAGTTGATAATGTGGATGTAAAATAAAGATCAAAGTCTATAGTTCCATCTATTATAATGGATTCATTTCCATCATGCTCGTACCATCCTGCTGTTGTGTATGGATGTAATCCAGATATCTTAAAAAAAAGTTCCTCGAAACCATTTCCATTATCTGCCTTAACATATTCAGGAGAAATAATAAAAATTGAGAGTGTACTAAGAATCAACATAAATGTTATTAACGATGCTCTGAATTTTATGTTGACTTGCATTCTCTTATCTCACCTATATACTTTAGTTGGTACTATTTATATTTAAATTTTTGTTTACAATAGTTACCATTTTTAAGTATTGATACCTTTCTCAAGAATTTAAATAATATAATTTATATTTAATAAATATTTTGATAATATTTTAATTTAAATAGTTTGTTAAGAAATATAGAGATTATTTCAAATATCAAAAACTATATATCTTTAATATAACAAATACTTAATATAGGGTAAAACATCTGAGGAAAAGGCACTCTAAAAATAAAGGTGATCTATGAGGAGAAAAGTATATTTAAAAAATAATTTCAATTATAAACCTATTCTAATTTTTTTATGTATTATTTTTGTATTTAATATATTTTCAACAGAGATTCTAATAGCTTTACCTGGAGAAATTTTAGAGATAGTTGCACCTGAGGAAGTTAATGAGGAAGAATATTTCTCAATTAGTGTTATGGATCCAGAAATAGTGGAGGACTCACCTTGGTTAATTGATGTTATAATAGAATTTAATGGCGATTTTTATCAAATTGATGAAACAGCTGAAGTAATGATTCAAGCGCCCCAAGTAAATCAGGATACAAATTATATAATAATGGCATCAAAAGAAGGTTATAAAACAGAAAATAAGACAATAATCGTTCTTAATACCGAAATTAAGGAATTAGTAATTTCCCATGACGATTTCGTCGTTGACGCTGGTGAACGCTTTTCTGTAACAATAACTGAAAATAATAAAGATGGAGACCCTGTGGAAGGTGTATTGATAGCAATACAGAGCTATGGTCAATCGGCAATAACAGATGATAATGGACGTGCATGGTTAACCGCTCCTGAAGATTGGGAAAAAATTACAATAATTGCATCAAAAAATGGATATGAAAATGGGCAAGCACAAATGGAGGTAAATATTCCTCCAACATTACTTGATTTAATAATTCGAAATCGATATTTTACAATACTTTTAGGTACAATTATTTTAATTTTCGCAATTTTATTTGTAAATCTCAAACAAAGGATATCGATAGATTCCAGAGCAAAAGAAATCTCAAAAGATAAGATTGATGAAAAATATATCAGTGAAGACAAATCAAATAAACAAGAAAAAAAACCAGAGAGTTATTATTACGAAAAAGACACAATAAGAATTAATCCTAATAAGGAATCAAAAGTTGAAGAGATAAGAATTACAAGACCTCAAAAGGAAAAAAAGGTTATACCAGTAACTTCAGAAGAAGACAAGACTGAAAAGATAATTAAGAAAAAAGAAAGACATATGCAGAACTATGATTGGTTTGAAGGGACAGATGATTTAAGATATGAAATAGATAAAATTACAGGGGAGGTTGATGAAAAAGGACGTGATAAATGGTTTGAAGGAACTGACCATTTAAAGGATAAAATAAATAAAAAAATGAAGAAAAAAGACAAAAATACAAATGAAAAAAATTTGAAGTAGTTTTTATATATTGCTTTTTTAATTAACGTGAAATCGATGGTAAAACAGAACAAATTAATAAAAGAATTTTATGAGCTTAAGGTAAGTCAATTAATGGATAAGAGAGTATGGGATCTTCCATTAATTGAAGAAAAAGAAGATATTCATCATGTTCTTTCTATTCTTGGTGCAAGAAACCATATTTGGGTGGTAAAGGATATGGATCGTAAGGAATTGGTTGGTGTTATAACAGAACATGACGTATTATCAATACTTGCACCTAAACATTTCCCATCATATGTTTTTGGAATGCCAGATATTAGATCCATTCAACATGGCACTGCAAACACAGCAGGAGATGTAATGGCAAATAAAATTATTATGTGCGATCCTGATGAAAAAATAATAGATGCTCTTATGAGAATGGTCAAATTCAAACTTCGAAGATTGCCTGTTGTAAAAGATAAAATAATTGTTGGAGAACTTACATTGCATCAATTGATTAGGAAATATTATAGTGCTACGCAATATCATCCTATTTTAGAGGATGAAGAAGGTTGATATATACGGATGAATTTTTTAATGTTTTATTTTTAATAGCAATTGCTCTAATCTTTGCACGGGTTCTGGGATATTTATTCCATAAATTAAAACAACCGGCTGTAATCGGTGAGATAATTGCTGGCATAATTTTGAGTGGTTTATCGATTTTTATTTTTTCAAATCAAAATTTTATCATTTTTAATTATACTATTTCCACACCAGATCTAGGCGAACTTTTTCAATCCTCAGAATTTGTTCTTTTCGCTGAAATTGGAATATTGTTTTTGCTTTTCATTTCTGGGCTTGAAACAAGTATTTCAAAGTTAAAGAAAACTGAGAAAGCATCATTTTACGTAGCCATTGGTGGTGTCATATTTCCTTTGGTTTTAGGATTTTTATCTGGAATTCTATTGAATTTCTCTGTTATAGAAAGTGTAGTAATTGGTTTGATTCTTACAGCAACTTCTGTTGGTGTAACTGTTAGAACATTGATGGATTTAAACGTATTAAATACAGATATTGGTGCAACTATACTAGGTGGAGCGGTATTTGATGATATTATTGGAATCATACTTCTTGCTTTTGTTATGGGTATTGGATCCTTAATGGATGCTGTTTGGATAGGTATTAAGATTGCCATTTTCTTTATTTTATTCCTATATATTGGATTAAAAATAATTGATAAGGTACTTTCAATTGGCGAAAAATTGCTGCTACCTAAATCGTTTCTTAGTATAACTCTAGCAATTCTTATTTTATATTCCTTTTTTGCATATGAAGCTGGTATCTCTGGAATAATAGGTGCATTTGTTGCAGGTATTCTTATCGGTCAAAACGTGCGATCAACAAAAATAATTGAGGATGTAAAAGCTATTGGATATGGATTTTTTATTCCAATTTTCTTTGTATATGTGGGATCAAGTCTCTTTATTGATAAAGGTTTCGAAATCTCATCTTTCGATACAACTATTTTATTTATAATCTTGATAGTTTCTATGAGTATTGTGGGAAAGATAGTGGGTTGTGGAATGGGAGCCAGACTATCTGGTATGAACAACAAAGAGGCCTTACAGGTTGGTGTTGGAATGATTCCTAGAATGGAACTTGCTCTAATCATTGCTACAGCAGCTATATCTCATGGTATTTTAACAGGAATAGTTGCTCATACAATTTTATTGACTACAATAATTCTAACAATTGTAACATCACTATTAACTCCATTTTTAATAAAAGCTACTTTTAAAAATAAAAATTAATTATCAATAGAATAATGAAATATTTATTTGAACTTTCCAAAGAACATAAAAAAATTCCAACATCAGAAATTATTGCTTGCTTAAAATCTGAGAATATATGCTTTTCAATTATTGAATCAAATGAGGATGTTTTTATTGTTGAAACTGATTCAGATGATTTTAATTTTAAAAGATTTTCTGAGAGATTATCTTATACTTATTACATAGATAGATATTTATTTTCATGCCCTCCATCTATAGTTGATTTAAAAAAAGAGGCTATAAAAAATAAAATAGAGAGTAAGGGTTCAATTGCTGTAAGATGTAAAAATAGATCAAAAAATATCAATTCTCAAGATATAATTAGAACATTAGCAGATGTATATAGTTCAGGTAGAGAAGTTGAGCTTGACAATCCTGATTTAGAGGTTAGAGGGTTAATCACAGATTCTGCAGTGTATATTGGTTTAAAATTAATAGAAATCAATAGATCACAATTTGAGGAAAGAAAAGTCCAATTTCGCCCATTTTTTTCTCCTATTTCCCTACATCCAAAAATAGCACGTTTGATGGTAAATCTTTCTTCAATAAAAAATAATGAAACATTGCTTGATCCTTTTTGTGGAACTGGTGGAATATTAATCGAAGCAGGTATTATTGGAGCAAAAATAATCGGTAGTGATATTGAGGAAAAAATGATTGAAGGATGTAAAAAAAACCTTGATTTTTATAAAATAAAAAACTACAAGCTTTTTTGTTCCGACATTGGTGATATTAGTAAAGATATTGGTAAAGTTGATGCTGTTGTAACTGACTTACCCTATGGTAAATCAACAACAACTAAGGGAGAAGATATGAGTAAATTATATGAACGGGCCTTTAAGAATATTTCAACCTTATTAAAAGAAAATGGAAAGGCAGTGATTGGGCTTTCAAATAAAGATTTCATAAATCTAGGTAAAAAATATTTTTCGATTATTGAAAAACATGATCTTAGAGCACATAGGAGTTTAACTCGCTATTTTGTTGTATATCAGAAATAACCACAATCCTTTTACAATAATGTATTATCTCCATTTTAATGACGCAGCTTAGAATAATCTTCCTTGGAACAAGTGGAAGTTGGCCTACAGTTAAAAGAAGCGCTCCGTCTGTTGCTATTAAAAGAAGAGGTGAGGTAATACTTTTTGACTGTGGTGAGGGAACTCAACGTCAACTCCAAAAATCTAAACTCAGCTATATGCAAATATCAAAAATATTTATCACTCATTTCCACGGGGATCATTTTCTAGGAATACCTGGTCTAGTACAAACTATGCAATTAAATGATAGAGAAATTCCTTTGCATATATTTGGTCCAAAAGGAATGAATAAACTTGTAAACCAACTATTGTCATTAGGATACTTTGCACCCAATTATGATATTATTTCCCATGAATTAGATGAGGGAACAATTTTGGATTTCAATGATTATTTAATAAATGTTATTAGAGTAAAACATGGCGTACCTACAATTGCTTACTCCTTAGAAGAAAAAATGCGACCTGGAAAATTCAATAAACCAAAAGCCTTGAAATTAGGCATACCTGAAGGACCACTTTTTAGTAAACTTCAGAAAGGTGAAACTGTTATATTAAAAAATGGTAAAAAAATAAAACCAAGTATGGTTCTTGGTCCATCTAGAAAGGGCAGGAAAATTGTTATATCCGGAGATACAAAAGCTATTGATAAAATGATAGGCTTTGCAAAAAATGCTGATGTTTTAATTCATGAGGCAACATTCGATTCAACATTTGAAGATTTATCAAGTGATTACGGACATTCTACTTCAAAGCAAGCAGCTAGAATTGCAAAAGAAGCCAAAGTTGATAAATTATTATTGACTCATATCAGCCCCAGATATTTAGATAGTAATGTAATACAAAAAGAGGCTAGGGAAGTATTTAAAAACTCATTTGCTGTTAAAGACTTCCAAGAAGTTGAAGTTAAATTAAAGGATTGAGATTTTTACTCTTCAGGCTCTTTTTTCAAAACCGAGCTTAAACATTGACTTAAACTCTTTTGAGCTTCAAGTTCAAACACCATTGGTGCGTCAGATGCCCATCCACCAAAGGCTTCTATCAAATCTCTAATACCTGCATCTTTTGCAGATGTCCAATTTTCTTTTCTCATTTCTTCATTGTCAATAAACGCAAATACTCCTTTTTTCTCACCTTCATCTTTTGATGGTGTAACAAAGATATTGAATGTTGATTGATTCCCATCTTCATCTTGTTTATAAAAGATACAGCTTTTAGAAGTTGCTTGATAAATTCCATATTTATGTGACATCTTTCTACCCTCCGAAAATATAAATCAAGTTTGATATCAATTTAATGTTTTTAATAATAACGATGAAAATCATTTAAGAATTTTACAAAATCATAATTTTATTAAGTAGCACGTTCTATTATCATTGGGATTTTTATGGAGGAACGTCCGTCTTACGATGAATATTTTATGGAAATGGCTCATGTTGTTTCAAAAAGAAGCACCTGTTTGAGAAGAAAAGTTGGAGCATTATTAGTAAAAGATAAACATATTCTTAGCACTGGTTATAATGGTGCTCCAAAAGGTCTTAAACATTGTTCTGAGGAAGGATGTCTTAGAGAAAATATGGAAATACCTTCCGGTGAAAGACATGAACTTTGTAGAGGACTTCATGCTGAACAAAATGCAATTATTCAAGCAGCAGTTTTTGGAGTTTCGATAAAAGATTCAACATTATATTGCACAAATACTCCATGTGTAGTTTGTGTTAAAATGTTGATAAATGCAGGTGTTAAAGAAATAATTCATTCAGGGGATTATCCAGATTCACTAGCAAAGAAAATGCTTAGTGAGAGTACCATTAATATTAGAAATTTAAATAATAAAAACCTATCTGGAATTGAAAAAATGAGAAAAATATAAATACTAACGAATGAATTACAATGGCGAGGAGAAAATGAAGCGAAAGAACTCGTTTGTATTAGATGAAAAAGATGACAAAGCTGTCCAATTATTCTCAGAGTTGGGGATGCCAAAAAACCTTGCAAAAACATTAATGTACATCTCCCAGGTTGATGAATGTAGATCTGCTGATGTAGAACAGGGGGCTGACCTTCGACAACCTGAAGTTAGTGTAGCTATGCAAGAAATGAGAAGAAGAGGATGGGCAAAAAAAAGGGATCTAAAAAAGAAAGGAAAGGGCCGTCCAGTACATATATACAAATTGACAAAACCATTACCTGACATTCTGAAAAATTTCGAAACAGAAAAAATGAAACAGGTAGAAACAATCAAAAACGATCTGTCAGAATTACACACATTAATCAAAGGATACTAATTTACAATTTTTTCATCACTAGGAGCATTTGTTTAACTTTACGTTTTTTATTTTAGTTGGTAATCCCTATCGCAATTCGGCGGTGGAATATTGGAGAAAAGGGTAAAGAAAATATTTGATAATATTACTAAGAAACCTGATGTTATTCTTATAAAAAACTCTGCAATGCCCTTTATTGATGATAATTTTTTTTATGTTACTGGTCTTACTCATGGCATCTTTGAAGGCTCATTTGCAGTTTTATTTCCAGATGGAAAAATTGAATTGGTAGTACCTCAACTTGAAGAAGAGTCAGCAAAGAAGACTAATGCTAATATTAATGTTTTCAGAAATCAAAAAGATCTAAATAATATTTTGAAAAACTTGTTTTCTTCATATGAAAATATTGGATTAAATTTTAAGGGTATCTCGCTAAGAGATTTTTTAAAAATTAAAAACATGTTTTCAAACTTTGATTTTTTTGATATATCAGACTCTATTGAAAAAACTAGACTTGTCAAAGATGAAATTGAATTAAAATTTATTCGGGAAGCCTGTAGAATTGTAGATATTGTTGCCGAAAAAATTCCACAAATAGTAAACGATGGCATGTATGAGTACCAACTTGCTGCTGAAATTGTTTATCTAATGCAAAAAAATGGTGCTGACAAATCTGCTTTTGAAACTATTTCTTCATTTGGAAAAAATTCTGCAGAACCCCATTATACTCATGGTAATATTAAATTGAAAAAAGGAGATTTTGTTTTATGTGATTTTGGTGCCTGTTTTAAAAAATATAACTCAGATATTACTAGGACTTTTATTTTTGATAAATCAAGTGAAATGCAAAAAGAAATGTATAAAGTGGTTTTAGAGGCACATAAAATCGGCTTCAATACAATAAAATCTGGTATTAAAGCTTCAGAAGTACATAATGCAGTTTTATCTTATATTCAAGGAACAAAATTTAAAGATCGTTTCATTCATTCAACTGGGCACTCTCTTGGGATTTCTGTTCATGACAGTAGTGCTCGTTTTAGTTCAAATAGTGATATCATAATGGAAGAAAACATGGTTTTTACTGTCGAACCAGGTGTCTATATACCAGGCTTAGGGGGAGTAAGAATTGAAGATGATGTTCTTGTGAAAGGTGACGGAGCAGAATTTTTAACAAATTCATCAAGAGATTTAATAGAAATATAATTTAAAGTTTCCATTACCTTTTTATGAGGTTTCTTAATATGGCTTTTGAGTGATTCTAATGGGTTGGTATGACGAGGTTGAATACGTAAGAAAACAAGCAAAGATGAATAATGAATTTTTTGCTAGCTCACTACCTATGATTGCTAGCGAAAATGTTTTATCACCATTATGTAGAGAAATGCTACTTACTGATTTTCATGGTAGGTATGCAGAAGGAACTCCTGGACATAGGTATTATGAAGGATGTGAATTCTTTGATAATGTAGAATTAAAAGCAATGGAACTAGCTAAAAAGCTATTTGATTGCAGTTATGCTGATGTAAGACCTACAGCTGGAACAACTGCAAATATTGGAATATTAAAAGCGTTAATAAAACCAGGTGAATCTGCAGTAGTTCTTGATCTTGCAAATGGAGCTCATATCTCTTTTGGTAAATGGGGTGGTGCAGGTGTTAGAGGAATTAACCTTATTTCATATCCATTTAATGACGAATTAATGAATATTGATGTGGATGCAGCGGTAAAACTTATTAAAAAAGTCAAACCAAAACTTGCATTAAATGGTCGATCAGTTTTTTTATTTCCTAGTCCAATTAAAGAATTAGCCGAGGCTGTTCATGATTTGGGAATCTATCTTGTTTATGATGCTGCACATGTTTTAGGTTTGATTGCAGGTAAACAATTTCAGGATCCATTAAGAGAGGGTGCAGATTTGATGTGTGGTAGTACTCATAAGACTCTGCCTGGTCCTCAAGGTGGTATGGTTGTATCAGATCATAAAGGTGATACTGATGAAGATAAATCATTTTTGAGAAAAATAGGTTTTGGTATATTTCCTGGTGTTACTTCGTCCTATCATCTTCATCATGTTGCCGCAAAGGCAATTGCATTTGCTGAGCATCTTGAGTTTGGAGAAGCATATGCAAAACAAACAATCAAGAATGCCCAACGTTTAGCACAATCCTTACATGAACAGGGATTCAAGGTATTTGGTGAAAATCTTGGATTTACAAAGTCGCATCAAATTTTAGTAGAGATCGGGCCAGGTAAGGGTAAAGAGGCGTCAAAAAAACTTGAAGATGCAGGTATTGTCACAAATATGAATACAATTCCTGGGGATATAGATCCATTAAATCCTTCAGGCCTTAGGCTTGGTACACCTGAACTTACTAGAATTGGAATGAAAGAAACCGACATGGAAAGTATAGCTGAATTTTATAAGAGAGCATTATTGAAAAACGAGAATGTTAAGAAGATAAAAGCAGATATAAAGGAGTTTAGAAAGGATTTCCAAGAGTTACATTATTGCTTTAAAGAGGGATTTAGAGGATATGATTATCATAAGTTAGTTTAGAACCATGATTATAGCATTAACAGGAACACCTGGAACTGGAAAAACTTCTGTTGCCGAAGTATTAAAAAATAAAGGTTTTGAAATTGTTGATTTAAACAAAGTTGCCTGTGATAATAATTTTATTATAGGTAAAGACATCAAAAGAGATTCAAATATTGTTGATTTGGAGAAAATTAATAAATATATTCTTGAAAATTACTCTGGAAAAGACTTTGTTTTTGTTGAAGGTCATCTATCTCATCTTTTAAAAAATGTTGAAAAAATCGTAATCTTAAGATGTCATCCAAAATTTCTTAAAAAAAATTTATCCAAAAAAAAGTGGAATGAAGATAAAATTAAAGAAAATATTGAAGCAGAAATTCTTGATATTATACTTTGTGAAGCTTTAGAGCTTCATCTAAAAAAAGACATATTTGAAATAAACGTATCTGATAAAACAATTGAACAAATTGCCGATTCAATAATTGAAATTATTAATAACAACTTTAAAAGTATGAAAAAATACATAATAGGAAATGTGGATTGGTCTGAGGAAATATTAAAGGATTATTAGGCAGGTTGGATACAAATGGTACTTGATAACCAAAGAAAAAATATAGATCCTGTTTTAAATTCAATTGCTAAACGATTTATAAAAATAAACCCTAATGTTTTATCTTGGTTATCTGTTCTTTTTGCCTTTCTTGCTGGTTTATTTTTTTATTTATCGTCACCAAAACTTGAATTGAATAATTTTTATCTTTTTATTGCTGTAATTTTTGTATTCCTGAATGGCCTTTTTGATGCAATTGATGGAAAGGTTGCAAAATTAGCACATAAAACCTCTAAAAGAGGAGATTTTCTTGATCATGCTTTAGATAGATATGCAGATATTTTCATAGTTGGTGGTCTTGCGCTAAGTTCTTGGTGCAGATATCCAAGTATTGGTCTATTAGCAATTATTGGGATGCTTCTAACTAGTTATATGGGAACTCAGGCTCAGGCTGTTGGCATTAAACGAAATTATTCAGGGCTACTTGGGAGAGCCGATAGGCTTGCATTGCTCATGATTGCACCTATTATTCAACATTATTTACAATATTATTCTAATTTCAAATTGCCTTTAGAGCTGTATCTTTTAGAGTGGATTTTGATTTATTTTGCTATTATGGGAAATATCACAGCGGTTCAACGATTTTATAGCACTCTTAGGTTTTTTAAAAAAAATAAATGAGGATTTTGTGGGGGTAAGGAAGGGAAAATTGGAAATTGAAACCACCTCCCCCACATTTTTTTCTTGCCGATGAATACTTTACTGCTAATACAAATTATTCTATACATTTTCTAAATAATCATTTTATTTCTACAAAATTACTACTGTTATTATTTATATAAAACTATTTTTGCAGTCTTTGTACAAATTATGGTTTTTTTAAAAAAAATTGCGATTCTGCACAAAAAATTTTATTATTTCAAATAATTTATAAGGAATTCGGGAGGAAATGTATGTGGGAAGGAAGATAAGCAAAGTATTATTGTTAAAAATACTTCCCCACAGACTTTTCCTTTAATAATGATACATCTATAGTTAAAATTAAAATTTATCGATGATAGTATCATATAAAAAATAGTAGGGATTATTAGACCATTAAATTAAAGATTATTTTTTTTATTAATATGTCAAATAGGCAATATCTGCTTGACATCTGGCAATAATGTGATTGCTTTCTACAATTATTGAATTTCCTCCCCAGAATAGTATTCCTGTTGCGCCAATTAATTGAATGTTAATAATTTCTTTACCCCATATAAATTTAAAATTGCCGCCGCCTCGAATCATAATATTAATTGTTTCATTAATCGCACCATTTGCATTGATTGTAAAGTCCTTTTTGAAAAAATTGAAATAGAGCCCAAATTTCCAGAGGATTGGTCCTATGACATCGTTACATTTTCCAAAAATAACAACTATACAATCATTAAAACTTTCACTAATTTCAGTATTTATTATTTTATGTTCATTAGAATCTATATTATTTCCTAGAACTATTGGTATTGAAGACAATAATAGTAAAAAAATTATGCCTGTTATTAAAAACCTCTTTTTAATTGTACCACTCATTCATTTTCACCTCCTCTAAAATAATATTATAACTGATTTTATTTAAAGTTTACTGAAAAATTTTATATTAAATGTATTTTTTTATATTTTTATTCCAATATTAACTTAATAAATTATATATGTATTTTATAACTTTTTTAATTAAATCCTCTTACGGTTAAACGTCTTAAATATTTATTATATTGATTTGGGTGATTATTAAATTCTCTTGGTGATTTCAAATTATTCTTATTTGTTAATTCAGATTTTATTTCACTTGCTAAATCAATTATTCTTTCAGCAACCACGAAAACTTTTACAATATTTTGGATTTCTATAAGTTCTGCTCTATCTGTGGTTACCCCAACCACATTTATATTTATCTATCTCACCTCCCAAACGTTAGTTAATATCTACCATGTATATATTTGTCATTCATAGTAAATAAACTTTATGAAATCTTCAAAACATAGAATTTTAAATTTAGATAATTAATGGATTTTTACAAAAAATAGCCAGTTTATTTCAATATATTCAAATTAATCAATTATTCTTATATCATAATTATCTATTTCTAAAAATGGTTTAAACTAAAAATGAATCATAAAAATGCAATAATAATTGCCCTAAATGACGAATTGTCAGAGATAAAAGATTTGGCAGAATCTCTTGATTACAAGATTTTTAAGACCTTTATACAAAACAGACAAACCCCAGATGTAAATAGTTATATAGGTAGTGGGAAGGTAGAAGAAATAAAAAATTTTATAGAAGATTCTGAAAAAAAAATAAATTTGATAATTGTGGATGGAGAACTAAAACCTTCACAATGGTTTAATCTTGAAAAAAAGATTGGTATTGATGTTTTTGATAGAATAAGGTTAATTCTGGGAATTTTCGAAGAAAGGGCTGATAAAAAAGAAGCAAAACTACAAGTTAAATTAGCTCAACTTCAATATGAACGACCATACGTTCGGGAACTTATTCATCGTGCTAGAGCTGGAGAACATCCAGGTTTTATGGCTGGTGGAGAATATCAGGTTGATGATTATTATGAGATGATAAAAAAACAGATGAAAAAAGTTAAGGAACAATTAAATAATATTCGCAATCAAAGAGAAGTAAGAAGACGACATAGACATGTTGTTGGTTTTTATTTAGTATCTCTAGCAGGCTATACAAATGCTGGTAAGAGTAGTTTATTAAATCTTCTTTCTAATGAAAAGGTAAAGGTTGAAGGAAGATTATTTTCTACACTTTCTACAACTACCAGAAAAATAAGTAAAAAAAGTGTTCCAATATTATTAACTGACACTGTTGGATTTATAAAAAACCTTCCTGCTTATATTATTGATGCTTTTCATTCTACATTAGAAGAAATTGAAGTCGCTGATGTTGTTTTATTAGTTGTTGATATTAGTGAAAAAGAAGAAAACATCATTAAAAAACTAAAGATATCTTTAGATGAATTGATAGAACTTGGTGTGTCCTCTCCGATTATCATTACATTGAATAAAACTGATCTTGTCCCTATAAAAGATTTACATCCTAAAGTTGAATACATAAAAAATCAAGGTTATTTAGAAAATAAAAAAGTTGTTGCTGTTTCTGTAAAAAATAATAAAAATATTGAAGAATTATTAAAATTAATTTACGAATCATTACCTCAATTAGTAAGATTTAAAATAAAATTACCAATAAATAAAGAATCTCAGTCTTTTATATCATGGATTTATGAAAAAGCTAATGTTTTGGATATTTCTTATAGTGATTATGTAATTCTTAAAATAGATTGTAATGTTAGTTTAAGTTCTAAAATTATAGCAAAATGTAAAGATCTTAATGGAAATCAAATAATAGAATAATTTTATTCATTTTGACATTTTTCCAGAAAAAATTTAAATACTTTTATAGCAAACTTAATGTTAACAAATATCATGATAATATTTATCACATGATATTATGATGTAGATCAAATAATATAACAGTCATTTATCGAGGGTTAAAAACCTCTTGAGGATAGAAGGGAAATTTCAATGCTCTATCTTACAAAAATAAATATTAATCCCTAGGGCTTCAAGTTCAAGTAAAGGAGTCCTTCTATGGATTATTTAAATAAATTAAGAAAAGTATAAGTTCTAGTAACTTATTCTTTTATTAATTAGGAAGGATGGAATGACATGACTAAAGATAATAAAATTAATTTGAAACTTGAGGTTTATAAAGATAAAAATTCTGGAAAATTATCAATTAAGGCTCATTTTGATAAATCTGCACCCAATATTTACAAAGAAAAAGAGAGTTTTCTTTGGGTGCCAACAATAGAAGAAAAAGATTTTTTAAATGAAGCATTTAAAATGATGCCTGAAGGCATGAATGCTTCACTTCCTAAAGATAAAAATTCAAAATCAGAAGAACCAAAAGTAACTGAAGATACATCAAAACCAGAAACACCTGATAAAATTGAAGAATTATTTGAAGAGCAGCCCTCTACCGAAGACAAGGATACAACTGAAAAGACACCTGATGAGGTTGTAGAGGAAACCCCTACTGTTGAAACACCAGAGGATGATTTAATAACTACAGATGAAAAAACTGAAGAAAAAGATGACAATCCACCTGAAGTTGATGATAAAATGTTAGAAGAAATTGACAATGATGAAATAAAAACTTTAGATAATGAACAAGATAAAGCAATGATCGTTGAAGCAGATGCTGATGCAATTGATGAAGCAATAAAAAAGCATACTAAAGATGATGAATCCATTGTTGAAGCAGATGAACAAACAATAATTGACCGAGTTCTAAGTCAAAAGAAAAAAGGTAAATGGGGTAGAAAATAGGTTTTTATTTTTCTTTTATTTCAAATAAATTTCCTGAAAAATCCTTAATGAATAATAGAGTCTTAACACCTTTTTTTATCAATATTGGCTCTATCTCATACCTTTTACATCTCTTTAAAAATTCCACTTTATTTTCTATCTCAATACAGGTATGTTCAAAACTATAATTTGTTTGAATATCTGTTATAAACACTTCAAAACAGGCTTCATCATTCTTATAGACATCTACAATTAATTCCTCACTTACTCCAAATATATCTTTTGATAAATCTTTTGAAAGAGAAAATGTTTTTTCCAATGATAGACCAAGTATTTTATTGAAAAATATATCTGCTTTTTTTCTGTCTGAATATTGTAATGCAACATGAATAGTTTTTATTTTTTCAGTCATGAAAATAATGAAAGGAAATAAAGATTAGATAATATCTAATTGTTTTCCAAGTTTTTCGAATTTATCAAGGGTAAAATCTAAGTCCTTTCTTGTAAGTCCTGCGTTCATCATAGTTCTTATCCTGGCTTTATCTCTTGCAACCATGGGAAAAACTATTGGAAGTGCAAATATTCCTTCTTCAAATAACTTATTGCTCAACTCTTTTGCTTTGCTTGATTCTCCAACGATTACCGGTGTTATAGGTGTTTCGCTATCACCTGTGTCAAATCCCATAGAGATTAGTTCTTTTTTGAAATAGTTGGTATTATCCCAAAGATTTTTAACATGCTCAGGTTCAGTTTCAAGTACGTCAATTGCTGCTAATTGTGCTCCTGCAACAGCTGGTGGATGTGAACCTGAAAGAAGCCAGGTACGGGATTTATTTAATGCAAAATTTACTAGATCTTGGCTGCCAGCAATAAGACCACCAACAACTCCATAGGCTTTACTGAATGTTCCCATCTCAACATCAATTTTTCCTTCAATACCAAAATGTGCACCAATTCCTCTGCCATCTTCCCCGATTACACCTTCTCCATGGGCATCATCTACATAGCTCATTGCACCATATTCATTTGCTAGTTTTACAATTTTGTCCATTGGTGCAATATCACCATCCATACTAAAGACACCATCAGTTATAATAAGAATTCTTTTGTGTTTTTTATCGGCTTCTTTTAAGACATTTTCAAGTTCACCCATGTCGCGATGTTTGTATACTGCTCTAGCTGCCTTTGTTAGTCTAACTCCATCGATTATGCTACCATGATTTAGTTCATCAGATATAATTATGTCCTCTTTAGTCACAAGCTGTGGAATTAATCCAGCATTTGCTGCAAATCCGGTTTGATAAATAAGAGATGCTTCAGTTCTTTTAAACCTTGCAAGTCTTTTTTCCACTTCTATATGAAGCTTCATAGTTCCTGCAATTGCCCTGACAGAGCCAGATCCTGCACCAAATTTATCAGCAGCTTCTATTGAGCTTTTAATAAGTCTTGGATGGTTACTCAGACTTAGATAGTTGTTGGAACAGAGCATGATTACTTTTTTTCCATCAACGATAGAATGTGGGGTGGAACCAGATTCTAAAATCCGAAGTTTCCAATCAAAGCTCTTCTTAACAAGTTCATCATATTCTTCTTTTAAAAAAGATGTTGCATTTCTGTTCATAAGGATAAACCTCCCAAGATTAAATATCAATTCGTTTAGGTTTTTTGGGAATCGAATAAAAATATTAAAAGTTGTTGGTTAAATTAAAAAATATTCTTCTAAAATTACTATAATGTTTGAATCTTAACAACGCGGCTTAAACGATATCCAATTACAACCATAATAAACTCTTTTTCAGCAAACAACTTATCAAGAACTTCATCTCCAGTATCAACTCGAATTTCAGGAATAGATGCAAGTTTAGCCGGAGTTGATATAATAATTATATTATCAAGGCCGATTTTTTTTATCACTCTTGGACTCAGTTGTAGATTCCCTCTTCCTAAGATAAAACCCTGAGCCCCAATTGGACTAAGAACCAACTTAACCTTTGAATATTTTTTTAATAAATCTAGAATCCCTTCTTCGTTGAGGTCACTACCAATTAATTTTTTATTGTATATTGCATCTATACCTAGTAATGTATTTTTTAAACCAATTTTGCTTGCAATAAAGTCGATAGTTCCACCAGAACCAAAAAGAAATAAATAATCATTATTTTTTTCGATTTCATCGTTAATATGCTCATAAAGCTCATATTTAATTTCGTCATCTGAAATTGATTCAAAAGTTGATTTACCAACTTGGATGTATGTCGGTTCTACAATACTTTTTGCAATTCCAAATAATCTAATGTTCCATTCACCCTTTCTATATTTTTCTTCATCAAGATCCATAATTTCAGCATCACCAATCGAAAGTCTGCCATTAACAAACTCGTTAAGCATTTTTCCAGAGGCAATAGTTGTTATTCCAAAAACACCGGAATGCATCTTCACACCTGAAGGTATACCAAGAATGGGTATCTTAGTTTTAACAATCTCAAAAACATCTCTTGCTGTTCCATCACCACCGCAAAAAAGAATTAAATCTACACTTTTTTCTAAAAATTTCATGCATGCATTCTTGGTATCATCTGAACTGGTTTCATCTTTTGAGGTGGAATATATTATTTCAATATTCTTTATCCCTGCCTTAATTAAAATATCACTGCCCATCTCACCTTCACAGGTATACCACATAATTTCATCTTTTTTTGAATTGCTAGAAATAAACTCCTTTATTGTTTCATTTGCTTTATTAATTGCAACTGGTTTAGCTCCAAGTTTTATCGCCTGTTGAAATACTCCATCTGTACCTTTTAATCCTACCTTGCCTCCCATACCTGCAATAGGATTAACTACAAAACCAATCTTTGATACCATTAATCTCTTATCCCTAAAATAAAGTATTATATTAAATATTAATGATTAAAAAATTAGGTTGAGCTGACAGAATGTCAGCTCTAAAGTTTTCTATCTATTTCTTCTTAAGATATGGTAAACCTGTTCTTTTATTTACACCAACTGTGTATCCACTTGGTAACTCACAAGGAGTTCCACTCTTTGGTTTTCTTTTACTGAAGAAATAAATTGTTTGGGTTCTTCCACCCTTAAGTTTTACATCACGTGTATATAACGTCCACCCATCATGCATATACGCCATAATCTCTACCTCCAAGAATGTGAATATTTATCTTTACATTTAAGTCTTGCGTTTATAACAAACTTGTACATGGGTTTTTATGTCATTTGAGTAATCGGTTGTATATAACATTTAAATATCCCCATTTGGATGTAAAATATTGAGGGAGAAGAGAATATGAGTAGAAATCCTGTGTTGTATAAGGTTCTTGTAATTGGATTTATAGTTCTATTTATTGGAATAGGGATACAACCTGCTTTTGCAAATGAGTTATATATGAATAAGGAAACGAAAGAAAATAGTGATGAGATTAGAACATCGGATGGTAAAAAGGAGATTATTTCATATATTACAGGAAACATAACGAATTTAACTTGGATAAATAGAAAGGGTTTTTTCCGTGGTGAAGTAAATATCACTGGAAGGGATCCTTGCCTATTTCTACATGGGCTAATGTTGACTGAAAATGGTGTGGAATATTACTGGTCCTTTATTTATAATGTTTATGTTTATTATTTTATAGGAGTTTGGACATGGTGGCTTGATACTCCTGTTTTATTTGGAATTGCGCTTGGTAACATTGAATGGTGAGACAAAGGGTAAAAGACTGGATTGGACCATATCATTTCGGTGAAGAAGTAAAAGTCAATCACACAAGAATATGGGAAGGATAATATATCATCAAGGCCAGACTCAAGGATGAAAATAATTTATGTGGACCATATGGAGTACTAAACGTAACATTCCAAGAACCAGAGCATCAACATCTTATCATTTGTTGTTAGAACGTTTCCCATTGCTGGAAAGACTACTAAACCTATTAAGATAAGACTTGAGATACAAATCAATATAAATTGATGGGTAAAACAATAGCAAGCATAAAAGTTATAAGTATAATAATTATATTTTTTTATAATTTTTAAAATATTTCTGCAGTTGAGATATGATGAAGAAAATGTTACTAGTATTGTTAGTTGGAATACTTGTCTTAAATGGATCTGGAAAATCTGTAGTAACAAACCTAGATACAACCTTTTTATTAGTTCCAACCAATAGTGACCCAATAAACAGTACTACACTTATAGCAGATTTTATTATTGGTCAGATAATTGAGGTTGACATAAATGGTACTATTGTCTGGGAATATAACGAGGCGAGTACTCCTATTGATGTAGAGAGATTGAATAATGGTAATACCCTTATAGTAGAAAGTTATGGTCAAGAACGCGTATTTGAGATTGATAACGATGGAAATGTGATCTGGGAATATAAAGGGGAGGTTTTTCCATTCCATCCTGCTGATGCAGAGAGATTAGAAAATGGTAACACACTCATAACATTCGGCAGACTTAATCAACGCGGAATAATTGAAGTTGATATAAATGGTACTATTATATGGGAATATGATTGTACTGGGTTATTTTATACTGGCGATTTGGAGAGATTAGAAAATGGAAACACACTTATGATAATATCAATAACAGATAATGATACACGATTAATTGAGGTTGATGATAATAGTACTGTTGTCTGGGAATATAGAGGATTAGATTTTCCTGTTGATGCAGAGAGATTAGAAAATGGTAACACACTTATTGCAAATCATGATGGTCTGGTAATAGAGATAGATATTGATAATAAGATAGTTTGGGATTATAATGGGACAAATAGTATTATTGATGTAGAGAGGTTATTAAATGGTAATACACTCATTGTAGATTCGAGAGATTCTCGAGTGATTGAGGTTGATATTGATGGTAACATAGTATGGGAATATTTCATGTTGAATGAACCTGCTGATGTGGAGCGAATTATTAATCAGCCTCCAAATGCACCTAATATAGATGGTCCTTTAAGAGGTAGACCTGATATAGATTATGACTATACTTTTGTTGCTACTGACCCTGATGGAGATGATATTTGGTATCACATATGCTGGGGTGATAAAGAAATAATATACATTTATGGGCCATATCCCTCAGGTGAAGAATTAACATTGTCATATAATTGGACAGATGAGGGAGCTTATACTATTACTTGCTGGGCAAGAGATATTTTTGATGGTATGAGTAGTGCTTCAACATTAGAAATAACTATTCCAAGAACCAGAGCATCATCTTATCTATTGTTTGAATGGCTTCTGGAGCGTTTCTCATTGCTGGAAAGACTGCTGAACCTATTAAGATAAGACTTTTGGAACAAATCCACTTTCACCGTAAAATATTTATAAATTAACTACTTTTTGTATATACTTACCAATTGTCAAGTTGGAAAGGTTAGTAACGATAGAAATATAAAAAGTTGATAAAATATGAAGAAAATAATAGTAGCAACATGTGTAATAGGATTGATGTTGGTGTTTTCTGGATTGCCTTTAAATGCAATAACAAGTGGATATACATCTGAAAGTAGTATACCTCAAAAATTAAATGACTGTCATATAGATATAACAGTTCATGATGTATGGAATCTGTTAAACAATACAGGTAATGGTATTCAAATTCCTATTGATGTTAGATTCAAGTATGAATGGAATGAAGGATTCATAGATACACCTTATCCAGAACATCCAAGATGGTATTCTCTTTCTATGCTGAAGACTGAAGATGGGTTACAGGCATTTATGGATATGTATGCCGGTGAGGATGTTATCCTTTATTGTAAAGCTGGTTCTCGGAGTCTTGAAGGATCTCAAATTCTATGTGATGCCGGTTTTATAGGAACGGTTTACAATATGCTTGGAGGGATAAATGCCTGGAAAGCAGGAGGATATCCAATAAGAACTAATACTGAACCAGATGCACCAGAGATAAATGGATCTCTCAAGGGCGGTCCAGGTGAGGAATTAACTTATAATTTTTCAACAACGGATGCTGAAGCCGATGGTGTTTATTTCTGGATTGACTGGAATGACAGCACTACACCTGAATGGACTGGACCTTTTGCACATGATGAAGAAATAACTTTAACACATATTTGGGAAGAGGAAGGAACATATCTAATAAAAGCAAAAGCAAAAGACATCTTTGATGAAGAGAGTGAATTGGCTGAACTTGTTGTATCGATTGTTGAAAATCAACCACCAACTGCACCAACTATTGATGGTCCTCTAGGTGGAAAACCAGGAATTGAATATGAATATACCTTTATTTCTACAGATTTAGATGGTGATCCTGTTATGTACTCTATTGATTGGGGAGATTATAACACAGAATGGACTGAATTTGTTGATTCAAGTGAAGAGATAACATTAAAACATATTTGGATTGAGGAAGGCGAATATACAGTCAAAGCGAAAGCAAAGGATATTCATGATGCGGAGAGCAACTGGTCTGAGTTTGAGGTAACTATTCCTAGACATAGATTAAGGTTTTATCTATGGTATGAATGGTATCTGGAGCGTTTCCCATTGCTAGAAAGACTTTTTGGAATGATTAAAGTGTAATAATTTTATTAATCATAACACTTTAAATTATTTTTACAATTAAATTATATCTTTGTACAATTTTTTAATAAAAACTGTTATATTAATATTTTGACATTAAAAATTTGAGAATTATGAAAAAATACATAGTGGGTACTATTTGCATGCTGTTGATAATTACGACTGTTTTACCTGTGACTGGGAAATTAAATAAATTAGAAACTGAATATTTTGTGGATTACATAAATATTGTAATTGATGAGTATCCATTACCATCTCCATTATCTGTTGATATGGTACTTGAGGAATCTTTTTGTCGGAGGATGTCGGTACGATCATTCACTGAAGAATCAGTTACTGATGAAGAATTATCAACAATTTTATGGGCTTGTTATGGTGTTACAGAAAATGGTAATCGTTCGATTTTCAATCCAAATGACTCCTATTCTACAATAATCTATGTTATTAGAAGTGATGCAACTTATAAATATGTTCCAGAGAATCATTCACTATCTTTATTTAAAACTGGTAACTATTTACATCTGGGCCAATATACTTCTCCAATAAAAATTGGTCTGGTATGGGATATGGACATTGAATCCGATGAATTAAGGGGAATGATAGACATTGGAATGATTTGCCAGAATATCTATTTTGATGCTAATGCTCTTGATTTAGGAACAGTGACGACTGGATCTTATGTCGAAGATCTTTATGAACTAGGAATTCCTTCAAACGAAAAACCTGAAATTATAATGCCTTTGGGACATCCTTCTACGCCTTATGATTTTACATATGATCCACTTCCTGAACAAAACCTTCCACTAGTTATTAATAATACTTTAAGTCTTGAGGATGCAATCAATAATCGTCTTATTAAAAATAAATGGGATGATATCCCTTTATCATTACTTGAAGAATCTCAGTTAATATGGAGTTCTTATGGTTATTCATACCTATTTGATAATGTGAATAATAAGAGACATCGTACTCTTCCAAGTTCTTGGGCGATATACCCATTCAAAATTTTCGCTGCTAATCATAGTGGTGTATATCAGTATTCACCTTCCCATTCGATTTCAGAAATCGTTGCTGGTGATCAGCGACAGAAGATAAAAAACTTTGTTGAATCAAATAATATCACGATTGAATCTGCATCTTGGATTATTATTCCATTTCTTGACACTGATCTGGGAGGTTCCCAGTTTCAGAAATATTGGTATTATGAGCTGGGTGCATTGATAAATAATATTCTTTTAGAGACAGCTGCATTGAATCTCAGTGCTAATGTTATTTATGATATTTCGGATGAAACTGGCTTGCGATCAGCATTAGGTTTATCTTCACAACCCAATCTTCGACCTTTATCTATTATTCCAGTTGGTAATCCATTTTCAGATTCCAATAATCCACCTGAAATTCCAGATATTGATGGTCCAACTAACGGAGTAGCAGGGACTGAATACACTTACATATTCAACTCAGTAGATCCAGATGGTGATGATGTTTATTATTATATTAAGTGGGGTGATGGTCATATAGAATATTGGGATGGTCCACATCAATCTGGATTAGATATTGAAATAACTCATACTTATGTAAAACAAGGGACATATTTAATTGAGGCAAAAGCAAAAGATACCTCAGATACTGAGAGTGATTGGAATGAGTTTGAGGTCACGATACCAAGGACCAGAACCTCATCATATCTATTGTTTGAATTGCTGTTAGAGCGTTTTCCAATACTTGAAAGATTGCTGTCTTTATTATTGTAACATTTAAATATCTACTAAAGGATTAAAAATTTGGGAGGACAATAAATATGAAGAAAAAATTGGTAGTAGTATTTGTTTTTATTCTTTTGATTTCCACTGCTATCCCAGCAATTGGAAATATAAACAGAATTAAAAATGAAAAAAGAGCGTTTTTTGAAGACATAGAAACTCTGGAATTTGCACCTGGAGAGTTTATTGTAAAACTAACTAAAGACACAACTATTAAAAGTCCAAATATTTTAAAACTTAATGAAAAATACCAGGTGAATTCAATTAAGAAAATTTTCAGAAGAGCTGAAAATACAATACTTGATAATATATACCTTTTAAACGTCAAAGAGAACTCTGACATATTGTCTATTGTAAAAGATTATTCCTTAAATCCAGATGTTTTATATGTTGAACCAAATGGCGTTGTTTATCCTGCTATCATTCCAAATGATGAATATTTTGATTATCAATGGGCACTACATAACACTGGGCAGAACTTCATACCACCGCCTTCGCCACCAATGAACGGGACCCCTGATTGTGATATCGATGCACCAGAAGCATGGGAAATTGAACCCGGGGGTTCAGACGTTGTCATAGCAATAGTTGATTCAGGAATAAATTATACTCATCCAGATCTTGCTGATAAAATCTGGATTAATGAAGATGAAATCCCTGATAATGGCATTGATGATGATAGTAATGGATATATTGATGATATTCGAGGTTGGGATTTTTACTATAACAATTCTGACCCAATGGACGGTCATGGCCATGGTACTCTTTGTGCAGGAGTACCAGGTATGATAAACAACAACAGTATAGGTGGCGCCGGGGCCTGCTGGAACTGCCAAATTATGCCTGTAAAGATTGCTAGTGAAACTTGGGTTTCGTATTGGGAGGATATTGCAATAGGAATAATATATGCTGCTGATAATGAAGCTGATATTATAAGTTTGAGTTTTGGAACCTATCAAGTCCCAAATATAGTAAAGGATGCAGTGGATTACGCATATTCTAAAGGAGCGTTTTTAATTGCCTGTGCCCACAACCACAATGTATCAACCAAATGTTATCCCGCAGCTTACGAAAACGTCACTGCTGTAGCAGCAACAAATCAACATGATGAACGATGTGATGGGGATGATTGGGGCCCAGGATCAGGTAGTAATTATGGTGATTGGGTTGATATTGCTGCACCAGGAAATTTAATTTTTACAACAAGTATAAAATCAGAGTATAATTATTATAGATCTGTCTCAGGTACCTCATTTTCGACACCACTTGTTGCCGGTGTTGCTGCTTTAATTTTATCAAAAAACCCTTACTTGTTACCTGATGATGTTAAGTCATATATCTGTGAAAATGTGGACCCTTACAACTCAACATATTATATTGGAACAGGGCGAATAAATGCATATAAAGCACTTTCAAACGTATCAATTCCAAGAGAATCTTTTCTAATAGGACTAATCACAAATCGTACCACAGGTCAAGACAGTATTTCTTTCAATGCAAAGATGGTGGTCTCAATTGGATCCAATCCTTTTGGTTTCAAGATATATAATTCAAATGAAAAAATTATAGTTTCAAAAGATAAACTAGGTTATGTTGGAAAACGATTGATGGTTGGATTTTTCACAGTAACAGTTATTTAATTTTTTTCTTTACTTCTATTTTTATTCACAAACTTTTTGTTATTGTAACATTTAAATATCCAACATTTGATGTAATTTATGAAGGGAGGAATAAAAGATGAGTAATTATTTATTAAAAAAGACGCTGGTTTTAGTAACAATAATATTGTTGTTTGGAGTAAGCTCTGTATCTGCTTTAAACACAAATATTCAGACAAATGATATATTAATTTCTATCGAAAATCCTGATGATACAATCGAGAATTTTTATCCAACTGATGATTCTAAAGTAGTTCGACGTTTCCCTGATACAAATTATGGAAATAATGGATTTGTTACTGTAAGTAATAGGTATGGAGCAACACCAGATTGGGGATGTGATACGTTCATAAAATTTGATATTTCTAATATACCTGAGAATCATAGAATTGATTCTGCTACGCTATATCTTTATTATTACGCATGGACTGAAAATAATCCAGAAGGTAGACCTTTAACAGTATATAGGGTAAAAGAGGATTGGTCTGAAGATACGATCACGTTTAATAATCAGCCAGAAGTTGAAGATACGGCTAGTTCTTCTGCAAATGTTCCAGATTATATTGATACCTGGATGACTATTGATTTAACTGAAGATGTAATATTTTTTCATAAAGATGAGAATGCTAATTTTGGATGGAAAATAATGGATGAAACATATTGGGGAACCCATAATATTCCAGCAGCATATTTTTATTCAAAAGATTGTGATGATGAAGATTATCATCCTTATCTTGAAGTTCATTCAACAAAATCAAGAGCAAAAAATGAGCATTATAGAACAGACAATGATTATCCATCTCTAGTTAGTATTCTTGCTATCTATAACAGAAGTGATATTATTGAAATGGAGTTTAATGTAACACATGAATTTAAGCTTCTTGGACTGTTACGTCAAAGAAGTTATAATGGAATTTATAAGGATATTAAGATTATTCCAAAAAAATTTAATTATCTCCGTATATATAAATTTCCATATATTCGATGGGATATTTTCCTTTTAGATAGTTTTGATGATGAATTTGTTGAATTAAGAGTGGATAAATTCTTAGGGCTTTTTACCTATTATTATGATCCCCGGTGTGAGCTGATACATTTAAATGGTATAGCAATTGGTGTTGAATTAATATATCCTGAATAGAAAATAATAAGATTTACTATGCATAAGAATATCCTAATAGCTGTTGGAATAACATTCCTTTTTCTGGGAACCTGTATTACTCCATCAGTTGCGATTGATAATGTAAGGAATGCTTCTATACCTATATCTGATAAGACTGTAATCACTGTAGATGATGAGGGCGATGGAGACTATACCTCTATAAAAGATGCTTTAAGTTTTGCAAACCCGGGTGATACTATAGAGGTGTATAGTGGGACTTATCTTGAACAAGTGATTAGAATAATAAAAGATAACATTACACTTCTTGGTATACCTCATGAACTTGGAGGGGGAAATGATACCGGAAAACCTATTATTATAGGTGATGGAACAACTTATGTCGTTAAGTTAATTGAAAGTAATATAACTGTCTCTAATTTTATAATTGAAAACTCATGGACGAATATTTCGTATAAGTTTGCATGTATTTGGGTTGGAACCGAATGGCCTGATGAACTTGAATGGATTAACATATCAGATTTAATGATTTCAAATTGTATTATTCGTAATTCAAGTTCAGGGATTCTTGTTGCTCATGGTGGAATTACTAACAATATTACGATTATTAATAATTATATAAGTGATTGTTATAATTATGGAATTTATGTTTCATTAGTATATAACCCTGTATTCTATGCTCATAAAGGGAGTTGTATCATATCAGGAAATGTTATAACAGATTGTCTTAAAATGGGTATTTGGATGAATGGTGAATTGCAAAATGTTTCAGGTAATATGATAAAACGATGTGGTTGTGGAATTCGTTTAGAAGGTGATTATAATATTATTTATGGTAATGACATTGAAAGTTGTTCTGTGGGGATTTGTGATGCAGATTTTTTGGCCTTTGAAAATATTATTACAAAAAATAATTTTAAAAATTACAGCCGAAGTGGATATTGGTGGGGAAAATTATTTGGATTTATTAATATGATTTTGAATATATTTAGGAAAAAAGGATGGATAGAGAATTATTGGGATACCTGGATTGGTATTGGTCCGAAGATTATACCTGGAGTTCTTCCTTTCAATGAATATTATATACCATGGTTTATCTTTGATCGGCGTCCTGCAAAAGAACCATATGATATAGAGGTATGAGTTTGAAGAAAGAAATCCTACTATGTTTTGGAATAACATTCCTTTTTCTGGGAACATGTATTACTCCATCAGTTGCAATTGATTATGTGAAGAAATCTTCTATACCACTCAATTCTGGTAATACTCTTTATGTTGGTGGAACAGGACCTGGTAACTATACAAAAATACAGGATGCAATAGATGATGCAAATGATGGTGATACTGTTTTTGTATATGATGATTCATCACCGTATTATGAATCATTAATAATAGAGAAATCAATCAATCTAATTGGGGAAAATAAAGAGACAACAATTATTGATGCCTTCGTTTATATAATCATAGAAGCTCATGCTAATGAATTTTCTATAGAACACTTTACTGTTCGAGGTGGAGAGGTTGGATTATATGGAACCTTAAATAATAGTATTATTTCTGATAATATTTTTTCATGTTATTCAGTTTGCATTGCTTTAGATATATCCTCAAACAATATGATTTTGAATAATCAACTAGAAAATTCTATTGAATATAGGGACTATGGAATAGGTTTATTTAGCTCAAATGGGAATATTATTACTGGTAACATCATTGAAAATTGTGGGAAAGGAATTTGGTTGATTGGTGCAATAAAAAATAAAATTACAAAAAATACCTTTAGAAATAATTTTCTCCATGGAATTTTCATCAAATCGTCCTTTTTGAATATAATTACAAAAAATAATTTTTTAAATAATCCTGATCATATATATTTCAATAAATCATCGTATAACTTATATTTTAGGAATTATTGGGATGATTGGTCTTCCTTAGGTCCAAGGCCAATTAAGGGAACAAGGTACTGGGTTTTTCTTGATAAAACAAGTCCTTGGACTACATATGATTTACGTCCAGCAAAGGAACAATATGACATATGATAGATTGTAACATTTAAATATCATATATTAGATTATATTCACAGATTTGAGGGAGGAAAAAATATGTATTATAATTTATTAAAAAAGATGCTGGTTTTTGGAATAATTGTTTTATTTTTTGGAACAGTTGTTGCATCAGGTGTTAATAATACCAAAAATGTTAGCTCAGATGAATTTGGAGATATATCATTTTTTAATCATCAATTAAATATTAGAAATGAGTTTGATATTGCAAAAGGAGAATATATTGATCAACAGCAGACAACCCATGGTGTTTCTGGATACAATATAAACTATGGTCAATTCGTTGCACAGTCTTTTAAACCTAGTGTTGAAAGACTTTCAAAAGTGGATCTGAAAATTTTTAGGTATAATGGTGTTCCAGATTATGATTTGGAATTTTGCTTGAGGGATAATCTCAATGGTGTTGATTTATTAAAGGTTACAAAATCAGGTAATCAGGTAATAGACGGGTGGAATGAATTTGATTTTACTGATATAGAGGTTCAGGTTGATAAGACATATTATTTGGTATGTGAGGGTGATGGTGGGCATGGTGATGAACCAATTTATTGCTGGTATACCAATCCAAGCAATCCATATGATCGAGGAATGGTACATATTTTCAATTATGGGTCTTGGCATAATGTGTACTCTAGTGATTGTTGTTTTATAACATATTATAACAATCTTGCACCATATTCGCCAACTATAAGCGGCCCTAAGAATGGAAAAACTGGGATTTACTATGATTTCAAATTTATATCAAATGACCCGGATGATGATGACCTTTATTATTACATTGACTGGGGTGATGACTATATTGATGAGTGGATCGGACCTTTTGGATCTTCTCATGAAATTACCCGCAGTCACAGATGGGAAGAAGAAGGTACCTATATTATTAAAGCAAAAGTAAAAGACACCTGTAATATGGAAAGCAACTGGGCATCTTTTGAGGTAAATATACCAAGAAACAGAGAAACATCTATTTCCTTGTTATATTGGTTTTTGGAACGTTTCTCATTGCTAGAAATACGACTGTCTTTATTTTTGTAACATTTAAATAACAATTATCAGATTTAAAATATTGAGGGAGAAGAGAAAATGAAAGGAAATCCTGTATTGTATAAGTCTCTTGTAGTTGGAGTTATATTATTATTTATTGGAGCCGGTGTTGTCCCAATTATTGCGGGGGATTATAATGATGTACAGGATACTTTATCTCTTACTTTTTATACTTTTGATAAAACAGGGTCAAATAATTGTAAGGTTGAATTATCAACTGATATAGCTAAAGATATTTCTTGTATGTTTGAAGAGTTAAAATATAAGATAACAAGTGAACCTACAAGTGATGAAACAAAAGTTTTGAAATATAATTTTGTAGAAATCTTAAATGTGAATGGACTTATTCCTAATGGTTTATCAAAGGATGATGTATTTTCATTATTGAATCCAAATTGGCTAGGATTGAAAGAGGATAATCCAATTGCAAAGGATGTTGTTCCAAGCTCTAGTAGCTCAACTATTCGAAATAGTATTCTTCCAGGTCCATTTCTTAATATTGGTTCTGCATTGTTTTGTAGTCTTGCTGGTGGAGGTAGTGGATTCATCTTCCCGCCTATTATGTTTCCTAGACCACGTTTAGCAACTATATGGTCAGCGGATGGCTTGGTAACCGCTGCAAATATCTTCACAGGAAATGGTTATATTGCACATGGTGCTCAATTTGGTATTGCCTTGGGTTTTATGGGTGTAGGTCTTACTTGGGCTTTCCCTGGTGAACCTGCTGTTTTTGGTTTTGGTGGTTATGCTTTGTTGGCAATCGTTGGAGCAGATAGTGTTGCAGTATATCCAGAAAACCAGAAACCTATTATTTCTAATGAAAATCCATCTCATGGTACATCTGAGGTTCCTGTTTCTTTGTCTGAGCTTAGTTTTCGTATTAGTGATCCTGATGGTGATCGTATGAGTTATTGGGTTACGACAGATCCTGATATTGGGTCTGGTGAAGGTCATCTAAAGAATGATGGTGTTTATTCGATACCTGTAGCTGGTCTTGAGGTTGATAAGTTGTATAGTTGGACGGTTAGGGTTTCTGATGGTACGAATACTGTTGAGAAGCAGTTTGGTTTTATTACTGAGGCTGGGCCTCCTTTTGATCCTTTTGATGAAGGATGGCAGTATCGTAAGAAGATAACAATAGATCATGATATGGTTGATGGTGATCTTTCTGATTTTCCTGTGCTTGTTAGTTTGGTTGATTCTGATTTGAGGGTTAAGGCTCAGGTTGATGGTGATGATGTTTTGTTTATGGATGGTTCTGGTGTTGCTTCTAAGTTGTATCATGAGATTGAGTCTTATGATGGTTCTAGTGGTGAGCTTGTTTGTTGGGTGAATGTTCTAGGTCTTTCTTCTTCTGTTGATACTGATTTTTATATGTATTATGGTAATCCTTTTTGTGGTGATCAACAATCTCCTGAACTTGTATGGGATGAAAATTTTGAAGCTGTTTGGCATATGAACGATAAGACTGTATTAACAATAAGTGATAGTACATTTAATAATAATACAGGTAACAAGAGATCTAATAATATTCCATTAGAGGTTTCAAGTGGTAAAATTGGAAAAGCACAAGATTTTGAACGTACTGATGAAGCATTTATTGATGCCGCTGGGACTTATGAGATTGGGTTGTATGACGATACTACTTTTTCTGCCTGGATTAAGGTTGAAACTCATTCGATAAATAAGTGGAATGTTATCATGAGTACTATGGAAGGTATGACTGGTTATTATGTTGCAATGAGACTATTTGAAGAGAATAATATAAATTATCCTAAAATAGGTGGCTTTTGGTGTTCTGATAACACTGTTCCTGCACGTGGTGTTAAAACAGATAGTCCATTTGATTTACATACCTGGTATCATATTTGTGGGGTTTTAGATAGAAATAATCGCTGTATGTATATTTACAAAAATGGACAACTTCAATCTGAGATAATTGACGTTAGTAATCTTGGAAGTTGTAGTGATGGTACAGATGTTTTTATTATTGGTGCTGAGGATCCCGATGCTGGTATTGAGGGATATTGGGATGGCTTTTTGGATGAACTTCGTGTTTCTAATATTGCACGAAGTCCTTCTTGGATTTCAACTGAATATAATAATCAGAATGATCCATCAAACTTCTATAATATTGGTCCTGAGGAAACAGCTTCATAGATGTTTATCTAATAAAATAATGCTTTGTTTACATGTCTATCAGTTATTTGTAACATTTAAATATCCAACAATGGATGTAAAATATTGAGGGAGAAGAGAAAATGAAAGGAAATCCTGTATTGAATAAGGGTCTGGTAGTTGGAGTTATAGTCCTGTTTATTGGTGTTGGGATACAACCTGCAATTGCAGATATTATACCAAATGATAATAATGTAGAATATATCAATATCACATCTGAATTTACAGGTATAGGAAGGAAACATTCAGTTAAGATGACTCAAGAGGAAGCAGAAGAGTTAGATGCTTTGTTTGATTCTATTAGAGAACAATTAAGCACTGCTGAATCAAGAGAAGAAGCTGAGAAGGTGTTCAAGGAAGCAGTGGTTGAGCTAGATAAGTTTGGATTGCTTGGTGGATTATCCGTTAAACAGGCTCAAAGATTGGTTACAGGATTTTATAATATGAATAACTACCTTAATAAAAAGAAGAATCTTTTTAAGGCGGATGATTCAATTGATGAATATCATAATTCATTTTGCTTTGTAGCGGGAGAATGGATCAACTTAACGAGTTTTACAAGACCTATGTTATTTGACTTTTTAACGTCTTTTGAATCTTCTTTTCTTTACATTGTGTGGTTTATTTTCAGCCTCTATGTACATATCAAACCCATTGCAATATCCCAAAGTGTAAGTTTTGGGATTGAAAGAATGGTTGATTTAGGTTATTGGGTTTACTATCCAGCTTATGGGAATATAACTACATATGGTATGAGTGGCGCTAAATCTTGGTCTGGTTCTTTTTATGGTTCACTTGGTTGGGATGGATTCTTGTTTGATAACAGATTAAGAGGAATAGTTGGTTTTTCTGGTTTAAAGATTAACAAGAATTATATTGGATTTGCTTTAAAGGTTGGTTTACAAAGGGAGCATCCCTAGATAAGATGAAATATGCATAAGAATATCCTAAT
>CP070712.1:116352-157508 GCA_020350365.1 Thermoplasmatales archaeon | reverse complement strand
ACAGTTGCAGCAATACCAATTCTATTTCCAATTTTTAAATTAATCTTCAATTTAAGTTATACCCAAATCGGAATAATTACTGGTGGATCGCTCATAATTCATATCTTTTCCCAATTATTACTAGGAAGATTTTCAGATGGTAAAAATTCAAGAACCCTGCTTTCCTTTGGGATTCTTTTGACAAGTATATCTATGTTACTTTTCACACAAGTAAATGGATTCTATACAATAATTTTAATAATGTTTTTATTAAGAGTATCTGAAAGTTTTTTTCATCCTATTGGAATAGGTTGGATTTCAAGAATTTTTAAAAAACACAAGCTTGATTGGGCAATGGGTATACAAAGTGGACTTGCTGATATCGGTGCCTTTATTGCAATATCAACAACATTATACATATCAGAAATTACAAACTGGAAATACCCATTATATCTTTGGTCAATTGCAGGTTCTATTGTACTTTTAATTGGTACGGCTATAACCAGCAATATTAAAGAAGAATATCTTCTTGTAAACAAAACCTCAAAGAGACAAACTATAAAAGAAGCAATTGAAGAAAGTATAGTTTTCTTAAAAAGAATAAAGCTGGTAATTCCTGCTTATATAATTAGTGGCTCCTCCTGGGGAATAATAATAACTTACCTTCCTTTATATTTAACAGAGACCACTGAGCTATCTTTAACTGCCATCGGATTAATTGTTTCCGTTTGGATAGGAATAGGTAGTATATCATCGATATTATATGGAAGAATTTGTGGTAAATTTGGAAGAAACAATGTTGTATTTCTATCTTATTTTACAGTTGGAGTAACAAGTATATTAATTACCTATTTTACAAATATTTCATTAGTTATTCTTATAATTGCCCTAATGGGAATTACAGTCTTTATTACATTTCCAGCAATTATTACATTAATTTCAGAGATAACTCATGAATCTGTTGAAGGAAAAACTTTTGGAACGATTTTTACATTGCAAATTATTGGTAGCACAATATTTTTGTTTTTCGGAGGTTTTCTATCAGATGTTTTTGGTATATGGATTCCATTTATTCTTTTAGGGGTTTCTTCAATTGTTTTTTCAATTATACTATTAATTTTTAGGAAAATTCCTATTATAGCTGATTGAAAAATATAGTTTATCTATCCGATACTTTTAAAGAAATAAATAGCATTCCCCAAAATAATGAAAAGAGATTTTATTTCAATGCTTGATGTTAAAGGCGATTTAGAGGAAATAATTGATCTAGCAATTAAGCTCAAAGGAAAATCAAAGAACGGTGAATCTATTGAACTGTTAAAAGGAAAAACACTTGGGATGATTTTTGAAAAATCAAGTACGCGTACTAGAGTATCTTTTGAAGTAGGAATGACTAAACTTGGCGGTCATGCAATTTTTCTTAGTAAAAACGATTTACAACTTGGTAGGGGAGAAACAATCGAAGATACCGCACTTGTTCTTTCAAGATATTGTGATATATTAATGTATAGAGCGATGAGCAATGAGGCAATGAAGGAACTTGCAAAATATGCAACAGTTCCAGTAATTAGTGGACTTGATAATAAGGAGCATCCCTGTCAGATAGTAACTGATTTGATGACTATAAAAGAACATAAAGGGAACCTTAAGGGACTTAACTTTGTTTACATTGGCGATGGTGGAAACAATATGGCACATTCCTATCTTTTGGGTTGTGGAATAGTCGGAATGAATATTAAGATTGTAACACCAGCAAATTATATGCCAGATGAATTCTTTGTTAAAGAAGCAAAAAAATATGGCATCAAAATTGAAGTAATAGATGTTGTTAATAATTGTACAAAAAATGCTGATATTGTTGCAACAGATACATGGGTATCGATGGGGGATGAAAAAGAAAAGGAAAAAAGAATAAGAGATTTTCAAGGATATACTATTGATGAAAGTTTAATGAGTGTGGCAAAGAACGATGCAATATTTTTACACTGCCTGCCAGCATATTATGATTATGAAGTTACAAAGGAAGTAGCACATGGAAACCAATCAGTGATTTTTGATGAGGCTGAAAATAGATTATGGGCTCAAATAGCAATAATGGTTACCCTTTGTAAATGATTTTTTATTTTACTTTCAATTTCAGATTATAGATAGTTTTGTTAATATTAGCTGTAGTATTGGGAATCTATCAATGATTTTTAAAATGAAATCAAAGAAAATACCACTTGATCTAGGTGTCTTTAGATATACCTCAATTATCTCAAAGTCAGATTCATTATTTGTATTTTGTATTTTTACATCTCCAGTGAATTCTTTATTTTCATCTTCTGGTACTATAACACTAACTTCAACAGTGATTTTACCATCTTCAGGTAATAAATTATAACCACTTTTTGGTGAAAATGTCCAATCTCCCCATTCTGGCCATTCGGAAACGGTCCAATCAAGTTCTGAATATTCTTCACCAATATTTTCAACTGTGAAGCTTCCAGTTATTTCTGTTAATGGTTTTACTTTTTCCCATATTAATTCTCCCTCACAATCTAAATCAGGTACAGCTGAAATTCTTTCACCAATTATTCCTTTTATGCAGAAGTTTGCAGACTCATCCCAAGTTGAGTCATTAAATTCGTAGTCAAAAAGATCATACCATGTGGAACCATTTTTATAGTAACTCTCTTCAGGTGCAGCGACAGACTTGACAATCACACGAGACCTGCTAGCACCAAGTAAAACAGGAATTTCAGAGGTCCTATCAATTGGATGACCACCATTTGACAGTTGAACATATATATAGAAATCATCACCAGCAGTAATGCTTACTATTGTATCCAGTTCAATTGTGTGAAAACCTTTGTAGTCGATATAGCCAGTTTTAGAAGTAAGTTCATTTTGTAAATCTCCATCAATAAAATCATCAAATATTCTCACAATATAAGTAACGTCATCATCTGCGTTGTAGAAACTTACTGCAACAATATCTTCCTCTGCTGTTGCAGAAAATGCATTAAATGCTTCTGAAACATCTGTCAATGTATCTCGCCAGCCATGATAATCATGATAGTAAAAGTAATCGTATGGTTCATACTCAACACCTTGATAAGAAACTGCACCCATTTCTGGATGTTGTCCACACCATTTATCATAATATGAAATCCAGAAATATCCATGCTCTGGTCCCCAATCTCCCCAGCTATTTTTACATAGCCATGCACCATTGCTAGGAGCCTGAGTTACTTTTTCATCATCCCAACCTATAATTGCTACAGCATGGTTTGGTTCATCTGTTGTTTCAGGGGGTTGATAATGAACAATATAATCACCAAAATTTTGATAATAATCACTAGAACAAAAAGCAGTTCCAATAACTCCCTTTTCCATGATTATGTTTTTAATTGTATTAATATTGCTAAGATCAGGTTCTGCGACAAACCATTCGATATCCATTGGATAATAATGATGATAACTTGGATCATCTCTTTCAGGCGGGGTTGTAAGTTCTTGGTATGGAGCATCAATTTCTCTTATGGCTCCCTCACCTCTTACAATATATGCTGAGGAAACCATGTAATCACCACCCCAGTGTGGGTCTAATCCTCCACCTCCAGGATCATCGTCATTGTTGTGTGTGTTAAATCCATTCCACCAGTCTAAGTGAGCCTCAGAAAGATCTGGTTCTCCTGTTTCGCCTGCAGCCTCCCAATTACCAGTCATTAAAAGGTTACCTTCTAATGAGGCACAGAAACCATGTGTCCAACATGTACCATATGAACCTTGATTTCGAATTCCTGTGACATAATTTTCACCATTTACATCTCTTAAATCAAAAGAAATAGGTGGATCTTCTAATGGTGAAATAATTAAGTTTTCATTGTTTTCAATAGATTGGTATATATTTGCACTAACAGGAAATACCAAAAAAAGGGATATTGTTGAAATCATTAACAGCCTAATAAAATTCATATTCTTTTTCATATTTTCCTCCCATTTTAAGTATAAATTAAGATTATGCAATCCATGATAACTATATAAATTATTCATAATATATAAACATTCTTAATTTATTAAAATATTTATATAATATTTATCAGAATTTCATGTTAAAATTTTTTCAAGAAGATTCTTTTTAGCAGCATATTTTATCTCTTGAGCAATTCTTCTACCAGTTGACATATCTGGTTGAATTAATTCTGAATATGGGGAACCAAATATATATGGGTTAGTCCCTGCAACAATTCTTGCTGAAATTTCAAAGACTTTAAACTCTAATTCCTCAGTTACAACTGTTTCCAAGCAAAATGAACCAATTATTCCACCAAATAGATTTAAAGATTTTTCAACAACTGCAGCACCCATCTCAAAAACCTTTGGAAGGAGAGATTCTCTCATAACAATAGGAATGTTACCAGTAACAACAAAAGTAGGATGAATTCCAATTTCCTCAAGTTCGGCAATAGAACCAAGTCTTTGAACCTCATCAATAGTAGTTTCATCTCTACGGTCCATTGAAAGAAGTTGAATACTGCCTTTGCTTAACTTATAAGCATTTTCTTGGATAGGTGAATAAAAATAATGAAGATAATAACGAGTCCCCATAACAAATTCCTGGATAGTATATGGTTTATCTTTCTTGATTCTTCTAAGAAATTCATCATATGTTTTTGCAATGAAAAAACCTTTACCGCCTTTTGCTCCATGATATTTTACAATAACAGGATTATCAATATCCCTTGGATTTTTAATTTCCATAGGCATAGTAAGACCTGCTCTTTCCAACCAGATTCTTTCTTTCCCTCTATCTGACTCCCATAACAAAACATCTCTATTACCAAAAGTTGGAATATCCAATTTTAAGAAATTTTCAGCGCCAAGATATTCAACAAAAGAACCATGTGGTATAATTATTGCATTTTTTTCCTTTAGTTCATTTGTATATTTTAGTATGTCTTTGTAGTTATCTACGGTTAAAAATTCATCAGGTTTACCTAATGGAAAAGCATCATAAAATTTCTTTTTTTCACCAACAGAGATACCAATTGTTCTAAAACCTTCTTTTCTCGCTCCATTAAAAATCTGAAGGCTTGAATGAGAACAAACTGTTGCTATTGTAAGTTTATTTTTATCATATGATGTAAGCATGTCGTGGATATTTATTTTCGTCATAAAGGCGACACCCTTACAGCCATTGTATAAAGGAGGCAGATTTAATATTTTCGATAAACACGTTTTAGGTAATAACTGTACAACAATCCTTTAAAAGAAAGAAAACAAAAAAGATATTGATAATAATGCAGATAGTAGGGCAAGTATCAAATAAGGATGAAGCAAATGAGATAACATTTATCGCAAAGCTCTTTATGGTCGGTCAGCGTGCAAGGTATCTTGCCCAACAGAAAGACAAGAAAAAATAAACACAACTCCTTCTCTTTTTTTTTATTTTCAATAAACTTTATTTAGTCATTTACACTTAAAATTCTTATTGGGGACTTTGGTTTGGTAAGTTTAACAATTTATGGTGGGATAAAAGAAATTGGTGGAAACAAAATTCTATTAGAGGATAATGGTACAAAAATATTTTTAGACTTTGGAATGAGTTTTAAAAGAAGACAAGAATATTTTGAAGAATTTTTAACTCCAAGAACAGCAAATGGAATTGGAGATTTTCTTGCGTTAAATTTAATTCCTGATATAAATGGAATCTATCGTGAGGATCTCATTGAACACCTAGGTAGAAAGCCAGAGCATCCAGACGTACGAGGAGTGATTTTATCTCATGCGCATGCGGATCATGCAAATTATATTTCATTTCTACACAAAGATATTCCAATATACTGTAGCGAAACAAGCAAATCAATTCTTGATGCTGTTGATGAACAAAGTCAAAGAAACATTGAAAATGAAGTAATAAACTTCAAAAAACGACCTCTTTATAGACATGAATATAAAAATCCACCTACTGAAAGGGTATTTAACACTTTTAGAACTGGTAAAAAAATCCTCATAGATTCGCTTGAAATTGAACCAATCCATGTGGACCATTCTCTTCCTGGAGCATATGGGTTAATAGTGCACACCTCTGAAGGTTCTATTGTATATACAGGTGACTTGAGAATGCATGGGATTCATGCAAAAATGACAAATGATTTTATTAATTCCTCAAAAGAGGTCAAACCAATAGGAATGATAACTGAAGGAACTAGAATAAATATTAAAAAAACAAATGAATCAGAACAAAAAGTATACCAAAAATCAAAAAAAGAAATATCAAAGAATAAAAAACTATCAATTATTGATTTTAATTTCAAAGACATAGATAGATTTACAACTTTCTATAGAATTGCAAAAGACCTTGATAAAAAACTTGTAATAAGTTTCAAACATGCATGTTTTCTAGAACGATATCATAAGGATAAAAAGTTAAAATCACCTAATAGTAAGGATGAAAATATTTTGATTTTAAAACCTAAAAGATTAACTGGCACTTATATTGATGAAGATTATACAGACATGTATATTAAAAAAAGGTTGAATTATCCAAATATAATCACTACTGAAGAAATTACAAAAAAACCAAATAATTACATGGTTGTTTTAAATTTTTACTATTTTAACATGTTAATTGATTTGAAGCCAAATGGTGGAATATATATTCATTCCCTTTCTGAACCATTTAATGAAGAAATGGAGATTTCATTTGAACGAATGAAGGCATGGATAAGACATTTTAACCTAAAATTTGTTCAATCCCATTGCTCTGGACATATAAATGGTACAGATTTGAAAGAATTAATCAATACTGTAACACCAAAGGTTCTTTTTCCTATTCATACAGAACATCCTGGTATTTTTAGAACACTTAGCATGCAAACAAGGATGATAAAAGAAGGAAAAGAGTATAAACTATGAATTTATAGTGTGTAAAATTAAGTTTTATCTGGGGAGAATAATATGCCAGATTTATACAAATATAGTAAAAAGAAAGACGAGCAAACAATAATAGAGGCAGATATAGGTAAAAGAAAAAAGGAGCAATATATTGAAAATCTTAGAGAAGGCGATGTTGTAAACGATATATATGCAGTTAAAATAAAAAATCCTCCGAGACCTTATAAGAGAGGAACTTGGTTTGGTCTTGTTGTAACAGACAAAACAGGTGAAATTAATATCAAATTTTGGGGAGGAGATAATAAAGAACGAGTTAAAAGATTATATGACAGTTTTAAAGTTGGAGATGTTGTTCAAGTTAGACTTGGAAATTTAGAAATTTATGAAGATAAGCCTCAAATATCCATAAATGAGACAATTGGCGGGCTTAGAAGATGCAGTCCAAATGAGTATGATGTAAATGATTTCATTCCTTCTCTTGAAGAAAATAAAATAAATGAACTTTTCAAGGTTATTAAAAGTGATATCGATGGAATTGAAAATATACAATTAAAAAATCTCCTAAATTTATTCTTTGATGATTCAAGTTTTGTAAAGGATTATAATCATTCCCCTTCTGCAATTACCCATCATCATAACTATGTTGGTGGAAATTTAGAGCATACAGTAGGTGTGATACGACTTTGTAAGAATATTTGTGAGATGTACGAAGTCATAAACAAGGATTTAGTAGTAACAGGTGCAATACTTCACGATATTGGAAAATTGAAAGAATATGAAACTAAAGCTGCAGTAGATAAAACAGATGAAGGAAATTTCATCGGACATATTGTTATGGGTGATAGATGGATACGTGAAAAAATTGTTGAATTAAAAAGTAGTGGAAAGGATTTTGATAAAGAATTAGAAGATTTATTATGCCATATTATTCTTAGCCATCATGGCAAATACGAGTATGGCTCGCCACGTATTCCTAACACAATCGAGGCATGTGTTGTTCATGCGGCAGATTTTATGGATTCTCAAGTGAAAAATTTTATACAAAACATAGAAGAGGGTAGAAAAAACAGTGAAGATGATTGGGTTTATATTTGGGACTCGGATGTTGGTCAAAGAAGACCATTTTATATTGGAGAGGGCTGATTTATGAAAAAGGAATTACTTGATATTCTTTGTTGTCCAACATGCAAAGGAAATCTTGATTTGAAAATAAACAAAGAGGAAAAAGGGGAAATTATTGAAGGGGTTTTTTCTTGTAAAAAGTGTAGTTGTAATTATACAATTGAAGATGGAATACCAAATCTTCTACCAAAATAAAAATTATTTCTCCATAAAATTCTCAATATCTTCAACTAGATTTTTTGACTCTTGTAAATCACTAATATATCTTTTAAACCGAGTTGCCCTCTTATCTAGAATTACTGCCACACCACGGTCATTTTCATCACGAATTAGTCTTCCAATAGATTGCAAAAGCTTTCTTGCAGTGGGTGCCTCAACAGTATACTCCCAACCTTTTCTAAACTTGAGATCATAATATCTTTGAAGTCCACGCTGCCTCGCTGTTGGTTTTGGATAAGGAATGCCCACAATTACAGCGATTTCAAGCTGTTTTGCTGGAAAATCCATGCCTTCACTAATTCTTCCTCCAATTACAGAAAATAATGCAGCACCCTCTCCATTTTGATTTCCAAAATCCTTAAAATCAGATACTAGCTCCATAAGCGCTGATTGGGACATTTGTTGCTCTTCAACAAACAAACAGCGATTAATTTTGTTAAAGGTTTTATCGTTTCTAAACATAGACATTATATTAAAACTAGGGAAAAAAACCATAGTATTTTTAGGAAAGAAATTACAAATATTTGTAACAATTGCTTTCATTTTATTAAGAATTTTTTCGTCTTTAATTATCTCACTATATTTGGTAGTCACATCACTTGCATACAAAACCTTTCGATTTTCTTTTGGAAAAGGAGAAGGATATGATACAAGCTCACAATCACCAATTAATCCTAAAGAGTCTCTATATTCTTCAATAGGTTCAAGAGTGCCTGACATATGAATTGAAGAGTGAAAATCTCTTATTATATCAGTACCAACCGAGGGATCAAGACAAAAAGCCTCTATTCTTGGGTTTTTTCCACCGGTTGCATCAACAATTAATTTAGCATGCTGATTGGTTTCTAGATTGATCCAGATTTCTAAAAAAAGTCCTAGTTTATGAAGATATGAACGAGGGAGTTTTCCTTCTTTTTGTCTATATTCTTGTATCTTTTCACCAAATGCAATTAAATCTGAAATTATATCATGAAATGTTTTACTAGTAATTTTAAGCCTTGATAAGATCTCTGTTTCAAATTCATGAGATGGAATAAACGCATCTTCTTTTCTTACTGGTTCTTGTCTAATACCACCTTCTAAAATGCCATAAACATATGTGTCTCTTAAATCTCTTATAATATCATTTATGAGTTTGCAAAATCCAGATACAGTGAGTCTTCCATTAAGCATGGAAGGATCCCCATATTTTTCTGCTTCAAAGACACAATTATTCAAAATAAACATACTGAGTTGAGAGGAATAAAGGTCTCTTATGAAGTTAGGAAGATTATGAGCCTCATCAACAACAAGAATCATATCATTTTCTGGAACAGATAATGAATCAAAAAGAATGTTTCTAATCATCAAGTCGAAAACATAAATGTAAGGACAAACAACAATTGTTGATTCATGAATTAGTTGCTTGTTTAACTCATACGGACAAAGTTGTTTTTTTTCACAAAAATCAATAAATTCTTC
The DNA here is from genome assembly GCA_020350365.1 of Thermoplasmatales archaeon. Lineage (GTDB taxonomy): Archaea > Thermoplasmatota > E2 > DHVEG-1 > DHVEG-1 > SG8-52-3. The sequence goes on along the minus strand of CP070712.1, from coordinate 147,845 downwards.
TGCTGTAGGAAGTTTATTTTTAACCCAATCAATTATATTTTCGGTTTTTTTCTCATCTATTGAATTTCTGAAATAAATACATCCATTATCTTTGCTCGTTGATTTTGCCTTCTTTTTTTCATTTGAACAAAACCTTGAAAGTTCATCAGATGTGCCTTTTGAAAGCTCTGGATCGTTTCTTGCAAGTAGGCACATATTTGCCCTACCTTGTATTCCAACTCCAAAAATTTCTCCTTTTATATCATTATTATTGTTTCTTATTGCTCTTAACTCAAGAATAACCTGTCTTTGTTGTGCATTTGTCCTTGTTGTATAAATTATTTTTTTATTGTTTTCTAATGCAAATTCCAAGCTTGATGCCAAAGTGCATATAGTTTTTCCAGAGCCTGTTCCAGATTCAAAAACCATATCCCGTCTTGATTCTAAACAATTTTTTATTGTTTGCATTATCGCATCTTGGTTTTTACGAGGTTTATACGGAAAAAGCTCCATGCTAAAGGATGAATGCAGATTTTAATAAAAAGAGTTGTTGTATACTTTATTGAAACTATTAATAGTGCATGGAATTTTATAGTTTGAATATATTTAACACCTAAAATGACTGAAATACCATTTATTCAAATTAAAAAATCACTTTTAAATGAAATTCCTTCGAATTTAATTAATAGATTACCTCAAAAATGGGAAAAAATAGGTGATATACTAACAATAGTTTTGCCTTCAATTTTTAATGAAAATAAAAAAATAATAGGAGAAAAATATGCAGAAATTTTAAATTGTAAAACTGTACTAAATGATATTGGTGGAATAAAGGGAGAATTTAGAGTTCCAAATGTTGAACTTATCTATGGTTCAAAAAATACTGAGACAGTTCATAAAGAAAATGGAGTTAAATATAAGTTAGATCCACAGAAACTAATGTTTTCTTCAGGAAATATGGATGAAAGAATACGCATGGCAAATATTTCAAATGGAAATGAAACTGTTGTTGATCTATTTGCAGGAATTGGTTATTTCACACTTCCAATTGCCATTTACAGCAAACCTAAAAAAATTATTGCATGTGAAAAAAACCAAATTGCTTTTAATTATCTAAGCGAAAATATCATTTTAAATGATGTATCTTCAATTGTTGAACCAAGAATGGGAGACAATAGAGAAATTGCACCAAAAAATTTTGCTAATCGAGTTATTATGGGATATATTGAAGAAAATGAAAGATTCCTATCAGCTGCTTTTGATTGTTTAATAGAACATTGTGGTATAATTCATTATCATAATACTTTTCCAAATCATGCTGTTCCAAATAAACCTATGAAAACTGTAGAAGAAGAAGCAAACAAAAAAGGTTGCAAAGCTGAGCTTTTGGGATATTATAATGTTAAATCATATGCCCCAGGGATAAATCACTATGTTTTTGATTTAAGAATTGATGAGAAATGAAAAAGCAAATCAAATTAATTGTCTATCATACAAATGAGGATGACCCGAAAAAATGTAGTGCAAGAAAATTACATAAATTTGGTTTTGCAAAGCTTGAACGGAATTTAAAAAAAATTCCAAAAGGTGCTATTGTATTAAGCCCATTTGCAGAAAAAAGTATTTCAAAAGAGGATTTGTACACTGCAAGAAATTATGGCATAGTTGCTGTAGATTGTTCTTGGAAAACTGCAGAAAATTGTTTTAAGCATTTAGATGAAAAATATAATTCAAGAGCACTTCCTTTTGTAGTTGCAGCAAATCCAGTCAATTATGGAAAACCATTTAAATTATCAACTCTAGAGGCTTTTGCAACAGTGTTATATATCCTTGATGAAATAAAGCAAGCAAAGGAAATTTTGGATTTGTATAAATGGGGACCTCATTTTTTAGTATTAAATAAACAGCCGCTTGAAGATTATAGAAAAGCAAAAAATAGTAACGAAATTATCAAAATTATAAAAAATTACATTTGAAATTTTTTTTCATTATGTTTAAGTAAATATATTCATTATCAAAAATGCGTAAATATCGAGGGAAATGAAATGTCGCATATACTTGAAACATTCTTCAAACCAAAAACCATAGCTGTTGTTGGGGCATCAAAAAATACTACAAAAATTGGTCATGCAGCATTAAAAAATATACTTATATCTGATTATGAGTGTAAGATTTATCCAATTAATCCAAAAGAAAAGGAAATACTTGGTGTAAAATGTTATAAAAAAGTGACACAAGTTCCTGGACATATTGACCTTGTAATTGTTTCTGTTCCAGCAAAGATAGTACCCCAAATTATGCGGGATTGCACACAAAAAAAAGTGAAAAATGTAATAATTATTTCATCTGGTTTCAGTGAGGTCGGTAACCAAGAGTTAGAAGATGAATTAAAAACAATAATTGAAAAATCAAATATGAGAGTTCTTGGGCCTAATGTAATGGGCTATAAAAATGCTTCAGACGGACTTGATGCATCATTTGTATATGGCAGAGCTAGAGAGGGAAATCTATCATTAATTAGCCAAAGTGGTGCCCTTGGAATTGGAATGATTCATTTAGCAAATCATGAATTTGTAGGTATTTCAAAAATTATTGGAGTTGGTAACAAAATAGATATTGACGATGATGATTTAATCGATTATTTTGCCCAAGACCCAGATACGAAAGTTGTTGGTTTATATATTGAAGCGGTAAAAGACGGTAGAAAATTTATGAACTCTATAAAAAAATGCAAAAAACCAGTTTTAGTTGTAAAAGCAGGGAAAAGCAAGGCTGGTGCAAGAGCAACTGCATCTCATACTGGTTCAATGGCGGGAAGTGACAAAATATATGATGCAGCAATTAAACAGGCTGGAGGAATTAGGTGTAGGGATATAGTTGAACTATTTGATAGGGCACGAGCTCTTGCAGGTCAACCACCTGCCCAAGGCAATCGTATCGGTATAATTACAAATGGAGGTGGGATTGGTATTTTATTAACAGATGCATGTGAAGAAAATGGTCTTGTTGTACCGAAACTTTCCTCAAAAACTTATAAAAAAATCGACAAAATTCTCCCTGACATTGTAAAGCCAAACAATCCAATCGATCTTACTGGAGATGCAGGCTTCTATAGATATGAAGCATCAACTCGAGCGTTGCTTGAGGACCCAAATATCGACGGAATTATAGTTGCATCTGTTCATGGTGGCTATGCTCGACCTGTTGAGTTTACTGGTGCAATACTTAAAATGATACGTGAAAGAAAACTACATGAGGAATTCAAAAAACCAATTCTTGCTGCATGGGTTGGTGGTAAAGAATTTGAGGATTTGGTTTGGGACCTTAAATCTGCTGGAGTGCCTATTTATCCATCCTCATGGAGAATTGCACGATCGATGATGGCATTATATTTAGAAGGACAAAGATTAAAAAGAGAAAAAGGTGATATTTAACCTACCCATTCAACACCCAGTTCTTTTTCCCAATTGGGATTGGATCCATCCCATTTATCAGCAATTTCTTTTGGTACACATTTTTTACATATGCCAATTAATTTAAAATAACATGATTTACAAATTGATCGATTACATTTTAAACAAATAGATGTTGCTTTCTTTTCTCCACATACTTGACATTTACCTAAAGGTTTCTTTGATTTCCTATTTTTCTTCTTTGAGGTTTTTATTTCTTCTTTTGAATCCTCTAACCATTTTTTAAGTTCTTCATTCATAGATGAAGTATTGCCGGCAGCCATTTCCATTTCCTCATTATAAAATAAAATAAATTACTTATATATTATGTTTATCGAGTTAATTTTTACTTGTTTTTTTGTGAACTAAATTTGCAAGTATATGAAAAAATGGTGTTACAATAAGTAAGGTAAGTATGTGCCATAATGTAAAACTCTCAGTAAACCAATTATAATTTGTAATACCAATAATTTGTAATAAACTTGACATAATAAAACTGAAAAACAATACTCCTAAAATAAAATCAAGCTGATCAAAAGGAATCCAATTCTCACCTTGTTTTTTACCATATCTTCTCTTAAAAAAACTTTCAAGAATATCGCCTAAAAGTGCACCAAAACATATAGATGCAATAATAGGAATCATTAATGGAAAACGTCCAAAATCATTCAAACCTAGATATGCAAATTCGCTATCCGAAATGAAAATTGCAGCAACAGTAATTCCGAAACCCCCGGTCATTCCTAAAAAAGCACCGGTAATAAGTCCCCTCCATGTTTTACCATCACCAAGTATTCTTCTTCCATCCCTCCAATTCTTTCCAAAATCAATTGGTGTACCGCCTCCAACAATAAGAGCACAGCCATTGGCAATATATGCGGGAATTACAATCCAGAGGGCCTGAATAATTATCAAATAATCCATTCAAAAATGAGAATAGAAGACGTAATTAAAAAGATGCTTAAAAAAATTAATCTTTTCTACTGAGCTTTAAACCTTTATAGCAGAACTTATTTGATCTCTTTACCAGTCCCTTTAAAGCAAGATTTGATAGTTTAAAGTTTTCTGCAACCATATTTCCAAATTTTCCGTCTTCCCCGACAAAATTAAAGATTTTATCTTCAAGATTACTGAACTCATCTTTATTTAATGAAGCAACAGTGAAAATTTCACTTATCTCATTTACCGGGCAGGATATGTTAATATTAAATGCAGAATAATAAGAACGATATTTTTTTTGTGGTCTGCCATCTATTCCCTCGTCGGGGGTGGTCCATTTGGTTTCAACTAGTTTCATCTTATCAAAATAATCAAGAGCCGTTTCTCCTTCGTTACCATATTTTTCTTTTATGTCACTGAGTGGTTTCCAATCTGTGAGGAGTTCGTTAAAAACCTCTTTTTTTGTTTCAGTATCAAAGGCCCTTAATAAAGGTACTAAATCTGTAGAATCATTAACAACTTTTGTTCGCATCATAGTATCAAAACTTTTATACATAAAACGCAAATTCTCATATTTAAGATTTTTGTATAAAATATCTAATATTTTTGCAACCATATTTTATATGGATTTTTAAGGATTGGAACCAAAGGTTTCTGCAAAACAAAAGAATCTCATTGTTCTTGATAACATACTACAAGAATGTCTAGGTAAGGTTGTCTGAATAGGAATCTGCTTCTAATATGTAGAAAAGATATAAATGTCCATTTCATCATAAGCTGTTTTTCCACTACTAGAACATACTTGTACACCAAGTGTATGTTTACCTGTTAAAGGAAAAATGTCATTTGATATTTTTATTTTCCATTCATATGGAGATTCCTGGAAGAAACCTGAAAATGTAGCAATACCATCTATTGAGTAAGAAACACTAATGATTTCTTCCTTGGTTGTAATATTAATTCTTGCGGTGGTTCTACCAATTATGTAAGTTAAACCACGTGCATCTCTACCTAAAATATTTACCTTTGGTTGTCTTAATAACGGGCGATCAAACAGGTACAAATATCCTTCTTTTGGTGTTACAAATCTAACTTGGACATCAATTGGTCTATTTGCTAGTTCTAAAATCGTTGCGAAAATTAATCTTGTAACCTTTTTTAGATATGTAAAATTGACTTTTTCAATTTTATCTTCTGGTGTATGGTATGGATAATCACCACGTGAAAGTTGGACAAACTGTAAAGCATCATAGCCATAGTTTAAAAATGCTCGATGGTCATTATTCCTATTATTAAGCACTAGAGGTATAAGATTAATATATTCCTGATATGTTTGGCTAAGTTCATTAATAATTGAAGATATCCAACTAGACCTTTCTGGTTTCAAAAGATAGCAAAAATTTCCACCTTTTTCTGTCGTATATCCTATTGTGTCTAAATTCAAAACTCCAACAATATTTTCATCTCTTAAGTATGCCTTTCGAGCATAATCATTGGCTCCATATATTCCCACTTCTTCACCAGATGTCGCAACAAAACGAATTGTATGATTAAAAGTATATTTGCATAATATATTTGCAATAGAAAGCATAGCAGCGATTCCTGAACCATCATCATTTGCACCAGGAGAATCTCCGATTGTATCAAAATGTGCACAAATAACAAATATTGCATCGCTTGATGAATCTGTTCCATTCAAAGTTGCTACAACATTTCTACATTTATATCTTGGATAATTCCATGGATCGATATATACATCTAAACCTAATTTTTCAAATTCATCATGAATGTAATCTGCAGCTTTTTTACAGTTTTCTGATCCAACATATCTAGGGCCAATATCTACGAGACTTTCAAGATAATTAAAAAGAAGAGATTCATTAATTTTTAATATTAATTCAGAAATATCGACATTTATATTTGATATCTCAAATTCCTTACTTTCTTTTACTTCAAGATTTTGAGATAATCCAAATGCTATTTGAATTGGGACTATTAACATCAATAAAACCAAAATGACAAGTAGTTTATTTTTCATTTAATACCTCCCAAAAGGAATTGAGTAACAAATTAATTTAATAACAGGATTTAAATTTTATGTTTAAAATTATAATGATTAACTAAAAGATTACTTTCTTTGTATTTTTCCAACTGATGGTCTAAGATAAAGTATAACTTTATGTAAATTTGCATATTGGTTATCCTTTTTACAAAACAATATAATTGTTAGGTGAAATTCTGGCCTTTATTTTATGTATAATAAAAAACAAGAAAAAAAATTGTTTAATATACTAATTTTCAACAAAAAAACATTTAAATTGTAATATAATATTATAATTATTTAGATTCACTATAGAGAGAAATAATGAAAAAAAAGATATCTGTGATGATGCTATTTACATTAGTTGCAACTATCTTGCTTATTTTTGTTTCAATTACAAGTGCATTTATTTGTCAAAATGATAATGGCTATATTGACAATTTAGACATAGAAAAAGGATATACATTATTTTCTCCTGAAAGATCACAAACAACTTATTTAATTAATTATGGTAAAGAGGTAGTCCAAACTTGGAAGAGTGATTATACACCCGGGCATTCTGCATATCTTCTTGAAAATGGTAATCTTCTGCGTCCTGTCTTTTTAGGGGCTCATCCTGTTTTTTTATCAGGTGGAATGGGTGGAGGTGTTCAAGAATTCGATTGGAATGGTACAGTTCTATGGGATTTCAAATATTCGGGTGATACATATCTTTCGCATCATGATATCGAACCATTACCTAACGGTAATATACTAATGATTGCTTGGGAACAAAAGACTTTAAATGAAGCAATTTCTGCTGGTAGAAATCCTGAATCGGTTTCTGTTTTTGGAGTTTGGCCTGATTACATAATAGAGGTTAAGCCAACTGGTCCAACAACGGGAGATATTGTCTGGGAATGGCATGTCTGGGATCATCTTATTCAAGATTTTGATCAAACAAAAGAAAATTATGGAGTTGTTGAAAATCATCCAGAGCTTATTGACATAAACTTTGGAGTAACTAATCCTGATTGGCTTCATACCAATTCTATTGATTATAATGATGAGTTTGATCAAATTCTATTAAGTGTACATAATTTTCACGAAGTATGGGTAATTGACCATAGTACAACAACCGAAGAAGCTGCCGGACACACGGGAGGTAATAGTGGTAAAGGAGGAGACATCCTTTATAGATGGGGAAATCCTAGAACCTACAGGGCCGGAGGGTCTAATGACCAGAAATTGTTTGGCCAGCATGATGCAAGATGGATTGAACCGGGATTCCCGGGAGAAGGAAACATACTTGTGTTCAATAATGGTTTAGGACGACCAGAGGGTAAATATTCTTCAGTGGATGAAATCGTACCTCCTGTAGATGATTATGGTAACTATTTTTATACCACAGGTTTGGCTTATGGACCTGAAGATCCAATTTGGATATATACTGCAGAAAATCCAACCGATTTTTATTCAAGTATGATTTCTGGTGCACAGCGTATTGCTAATGGAAACACAGTTATATGTAATGGAAAAAAAGGTATCTTTTTTGAAGTAACTTATGAAAAAGAAACCATTTGGGAGTATACCAATCCATATCCAATTATAAATGCCAATGCTGTTTTTAAAATTGAGAGATACCCCTCAAATTATCCTGGATTAGCAAATTTAATGCAACAACCAATAAACCCTGATAAGCCAAATGGTATAACTTACGGAGAAAATGGAAAAGAGTATAATTATACAAGTTTTTCTTATGATCCGCAAGAGGATCAAATATATTACTGGTTCGACTGGGGAGATGGGACTAACTCCGGATGGCTTGGCCCATATAACTCCGGGGAAAATGTAACCGCATCTCATATTTGGACGAGAAGGTGGATATATGATATCAAGGTTAAGGCAAAAGACATATATGGTCATGAAAGTGGTTGGTCAGAATCACTTACTGTTTACATTCCTAGAAACAGAATAATTGACTTACCAATCCTTAGATTTTTTGAAAAACATCCAATTCTGTTCAATTTATTAAAATTATTTTTATAACGATTATCTTATTTTTCTAGCCAAGTATACAAATGGTGTATCACAAGCTGCCACTATTACTTTGAGAATAAATGAAGTTAAAAAGATCTGTCCGATAATATTCCAAGAAAACACACCTACAAATGCAATTAATGTAAAAATTATATTGTCAAGAAGTTGACTTGTGACTGTCGATAGATTATTTCTCAACCATAAATATCTTTTTTTGTGTCTTTTTTTAAGTTTTGCGAAAAACCATACATCATGACTTTGAGATATCAAATAAGCAACTAAACTTGCAAAAGCAATTCTTGGAAGCACAGAAAATATTGCTGTAATATGCTGGCTTAAAAAATCTGATTCATCAGGTATAAATTGTATGCTTATCTGCATGATTATTGTAGTTGTAATTAAAACAAAGAAACCAATCCATACAGCCTTTTGAGCATCTTTTTTTGAATGGTTCTCATTTACAATATCTGTCACTAAAAAAAGTGATGAATAAATTACATTTCCCATTGCAGTCACTAGTCCAAAGACCTGTATTGTTTTCATAACCTGAATGTTGGCAAGTATCACAGCTACAGCTGTCCAGACATACAGCCCTGTTAATCCAAACAGCTTATAGGCAAATATGACTATTAAAAAGCTTGACAATAGTAGACCAATCCATAATATCTCATTAATCATTTAAAAGAAGAAATTATTTAATCAACTTATAATTTTTCGATATTATATGGGATTTTTAGATTTTCAAGTAAAATCTCAATACAAAAAGGCAAGAACAGGTTTATTAAAACTGAAACATGGAGTTGTAAAAACCCCAGATTTAATGCCTGTTGCAACAAAAGCAACAGTGAAGGCTCTAACAACAAATGACTTAAACGAAATAGGTGCCCAAGTTCTTATTTGCAATACTTATCATCTTATGCTGCAGCCAAATGCTGATGTAGTATCAAAGATTGGTGGCCTTCATAAATTTATGAATTGGGATAAACCACTTGTTACAGATAGTGGAGGTTTTCAAGCTTTTTCTTTAGGTCTAGGTAAAGAGCATGCTGTTGGAAAAATGTTTTTTCCTGGTGAGAATTATAAACATAGTAAACCCCAAGGAAAATCAATAGCTAAATTAAATGATAAAGGAATTTATTTTAGATCAATTTATGATAATTCACGTCAGTTTTTGTCCCCTGAAAAATCAATAGAAATACAAGAAAAACTAGGTGCAGATATGATTCTTGTCTTAGATGAATGTACATCTCCCTTATCAAGTAAGCAATATACTAAAAATAGTCTTGAGCGTACACATAAATGGGCTAAAAAATGCTTAGATATTCACAAGACTGACCAGGCTCTTGTTGGTATAGTTCAAGGAGGGCACTGGGAGGATCTTAGAAAAACAAGTGCAAAATATATTGCTTCTTTAAATTTTGATGGTTATGCTATAGGAGGCTCACTTGGGAAATCAAAAAAAGATATGCATAATGTCCTTGATTGGGTTATTCCGTTTCTGCCTGATAATAAACCTCGTCATCTTCTTGGAATTGGTGTGGTTGAAGATATATTTGAATCAGTTGAGAGGGGGGTAGATATATTTGATTGTGTTTCACCAACAAGAATTGCAAGAAGTGGATTTTCTCATATTAAACCACCTCTTGGTACAAAGAAAAACAAATTTCGAATCAAAATTTCATCAATAAATTATAGAACTAATAAAAAACCTCTAGATCCTAACTGTAAATGCAAAGTATGTATGAATTATTCAAGAGCTTATATTAATCATCTTTTTAAAACAAACGAACTGCTTGGATATAATCTTATTAGTTATCATAATCTATATTTTATGCTTGAGTTAATGAGAGAAATCCGAAGGTCAATTGATGAGAGTTCTTTTCCAAAACTGAAGAAAAAATGGTTAGGTTAAAATGGACTTGTCGGGATTTGAACCCGAGGCCTCCTCCATGCCAAGGAGGCGATCTTCCGAGCTGATCTACAAGCCCAAGGTAAACACCCACTAAACAAAGCATAGCAAATAAAATTTACGCACAACAAAGTTTTTGATAGTCTCACATATTTTTATTTTAATGAGAAAAAAAGAATTAGAAATAATTTTACAAAAGATTCCAACTTATGATGACCCTTCTCCAACACTTGAACAATATCTTACTCCGGCAGGAATAGCTGCAGATATTATTTTTATTGCATATCAATTTGAAGATATCAAAGATAAAATTGTTTTTGATTTAGGATGTGGAACTGGAATATTTGCAATTGGTGCAAGTCTTACAGGTGCTAAAAAAGTCGTTGGATTTGATGTTGATAAAAAAATCATTGATAAGGCCAAAAATTATGCAGATATAAACAACTTATCTGTTGAATTTTTAGAAAAAGATATAATAGATATCAATGAAACATGTGATACAATTCTTATGAATCCGCCATTTGGTGCTCAAAAAAGTAATATAAAAGCAGATAGAAGATTTATTGAAAAAGGGTTTAGAATTTCAAAAGTGATTTACACTCTTCATCTTACAAAAACAATTTCTTTCATAGAAAAAATGGTTACCTCTCTAAATGGAGAAATCTCCTATTATAAAAATTATATTTTCCCAATCAAACATTCATATAATTTTCATGAAAAAAAATTTGTTGAGTATGATGTAACATTATTAAGAATCCTAACAAAAAGGTAATAAATAGGTTTTTTTATCTGCAACCCTTAAAAAAGAGCAATTTTTAAAAAAAATTGCAAAATAATAACATAATAATCTTATCCAAAAATATAATAATACATTACTTTATCCTGCTTAGACCTAAGGATAGAAAATAATAAAGGATAGTGATTGAATTGGCCCGAACAAAAACAAAGAAATTCAGAGGATCAATGACTCACGGTAAAGGAAAAAAGGGAGGCCGTGGTGCAGGTTTAAAAGGCGGTAAAGGAAATGCAGGTCTATTGAAACATCGATACATGCATATGGTTAAAAATATGCCGGATCATTTTGGGAAACATGGTTTCAAGAGACATCCAAGTATAACAAAGAAAAATAAAACTATAAATATTGGGCAACTTGAAGAAATATTTCCTGGAAAAAATGACATAAATCTTACAAAAGAAGGTTTTGATAAATTACTTGGTAGTGGAAGTATAAATAAGAAACTTAAGATTAAGGTTAATAACGCATCTGAAAAAGCTATTGCAAAGATCAAAGAAAAAGGTGGAGAGATAATATTACCAGACATACCAAAAGAGCAACCAGTTGAAGAAAAGATCGTAGAAGAATAAAATAAATTAGGGTTTGAATATGGCAGAGGAAAAAAAGAGTCGGCTATATAGTCTAAAACCACTTATTGAAAGATGGCCAGCTGTTACAAAGCCGGAAGGACATGTAAATTTTAGAACAAAAATATTCTGGACTATTTTATGTTTGGTTCTTTATTTCATAATGACAAATGTCATGATTTTTGGTATGCAGGAAAGATTTGTTGATCTTTTTGAAAATTATCGTTTTATCATGGCAGGAGCCTCTGGTTCAATTATGCATCTTGGGATTGGACCAATTGTTACTGCATCCATTATTTTACAATTGTTTGTTGGTGCAAAAATTATAAAGCTTGATTTAACTAAAAAAGAGGACAAAGCAATCTATCAGGGAACACAAAAAATACTTGTAATTGTTATGATTGTTGTTGAAGCTGTTCCTCAAATTTTTGGTTATTTACGACCAAGTGAAGGATTAATTGGACTTGCCGGTGGAGAAGGCATGGCTAATTTCTTAATAATTCTTCAATTGGTACTTGGAGCACTTCTTGTATTTTTCATGGATGAACTTATTTCAAAATGGGGTATTGGCTCTGGAATTTCACTATTTATTGCAGCGGGTGTATCCCAAGCAATATTTACAGGACTTTTTAACTGGTTACCATCAAGTGGTGTTGGTGAACTAAGTCTTAGTAATCCTCCAAGTGGTGTAATACCTGGTACATATTTTCTAGCAACCTCGATGACACTTGAAGATATGGTAGGTGGAGGCTATCAAACGATGTTTATCGGTAATTCGCGTATTGGATATGAAAATGCAATTGTACCTCTTCTAGGTACAATAGTTATATTTTTAATTGTTGTATATGCAGAGTCTTCCAGAATTGAGCTTCCTCTTGCCCATGGAAAGGTGAGAGGTGCTAGAGGAAGATATCCTATTAGATTAATCTATGCATCAAATATTCCAGTTATTTTAATGGCAGCTCTTCTTGCAAATGTTAACATGTTTGCAATGCTTTTATACCAATCAAATATCCCTCTTTTAGGAGGTCAATGGTGGATTGGTCAATTTGATACAACAATCAGTACACAGCCTTTAGCTGGTGGAGCTTGGTATCTATCAAGTCCAGGAGGAATCAATAATTGGCTAATACCAATAATGGCAGGTGGGGATGGAATTGGTCATGATTCTTTACAATATTCACTTAAAGTGATAATATATCTGACTGTGATGATAATCGGATCAATTCTTTTTGCTAAATTTTGGATTGAAACAACAGATATGGGTCCATCGTCTGTTGCACGGCAAATTCAAAGTTCAGGCATGCAAATTCCAGGCTTCAGAAGAGATCCACGAGTATTAAGAAAGGTGCTTGAAAGATATATCCCTGTTGTTACAGTCATTGGAGGTGCAGCAGTTGGTGCACTGGCTGGTTTTGCAGATTTAATCGGAACAGTCGGCAGAGCAAGTGGTACAGGTGTACTTCTTACAGTGGGTATTATAATTCGTCTATATGAGGATATTGCAAAGGAGCAGGCAATGGAAATGCATCCTGTACTAAGAGGATTCTTTGGTACAGAATAAAATCTATTGGTAGGAATATTATGGGATTAATTGTTGTTACAGGTATACCAGGGGTGGGAAAAACAACAGTTATGAAAAAAGCAGCAGAAGGAATGGATATTGAATTTGTCACTTTTGGTACTGTAATGTCTGATATGGCAATGGAAACAGGACTTGTAAAAGACAGAGATGAAATGAGGAAACTCACCTTGGAACAACAAAAAAACCTACAAATTAAATCAGCAGAAAGGATTGCAAGTATGGGAAACATCATTCTAGATACGCATTGTACAGTTAAAACACCAAAGGGTTATATGCCCGGTCTTCCTGAATGGGTTATAAAAAGAATAAATCCAACTGCAATAGTTGTCGTTGAAGCAGATCCTGAAGAAATATACAATAGACGAGCAAATGATCCCTCAAGAAATAGAGACCCGGACACTGTAGAACAAATTGCCGAACATCAAATGATGAATAGAGCTGCAGCAATGGCTTATTCTGCGTTGAGTGGTGCCACAGTCAAAATAGTATTTAACCATGATAATGCTATCGATTCTGCAGTTAAACAGGCTACGCCTGTGTTAAATTAGGTGATAAATTGAAAAAATTAGATAATATAGCACAAGGAAGCAATCTTTTATTATTATTGATTTTTATGATGATGATATTTTTTATAATGCCTACTTTAGGGCCTATTCTTGGATATTATTTTGGTCTTGTTCTGCAACCATTAATAGGATTTGATGGAAATTTTCCTGTTCTAACGTTGTTTCTTTCAGGAATTATAGTTGTTCTTCTTTCTTCTACTCTTACAAACTTCTTTACAGATTGGAAAAGAATGGGTGAATCCCAAGAAATAACCAGAGCTTTTCAGAAAGAAATCACAAAAGCAAGAAAAGAGGGTAACACAAATAGGGTCAACAAACTTATGAAAATGCAGCCAGAAATTATGAGACGACAGACTGAAGCCTCTGGTGGCATGATGAAGCCTATGGTGTTTTTGATTATCTTCATATGGCCAATTTTTATGTGGCTTAGAGCTTTTCTTTCAGCGTTACCACATTATTATTTTACTCTTCCTTGGAGTAATGACGTTCCTCTTATTTCACAAGAAACATTTATTATGCAATCCTGGCTTTGGCTTTACCTTATATTTTCTGTAGTAATTGGACAGATAATAAGACAAGGTCTGAAATATTTGAGTTGGTCTGACTTGTGGAAAAATATAAAAGCAAAAATAAGACCATCTGTTTAAGAAAATTGAATCATGGTTACAATTACTATAAGTGGAACACCAGGAAGTGGAAAGTCAACTGTTGCAAAAATTTTAGAAAAAAGACTTGGACTGAATTATATTTACTCGGGAATGATTTTTAGGCAACTTGCTGAAGAACATAATATGAATTTAGAAGAGTTTGGTAAATATTGTGAGCAAAACAGTGAAGTTGATAAAAAACTGGATGACCGCCAGTTACAAATCCTAAAAAAAGGAGAAATAATTTTAGAAGGAAGGCTTGCAGGCTGGATTGCATATCAGAACAACATACCTGCTCTAAAAGTCTCAATTGATACTGATATAGATACCAGGGCAAGTCGTATTGTAAATAGAGAGAAAGGTAATGTTGAATCTAGAAAAAAAGAAATAATTGAAAGAGAAAGAAGCGAATCTCTACGATATAAAAATTATTATAAAATTGATCTCAAGGATAAATCCATTTATGATATTGTTATTGACTCAAAAGATAAAACGCCTAATGAAATAGCAGATTTAATAATTGTAAAAATTAATAGATAAATACTTTTTATATAACCTTTTTATTTTAGAGAATCATAATGCCAGATAAAAAATACAAATTACCCACTGATAAAAAACATAAAAGAATCATAAAAGTTCAAGTAAAAACAAATCCTAATTATGGTAAACCTCCAAATGAGCGTGATATTGATGAGCTTTTAAGTTGTGGGGTAATTAATCTTGATAAACCTAGTGGGCCTACATCTCATCAGGTAGATTCCTGGATAAAAGGAATTTTTAATATAGAAAAGGTAGGTCATGGAGGTACTCTTGACCCAAATGCAACTGGAGTGCTACCAATTGGTATTGGTGATGCAACTAAAGCTCTTCAGGCACTTCTTTTAGCAGGAAAAGAATATATTGGCATAATGAAGCTGCATAAGGATGCTGATAAAAAAAAGATACTGAATGTATGTAATAGTTTTGTTGGTGAAATTTCTCAAATTCCTCCTTTAAGATCTGCTGTTAAAAGAGTAAAAAGAAAAAGACAAATCTACTATTTTGAAATTATTCAAATAGAAAATAGAGATGTTTTGTTTAGAGTTGGTTGTGAATCTGGAACTTATGTTAGAACTCTATGTGTTGATATTGGTAAAAAATTGAAAACTAGTGCACATCTTGCTGAACTAAGACGAACCAGAGTTGGAAATTTTTCCGAAGAAAATTCATTTATTTTACAAGATTTAAAAGATGCTTATATCTTTTGGAAAGAAGAAAAAGATGATAAAGATATAACATCAATTATTCACCCTGTTGAAAGATTACTTGATCATCTACCTAAAATTGTTATACGTGATTCAGCAGTAGATGCACTATGCCATGGGGCAAATCTAGCTGTTCCTGGTGTTGTTGAGATTGATTCAGATATTAAGAAGGGTGACATGATAGCTGTATTAACAATGAAAAATGAGGGCGTTGCTATAGCAAATTCATTGATGTCTACAGAGGAAATTATCCAGAAGGATAAAGGAGTTAGTGCAAGTCTTGTGAGGGTTTTAATGAACAAAGGCACCTATCCTTCAATCTGGAAAAAGGCTTAAAAGAAAGCTTTGTTTCCAGTATTTGTTTTTTGCCGAGGTGGCCCAGCCCGGAACGGCGCGAGCCTGGAAAGCTCGTGGGGTTTCGACCCCTCAGGAGTTCAAATCTCCTCCTCGGCGTAAAATTTTAATTAGTAATTACAAAACTATATCTCTTTTTCCTACATTTCAATAATTAGAATCAATAAATTTATTTCTAATAAAAGCTAATGATTATGTCTGCCAACCATACTTAAAAACCCATTCGGTAAACTGCTCCCCAGAATCAATAAAAACATTTCCTGCATTTATTTCGTTTTTTCCATCATTGTCACAATCACCAATGCAAACAACCGCCATCCAACCAAAGGTCGGAAGCACAGCTTCCTCAATATAAGTGGAACCATTCCACTGTAATATATAGGTCTCACCTACTCCCACGGCCACTTCATTTAGACCATCATCATCAGTATCTCCCACATCAATACCTTCAATGACTGGTTCCCCGTTAGGCCACTTTCTGTCAAATTGTATATCATAATCAGTTCCGCTCCACTTAAAAATGGTGATCCTAGGATCATAATAGCTTAAAAGAATCTCTGCTTTTCCATCGTTATCACAATCCTTACAGACTGCTCCAAAGGGGGAATCATTCCCTAATTCTACATATATTCTTGTTGGAATAAACTCACTATTTTCAGAATCCCAATTTAAGACCATAACCTTATTTTCATAGGCACATACAATCTCGTTTTCACCATCATAATCCACATCACCCAGACCAGACATGTATACATATCCATTCACATTAGGGTCGTTCCATTCAGCAATTCTTTTTAGGTAAAAACCCTTCCATTCAAATACTGTAATTTCTGCAACAGGGCTATTTCGTCTATATTGGCCACCACTTAAAATTAACTCGTTTTTACCATCATTGTCACAATCACCAATGAGACAATCCGCACTTCCTCCTTTATTAAAAAAGATATATGGATTTAATCCAATTATTCTATATTTAGAATTAACATATTTGTGGATTGTAGTATACCAAGTTGCAGCAATCTCGTTTTCTCCATTATTAGTTATATCGCCAATTGCCATCCCGCCGGCATCACAACTTATTAATGGATAGAGTGGTGGACGTAAAACATGATTCTCAGTATATGTCTGTTTATTTTCATCCCATTCCATAACCCTAATGGCAGAATCCCTTCCACTTATAAGTAGTTCATTTTTACCGTCATTGTCACAATCACCAATAGGTTGTGGTCCCTGATAACGTGCATCAGTCCAAGGGCTACTTCCATATTCCATCTTCCATTGAAGACCATATCCATTGCTAGAATCCTGATTTGATTCCTCAAAATAGGAATTATGAGAGTTGCTTAATGCATTTGTAATACTCATGCTAATTATCGATAGTACAAAAAAAATCATAATACTAAAGGCTAATTTCTTCATATAACTCCCATATTATTTAAATAGTTAATTCGTTATAAATATTTTGTTGCTTTTGAAAAAATAACCACAAGATAATATTTAATTGTAAAAAAGGAACTTAAAACACACATAATCCTAATTTCTAGGCAACAGAGGAAATCAATAATTTTATACTATTAATTATGAAACAATATCTCACTTAGATTTAACAATTCCAATATTATTAAAAATATACACTCTGTTTTTAGTAAACAATGACTAAACTTGAAAGATCTTTATCACTATGGGAACTAACTTTAATGAGTGTTGGAATAATTTTAGGAGCAGGAATATATGTTATTTTAGGTGAAGCTGCTGGATTAAGTGGTAACAGTTTGTGGTTATCCTTTATTATTGCAGCAATTGTAGCAACTCTTACAGCACTAAGTTATGCTGAACTCTCCTCAAGATTTCCAAAAGCAGGAGCTGAATATGTTTATGTTGAAAATTCATTTGGTAAAAGACTTGCCTGGCTTGTAGGATGGCTCATAATAGCAGGAAGTGTAATTGCAAGTGCAACTGTTGCAATAGGTTTTTCCCGATATTTTTCTGCAATTTTTGATACACCTATTCTAGCTGTTGCATTTATTATGTTAATTATAATTGGAATAATTTTAATAATTGGAGTTCAAGAAACAGCAACACTTACAATTATTTTTATGGTAATTGAAGCAATTGGTTTGATAATAATCATAATTATTGGACTGCCTAATTTTGGAAAGGTTAATTATTTTGAGGCTGCGCAAGGGTTTAAAGGTATAATTGAAGGAGGTGTTTTGATATTTTTTAGTTATCTAGGTTTTGAAGGAATAACTCGTCTTGCAGCTGAAACAGAAAATCCTAAGAAAAATATCCCTAAAGCTATAATCTATTCAATAGTAATTACAACAATCGTTTACATTCTAGTTGGTATTGCTGCAGTAAGTGTTGTTCCATGGGAAGAACTGGCACATGCCAAAGCACCACTAGCATTAGTAGCAGAGCGAGTTTTTGGGTCAAATAGTTTTTTGATTCTATCAATAATTGCTTTGTTTTCTACGTTTAATACTGCTCTTGTTATGCTATTAAGTGGTTCTCGATTAATATTTGGAATTGCTGAGAGAAAGGCATTGCCAAGAATTTTTATGTCAGTTTTAAAAAGATTTAAAACTCCATGGGCGTCAATAATTGTGATAATTATCGCCTCTATGTTGTTTTTACTTCTTGAAGATTTAAAAACAATAGCAAATCTTACAAATTTTACAATTTTTGTTGTCTTTATTGTAATAAATGCAAGTGTTATATATTTTAGATACAAAAAACCAATAGATAAGGGTTTTAAAGTACCGCTATCTGTAGGAAGATTTCCGATTATCCCATTATTTGGAATAATAACATCGGTATTTATGATTACCAATCTATCACTTTTTGTTCTGGCTCTTGGAGCAGTATTAATAATAGTAGGTATAATCGTTGATCTAATTTTAAATATTAAATATGAATAAATGAAATACAAAACAATGATTTTTACTGCTTAATACGAAATAATATCTTCCTCTTGGTGTACTTTATTTGAAAAATTACTATGTCTCTCTACTATAAAATTAAAAAAAAAGAAAAAAAGAGATTTTTTACAAAATTAATAAATTAGTGCCATTAATTTTTATTCAGCTGTGATATTTACAAATGCAGTATCTGATGCAATGGCTCCAACATCATCTTCCACTGTGAGTATTGCGGTATAATTTCCTATAGCTTCATATATATGCTGGGGATTTTGTTCTAATGAGCTGTTGCCATCTCCTAAATCCCAAGACCAGTTATATGGTTCAACACCGCCTGTAGCGTTTCCTTCAAGTTCAATCGATACACCTATAATACCTTCATAATCTCCATTAGCATCGACTTCTAACTCATCATATTCGTCTTCTTCATCAGGTTTATCATTATGTCCTGGTCCTAAAAAAAGTCCCATGACTAATCTAAATAGACCTGTAGCATTACCTCCTCGATTCTGTATTCTTTCAAGGTTGCGTGTAAGAATCATTAGGACATATTCTCTTTGAGACCCATAATTTTTTCTTTGTTGTCCCGGAGCAGTATCTGGTTTAGCAATAGTTGTATAAGAACTCATGATCATAACTGTTGCAATTACAATTGTAAATAAAATGATTTTTTTCATTTCATTTTCTCCTTATCATCTCTTATTATTGTAAGGATTTGCTAATGATTCTATTTATATATTTTGTGTCATAATGTCATTATGAAAAAAATCCTAGAATATCAAAGATATCTCATATAAGTGATAATTCAGTGTTGAGTAACAAAAGCTTGTTTTTATATACTCTTTATATTTTTCCTTTTTATTAATGGTAAAAAACAATTCAAATCTTTGTACCTTTGATCCAGATGCTCCTTGTTCAACCTGTAAAAATAAGGGCATGCTTTTTTGTAAACCAGATGAAAATAAGGTTATTGTTTCTCATCTAATAGAAGGATCTTTCATTATAATGGCGTTACTAGGAATTGGATTAACTAGTGTGATTCTTAACAGTTATTGGCCTTTTGTTGTGTTTTCTATATTCTCAGTTTTGTTTTTTTTGTTGATTCAGCCTCGAATTACATGTAGTCATTGTCCATATTATGCAGAAGATCGCTTTTTACTACAATGTACACAGAATCATATTTCTCCAAAGATATGGCGGTATCGTCCTGAACGGATAGTTTTGTGGGAGAAAATTATTACAGTTGTTGGTTATATTTTTCTTGGCGTATACCCCTTGCTTGTTGAGTTGTACGGTATTAATGTATTTTTAAACAACAATCCTGATATCGTGTCATTGATTAGTTTGATTGGTGTATTTATTGGAACCTTACTTACCTTAGCTTTATTTTATGTAGTGTTTTTCTTCTTTTATTGTCCTTATTGTATTAATTTTTCTTGCGTATTTAACAAGGTTCCAGATGAATATGTAAAATGTTATCTTGAACGAAATCCCATTATGAAAAATGCTTGGTATAAACATTAGAAATTCTTATTAAAAAATAATAAAGAGATTTAAATTGAAGTCTATCTCATCTTCCCTTCATTTTGAATATTATAATTACTTTTCATAGGAATGAAAAAATAAATTTTGTTTTGACACTATATTTTTTTGAGTTAAGATTAGAAAAGTATTATTTTAAATTTATATCCACCTTTTCTTGATCTTTTTTAGTTGCTTTGAATAAATCTATTGGATTCAAATGCATCATTCTTGCCACAACCAAATCAGGGATTGATTGAATACGAATATTATAGATAGTTACACTATCATTGTAAAATTCCCTTCTATCTGCCAGTTCATTTTCAAGACCAGTTATTCTTTTTTGCAGTTTAAGAAAATTCTCACCTGCCTTTAAATCAGGATAGTTTTCAGCTATTGCAAAAATAGATTTCACTAGACCAGTTATTGCATTATCAGCTGCTGCCTTTTGTGATAGGGTATCTGAATTTATTAGAAAGGACCTTGCCTTTGTAAGAGACTCTAGAACTTCTTTTTCATGTTTCATATAGCCCTTTACAGTCTTAACAAGATTTGGAATTTCGTTAGATCTCTGTTTTAATAAAACATCAATGTTTGCCAAGGATTTGGAAATATTGTTTCTTAACCTTACAAAGTTATTGTAAATAATTAAGAAGGATACAGAAAGAATAATAATTATTAAAAATAAGGCTATTAATAGGATAACACCAAACATATCCATTTTTAATTTTCACCACCTATCAAATATTCAAACATATCTACCAAATAAATGAAATAATTCCAAGGATTATTAAAAGTGATCCAAACACAAATCCACATAATACAATAAGATTGAGACGACTAAGAATCATTTTTTCACTTCTATCTGAAATATAGTAAAATTTTTCATGTTTTCCTTTTTTAATTATAACATCATCTACACCCTTAAAAGTTGATGCATCCTTAACAAAAGGATTATCTGCTGCTGTACCTAAAATGTAAAGTTTATCATATGGTTCGATAAAATATTCAGTATAACGAAGTGTTCTATTAATTCCAAATATGGATCCTTCAAATCTTACTTTTTCTCTCTGAAGAAATTGTTGAATCTTGAATGATGGATCTTTACCTATACTTGAATTAAATACATTATCAGCTGGGATATCAATTTTTGCATCCTTGGGATCGATAAGTACCATTCCAGTATCATCCTTAATATAAAAATAAACATAGTCAGATCCTTTTCTAATAGTTGCCCAATGAGAAGATTTCCCAGAGCTTCTATATTCTTCGATTTTATACCTATAATAAACACAATCTTTCTGTGAAAATGGACTTTTTAAAATATTATCTTTCCTTCCAACAACCTCACCGTAAATCTCAACAAGACCCATAGCAATCGATCTTATTTTAGATGTAGGTATATTTTCTATTAATCTTTTATTTTTAAAGGAAATTATTGCCCAAACAAATAAACCAATTCCCAGTGCCGATATAAAAATTCTAAACACAAGAAATTGTATAAACATTAGTCGTTAATTAGAAAAATGACATTTAAAGCTTTTTTAATTAAAAGAGAAGTTTTGGAATTAATAAATATTTATTATTTTTTTTCCTTCAAATATCTTATAATACTGCCCAGTTAAAATGTCAAAATGAAACATCTCTAAAAAAATATAATTTTTTTAGGGAAATTATTTATAATTAAAACGATATTGAAATAAACAATATTGGGGGTTTTTAATTGCAAGACATTAGAATGACGATTAGGCTATCCCGGCAAGATGCTCATGTAATAGACATGTTTATAAAATCTGGGGAGTATGCTACCAGATCTGAATTTATAAGAAGAGCAGTAAAGGAATACTCTCGAAATCATATGGAAGAAATTGCCAGAAAAACAAAAGCAATGAAAAAGCTTCAAGATATGGTAAACAGCCTTGAACAAATTCAAGACTATTCAAGAAAATAAGGATAAATTTTCTAAGCAATTATTAAAAAATTATTTTGTAAATAAATTTTAATTGTAATATCTGTTAAGGAATTTTGTGAGCAAAGATTTAGCAAAGGAAGTAAAAGAGCTAAACAAGCGGTTTAGTGAGCTTGAAAAAATGCTTTCAAATCTCACAAAACCCATAAAAAAAGTCAGTATGACAACTCAAAACTACCTAAGATTTACTTATAATTTAATTAATTTATTAACATGAGAATTTGGGATATAAATCCAAATGTACTATGCCGACAACATTTATTAGGTGAACATAGAGAGATTCATGCTATATGGTCAATTATTACTCAAAATAAAAAGGGATATGCTAATCATCCAGAAACAAAAAGATGGAAAGGTAAACTTAAAGCACTTTATAATAGACATGAAGAAATTGTAAAAGAAATGAAAAAAAGAGGGTTTATTCATAATAGTCCACTAGAAAAAAAATTGGCTATTGGAAAAGATAAACAAAATGTTTATATTGCTACAATTGAAGATCAAATGAATATATTAAATAATAAGAATTGTAAGTGTAAATTTTGAAATTTAATAATTAAAATTTTTTCAAAATATTTTAACAGTCCTTTTTCTTTCCTTTAAATACGCGATTCCAATTTCTGTTAGAGCTATTTCATCTGATGATACATAATGTAATAATTCAGATGTTAATAATTTTCGAATTATTTCCTTTAGTTCTTCTTGAGTTATATGAAGAAGAGCAGTTGCAGACTCGAAATCAGTATCTTGACTCTGGATCATATTTAAAAGTTCAAATTCTTTATTAGTAAGCTCAATCTTTTTTATTTCCTCTTTATTTTCATCAGTTATATTTCTACCATCATCAGATATACTACTTATATATTTTCTAACAACTGTATCAAGATTTATCTTATCTAATTCTTTTCCATTTTTATCAAAAATAACGCAATTTTTGTTTCCGGTATCAAATTTCCAATTTGAAACATTCTTCCATGAATATCCAAGTAGACTTACGTTATTGAGTTGTTTCTGACCCATGTTTAATTTGGTTTTACCGCTTAAATTCTGACGTCTATACAAATAATGCTGCTGAATCTGAATAAGTTCTAAATCAACGCCGATATCTTTAAGATTTGAAATAACATTTTCACCAGCATTCCTGATAAGTTCCTTGATAAAGAAAAATCCAGCTTTTTCTTTTAAATCCAAATAAACAACCTGAACTATACTTTCTATTGCTTTTGCGACAATGTAAGGTTCAATAGAGTTAACATCACTACTAATAAATATTAAGTCATCTGAGCTTCCTTCATCATGAAAAACAATATTTTTTAAAAAATCATATTTTGATTCAAGAGTTTTAGTAATAGCACCAATAACTGCGATTGCAAAACTCGGGGCAGTTCTTCGGCTAGCTGTAAGATAGATGGCTTTTAATATACTTTTTAGTAAATCAGAATTTTGCAACTTATACATATCGATCCTCTCCTATCGATATCTTTGTAAATTAATCTATTATCAAAGATTTTTCTAATCAGATGATTTCTTAATCTTCAAACCTTTTTCTTTATCCTCCATTTTATAATCTGTTGGTTTTTCAACAGAGTTAGCATCTGTTAAATATATAATATATTTTTTAACAATTTTATCTAAATCTATATCATCTAGAACATTGCCATTCTTATCATATATTTTGCAATTTCGATTATTAGCATCATATTCCCAATTTGATACATTTTCCCATGAATAGTTCAATAAGCTTTTTTCTTTCTTTGATAAAAAATCATCCTTAGAATCAGATTTACTTTTTATTCTTTCTCTCTGCCTGTATAAATAATTCTGTTGAATTTGAAGAAGTTCAAAATCTATGCCAGCGTCTTTAAGATTGGAAATTGTATCTTCTCCAGTATTTTTCTTAAATTCATTAATAAAATAAAGTCCAGCCTTATCCTTAAAATCCATAAATATAACCTTTACAATAGCCTCAACCGCTTGACCGACGCTAATTAGCTCAATAGAATTCAAGTCTGATGATACATTTACAAATTCATCAGATTCACCATCAATATTAAATTTAACATATTTTAAAAAATCATATTTTTGTTCCAAAGCTTTGGTTATTGCATTAATTACTGCAACTGCGAATTTTTTACTGGTCTTTGTACCAGCTGTTGTAAAGAGTCCTTGCATTACATTTTCTAGAATATCAGCATTTGATAATTTTGACATTATTATCCCCTCAAATTTTTTTGCATTGCAGTAAAATAACAGTTTTCATAAATCAAATGTTAATATAAAAATATTACTACTATTAAAAAAATAAAATAGTAAAAAATAAAATAACTGTTTAACTTTACAAGAATATGATGAATAATCAAGTATATCCAAATTATGGTTTTCAGACTTTATATGTTACAAAGGAAATTTGTAATTGCCCACTCATACCTGAAATTATAAAAGCAATTAGGAAGTTAAAAACAATAGAATTATTAAAAGATATTTCTGACATATTTGTAAGTATGAAATACGGCAAACGTATGTTAATTAATGTGAAAAACAGTAATAATTTTGAAATTAATACTGAAGATTTTCTTGAGATTGTAGATTATAATCCATTTAAGAAATTACTTTTAGTAATGGGTCCTAAAGAACCAAGAATAGAGACACCAGTTCATTGGATTATACATAATGCAAGAGATGAGGTTAAAGCAATTATTCAAATTGATGATAAGCAAATAGCAAGAAAAATGGAAAACATTATACCAAAAACTGAAGTTGAATATCCTAATGGTACTCTTGAACAGGCAAAAGAAATTCTACTAAAACTTAGAGACAGTACAAAAGTGGTAATCAAAAATCATGGTGTAATATTTGTTGGAAATAGTTTGAAAATCGTTGAAGATTTAGTGGAAAATGTATGTGAGGAGTTAAAATGAAGATCAAAGGAAAACAATGGAGAGCATTATGGTTTGAAAATGGAGAATTAAAATTAATTGATCAAAGAAAACTACCTTATAATTTAGAAATTTTTACTGCAAAAAATGTTGAAGATTGTGCATTTGCAATAAAAGAAATGGTCGTTCGTGGTGCACCTGCAATTGGTGCTGCTGCTGTATATGGTATGGTATTAGGTAAAGACAATATAAAATACACAGCTGAAATATTACGTAAGACCCGCCCTACTGCCAATGACTTATTTTTTGCAATTGATTATATGATTGAAAAAATAAAAAATGGCGAAAACGAGCTAAATGCTGCTAATGAATATGTTGAAGACATAATAAATAGATGTAGAAGAATTGGTGAAAATGGAGATAAAATCATCAAAGATGGCATGAAAATACTAACGCATTGTAATGCTGGTGCTCTTGCAACTGTTGATTATGGAACAGCACTTGCAACAATTAGAATTGCTCATGAAAAAGGAAAAAAGATATTTGTATATGCTGATGAAACACGGCCTCGTTTGCAGGGTTTACTTACTGATTGGGAATTGGAGGAAGAAAAAATTCCGCATGCTGTAATTGCTGATAACGCAGCTGGATATTTTATGAAAAATGGTGAAATTGACATGGTTATTACTGGAGCAGATAGGATTGCAAAAAATGGTGATTTTGCAAATAAAATTGGAACATATGAAAAAGCAGTAATTGCAAAAGAAAATAATATCCCATTTTATGTTGCAGCACCAATAAGTACTTTTGATAAATCAATTGAAGATGGTAGTCAAATTAAAATAGAAGAACGTGACAGAAAAGAACTGGCAGTTATTAATGAAAAAACCATTATGCCTGAGTGGACAAAAGTAAGAAATCCTGCTTTTGATGTTACACCTTCAAAATATGTTACTGGTTACATTACAGAAGAAAAGATAATTGAGAAATTAATTGAATTATAGGGCTAATAGAATAGATTCTAAAAATGCTAATCTTGGAAATATTTCTTTATATGTAACTGAAATAGTATAACTGTTATCCTCAGGATTTACGTCATCATATATGTTTTTTGGATCTACTGTAACTGTTATATTTTGTATTCCTGCATAATCCATAAGTGTATTAATAAATTCACTTAATGTTAATCTAAAGAGAGGTCTTTTAAATTCTTCTTTATCTCCTGGATTTAAGTAATAAACAGTTGCACCATAATCTGTGGGTTGGCTTTCATTTTGACGTTCATATGTGACTTCAACAGGAACTTTTTCAACGAAATCATTGCCGTTGTTTTGTATTGTAAACGTTATCCAGTTTTTCGCTTTTATAAAAGGTATATTTTCACCCATAATCATGACACTTTCTGGTATAACCGTCATATCTATTTCTGGGATTCTAACAACTGAATATATGTCGTAATTTCCATTCCTATTATCAGTCCAAATAATATTATCTTTATCGACTATATCAGCAAATCGATATTCATCTACAACTGAGTCAATCTCACTATTCAATTGTACTGGATCACTCCAATTCAGACCATTATTTGTTGAATTAGTTAGAAAAATATTACCAGATTCGGTAAAGGTACAAACTAAAATTTCATCGTTTGCATATATCATTGGGTAATTTGGATCTGAACCTGGGGGAATTATATTTTCAGTTACTTCTTTTATAATCCAGGATTTACCACTATCACTAGAATTATAGAGAACAATACCATCAGATTCTGAATCAGCAACGATATAGATTTCATCATCTTTCAAATCTATGTGCGGGTTTGTAAGGCTGCTGGAACTAGTGAAGGTTTGATTTTTAAGGTCGCTTCCAGTATACCATGAATGGGGATTGCCTTCAAAGAAAAGTAAATCTTGCTTTGATCCGTTATTAATTTCACATATACCATAAATAATTGAGTCAGTGTAAATTCTAGAAATTGAAATATTGCTGCAATGCTCTATTTCTGAAAACCAGGTTAATGTAACATATCTTTCAGGATAAATTAAATCCTGAAAACAAAACATTATAGAATCTGTGCATGCTCCAACCCCTTGATATGTATAATTCGTACTACCGGTAAGAGCAATCACCCATGGAGTGGTTGTATTTTTATAAGAAATTATTTGAGGAGTATCAAAATCCCAAAAAGAATAAGTAATATCTGGGTTGCCTTCTGGATCTTCAAAACCAGTCCATTCATATGTAGAAGTATAAAGACTAGTAGGACTTGCTATATCATCAATTTCAAAATATCCAAAAACTGCTGAATTTTTAAGAGGTGATTTATACATACCGTAGGCGCTATTACTAAAAGGTTCAATACTTAAACTTGGTGAGTTTATCTCTATTAGGTCATTATTTAACCAAGCTTTTATTTTTGTTTGATTTGACCATTTTTGACCATAATTCGTTGAATATCTAAACCAAATAGAAGTTGGGCCATCATCTTCAGATTCATATGCTACAAGGCTGTTTCTTCCAGCTGTAATAATAGAAGGATATGATTCGTTTACTGATAAGTTTGTTACAACTAAATTATCATATGGATCATAGCCCATTGTCCCTAGGGTATTTATTTTATTAGAATTTAGCTCCTCATTAAAATTCATGGTATTAAAACTAACATCTGAATTTTTAACCATGATCTTAATTTTCAGGTTCA
The DNA here is from genome assembly GCA_020350365.1 of Thermoplasmatales archaeon. Classification (GTDB taxonomy): domain Archaea; phylum Thermoplasmatota; class E2; order DHVEG-1; family DHVEG-1; genus SG8-52-3. Next base: position 119,763 of record CP070712.1, on the reverse strand, counting down.
TTTTTTCAACATTATTTGAAATTCCAAATGATCCAACGGAGCCTAAGATAAGTAATATTATCACAGACAAAACCATTTTATTTCTTAGTTTTGAATATTTCATCAATAACACCTATTGCATTATTTATATATAAAAATAATGTTAATAAAACATATATAAATAGTTTATTGTGTTTCTGTTATCATTTTTTTGTAAGAAGGTTTTTTGGCAGAGCATTCATTGTTTAAACAAAGCTCCCAAGCTTTTTTTCCCTTTGATTTGATTTTAACAATAGGAGTATTACATTCCTTACATACTTTATCTGTGACAACAATATTTCCTTTTTGGGGAAGAGAATAAGTGTTTTTACAATCAGGATAACCTGTACAACCAACGAATCTTTTATTCCTCTTTGAAGTTCTGATAATCATAGGTTTTCCACATTTTGGACATTTTCCAACTGTATTTTGTTTCATTTGAGCTTCTTTTATACTAATTCTAATTTTTTCCTTCTCTTTTTCAAGTGTATTCATTACATTTGTAAGCATCTGACGTGATTCATTCACAGTCTCATCCAAGGTTTTTTTACCTTCTGATATTAAATCCATATCCTCCTCAAGTGTTGCAGTCATTTGTGGTTTGACAACATCACAATCCTCAAGAGCATCAATAACTGCAATTGCAAGGGGAGTTGGTGCAAGAGGAGACAAAGTAATATATTTTCTAAGATACAATTTGTTGATAATTTCATGACGAGTCGATTTTGTACCAAGTGAAAGCTGCTCCATTTTTGTAATTAAAGAACCTTGAGTGTATCTTTTAGGAGGTTTTGTTTGATCTTCTTTTAGAGTAATTTTAACAACGTCTATTGTTTCCCCTTCAATTAATTCAGGCAGTGGTTTTCTTTTTTCTTTAAAGTAAGTATAAATATTTTTCCAGTTTGGCTCAAGAACCCTATAACCACTTGCCAAGAACTCTTCACTGGAAATATCAATAGAAACATTAACACTCTCTGAAACTGCATCCTTTGCAAGGGTTGCTAAAAATCTTCTACAAATAAGTTCATAAATCTTTTGTTTATCTGAAGTCAGGGTAATATTTTTTGGTACACCAACAGGATGAATTGGTGGGTGATCTGTAGTCATTTTTTTTCCACGAGTTGGGCTAGATCTACCATTATTAATAACTTCATTTGCTTCTTTTGAAAATTGAGAATTTGAAAGTTTCTGTAAAATACCTTTGATGTTTAGTGAATGTGGATAAACTGTGTTATCTGTTCTTGGATATGATATTAGACCACTCATGTAGAGCTCTTCAGCAATACTCATTGCTTTTGCTGCAGAAAAACCGAGATGAGACGAGGATTCAAGAAATGAAGTTGTATTAAATGGAGCTGGTGGGTACTCCTTTAATATTTTTTTATCAACTTTTTGTATTCTTGCTTTTGTACTAGATTTAATCTTTGAAAAAATTTCATTTACTTCAGTTTCATCCCAAAATTGACCTTTGTTGTGGTCTGCATCAAATGTTTGGTGTTTTTTTAAGGTTGCAATAATTTTCCAATAAGTTTTAGGTTCAAAATTTATAATTTCCTTTTCCCTTTCCACCAGAATGGCAAGAGTTGGTGACTGAACTCTTCCAATAGACAGAAATTCTTTACCATACCTCTGAGAAGTTAAAGAAATAAAACGAGTTAGAACAGCACCCCATATTAGATCTATAATCTGACGGGACTCTCCTGCATTAGAAAGGTTATAATCAATTTCTGCAAGTTTATCAAAAGCAGATTTAATTTCATGATTTGTAATTGCACTAAATTTTGCTCTTTTTATTAAATTAATTTCTTTATTATATTCTTTAATTAGATTAATTACCTCAACACCAATTAGCTCTCCTTCTCTATCAAAATCTGTTGCAACAATCAAAAAAGGATTTTTATCAACCAGTGATTTCAATGTCGAGGCGATATTTTTCTCACTTACAATTTTACAGGGTTCTACTTGAATTAATTCAGCTGGAGCAATCTTGTTCCATTGATTAAATCCGGAAGGGAAATCAAGATTTATGATATGACCTCTTAAGCCAACGATCTTCCAAATTTCATCATCTTTTGTAAATTCATAAACAGGGGTATTTCCAAGCCTGGTGGTTTTGGATTTTCCACCAGATAAGATGTATGCGATTCGTTTAGCTGCAATATTTTTTTCACAAATAATTAGTTTCATTTATATTCCATTTTTAATTTGGACTGAACATAAGAATCTCATATAATTATTTTACGACTATCAAATAACAAAATTTTCGTATTTTTATTATAATTTTAAATTAAAAATATGTTTTGATTGTATTCTACATAGGTCTAAGAGTTCCTGCAAAAACCTGCCATGCAAGAGCTGTCTTTGCTACTAGACTTAAGATGATGTATACTTTTTCTCCATGAAGATAATTTTCCCATTTTCCGATTTTTTTATACTGTAAATACATATTTATTGCAAAGCAATTAAAAAATATTGCAATTGATATGAATATATATATTACAAAATCAGGTACTGATTCAGCTCCAATCAATGGTATGAATATCGCAATCCATGGAACTATACCTGCGATACAGCCAATAATATATGATGTCCAATCTGTCTTTTGTGTCGTTTGATTATGAAGTTCCATCATAAGTCCCATAAGATTCATTACAGCTGTTAATGTAAATAAGGCAAGCAGTGTACCTAAGTCATAAATAGTAGTCAACAAAGCAATAATTACTATCATTAAAGAAGCACTAATAGAGTATTCAAACCATCTATATGGGTTCATATGATTTTTTAAATGATCTACATATCGATAGTAAAGAACTGTTGCTATCAATATATGAGCTACAGCTGAAATAAAAAGGAACAATGCAACCAAGGGACCTACTCTAATAGTAAAAAGAGTTTCGGATATTGGAGAAATTGAATTAGTTACTTCATTGTATACAGGATTGGTAAATGTTATTGGTAAAGAAAAATTATTACTCAGATACAAAATTAAAAAAACCTGTATAAAATGAACTCCACCCATTATTAAATTGAATATTCTAAATCTTCTAAATGAAATATCCTCATTTTCTGTCATAAATATCCCTAAATTTGTTAATAATGTAAAAAAAATATATATTTATATTTTTTGAGCCTTAATTTCAATTCTAAAGTGAGGTCGAAACTATTAACTAATAATTGTCTATTTCCAGGCGTGATAGACATGAAAATTCAAATGATTCTGGGATCTAAATCCGATATGCCAGTTGCCGATAAAGCAATAAAAATATTAGATGAGTTTGACATAAATTATGATATAAAAGTTGCATCAGCACATAGAACACCTGATTATTTAAAGGAAATTGTTGAAAAATGTGATGCCGATGTTTTCATTGGAATTGCAGGGCTTTCCGCAGC
>CP070712.1:62911-116252 GCA_020350365.1 Thermoplasmatales archaeon | reverse complement strand
CTTATTTCCGATGCCTATATGGATCGTGTAATTGAAGTAAACAGCGCAGGTTCGATTGTCTGGCTTAAAGATGGATTGAATATGCCGGTTGATGCAGAGCGGCTTTCTAACGGCAATACACTGATAGCAGAAACAGCGGCAGATCGTATTATTGAAGTAGATAATAGCGGAGCAATTGTATGGCAATATGCCTGTAACTTCCCAGTTGATGTAGAGAGACTAGCAAATGGAAATACACTTATTACCTTATACTCGTATGAGAATTTCATAATCGAGATTGATAACAGTGGTACTATTATCTGGGACTATCTCAGTACGGGTTTAACATTTGATGCTGAAAGACTTGCAAATGGTAACACACTCATAACAGAGCTATATATGGGAAATGGTGTTTTTGAGATTGACACTAATGGTACAGTCGTTTGGCAAACAACTGGATTGAGTTGGCCTACTGATGCAGAGAGGCTTTCTGAGCCACCGGAAGTGCCAACAATCGATGGGAAGACAAGTGGAAAAACTGGAGAAGAATATGAGTATACATTCAACTCAGCAGATCCCGAAGGTGACGATGTCAAATTTTATATCGAATGGGGGGACAACAATTCCGAGTGGACTGACTATGTTGCGTCTGGTAATGATGCAAATGTAAAACATATATGGACTGAAGGAGGAACATATTTAATTAAAGCAAAAGCAGTAGATACAAATGGTGCAGAAAGCGATTGGGCGACATTGGAAGTAAACATGCCAAGATTCAAATCCAGCAATATTAAACTAAATTTACTAGAGTTGTTCTCTAAAAGATCGTCAAATGCATTTCCGGTAGTTAGATACCTATTAGGTTTCTAATTACCAAATTCTCCTTTTTTATTTTTATTCTTAAGAATCTAATGTTTAGTTATCTATATAATTGCTTACCTCCAATGTTTACATTGATGTAAAATACATATACAAATCCACCTCTTGACATTGTGTCAAAACAACCTGGAACTTCAGCAGTCACAGTTATCTTTGTTTCTCCAAATCCAAGAATCAATCCTGATTTTATGGTTGCCTCCCCACAACTTGGAATATCTATCTCACCAGATGATTGTTTACCAATAAATGCACCGCCTTCAAGAGTAATGTTCCACTTCACACAAGTAAGCTCTTCATCTAAATTGTTTCTAAGGACAGCTTTTACTCTAAAAAATCCTCCATTTATCGAGTCTATCTCAAACAAAGGCGCTATGCTTACAGCAAATGGGTCTGACCAGTCACTCTCAGAAAAATTATCCTTTGATTTCGCAATTATCTCATATTCTCCTACTACGTCCCATGAATGGCTTTCTGTAATCTCTTCTCCGGATGAATATGGCCCTATCCAGTCGCTTGTTGTTCCATCTCCCCAATCAATTAGGTAATAGACTTCATCAGCATCAGGGTCTTCCGAACTGAATTTATATTCATAAGAGGAGCCTGTGGTTCCATTTGTTGGCCCATCAATTGTAGGTTTCCAAGGAGGCCTGTTTCCATAATCAAATTCCCCTATCCATGTTCCCCAGCGGTTTTCTCCTGTGCTATTATGTGAGTGTGCATATTCTTGTATAGTCCAAAGGGTGTATTCATTTGTAGGATCAAGTGAGCAAAGACTGTAATCACCCCATCGATTTCGTCCATAACCATCTATCAGATTATACGTATCCTCCCCTTCCTTTAATAAGATAGGAGGGCCCATCTCGCCGGGCGGGTCACTTGCAAGCCTACCTGTGTAGTATGCAGCTCCATATTGACCAGCATGGGATCCAGAAAAACCCATGATTACATTTCCTATTGCATTTATCATAACTGTTGGAAAGAAATAGTACATCACTGGATCACTTACTGTTCCATAATCAGAAAGTGTTGGTCCAGTGACACTTATATTATACCAGCGGGCTGCAGCTCTTCCATCAACATCTATGCAATGTGCAGTCCAGATATATCCATCACGATATACCGCATTCATCAGACGGTGTCCAACGGTATCAAGTGGTACAGTACTACCTAATGCTGGAGCATCTGGTGGGGAATAATGTACTGGAACTGTTGCATATCCCAGTTCAGTTAGGGTAGGTTCGGTGAGCAGATCTGTCAATAGACGCACACGTATACCCGTAGATGACATTCGTGAAACAAAATATTCTCCTTCTGTTGTACCAAATGTATGCACAGGCTGAATAGCACCTTCCCAGGGCAGTTCCCGAAATGCATATATATCGCCCAAGCTGGGCTCTGATGCAATTAATGGAGCCTTATCAAGGGCAAAAATACTCATACCATTACCTCCACCTATCATATATGCAGCAGTATAAACACCTACTTCATCAACACCGAGTGTCGGATAATCTGGCCATTTTCCTGCATCACTACCTTGTGAGACCACAAAATCACACTTGAACCATTCCTCAGTGGGATCTTCAGACATTGAAACAGCTAAAAAGAGTTTGGTATTGAAGTCGCAAACAATAACAAACCAGCGACCACTGTATTGATCATAAAGGACCCGTGGATCACCATTACTCTCTGGTAAAAAAGAACCCAATAGTATGTTTATCAATTCCTCACCCGTGGTTTTATTATATACAGCAAAGTTTCTGTTAACTACCTCGACATAATGGTTTATACCAGCAGCCCCACAGGAGTCAGGTGGATAAGACCAAGAACCTGCATCACCTCTAATAACTCCTTGAAAATTATTTTGTAACAGAGGTGCTATTGTATTGCCCTTATCTTGAGAGCCTGCAGTATATATCTCATTATTATCAGAATTTAGTGATTCTTGAGATGAAGACTTTTCATCCATTGAAATGTATAAACTACCTGTTCCAGTTTCCCATGTCAAATCTGCATAGATTGAACTGTCGAGGTTTTGATCGTAAGAACAATCCTCAAAATCAATTACTATTGTTTCAGAGTCTTCTTGTTCGCCTTCTATACTAGGAGTATAGGTTAAATCATCCAACCCATACCAACCTCCTCCATTATAAGTTGGGGTTGCTTCTATAATGATTCTGTCAACATCTTGAAGGTTCATTGCAAACCATGAAGGAGTATCATCAATGTAATCAAACCAATCAGTGATTTGTGTATTTTCACCATTTAGATATCCAATTACTCGTAAACTTTCAGTCCATACACCTTCTCCTCCACCTTGACCTGCAAACCAAGCACCATGCACATCAACATCTGTAGGAAATGAAATACCCATCATTGTATCACCATATTTGTTTATAATATAGTGCTCACCTGAGTAAGGATAATAACTTGCTTCTCGAGAGGGCACTACCCAGTTACCATGCTGACTTGTTAAATCATCGTAATCAGCGTTTGATTCAGATCGCGTCAGTTGGTCTCGAGCGATACATTCATCCATATGTTCTACATAACCTTGACCATAGTAAATTGGATCAATTTTTTCCCCAACAATGATATCACCTGTTTTACTTGTATAAGTTTCAATATTTTTATCAATCTCAGGTAATTCTTGTGCTGGTGAAAACGACAGCATCACAAAAAAAGACGTAATTAAGAATATCATTATTTTATTTCTAAAACTTCTCTTCATTTTATTTTTCCCCTTTATAATAGTATAATATTAAGTATTATTATAATTTCTCCTAAATTTGAATAGGAGTCTTTATTTAAAGTATATAATTTATAAAAAAAATGATTGTTTTTAAATGTAACCTAAATCTTATATCAAATAAGACTATAGTTATAACTCATGAAGTAAGATAAATATCATAGCATTTATTAAATTTAATATATAAAACTATTAACTATTGTTAAGAAAACATTTATATTATTATTTTTTATTACATATGTTATAATCCAAATATTTATTTGGGGGAGGAAAAATATGGACAAAAGAAAATATTTTATAAAAGAAGCTATTGTTCTAGTGATAGCACTATCCATGATATTATCAACTTCTGTGATAGCAGAAACTGATGATTTTCAAACTCCAAAAACGAAAATTGAAGGGAGTGGACAAGCTCCAGGTGCCATTGGTTCAGTTGTTTGGGACAATGGTATGGAATATGAAAATCTAATGGCCACACAGTGGGATGAATCTATAGATTTTGATTCTTATGTAGCAGATGACTTCCACTTTGACGAAGACACAACTGTTTTAGATGTGCATTGGGTCGGTGGTTATTGGGGCACAGATTATGATATTGGTGCTTTTGACTGGTGCATCTCTTTTATGTATGACGATGGTACTGGAGAATCACCAGATGGTCATCCACAAACTCCTACTTATGCAGGTCCATACTGCTTCACGTGGGATGAAATAACCAAGGAAGTTCTTGAAGATACAGGTACAAGCATATATTATGAACTCTCAGTGGATTTACCAGAAACTATAACATTTTACGGTTGTGAGAAGTTCTGGATAAGTATTTGGGCTGAAGGCCAGTATCCACCACAATCTGGTTGGGGTGCCCATGAAACTTATCAATTATCTCCAGCAGTTTGGGGATCAGACTACTTTGGATATACATTCTGGACTCCTGGATTCGAAGTACAAGGTTATGACTTTGATATGGCCTTTCAATTGACCTCAGACGAGGGTTGTGAACCAAGTGTTGATGTTGAGAAATATGTTTGGGACCCATGTGCACAAGGTTGGATCGATGCTGACACTGAGGCTGAGGCCATTGACTTACCAATATGTACAGATGTGCAATTTAAGATAGTCATCCATAACAATGGAGAATGCTGCGGTGCGCTATATGATATATTTGTTGGGGATATGATGCATGACAGTCTAAAATACATTAGTTCAGATCCTGAACCTGATGAATGGTATTATGATCCGCCATATTATTACATATATTGGTATTTCCCTGGACCGCTAGACCCATGTAATACTATTGAGATATACGTTACAGCACATGTTGAGGGCCCAGATTGTAGCGTTGATCCCAACTACGTTGAAGTTCAGGCATACAGTGATTGTGAACCCTATTATGTTTATGATTGGGACTGGGCATGGGTTCATGCTTATGAAAACAAACCGCCATCACCTCCAATAATCGATGGACCCAATAAAGGAGGAGAAGGAGTAGAATTATGCTGGACATTCCATTCGACCGATCCAAATGGAGACCCTGTACAGTATATTATTGACTGGGGAGATGGATCAACCGATACAACAGAATGTAAGCCTTCTTGCGTACCAATTGAAGTATGCCATACTTATGCAGAAAGAGGTACATACATCATAAAAGCAATAGCAAAGGACTGTTGTTGGGGTGCAGAGAGCACGGAAAGTACACTTGAGGTTGAAATACCAAGACCTAGAACAGTGTATCACTCAGTATTTCTACAATTGATTGAACGATTTCCTTTTATGTCTAAAATATTTAGAGATGTACTAGGTATAATGTAGTTCAAATCAATCTCTCTTTTTCTTTTATTTTTTAAAATGAAATCATTTTTTTATATTTTATTTAAAAAAGGTACGATAATTAACACTTGTTAAGCAAATATTTAAATTTTATTAATATATATTAATTATAAAAATTTATAGTTTTAAGGGAGGAAAAATATGAAAATTGGAAAATTAAAGAAAGGACTAGTTTTAGTTATAATTGTCCTTTTTGTTGGAGCTAGTAGCATACCTTGTATCGGTGCTGAAAACATATCAGAATATGAATTAATGATTTCTGATAAACCCTTGGTTGAGCCTCTTTTTACAGGTGAAACGTATTTCATTATGTTGAGCAACTATTCTGACTCGGGAACAGGTAACACCTGGGCAGTTCAAATGAGATTTGATAGTGAGGAGCAAATTGTTGAGAGTGAGTTTGATGACGCAACCTTACCACTTATAACAGATGAATGGGTGGAAATCAAGATAAATATCGACCTTGACTCTGACTGGTTGGAGATGTATTACGATGATGACCTATTGCATGAAAAAGAATGGACAGCAGAACCCAATGGTGGTGGAAATGGCATACTAAATATTGCTGCAGTTGATCTTTTTGCAAACTCTGCTTCTACCGTCTATTATGACGACATAAGTCTTTCTAAGGTTGGAGAAGGCGTTCTCTGGTCTGAGGACTTTGACTCATATGAGGATGGCAGTTCAATGCATGGCCAAGGAGGATGGAAGGGTTGGTACAATGACTCCCAATATACTGCAAATGTAACTTCTGCTAATAGTCGCAGTTCACCTCATTCTGTTGATATTGCAAATGATTCTGATCTTGTTCATGAATACTCAGGTTATACCTCTGGTGAGTATGTGTATATCGCATGGATGTATATTCCTGAAAATGAACCGCCTTATGAGCCAAGCGATCCAGACCCAAGTGACGGGGCAACAGATGTTTCACCCCTGACAAATCTAAGTTGGACCGGGGGAGATCCAAATGATGATAACGTTACCTATAATGTATTTCTTGAAGAAGGTGACTCCACACCTGATGTGCTTGTATCAGAAAATCAAACCGACACCTCTTATGATCCAGATGGTCTTGATTTTGGTATCACCTATTATTGGCAGATTGTAGCATACGATGAAAAAAATCTTTCGAAATCTGGCCCTGTTTGGAGCTTTACAACTAGAACTAACGATGCACCTTACGAACCAAGCAATCCAAGTCCAGGAGATGGCTCCATTGATAATGAAATCAATGTTGTTGTAAGCTGGACGGGTGGAGATCCCGACGGTGACACTGTTCTTTATGATGTTTACTTTGGAACGACCAGTCCTCCGCCACAGGTTGTTAGTAATCAATCAGGTACGTCCTACGACCCAGGATTACTTGATTTTGATACAACATATTACTGGCAGATTGTTTCATGGGACATTTTTGATTTTTCAGCAACTGGACCAGTTTGGATCTTTTCAACTGAGGAAAACGCACCTCCGTTTGCACCAACAGCTCCTGAACCTCCAAACGGTGCAACTGATGTATCAATAGATGAGATACTTAAATGGACCGGAGGAGACCCAAATGTTGGTGATACAGTGACCTATGATGTGTACTTTGGTACAAGTAGTCCTCCACCACTGGTAGAGGAAGATCTAACCCAAACAGCATATGATCCAGGCACAATGGAATTGGGGACAACATACTACTGGCAGATTGTATCAGAAGACAGCCAGGGTGAAACTACATCAGGTCCTGAATGGAGTTTCACAACAGAGGAAGAGCCAAATGAAGCTCCCACCGCACCGGATATTGATGGCCCGGACAAAGGTGCAGCAGGTGTTGAACTTTGCTGGACATTTCACTCAGATGATCCCAATGGACACCAGGTAAAATACGTAATAGACTGGGGAGATGGAAACTCTGAAGAGACAGACTTTAATCCATCATGTACACCGGTAGAAGTATGTCACACCTATGAAGAAGATGGAACGTACACAATAACTGCAAGTGCCGAGGATGAAAGAGGAGCAACAAGTGCTGATAGCACTTTTGAAGTTACAATTCCACGCGGAAGAGCGGCATTACATCCATTGCTTCTAAGATTCTTTGAACGGTTCCCGAATCTATTTCCGGTACTAAGAAACCTATTTGGATTTTAATAATCCAATCTCTCTTTTTTTTATTTTTTTGAATTCGAAATATTTAAATCAACACATATTATTATAATAATGGTAAACCTATATTTCTGAGGGAGGAAACCAGCATGAAAAATAAATTAATTATAAAGGGGCTTGCTCTTGTAATATTTTTATTATTTACTTTAACTGCTGTGATTCCTCAAACTATAGGCTTAAAAATAGAAAAGGTAAATCTTAATCTTTCAAAATCTCGTGGATATATCCAAGATTTAATAGACAATGCCTCTGATGGAGACGCAATATATATTCCTAGTGGAGTATATCATGAAAATATCGTAATTAATAAATCTATAAGTCTGATAGGAGAAAATAAATATACTACAATTATTAATGGTAGTAGAAATGGTACGGGAATATTGGTTAATGCTGATTGGGTAAATATCAGTGGATTTTCAATCGAGTATTGCGATGATTCCAATACTACTGCAGGAATAAATATATTATCAAACTACAACATAATTATTGAAAACAATATCATAAATAATGGATATGGTATAGTTTTTGAATCTTCCAGTTATAACTATATTCTTAATAATGTCATTTCTAAAAGCCGTCTCGGTGTATTTTTATATAATAATAGTAACTATAATAAATTATCAGGAAACACTTTTTATAATAACGGGCTATTTGTTTATCAATCATATAATAATATTGTAGAGAATAATACAGTTAATGATAAACCTCTTGTTTATCTAGAAGGTGAGTCTGAAAAGGTAATTTTAGATGCAGGTCAAGTTATTCTATCAAGCTGCGATGATATTACAATTGAGAACCTAAATTTATCTGACATAGATGTTGGAATAGAGCTTTTTAATACAAATAATAGCAAGATAATAGGAAGTGAATTTTCCAATAACAAGTTTTTTAATATAGTAGTTTTTCACTCCAATAATAATACCATCTTAAATAATGATCTTTCCTTGTGCAGATTTACCTGTATTGGCCTTGAGTACTCAGACACTAACACTATAATTGCAAATAATATTTCAAACAATTATGAAGGAATAGAGCTCTACAATTCAAATTTCAATACAATTAAAGGAAATAAAATATTGAATAACAGATATGAAGGTGTAGATTTAGTAGATTCAAATAGAAATGTTATCTCTGAAAATATCATTTCTTCTAATTATAATAATAGCGAGGGTATCTCATTTTTCGATTGTTATTTTAATTATATATCAAATAATTTCATATCTAAGAACGACGATGGTATAAGACTACATTACTCTAGTTTCAATGAAATATATTATAACAACATTTCAAACAATAACAAAGGATTAGGTTTAGGATATCACTGTAATAATAATACTATTGATAGTAATTACATTTCTTCAAATTATGAAAATGGCATACAAATCTATTTATTAAGTAAAAATAACTCTATTTCAAACAATATACTCTCAGAAAATATTGATGGATTATACATCTATAACTCTGAAAATAACATAATTTCAAATAATTCTTTCTTTAATGATGGTCTTTATATCACATCTGAATCAATTGAAAATAACGTCCAAAATAACGAAGTTAATGGAAAACCTTTAATATTTCTTAAGGATGAATCTGATGTCACAATAGATACTGCAGGACAGATTTTTCTTATAAATTGCGATAATATAAACATTCAAAATCAAGATCTATCAAATACGGCAATTGGAGTATGGATGTTTGGCACCAATAACAGCCAAATCTTAAGAAATTCAATTATGAATAATAGAGATGGCATTTATCTAGAAAAAGCCTATAACAACAACATAATTGAAAACATTCTTTTGGAAAATATAAGAAGCATAACATTTATTAATTCAGAAAGAAACAAAATAAAAAATAACTTTATTTCAAAAGGTATTAATGGCATACTTTCTTATTCGTCTGATAACAACTCAATTATGGACAATCATATTTTAAAAAATGTAGATGGTATCTTCTTTTCAAGTTGCAAAAATAACAATATCTCTAGTAATAATATATCAGGAAACGATGATAACGGTATAGTGATTCTTAAAGATAGCAGTGAAAACACATTAATTGGTAACAATGTAAGCCTCAATAGCTGTGGTATTAAACTCTCTGGTGAGGATAGACATTTATGCAAGTATAATAAAATCATCGACAATAATATATTTGATAATTCCCTTGGTATAGAACTTGTAAATCAAGCATATTATAACTCAATATTTCATAATAACTTTATAAACAACTCACAAAACGCATTTGATGATTTAAATAATAGCTGGGATGATGGAAAGTATGGGAACTATTGGTCTGATTATACTGCTAAGTATCCTGATGCGAAAAAACTACCATTTAAAGGTATTTGGGACACCCCTTATGAGATTGATGGTGGGCAAAACAAGGACAATTATCCATTGATAAACCAATGGCCTAAATCTAGATCATCAAACACTTTGGAAACAAGACTGACATTCAATAATTTATTTTTATTATTGTTTGAAAGATTATCAAATATATTTCCGATACTAAGATACATTTTAAGATTTGGATAAAATAAATTTCTTTTTTTCATTTTGACATTTTTACAGGATAGTTTTTTATATCATTGGAGCGAGAATCCAATTGTAAATAAATGGAAGGGATAGGTGAGAATGAAATGAATAAAACATTTATTGAAATCTGCAAGCATATAGATGAAATCACAAAAGATTATAATAAAAAATATTCGGACAAGGAGTATGTTCGCGTAAAAGAAAAATTAGATAAATATTTTGAAAAACATAAGAAATATCAAATTTAGGGTGAAAGTATTTGGATATCAAAATAACATCTGAAGAAAAAAACGATGCTGTAAAAAGAATGAATAAAATCCTTGAAGAGTTCGAAAGCACATTAAAGAGAGCTGAGGATATCTATAAAGTGGCAGTTAAAAAAGGAGATTTAAACTTACAAAAAAAATTACTTAAAAATATAAATAAAATCAAAAGAGAGGAAGAAAGTATTCTAAATATTATTTCCGGTATTTGTGAGATATCTGAATAAATCCTATTTTCTATTATATTAATTAAATTACCCTTTGTTTTTTAATTAATATTTATAGTTGTGCAATTTTGATTTTTACATATTTTATTTATTAAATCATATCTGAAATTTTTGTTTATACTTCAAAAGTTATTTATTATAAAAGTAAATTAGCATATCTAAATTTTAACGGTATAAATATGTTGTTAGAAGAAAGAATAAAAATGATCAAGGACGTATTTGCACCAAAATCTGGAGAAAAAGTATTAGTTACTTATGATACACCACATGGAAATGTAAAAGACAATGATCAATGGAAGGAAGCTAGGGAAATTGCTCATGATTGGTATAATACTCTGAAAAAAATGGGAGATTCTGAAGGTTTTACTGTCGATATTTTTAGTTATAAATCTCCCGGACTTGATAATACTCAACTTCCACAAGAAATATCAGATAAATTAAGTAAATATAATCTAGTGATTACTATGATGGAATATTCAATCTCATCAACGATGATTCAAATTGTTAGGGCAAAAAATAGTATAACTAGAGCAGCAGGATTACATCCTGAAAAAAGAATGGACGATGGTGTTTTTAAGGCAGATTACTCCGAAGTAAAAAAATATGCAATTGCGATTAAAAAGATGCTTACGAAGGCAATTGGTGCAGAAATCAATTTTTCTACTGGTGACTTTCTATTTATTGATTTAAGAAATCGTATTGGTTTTTCCGATGAGGGAGACTGTACAAAGACCGGGCAATACATAAATTTTCCTAGCGGTGAAGGTTTTATTGCTCCTTATGAAGCATTCAATGATGAAATAAAAGAATATGGAGCTAGTAAAACAGAGGGCATATGGCCAGTTAGTTATAAAGGTGAAATTTTAAAGTACATTGTTAAGAATAATAAGATAACTAGTATTGACGGAGAGGGGCCAATAGCAGATGAGGTTAGAAGATTTTACTCAGAAAACGAATCTAGAAAAAATGTTGCTGAATTGGGTATTGGCTGTAACCCAAAGGCAATTATAACTGGAAATGTTCTTGAAGATGAAAAAGTTGGATTACATATTGCATATGGAACTAGTATTCATTTTAAAGGAAAAGTTGCAAGTGATACTCATCTAGATATAGTTTATGCAAAGGGATGCCCTATTGAGGGGACAAGTTTAAAACTAGTTTATGAAGACAGTGAAAAAATCGAGCTTATAACAGATAGTAAACTAAATTATGATCTGCTAAAATGAACTATTGCATCGCTATTTCTTAACTATTCCTCTATCATTTCACCAGTAATTGTATAAAATGTATCTTCACTTATTACATATACTTCCATTCTATGAAAGTCACCATTCCAGAATTGCATGACCTCTTCATGTTCATCTACATCTTCTGCATATTCTCTTATACTTTCTCGGCTTTCCTTGCTAAATGACATATATGGTGGATCTATTCCGCCCGTAACAGTTAATTTGCCATCTATCGTAACAGGTCCAACAATAGTTGTACTTATACCAGATGTAATCGTTAGGGATTTTCCAGATGTAATGGTAGTGTCTCCATCAGCTCCAACATCTAAGTTAGAACCTACTTGAATATTAGCAGCTCCTCCAACCGAAACATCTAAATTATTTCCAACAGCCACATTCATGTTATTTGTTACAGATGTGGTTGAATCTGATCCAACTGTTGTACTCATTATTCCTTCTGTTTCAATATTTACATTTGCAGTTTTTTTATTTCCTTCTCCTAAATTACCAAAAAATGTTCCTAAGGTATTGATTGTAACAGTTCCGTCTTCATTTACAAATACCACATTTTGTGGATCACCGTCTACTGCATCAAGTGAATGACCATCAGAGGCACTTATATACTGCCATGAACCTCTTCCAGTACCATCTGATGTTAGAACGTATCCATTATTTGCTCCCGTTGGCATATTAAATCCCGTCATCTTAATTGTACCTGCAACATCTAGTTTTTCAACAGGATTTGTTATTCCGATTCCAACATTTCCTGAAGCAATAGAATACATATTTGGAGAATTTGACCAATAGTTCCAATCATTGTTAAATATCTTATAGAAAAAATCAAATAATGCTAGTGGCTGAGATGACTTTGTTTGAGTATATTCTATTTGCTTTTCTTCTACACTATTCACATTTGATAAAGATTGTCCTATTACACCTGTAAATCCTATTGCTATAAATAAAACAAAAATACTTATTGTTAACATCAGCCTTATTTTGTCATTAAATTTGTTTTTCATAATTATTTTCCCCCGTCAATAACAAAATTATTATGTTTAGATGTATATATAAATACTACTTCTTAATAAAAGATATATAAAAATATATATCAAATTTCAATTGGAAAGATAAGCTACAAAATATATTGTCATTTTAAAAAAAAGAAAAGAGAAATTTTTCCCTTTTAATATTGTACTTCGTATGAATACCCTACTCTAAATATTGGTCCTGCAATATCCTTTGCAAGATGTATTGGAAACTTTGCATTACAATCTCTCTGTAATATTAAGAAAGAACTTGCATGTACATCTTCCAATTGGTCTCCAGATTCTGGATTACCGATAACATCTTTTGGAACATTCCATGTCATAATATTTTCTTCTTCATTTATCTCGCAATCTACTGTAGTGTCATGACAATTGTTATTTTCATCAAAATACCCAGCAATTGAGCTAATATATTCTCCATCTGTATGAGTGTTAATCCCTATATAATATCTAATACAGTCAAATGTGAAATATATTACATAACATGTACGAAGATTAGAATATTCAAAACCTCGAAGTGTAATACTTGCTTGTAAAAAATCTGGTTCTTCAGAATCCTCAAATATTGAAAATGATACAATATCCAGATGTTTTAGAGGTATCTGCCAAAATGGATTAAAACGTGCAAAAAGAAACATGGGTCTTACATCAAATTTAAAATCATTTTTTTCAAGTTCATTTATAACTTCTCCACATGCGACAAGAGGTGTGATTGTTATTGTCAGCATCATACATAAGCAAAAAACAAATATCTTTTTCACATTATTCCTCCAATTATCAATATTAGGTTACAATATTAAAGATATGTTATTAATAAATTGAACAAAAGAAAATTATTTACAATTTATATAGTGATTATGTCCAATTTAGCTTTTTTTCTTTAATTTAAATACTAGAATATCCACCAACCTTTAGACTAGGATCACCAATTAGTGTTATCTGTTGAACATGCTTGCAGTCAAGTTTGTTTGTATGAACATTAAAAGAATTACAGTAATTTCGCATTGTCTCCCAATGCATTTCTCCAATATGCTCATAGCCTTCTTCTATATATAATCTGAAAAATTCCATGTTTATCCATTCAAGAAGTCCAAATTCAACAGAATCAGGTATTCCATTTTCGTTTAGATCTCCTGCATATCCCCAAACAACAGATGTTGCACCAATATGGGCTATACTTCCACCTTTTGGTTTTCTAACAAGTCTCCAACCAATCTCCTCAGGAGTACAATCAGATTTTCCGAATCGATTTGGATTGAAAATATTTAAGATTGTCACATCAAATTTTGCTGTTACACAGCATCCAAAAACACTTATTGGATACTTCCCCTTATTTCTAAGTAGGGGAACATACTTGTTGTGAAATGGTTCGACAGGTTCTGCATCTGGATTGAATGTCTCTATTCTGTTCTGAAGACCGTGTCCCTCATACAAAATAAATCCGCATCCTTTGTTGAATTCTGATAGTAATTCCTTATGACCGGTAAGTGTTCCATCAGAACAATATAGTTTTGTAATATCAAAACCAACCATCATATCAGAAATGTATTCACATGCAGCCTCCCCTTCATTTGGAAACGGATCGCCAATACCAGGATTTGTGTCACCACCTAGAACTATCATTTTATTGAACCATTCTTCACCATATGCTGTAGTTTCATATTCAATAATCTTATCTACAACAATTTTTACTTCAAATGTATATCTACAAGGTAATCTTCCCACATAGACGTCTGGTTCCAAATCCAATGTATCGTTTCCCCATTCTGCAAAAATTCCATCACCATTGCTGTCCCAGTCATCAAATTCACCATCCTGCTTGTAAATATCAGCATAATATGTATCACTTAGATACGGAAGGTCTGTATAACCATCGTCCAAAATCACATATCTTCCAGGAATGTAAAATTTAGGAAATTGGCCTTTACGACCACCTAAAAGAAGTACATAGGTAATATTCCATTCTTCTAAAGCATCTTTAATAAAATACTTAATTTGTTCTGCTTTGTCTCGGCCATGATATTCTGAATATATTTCTTCCGTTGTCTTCAAAGTTGTTTGAATGCCATAGCTATTTTTATGATCAATCAATGGTTGAATTGCAGATGAAAACTTTCGAGGAGTAATAATCACCATATCATAATTCTCATAAATTAATGATGGCGATATTGTTTTGTTTTCATTTTCAGATATTGCACAAGCCCCATAACTACTTAGTACTAGTAGCTCTATTAAAAATATTATAAATATTTTTTTCATATTTATTCCTCCCTTATTTTTAAAAACATTTTAAAATTAAAGATTTGTTATAAAATATTTGAACAAAATAAAAGATATATTGTAAAAATATTTTATATGTTCAATTAGTAATCTTAACAACAATATATATAAGTATATATACAAATAAGTATTTTCTAAAAAAGAAAAAGGGCACTATTTATTGCCCAATCAAATATCTAATGATAGGAAACATATTTGGGAATCTTTCGAAAATCCACTCTAATAAATTAAAACTCAGTATAGATTCTCTGTTTCTGGGAATTGTTACAGTTATTGGATCTGACCATTCACTTTCCAGTCCCTTTGAGTCTCTTGCTTTTACTTTAATATTGAAGCTTCCCTGTATTATCCATCTATGTGATGCCTCAAATTTGTCTCCGGAATTAACAGGACCTTGCCAACCGCTATTTGTCCCATCCCCCCAGTCAAAAATATAATTTAATTGGTCATTATCAGGGTCTGTTGTTTGACTTTCATATGTGAATTTTTTACCTATTTTACCTGAAACAGGTCCTATTGGAGTATTTGGTTTATCTGGTGGTTGGTTAAACGATTCAAATAGATCTGCTAAAAAATAGACATGTTCCCCAAGCAATAGTTCTTCATTCAAATCTATTACCACAACATTGTCATAATTATAGAAATAATAAAGATAGAGAATTTCTTCGTTTAAATCATAAACTCCTGAATAGACACTTGGATATGTCCCAGTCTGATGCGTTGCATTGCATATTGCTGAGAAATATTCAACTGTTAAATCATTCATGTTATCAAGCATATCCACTGCGGTATTGTATCTCCAGCATGGGTATCCGCCAAGTTCTGGATGTGTTTGTATGAAATTTGTTACAACCTGGTACTCTCCTTGTTTAAAGACGATATCGTCACCTTCAATTATAATTGAAGCACCCGTTTTATCAACCCATAAAACTTGATATCTTTCCATATGTTCAAGGTTATAACTATCATAAAGATCAAGTACTTCCTCTATTGTTGAACAAACCGACAGACAATATGACTCAAGCGAATATTTGTAATGATCACTGCTGTTGTAATAATGCGGTTTATAAGAAGAGTTTACAGGTAATAAATAAGGGGTTGCAAAACAATCATAGAACAACCCTTGATCATTCATACCAGCCTGTGGGCAACGCCAATTTGGATCAGGTGGTATTGGCCAATCATTCTCAAATATTAATCGTCCGTATGTATCCTTTTCAGCGACTAAGAACCTTATCCAGAAATCATAATCATTCCAGTCTTCATTGCTTCCTACTAGGACCTGTTCACCTTCTGAATATGTAAATCCAGTACATGCTAAGGAGCAATTGTTAGATAACAGAAGCATTACTAATGATATTACTAACAAGATAGGAATTTTCTTCATATTTGAAATATTATTAGATTTTTTATTGATAATTTTCATGTTAATAGCCTCCCAAATAGTATGTTGGTAATTACAAAGAGATTCAGAAATTCATTCCAGATCGTATCTTTAGGAAAATCAAGGTTTCTGGCAATATTTTTATTGTTATATGAGTTTAACAACTTGTATCTTGATATCCATGAAGGAAAGAATATAGATAATCCATTGGTTCTTTCTCTGTCTTCACCATGACGTTTTATTATAACTGCTTCATCAAATGCGTTCAAAACTGATATTGTCAAATCATTTTGATCAAGATTTTCAACAAATTCTTTAAGGTCATAAACTTCAAACATTTCAGCATATTGGTCAATTTGGGCTAATTGATATGTTTGGTCATGGGCTAGTTTTGTCTTTTTAAAACCTTCTCGAAACCATTTTTTTCCTAAATCTTTACTTAGAGAATTGAATGCATCAACAAGAGCAGGTACTTTGTTGACATCAATTGCGCTCATCGTTAAATAATTTGAATAAGAATTTGGATTATCACCAATGATTTCAACAATACTCTTACCAAGGTCAGCTGTCGTAATGTAAGGATCATCTTTTACAATAGTGCACATATCATCAAAGACGTTGTTCCACCAATCCATAAATCCTAAATCTTCGCTACCTACAGATACATCAACAAGACCAGTAAGTTCATATACTGTCTCAATTGAACCCATAAGACAACAACCTATCCAGAACAAAATATCTACTCCGCCTGTTTCAGATAGAGCTTGTTGGAATTCATCCATGATAAGTTGATCATTATCAGTGGTATCGATGCAGGCACCCATCCATGCACCCCCATGATTGTATATATTTAATTGATAGCGGTCAGCAGGATAGTTTTCTTTACCAAAGGCAATAAAATCTCTTAATGTTTGGTAATCTCCCATGTTTATTTCTCCAAGTTCTTCAAGAAGGATTTTGTTGTGGTTCTCATCAATATAATACAAATAAGCAGGATCGTTTTCTCTGTCTTGAATTACAATTACATTAAGATGTTCATTTGAAGCGATTTCATCAATGAACCAATATTCAAGAGCATCGAAATTATTTGAATCCCAATCAACATCTAAATAATATAAAGCAGTCCAACTCTTCGTCTCAATTATATTTGATTTATTTTTTTGAAATATGCTTTTTTGATTATTATCTGATGTTTGTGCAAGAATTGATGGCAAAAAAATTGTAATTGCAATAAATATTGTAAAATATTTTACAAATATTTTTTTAATTTTCATAACTCTTCCTCCAATATTTTTTTATTTTTTATCATATTTCAATAAGAAAAGGAAACAATAAAAAATATTTCATTTTAATTTTTTTACAAATGGAAATAATTTTAAATAATAATTACCATATGAACAATTAATGATTGAACTTGACAATATTGATAAAAAAATTCTATATCAATTGGATTTAAACTCCAGACAAACGATTTCTGATATTGGAAAAAAAATTAATCTCTCAAAAGCAAATGTCAGTTATAGGATAAAGCGCCTTCAAGAAAGAGGAATTATTAAAAATTTTTACACTGTCATTGATACATTTAAACTTGGATATACAAGCCAACGATTTTATCTTGTATTTGAAAACATCAATCAGGAAATTGAAAAAGAAATCATAGATTATTTTATTAAAAACAAATACACTTGGTGGGTCGGAAGTACCACTGGTAGATATGACCTTGTTGTAATAATTTGGGTGAAGAAAATAAATGATTTCTACAGTTTTTGGGAAAAGACACTCTTCAAATATAGAAAGTATTTTGCTCAACAAATTTTTTCCCCATACACCCAATTATATCATTATAGATTTTCATTTATTCTTGATAACTATCCAAAAAAGGACAGAGAGGATTTTACAATAGTTGGTGGAGGTTCTCAGGTGGAATATGACAATCTTGATTTTAAAATATTAAAACTCCTTGCATCAAATTCAAGAATTCAAATCGTTGAAATGATAGAAAAACTAAAAGTTTCTGGTAAGACAATAAGAGACAGAATTAGAAAATTAATTGATTTAGAGGTAATTCAGGGTTTCAGAGTGCATATTGATTATTCAAAACTTGGTTATGAATATTTTAAAGTGGATATTGATTTGGCAGATTATTCAAAGATAAGAAGAATAATAGCATATATCAAAAAAAATCCTTACCTGATATTAATTGATAGATCAGCGGGTTACGCTGACCTGGAACTGGAATTTTATGTAAAAAGTTTTGATCAACTTCAAGATATTATGGCTGATCTGATAAACAAGTTTCCAGATACAATAAAAAACTATAAACAATCATATATCTCAAAGATATATAAAAGTCAATATATTCCAGAAATATAGTTTTTTTGATTCTTCATCAAAATTAAAAAGATAAAAATTTTACAAATGGAAAAAATCTGAATAATTATTTCCGTTTTTCATTAAATTTCAATTGTAACTCTTTTAAATGTATCAACTAATTAATAATTATGGTGATAAATCATGAAGAGGAAAATAATTTTAATAGTTATTTGTACGCTATTTATAGTACTAGCTATACCATCTTCTATTATTAATGCACAATCTTTGGGAAAAGTTGAAAACGATGTTGAAATCAGTATATCTGCTGGTTATCGTGGAAAAGATAATGGATTTGGAGTTTGTGTTGAAACATTAAATCACAAAACTGAAGATATAAATCTTTTTGTTAACTTAACACTTGATTATTTTTTTCTGAATGGCTTGGATGGCACTTATGTATCAAACGAAACTGTAGCATCAGAAATATCTCATACTCAGCATATCAGCCCTTTAATTTGCTATCCTGATGGAATAAAATTAATAACAATTACTGCTGAAGCAGAAGGTAAAGTTGTTACAAGAAGTGGAATATCAATTCGTAACTTTGTTTTTCTTTTTGAGTAGAGTAGAACTTGGTTTAAACCCAATATTTAAATTTAGGGCAATTTTTATTGCCCTAATATATATTTTATAAATGGAATTGCATTGGCAAATCTTTCGAATAACCACTCAAACATAATAACTTTGAAAGTTTGTGTTTTTAATCGTGGTATCTCAACACTAACTGGGTCAGACCATACACTTTTTGTTCCATTGATATCTTGGGCTATTATCTTTATTTCAAAGTTATCTACATCAGACCAGGTATGTGATGCTTCAACAGGTCCTCCAGATATATATGGTCCAAACCATCCACTATTTGTCCCATCACCCCAGTCAAATAGGTAGAAAAGTTCTTCATTGTTTGGATCTGTTGTTGATGAGGAATAGAAGTATTCAACCCCAACTTTTCCATTTAATGGACCTAATGCTTGCATAGGTTTTTCTGGTGGATCATTTTCACTTAATGAGTTCATCCCTAAATCTGGATTTCCCCATAAAGAGCCATGTATAAAGGTTTCATATTTTAAATCGTACCACAAGCCTCTCTCATACATTTCACTAATTGCGTATTGATGAGCCTGCCCTTGAGTATAATCTCCAGATGTCACTTTTGATTTGAAGAAATATTTAAAGGATTGGTCACTACCATCATTAGGATCATCCCAACCAGAACAATAATATGCAGCTTTATTTGCCCCAAGAAAACCAACAGCTCCTTTTTTCATCATTGCCTGACCAATATTTAGGTAATCTGTATCAGAATTGCTACAGGATGCAGCACTAATAATTGCTGGATAATCGTCATTTAATAAATCGCAATCATCAACTGTTATAAATGAACAACCATTTGGTGAACCATGTGCATGCCAGCTGACAAATCCATATTTTCCAGATGACCATATATCTACTACATTTTGATGAGTAAGAATATAATCTTTTTCATAGCTAGAGCGAAACTCATAAAGACGTGTTTTCATAAAGTAAGCCATCCAAGGATGAATAGATTTGTTTGCTGAATATTCCATAAAAACAGCTCCATCTGTATTGCTATCAATAAAGGCTGCAAGAAGTAGAATATTGTTTTTGAATGAAGGGTCGTTGTTTTGTTCATAAATTACAGATTTTTCACAGATATGTTGAACAGTTAATGGATCGCTCCAAGGTATTCTACCAACATTTATCTCACCATAAAAATCAATTGGATCAGAATCCTCGCCATATTGATGATCTCCATCAGCATCCCAAGATTCATTATCTGGAAGAGATAGCTCTGCATAATAATAATCTGTTTCTGGTTTTCCACCACCGATATCCTGCCAGGTAAGTCGCATAGGTATGTCATCTCTATGACCAATTATTATTAGGTCTTGTATTCCCCATTGTTCAGATGGATACTTTTCCCTTAAAAAATTCCTCATTTTTTCAGCAAGATCGTATCCTTCATAATTTAAATCAATCCAATCTGTTGTTGCGACAAAAACATTTTTTCCTTTTGCTTCTTCCCATGCTACCAAATCATCTATATATGAGGTCAATGAGTCAAGTGTGATTATTACATAATCATATGTTTGCCTGCCGCGATCAGATTCTAGATACCAATCTTTTGCTTTTTCGTAATTATAAATGATAGTCTTTGCAAAGCTTTCGGTCTTGTAGATATTATCGTTTATTATATCATCAATTGAAAAATCAACTTCAAATGTGTAACTGATATCTATTTTTATTTCAGGGTAGTAAATCAATTTACCATCTAAAGGATAATATGTTGCCGGGTTTACTCTGACATCTACCAAATTGTACTTTCTATAACCTGAAGATTGGACATATTCTATAATAGATGATGGATAAGGATTGTTGCTATTGTATACATTTTCATAATCTTCTTTATAATGGTATATTTCAAATAATTTGGAATCTTTTTTCTTTTCTAATTCAATATCTGGTGGTTGAGCTTTTATTATTTGATAGTTTCCGGGAAGGATAACTTCTTTTTCAACTTCATAATTTATATCCACTAACCTTGCACCTGGCGGAATGGCAATAGATATTATTTTTGATGGCATTTTTGGTTTTCCAGTAACCAATAATTGACCAAAGCCATCAATTGATATTTTATCTCCATTTATCGTTTTTTCAATATCAACTGTTTCAACTTGTATTATTACACTAATTGTTCCATCATTAATTTCGAATAAATCAAAATTTTTTGTTTCTTCTTCAATCGCACTAGCTCCAAAACCACAAATTACTAAAAGCCCTATTAAAAAAATTGTAAATATTTTTTTCATAATTATACCTCCATTTATTTTTAAAAATAAATTTTAAATAAAAGAGTTATCATATAATATTTGAACAAACTAAAACTAAATATTGAAATAGTATTTGATATGTTCAAAATAACCACGATTATTTAATATATATTTTTATGTATACAAATAAGTATTTATTCAAACGAAAAAAAATATTATCAAATAACGAATTGAAGAAATAACTCACAGATTTTATTAAATTTTGTGAGAAATAATCATGTTATCTATTATTTTTTATTAGCGAGCTATAAAATTTTTTTAGATTAGAATCTATATTACCCCAATTCATCGGACGTCGGGCCTGTAGGTCGCCATGTGAAGTAAAACTCCATATTGATTTTTCCTGTGACAATCCAATCTCTGTACCATAATAAATTATTTGAGGTTGGGAAATTGAGAATTGGATTTTTGCTGCCTTTTTTAGTTTTTCTTTATCATTTTTACAATCAAACAAGAAACGATTCATATCATGATTGTCTAAAAAGGTTGGAAGGTAGTATTCTTGCGGATATTTTTTATAATGATGTTTTAACTCATTATAAAAATCTTCTTTTCCAATGTTGCCTGTAGCTATATAGCTTTTTATTAATTCTTGAAATCTGAAATCAAGAACACCATCAAGTTCACCAATATACTCTGCCAATAGTTTGTCAGATGATGCACCAAAAAGCCATTTTATAGTCTTATTTCTAATATTGATAGTTTTAAGTTCCTTGAATTTAATTCCCTTCATCCATGCTTCCCCGATCAAGACAACATTTGGAAACATCTTTTTTATTTCTCTTGTAAATATTTGCCAAAAATTATGTGAGGGACCTATACAATGATCTAGTCTGTAACCATCAAAACCTAAGGAAAGCCAATGCTTTGCTGCGTTTATTATATAAGTTCTAGCATCTTCATTTTCAAGATTTATTTTTGGAATTTGTTTTATACTTAGGAAACAGCGATATTTATCAGGCCATTTATCAAAATAAAACCAGTTTCTATATTCACTATTCTTTTTTCTTTGAGCTTCCAGAAAATAGGGATGATTCTTTGAACAATGATTGGGCACAAAATCTGCAATTATTTTCATATCTTTTTTATGAACTTTTTCAATTAATTCTTTTATATCATTTGTTGTCCCAAAATGTTGGTCAACCTCAAAAAAATCTGTGACATGATAACCATGATATTCACTTGTTTTGTAAAATGGTGAAATCCATATTGTTTTTATTCCAAGGCCTTCTAAATACGAAAGTTTTTCAATAATGCCCTTAATGTTTCCACCTAAAAATTCCGGCCTCTCCCAATTTTCTATGGATTTAAATCCAGCAAAACGATCGATCAAAATGTGATAGATCACTGTATCTTTGAACCAATCAGCATTGCTCATATTTAATGAAATAAAAAATTAGGTTTTATACTGAATGGTATAATCAAATTATTTCAGAATATTTTTTCTTTTATTTTAAAAATCTTGAAAATATATAAAATTATAAATATCAGAAGCATACGTATATATTTGGAAGAGGTGAAATAGGTGGCAGAGTTTCATTTATCTGATTATAAAAAAAGATGGGAGGATTTAATGGACCTGGGAATTGAACTTTTATCCGATGAAACTTTTGGCTCTCTTAAAAAGAAAATTAAGAAAAAAAAGGACGAGAAATATGAAATCCAATATGAATATATTACTTTAGTATTTCCACCTGGCTCAAATCCTCCAACTCGAAATTCAATTTAAAAAAAAATTAATCAGTTCTTGTATTTTACATAACCGCATGAAAGACACATACCACCATGACATGTAATAATTCCATCACATTTCGGACATTTCCATTTTTGCATTTCTTTTTCTAAAAATTCCTTGATTCCATTTTCTTTAATAAACCCAAGATTTTCAAGCATGCTCATGTGATATTTTGTTTTATATCTTTTATCCAGATTTTTTAATCTTCTACATGGAATCCTTGAACATTTAAAACAAAAATCAGAATTTTTATTTTTTATTTCTTGACAATTGATTATAATACATTCTTTACAATATTTTGATTTGCTTTCATCTTCAATTCTGCAACCCGGACATTTAATTTTCTCTCGATTATAGTACTTGCATATGTTACAGTTCATTCCACATGGAGCAATTAACTTACTTTTCATTTTAAAAGGTGAAGTAATATATTACTAATAAAACCTGTTAGTTTTTAGTTCCTTAATTGAGTATCTTTTACTCTTTCAATTGTCTTATTGATAAAATCATTATCTTCGATAACAAGTTCAATTGCATCGTTTGGACAGATTTCTACACATCGTCCGCAAGCAAAACATTTTTTATCTATTTCTGCAACACCATCTTTGATTTTTATATTATCAACAAAACAAATACCTTTCGTACAAGCCCCACAACCTTTGCAGTTATCATTGGTTATAATCTTGACACCAGGCATGCTTTTAACTTTTGAGGAAATTTTATCATCAAGATGTGAAAGCATTTTCCAAAGACAACAACAGTTGCAGCAATTACATACTGTAAGTAATGGAATCTTTGATCCAACCCCAAGCCAGGTCTCGTCTATTTTATCTCTTCCGATTAGATGAACTAAACCTGCCTTTCTACATTTTTTTACATGTTCAAGGGCTTCTTTTTTTGTTACAGGTTTCCCAAGCTCTTTTGGAATTTTTTTTGCAACATCTCCCATAAAAAGGCAACCAATATTTATTGGATATTTGCTGCATTGCATGGCTTCCCGACATAAGCAAAAATCCATTATGAAATGATAGCTTGATTTATCAATAAAATATTCAACAACTTTTGAAGGAACTACGATGCTTTCTATTGGTTCTATTTTCTTGTTAAGGGTTATTTCAACAATGTTGTCTTTAGAAAGGATAGTTAAATCTGTATTATCAAAAAGCATCTTATCAATTATCTTTTTAAAAATTGGATAATTTGTAAATTTTGCAAGTTCGAATCGTTTAGGAAAATACTTTTCGAGCAATCTGACAAATCTTTTAGAGGGTCTCATTATGTATTATATAAGATATCACTATCTTTTAATAAAGTTATTCAATTCAAATTACATAATTGAATCAATGTGATATAATGCCTATTTGTCCAGTCTGTGGAGAAGAACATACTGAAGATGAGATGATCGGAGAAGTCTGTGTTAGTTGTGCTTCAATTATGCAAGATCAAGATTTTGAATGTTGAAAACATAGCTAAGTTATATATTGCCTTAAGAGATATTTTTTCATATTAATTATTTTAGGAAATCTAAAAAAAAACTCTTACAGAATCTTTTTATTTTTGTTTCAAATCATAAAATCAATCTAAATAAAAATCGTAGAACTGGAAATGCATTTGTAAAACTCTCAAAAAACAATTGAAAAATAGTATTAATTGCTCTTGACCTTGGAATAACTATTTCAATATTTGCTGATGCAATCATTCCATGTTCATCTTCTACAGTTACTCTAACAATATACGTACCTTCATCAGCCCATACATGGGAATCGCAAACCTCAGTTCCTGAGACATATGGACCCAGCCAATCACTACTCGTACCATCACCCCAATCCCATCTGACAAATAAGACATCATCATCCGGGTCTGATGCAATTATACAATACGTATATTCAGTGTCAGGCGACCCTTTATCTGGACCATCAATAGTTGGTGTATCAGGTGGTGAATTTTGAGTAGTTATTCCCTCAATCAAAAGGGAAGGATCTCCAAAGAGATTGAACGCATACATATCAAGATATTCTGCATAATGCTCCCAGCCATAATTATAATTACAGAAATATTTCGAGTCATAAAGAGCCTCACCAACTCCCTTTGAATCATTTATCATGAAGCGGTTGAATTCATAGATTATTGAATCAGAACCACCTGGATTATTTGGCCAATCATAAGAACCATATGGCGAACGAGATGATGCAACAACGCCAATTGATGCACCCATTGATGGGTCTGTCAGCAAATCAATTCCGAGATTTCCGCCAGATGCAGTTTCAGGACAGCCAACATAACAGGATTCTGCTGTAACAACTGAAGGGTAATCATCATCAAGATTTGAATTTATATTTATGAAATCTGGCCAGGATATCTCATTATATTCAGGAACCCCATCGTTATCATCTGTTGACCAAACCTTTCGAGCAACTCTGTTTGTCCAACCGTGACCTTGCCAATTCATCACAGAATACTTTCCAGTTCGCCAGTCATCGATAAATGCAGTCTCAGTAAGTGCTGGCCAATTATAGACAGATTTCTCTAATCCCGCCTGTTCACTATAATGACTTATGGTCCAGTCAGTCATAATATCCTTTTCGATATAATACGAAAGTTTTGCACCGTCATAAGCAGGATAACCACTATGATCTTCATTAGTAAAATAAAAAAAGGCTCCAGCATGCAAAGCATTTTTTTTCCAATCTCCAGCATCTTGTTCAAAAATAACAGTTTTATCAAGAGTGTAAGTAATCCTAGATTCTACATTTGTTGGAATTCTACCAACATAAACTTCCGGAAAGAAATCAGGCAGGTCTTCTCCATATTCTCCATAATAACCATCACCGTCATAATCCCATGAGTCTGCATCCGGGCTTGAGAGATCGGCATAATAATAATCTGTTGGAACCTCTCCACTGGTATAGTCAAAAACATCAAATCTATGATTTGTTGGATCTGGATAGCAATATCTCATAGGTATTGTTGCATGATTACCAACAATAAGTACATATTTTATTCCCCAGGATTGGTAATATTCCCTAAGAAAATTTCTAATTTTTTCTGGAAGGTCCTGACCTGCTTGGGAAGTAATTTCATTATCTGTGATATTTACAATTTTAATATTAAAACCAATTTGGGTTTTCCACCCAATAAATGTTGACGAGGTAATTGAATTATAAAGGTTTTCTGTAGTAATTATTACATAATCATAAGTTTCAAAAATATTCAACACTTCAGTTGATCTATCGTGTTCTTTAATTTCTATATTATTTATATCATTCTTTGTATTTTGTTTATATGTTGTGGAGTAAATTTTCATTTCTTCACTTGTTTGAATTGAAATAATATCTATTTTGGTGTAATTTGAACTTGAAAAATTTTCAACCTCAAGATTTATATTTTCTGCTATAACGTTCAGTCCACTAAAAATAAAAAAAACTATTATTAGAAATGATATTATTTTCTTCATTTCTCACTCCCCCTTTATATATTTATAAACAGGTACAATATTTAAAAGTTTACCTTTAACAAATTGCACATTTTAAACATAACAGTTATATTACATTTTTGTTACAAATCCTCACGTTATTCATATGTTTTATTCCAAATTGCTGTCGTTACTATAATTGTTTCAAAAATAAAATACAATTTAAAATTGATGCAATAAGCAATAACTATCAAATTTGTATTCTCAAACCATCAGAAATATTATAAATTGTATCGGGATTTACAATTATATAAAAAGGAAGATATAGATGAAAAATAATAAAACTAATATAACTTTTAATGTGATATTAATAGTTATTATCCTAATGTTGACTTCAATTCCAATTTATAGTGCTGTAGAGAAAGTAAATGATTATGAACAACTCTCAATTACTTACTCATTTGACCAGCCAATTATTGAACAAATAATGATTGGAGACAAACACTATACGCGAATAAAAATTCAAGACCTATCAACATCTGGTAACTCTGGTGAACCACGTTTACCTTCTGGCGGAGCATATATACTTTTACCTCATGGTACAAAAGTTAATGATATAACTGTTAAAAGTGAAGGTGAATTATTGGGTTCAGATTTCAATATTGAACCTGTCGGAGAAATGATTCCAATTACAAAATCAAGCTCAATAACACTCCCATTTCAGAATGAAGAATTATACAGCTCAATGGAAATGTTTCCTGGAAACCTATTTGAAGAGATAGGTGTACATAGTTTTAGAGGATATCAGATACTTGTATTGAAGTTACATCCTGTTCAATATGTTCCAGCTGCAGGTGAACTCTATTTTTATAAAGACTTAGAGATTTCTGTTAATCTTATCAAGGATGGAAGCATAAATCAATTATTTCGCAACTTAGAAAAAGATAAAATTGAAATTATGGGTAAGGTTGATAATCCTGAAATTGCAGATACCTATAATCAACAGGTAAACCATCCTCTTGTTTCAAACGATCTTCTCATTATTACTACAGATTCATTGAAAAGCGGTTTTGAAACCTTAAAAGATTTTCATAATGATAATGGTCTTAGTACAATTATTAGGACAACCTCAGATATTGGAAGTAGCAACCCTGACGACATTCGAGATTATATTTTAGATGCCTATAACAGTCTACAGATAGATTTTGTAATGATTGGTGCTGATGATGATATAATCGCTGCAAAGGACCTCTTTGTTAGAACGGTTTGGTGGTGGCCATGGTCGGAAACAGAAGAAAATATGCCTTCTGATATCTATTATGCCTGCTTAGATGGAACCTATGATAACAATGGCAATGGACTATTTGGTGAACCTAATGATGGTCCTGGAGGCGGGGATGTAGACCTTGTTGCTGACGTTTATGTAGGAAGAGCATCTGTTGGTACTATTTCAGAAGTAACTAACTTTGTTTCTAAAACGATTTCATATTTATTCTCTGATGATCCATATTTGGAAGATGCATTGATGGTAGGAGAATTGCTAACTACTACACCTCTGACGTGGGGTGGTACTTATATGGATGAACTAATCGATGGTTCTAGTGCTAATGGTTATACAACCGAAGGGATACCATCTGACGAATATACTATTGAAACATTGTATGAAAAGAATGGAGTTTGGTATGCATCTAATCTCATAGACAAAATAAACAATGGCATTCACTTCGTAAATCATCTAGGGCATGCCAATTATTATTCTGCTATGAAGCTTAGTACCTCACAGATTAGCTCTCTAAATAATGAAAAACTTTGTTTTGTTTATTCCCAGGGCTGTATGGCTGGAGGATTTGATAACGGGGATTGTGTTGCAGAATATTTTACCGTAAAAACGGATAATGCTGCATTTGCAACAATTATGAATGCTAGATTTGGATGGTATAACCCAGGTGGAACAGATGCTTCCTCACAACATTATCATCGGGAGTTTTGGGATGCTGTTTTTAGAGAAGGAAAAACTGTAATAGGTGCAGCAAGTCATGATTCC
Organism: Thermoplasmatales archaeon; assembly: GCA_020350365.1. Taxonomy (GTDB): domain Archaea; phylum Thermoplasmatota; class E2; order DHVEG-1; family DHVEG-1; genus SG8-52-3. The sequence goes on along the minus strand of CP070712.1, from coordinate 87,288 downwards.
AAGGAGGATAATCTATACCGGATTAATGATGAATGTATGAGATGGAGCTATTATGCATTGAACCTTTTCGGTGATCCATCAGTTGATTTCCTAAATCATTATAGCAATACAGCTCCAGATAAACCAACAATATCTGGTCCACATACTGGAAATACTGGAAGGGAACTGGATTTTATCCTTTCAACATATGATGCTGAAGGAAATGATGTATATTATTACATTGACTGGGGCGATGGTACATTTGTTGATTGGGAAGGTCCATATGACTCAGATATTGATGTTACATTTTCCCATACCTGGAACATAGAAGGATCCTATCAAATCAAGGCCAGGGCAAGAGATGCCTATAGTTCAGAAAGTGATTGGACCGAGTTTGATGTTAACATTCCTAGACCCAAAATGATTTATCAAAGTATAATTTTCTTGATGTTCGAACGATTCCCAAATATTGCTTCATTAATAAATTATCTACTGGAATTGATTTAGTTTTAGTAATCCATTAATCTTCAATAACTAGTAGATTTTATTAATAATTAAAAAATAACAAGTTTCTCATTATGGGAGTTATATGAATAAAAACCTTGCAACAATAGGTGTAGTTGTCATACTTATCTGTGTTGGTTTGAGTGGATGTAATGAACCTACAGAGGAAGAAGAAATTCTATTTTTATCTATTGATACAATAATTGAAGCGATTGCTCATGTGGAAAAAAATAGTACAGGAGAGTCAGTAATAAATGCTTCTGTAACCTTTGAATTTGGAGTTAATGGAAAAATACTTAGTACACTTATTAGAACTACTGACAGTACTGGCTGGACATCTTTTGCTGTTGCAAATGTACTTATTCCTGAAGAGGGAGAAGCTTTTTGTAAGATATATTTGACAAATGGTGGCTCTTCAGTTGATTCCTATAAACTTGATTATTCTTATGCAAAACAAAGGCTTGTTAATTATGGATATTATTGGTCACTTAGTGCTAGACTTGTTCAAAATTAGCATTCTTAACTAGCTATTCTTTGTTACAATTCATCATGTTTTTGTACCTGAATAAGTAAAAGAATGCTGTTTTAGTTTTATCCACTTTTCTTCATCAATACCAATTAGGTTTCCGCACTTACATAAAACTTTTTTTCCTTTGTGAATACTAAAATCCTCAATTATTCTATCCTTCCAACAATGCCATAGTTTTCCTTTACCGATTTTGACATATCTGAAGATTTTTTGTTTACACCTTGCACATTTTATTGTGAGCATTTAAAATCAATTCGTATTGTTAATCTTTAAATTATATTAGATTTTACCTTCTATTTATAATGTAACATTTAAATATACATAATAGGATGTAAATATCGAGGGAGGACAAATGGAAACAAAAAAAATCCTTGTTTTAGGAATAATATTCCTATTTATAATAATAAATATAAATCCATCAGCTGCCTTAATTATTAAAAATTCTAATTCATCAAATCCATCTAGCAATATTTTATATGTTGGTGGCTCCGGAGAAGGCAACTACACCAAAATACAGGATGCAATTGATAACGCATCTGTTGGTGATACTGTGTTTGTATATGAAGATTCATCACCATATAACGAAGATGTTATCGTTAATAAAGGAATAATGTTAGTTGGTGAAGATAAAAATACAACATTGATAAATGGTTCTAAATTTGGAGATGTAGTAATTATTAATTCTGATAATGTTTTGTTTAGTGGATTTATGATACATGGTTATAATTCAAACGGTTTAATTATCGATTCAAATAATAATATTGTCTCAAATAATTTTTTTTCTGATTGTTTTAGAGGCATAATTTTAAATGACTCTACATCAGATAATGAGATATTTAATAACACAATAAACGATTGTTTCATTGGAATCAAATTTATAGAAAGTTCTAACAACAAAATTTGTAACAACTTGATTTCAAATAGTTTTAACGCGATGCTTGTATGGTATAAATCTGTGAATAATCAGATAATAAATAATACATTTGAATCAAGTCGTGATTTTGGTATCCGACTCTCAACAACCTCTGCAACATTAAGTGGAAATATTTTTTCTAATAATAAAGCAGGTCTCGTGCTAAGCTATTGTAGTGATAATATTATAAAAAATAATTGTTTTATAAATGATGGTCTTTATATATATAAATCTTACAGAAATAATGTAAAAAACAACACAATCAATGGAAAACCTCTAATATATTTTGAAAACGAATCAAATATCATAATTGATGATTCAGCAGGTCAAGTCTTTCTTGTCTCCTGTAATAACATGACAGTAAGAAATCTTGAATTTACAAATGCTAGTATGGGTGTTGGTTTTTTTGATACAGTTGATAGTAAGATTGAAAATAATATTTTCTCAAATTTAAATAAATATGCAATGAGAACTGATAATTGCGAAAATGTTACAATTCAGAACAATTTAATTGAAAATCCTACAGAGTACGGTGGAATCACTTCCAGTAATGGTTTGTTCAATTGTACTATTAAAAATAATGTAATTAGAAACCTTGATCATAATGCAATCTATGTAGTAGGTATTAATTGTACCATATCTGACAATAATATCTCAAACAACTCTAATGGAATATGTATTGGTGGACATAATAACACAATAAACAACAACAGTATATACAATAACAAGTACAGCGGTGTTTTAATTCGCCATTACTCAGAAAATAATACTGTAATTAGAAATAATATTGTAAAAAATGATATTGGTATCAAGTTATATGCAGTTCGTAATTTGATACTTAAGAATAATATTAAAAGTAACAATATTGGGTTTAATATTTCATACAGACACTATAATTATTCCTGTATCTATTATAATAATTTCATAAACAACAATCTTAGTGCAATTGATAAAGGAAATAATACCTGGGATAATGGATACCCACTTGGCGGTAATTACTGGGATGATTACACAGGTGAAGACGCAGATGGTGACGGGATTGGTGACATCCCATATCTAATTCCTGGTGGAGATAATAAAGATAGATATCCGTTGATTGTAACTTGGATTGGTAATCCACCAATTGCAAACTTTACATATAATGCTGAGGAATATCCTGTTATATTTAATGCTTCATTTTCTTATGATTTTGATGGAGAAATCATTTCATATGAATGGGATTTTGGTGATGGAACAACTGGTACAGGTGAGACTGTTTATCATAAATATTGTGAAGTTGGGACTTACTATGTAACATTGACTGTTACAGATGATGATGGTTTCTCAGGAAATATCACTAAATGTGTTGATGTAATGATAGCAAATACTCCTCCAGGACTAGAAATATATGGTCCTAACAGTGGAAATCCTGGTGTGGAATATGAATATGAGTTTTATGTAATAGACCCTGATCCAGATGATTTTTATCTTTGGGTCGATTGGGGTGATGGGGATTCAACAGGCTGGATTGGACCATACCAAGGTGGTGGATCTGTAAAGCATAGTCATATTTGGAATGAGACTGGGACATATATGATGAAAGCAAAGGTGAGAGATTTTTGTGGTGAGAGTGAATGGGCTGAGTTTGAAGTTGAAATTCCAAGAATCAGGACGGAAGTTAGTTCTTTGTTCTTCCGATTAATTGAACGATTTTCAACTATATTTCCAAAATTAAGATACTTGCTAAGATTAATTCAGCTCTAAAAAACCTAACAGATTCTCTTTATTTTAGTTTAAAATCATCATATCATTCTACCAATTTTCAATATCTATCTATTTTTATTTCTAATAAAATAAAGAATCACCAAAATAGCAACAAATAACATTATACCTTCAAAACCTGGTGCTTCATCTTTTGAATCAAGTATATTATTATCCTGTTCTTGTGATTGATTTTTATCATCAGTCCCATTAGAAGCCCCATCTTCATCCTGTTCATCATCTGTTGCTGACCCACCTATTGCATATAGTTTTTTATCCCATGATCCAAAATATATCGTACCATCAGCACCAATTGCAGGAGAACTGCATACTCCTCTGCCCTCTGTATTCACTGTCCATTTTATGGTTCCATTTGGGTTAAATGCGTAAAAAACCCCTGCGTTACATCCAACATAGATTGTTCCATCAGCACCAATCGCAGGAGAAGAAATAATTCCTTCAAAAGCCTCAGGCGTTCTATATCTCCATATTTCAATTCCATCATTTGTAAATTTAGTAAAATTTGTATCCCATACACCAACATAAACTGATCCGTCCTCTGCTTCTAATGGTGTGCAACTAAGACCTTCTGTAAATGTATGTCTCCATTTCTCTGACCCATCTGGATTTAATACATAGATACGGGCTTCTCTACCAGATCCTATATAAATCGTTCCATTAGAGCCTATTGCTGGTGAAGATTCCATCCAGTTCTCAATTTGAAAATTCCATAATTCTGTGCCATCAATTGGACTTAATGCATAAACCATGCCATAGTTACCTGATTGCTCACCTTCTCTGTTTATGTTTCCACCAAAATAGATGGTTCCGTCATCACCTATTGCTGCTGCTGTTGTTACTCCACAAGTATTTTCAAATTTCCATTTTTCAGTACCATCGGAATTTATTGCATGAAGTCCTGCATCAAAACCCTCAGTTGATTGAGAGTTTGCAGATCCAATGTATATGGTTCCATCGTCTCCAATTGTTGGTGATGTCCAAAAATCATTCCCCCATAATAGATAGTGTCTCCATTTCTCTGTCCCATCTGAGTTTACCGCAAAAAGATAATTTGCCGATGAATAAACATAAATTGTCCCATCTGCTGCGATTGCAGGTGTAGCCATAATTGACTTTGAAACGTCCCATCTTGCATCGTATCTTGGCGGACCAGCATCAAAACGCCATTTCTCTGTTCCGTCTGGATTTATTGCATACAAATAACCGTCATGTGAACCGATGTAAATCGTCCCATCAGACCCAATGGCTGGTGAAGATTCAATTCCATCACCTGTCTCAAAAGTCCATAGAATTGTTCCATCCACATGACTTGTATCATAGGTGCTGATGCCGGAATGCTTTGCATCCATTCTGAACATTGGCCAGGGAGAGCCAGCAGGTTGTGCTGAAATCGTAAAAGCGCTTAGTACAAGCATAAATAAAAAAAATGATAATATCCCAACTCTCCTCATGGTTCCAGAAATAATATAATTATTATTTTAAATTATGGAATGACGTTCAATACATCAGTTCTAAGATTAACTATTTTTGTAAAACTGTCACCTGAATTATTGCTCCGGTAAAGATTATAGCCGGGTGTTGAAGGATAATCTCCAGTTGTTATTGCATATACAATATTAGGACTGCTAGGTGCAAAAACAATATCTGCAAAATGAATGCTACCTGTTCTTTCAATTTCAATTACCTTTTCAAAAGTATCTAATCCATCCTTTGACAAATAAAGATCAGCATCTTTTCCAAATAAGACCCTATTTTTATCAGCAGGAGATACTGATACAAAATATAAAGCTCCGGTATGCATGTCCTTGTTGGTCCAACTTACTCCTGCGTCAGTTGAAATATAAAACACTCCTTCAGCTACCACATAAATTTTACTTCCATCACTTGAGATATCAAAAAAGGATACTCCAATGCTTTTAAGTTCAGGTGCAAATTCCTCCCAAATAAATCCACTATCATTGCTCTTTAGAAATCCGATATCATCAGTGCTGTATTTATCATACCTACTATCCAGGCCATAAGTAATTAGAGTGCCTTCATCCTTTGAACATCTGAACAAAACATATGTGTTTTGATAGTCTAAAGGCCCAAGCTCAACAAGCTCCCATCTCTCACCACCATCAGTTGTTTCGTACATTCCACCAGAAAAATATGTTCCGGTTCTAGTCGACTTGCCATCTTCAACTCCAACAAAAACATGGTCTTCATCGATGGAATCGACATAAACACTAAGAATAGCAGAACATGGAATGTTACAATTCTTTCGCACCCATGTCTGTCCACCGTCAGTGCTTTTATAGATTCCTGCATCCGAACCAATTGATCCTGTAACAGGTCCAGGACCATTTGTTGTTGCTGCATATATAATTTCAGGATTACTCTGAGACCAGGAGATATCATATATCTCAGGATAGCCAAGTTCACTATGTCTTAGACCAAGCCTCAAGCGTTCCCAAGAGTTTCCACCATCTGTTGATTTTAAAAAACCATTACCCTCTGTTCCAACAAGAATTGTATCTGGATCTGTCGGATGAACTGATAAACTTCTAAAAGGATTATCAACATCTCCCTCGAATGCATCAATATCAGGACCAGTTATTATCTCAAAACCATTTCCGACATCATTTCCGCATTCATCAGATACTGTTTCATTTTCTTTTTCCGCTTCATTTTTATTTGTTTCATTTGTTGTACAACCACATAAAACCAATAATGAAATAATAAAAAGAGTTAGAATTGACACGTATCTTTCTTTCATTCCCATCTCCAATTGGTTGAAAAGCAATAGCTATTAATAAAATTAGTTGCTTGCTATATATGTAAAATCCTAGCAAGTTTTTTAAAATAATTATTTGTTACTTAATTTGGATTGGGATTGCCATGATAAGGATTAATTTAAAATTTTATATTATTACAATCATTTTGATCTTATTAACTGGATGCGTTCAAGATCAAGTTAATGATGATGATTATCAGTTAAATCAAAAACCAATAATTACTGAAGATACGCAACTTGAGCAAGTAATTTTAGATGGTCTAATTCTGTCTGGAAATCAAGAGCAAATATATGAGGACAAAGAACTCATTGTCCGTGGAAACATAGAGGTTTTGGACAATTCGAAACTGGAAATAATCAACTCAAGAATTACAATTGATATAGAATACAACAAGCAATACGCACTTGTTGTTAAAAACAATGCAACCCTGCATATTGATAATTGCTATTATCAAAGCATTGATTGGCGATGGTATAATTTTGAATATTTTGACAATGCAATAATTAGAATTGTTGATTTTGAAAATGAAAATTCACCCTGGCAAACAGTCGAGCAGAACGTTGATGCAGAGTTAATTCGAGCTGCTGCGGGAATTACAATCTTTGCAAATTCCGATGAGATAGATGATGCGTTCAGAGGTTCGTTAATCATTAGAGATTCAAACTCTGTTTATTTTGAAATCGATCTAAAGCCTGAAATCGATTATGAATTTGAGTTTCCAAACGGATTTGTTGAAGAGTGGTATCCAGATTATTTTGAAGGTTCAGTTGATGTCTTTAACTCAACAATTACAAATCTTGATATTGATATCTGGGCTGGTGTGGACGTAATTGTTAGAAACACTGACCCTCTTGAGCTTGGATGGATATTTGGTGACGGCTTTGGACAGAAACATTCTGTTGGCATATCCGCTGAAATTGTTGGTCTTAAGAACATGTCATATGATGATTTCATATTTCAGGCAAACAACGCATCCCTTCGTTTAATAAATACCTATGTTGATGGGTGGTGGCCAATTGTTACAGGTGATTTTGAACTGACTGTAAGAGACTGTTTTATGATGGACCCCTGGGCATATAACAGAGCAAAGTTCTTTGTTTATGACTCCTTTATTTTCTATATGTCAGCTGCAAATGATGCAATTGTTGAAATACATGATTCTGTTGTTGAGGATTCATTGGTTGCTCTTGATAATTCAACTATCATGCTATTTAACACTAGTTTTGCAGGTGAGACGTCAGCTGATCCTGGAGCAAGCATTATTATTGATGGGGTAAATATTGAATAATTGAGCAATATATAATCAAAAAATTCATTTTAGAATAAAAAAAAAAGATTAGGACAAATTAAAGTCCTAGAATGTATCTTAACATTGGGAACAGGTTTGGATGACTTTGTAAGAAATTGATAAAAGGTGATGAAACTGATCTTGGTTTAATTACATTAAAAAGAGCATAAGTCCATTCACTTTCTGCTCCATATGTGTCTTTTGCTTGAACACCTAAAGTATAGGTTCCGACAGGAACTATGACAATAATCTTTTCAATATGTTCCTTACCAGATTCAAAAGGACCTACCCATCCATAATCATGCCCATCGATGTCATATTTATAATAGACATTATCATTATCAGGATCAGTAGTAACTGTATTTATATAAATCCAATGACCTCTTGCCACATTTTCAGGAATCTCAACTGTTGGGATATCAGGTGGTGAATTTTCCTTAGTAGTATGTGCAACAGGTTTTCTTTCACATTTAATTGCTATTGTTGAAACAGAGGCTGCTGTGGTAATAAAAAATATACAAATCATTATAACCAATATTTTTCTTTTCATATTCTTCCTCCTTTATTAATAAAATGAAGAATTTAAAATTTCTTAATAGTTACTAAAAATAAATTGAACGAAGTTGAAAAGATTATAGATAAAAAATTTATTTAGTTCAAATTTTTATACTTCTAATTTCTATTAATCTTAATTTAACCAAATTCTTTTGATTATGTTTAAAATCTTGCTATGTATTTGTGCAGTAATGATTCAATTTATTTCTTTGACCTTGATCATCATGATAATATTTATAAAAACTAGTATTGCAAATCTTTTCTTATTTTGTTACAAATTATTACATTATCTATTAATCTACCAAGTCTAATCCATTTCTTATGAGAATAAAAGATATCCCTTGGTACAATAGACCTGGTGTAAGATTAAAAAAGAAAGGACCTGAAGCACTTTCTGATGGCGAGCTTTTTGCAATTGTAATTGGAAGAGGCAACAGATCTGAAAATGCAGTTGATCTTTCAAATAGAATCTTGAAATCGTTTAATTTTGATAGGCTTGCTGGTCTTTCTTTTCATGAACTAAAGGCTGAGTTCAAAGATCAGGTTCCTGCTATGAAGGTTGTTGCTATGTTTGAGATTTTTAAAAGAACAAGCAAGCTAGAAAGTAAAGGTTTTAAGGTTAAAATAAAAAGTGCAGAGGATGTTTATAATTATTTTAAGGACGCGCTTTCTACTAAAAATAAAGAGCATTTTATTGCTTTGTTTCTTGATACAAAGAACAGGATTATTGGGGAGGAGGTGGTATCAGTTGGTACTCTGAATTCCTCAATTATTCATCCTCGTGAGGTTTTTTGTTCAGCGATAAAAGCTAGTGCAAGTTCTGTTGTTATCGTTCATAATCATCCTAGTGGGGATTGTTTGCCAAGTAAGGAAGATGAGGAAGTTACAAAGATGCTTTGTGATGCTGGGGAAATTCTGGGAATCAAGGTTTTGGATCATGTGATTATTGGTAAGGATGGGTTTGTTGGAGTGAAGGAAAAAAGTAGTTTGTAAACAATCTTGGGCTCAATAATTAGCAATTATATTTTAATAATTTCTGAGGAATATATTTATTAACAATAAAAGTATAATAAATCTATATTGAAGGGAGGAAAAAATATGATTAGAAAAATGCTTATTACGTTAATTTGTATGGTATTGATAGTAACGACAATACCTGTAATGGGAATGAATACTTCAACTCGAGATAGCTTTTCTCAAGCAGAAAGAGAATGTAATTCATTTTCTACAAGCCTTATTCCTAGCACTTGGTTGCTTACAACTCAATGGGGTCAACATGATCCATATAATGTAAAGACTCCTACTGATTCAACTGGTAATCATTATCGTTTAGGATGTTGGTCTGTTGCTATTGGACAAATTATGAGATTTCATGAACTCCAGTCTCATGGACTTGTAGAATACCTTTATCAAAACCAAGAGGGTGATTATATTCCATGTGTGAATGATTTAGATGCATTTACATATGATTTTGATTATATGCCAGATAAACTTAATGCAAGTTCTTCACCAGAAGAAATTGATAATACATCGCAACTTCTATATGATACTGCAACTGTAATCCAAAAAAACTTTGGTCATAATAATTATATGTTAAACGCAACAGAGATGGTGGCTGAACTTATCGATCATTTTCAGTATATTTCTGTACAGACTGAGTTTGTTGACAATCCGCCAATTGCAGATATAATTGATGAAATAGATCATCATCGTCCATGTATGTTATATTTGGAAAATATAGAGGGAACCTCAGGCCATGCTGTGGTAATTGATGGTTATCAATGGGGACAGGACTTTGAAGTTCATTTGAATATGGGATGGAATGGAGTTGATGATGGTTTTTATGAATATGATGAACCAATTGGTATTTATGATAACAATTCTGTCAGAGGAATAATGTTTATTCGTTTATCTCCAAGTAAACCCCATAAACCAGTAGGACCTAGCACTGGTGTTCCGAATATGGAATATAATTTTACAACTAAGACAACAGCTCCTTTAGATCCAATATATTACAAATGGGACTGGGGTGATGGTACATTTTCAGATTGGATGGGAAGATACAATTCTAATGAGATATGTGAAGCAAAGCATACTTGGAAAGAAAAGGGTAGTTATAATATTAGGGTTAAAGCCAAAGATGTAGATGGATGGGAGAGCCCATGGTCTGATCCATTAACTGTTAATATACCAAGATACAAAATATTTAATTTCGATTTTAATTTATTAAAATTTTTATTAGAATGCTTTCCAAATGATTTTCCAGTTCTACGATATATAATTCTCAATAACTAGCAGGTTTTTTGACGGATCTAGCAAGAAAAAAGTACGGACCTGGCGGGATTCGATAACAATTTCTTTAATACATTTCCCAAAAATTGATATAATAACTTATTCCTTCTCTTTAAATATACGAATAATAACCTGTAAGAGATGATCTCTAAATCTTACTCAAATAAACTCTCTTACTTTTCTCCAACTTGATAAATTTATTAATCTCCCCAACCAACTCTTTATCAATTATATTTTCATTTAAAAGTTTGTTAAGTGCTGCAGTATCCAACTGATCAACTTCCTTCCAAATACCATTTTCCTTCAGCAGCTTTTCCAATTTTTCTCTTTCTTTTGAACTTTTCGAAGGAAACTTAACTGTTTCAGTTTCTTTAATCCTTACTTTATTTTCATTACCAAAAACAACATCAACTTTTTCCTTTTCAGCAAACGAAAAAAGAGCTTTTTCTATTTCTTCAAGCTCACTCTCAACCTCATCAACAAACTTCTTCTTCTTTTCTTTAAGTTCAGCATAACGATTAACAAGCTTTACACCAGGTTCACTCAAGTACTTGCTCTCAGGCATTTCTTTAATTTTATAAAGATGCACCCACTGCTTGCATACCGGCTTGTATTCACACCAATCACAAAGAAAAGATGTTTTTGCAACAAACTTCTCCTCACTTTCAATCTTGTCAATGAGTGCGATCGTTTCTTTTTTTAAAGCTTCAAGCTCATCATCAGACCTAGTTGAATCAATCTCCTTGTCAAATGCGAGAAAATGCCAAATAAGCTTAACACCTTTAACGTCAGGATAATTGCTCTTCACACCAATCATGTAAAGAGCAAGCTGACGGTCAGACTTAATTTCCGAAGGTAATGGCAATCGAGCATTTGTCTTATAATCATGTATCTCATAAAAACCGTCACAGCTTTCCACAAGTCTATCAATATAACCTTGAAGCTTGTAATCACCTTCAGAATCTAGAGTAATTAGAATTCTATCTTCAAGGACAATAGTTCTTCCTTGGTCAAATGGATGATAACGATTATAATAATCAGCAATAAACTTCTCAGCCATTTTTAGATAATTATCTTTTGTGTACTCTTTTTTAACAATTACAATTGAATCATCCCAGTTCTTCTCCCAAATCTCATGTAAATATTTTTTAAGGTCCTCATGAGAATTTTGTTTTTGGAATTTTAAATCCTCATACAGCTTTTGTAAGACCTCATGAACACGATTTCCAAGAAAAGCTTCAATGCTTTCAGGAATTTCAGTTTCAACCTTATCAATATAAGATAGTTTATATTTGTAAGGACACTGCTCAAAGCAAGAAAGTCTGGAGTGAGAATAAACTGTCATAATAAATCAGAAATAAACTAGTTTATTTTAATTGTATTGAAAATAAAGAAAAGAAAGTATGCTAATAGATAATCATTGCTCATCTTTATGATAAAAATCCAGAAGAATTACAATATCATTTGTTTTGTCATATTTGTAAGATAGTCTAAATGAAGAAATATATAATTCTCTTGTACCCTTCCTACTATATCTCATTGGTTTTCCGATATCAGGTTTGTTTATTATCTTTCCAATCTTTTTTTTAACTTCCATTTTGATAGATGAATCTAGCTTTCTAACTTTATTTTTGAACTCATCACTATAGGCAACTTCTCTTACCATTTTTCAAGATCTTCTAAAAACTCTTTAGCACTTTTTTGTTTAAACTCCCCTTTTTCGTACTTTGTTAGTGCCTTTTCAGTTCTTAATGCAAATTTCAGTTCCTCTTTGAATTTCTTATCGATATTTTTCATCCTTTGTAGAATTACCTGATTGTCCTTTTTTAGTATTAATAGTTCTTCACCAATTTTGAAATCCTTTCTTAGGTGACTAGGAATTACAATTTGTCCTTTTGAGCTCAGTTTTGTTATTGCAACTTCAATCATAATTCAATCAATGTAAGATATGTCTTACTTTATATTTATAATTTTCTTTAAATCCTCATTATCAATCTATAGAACTAAAAAATGAGTTAATCTATGCAATAAATAGATTATGTTATATCAATGCTAAAAATAGGTTATTTATGGTATTTCTTAATTTTATTGAAAATAAAGAAAAAGAGCATCTATAAATCGCCCTAGCAATCTAAACAATAGTATGTTTTGAAACATTCTACCTCTTGGAATGCTTACATCAAATGTTCCTTTTAGGCCAACTAAACCATTGATGTCTTTTGCTTTTGCTGTAATTGTATAGGACCCTTGCTTCGCCCATGTATGATTTAAAGCAATCTCCTCACCGGATGCAAAAGGACCAAAAATTATCTCTATTCTAGACCCGTCATCCCAGTCAACGATATATTCAGCTATATCATCACCATCCGGGTCAATTGAAACAAACCCGTATTCATAGGACACACCAGTCTTCCCGTTTACAGGACCATTAATTTCTGGCGCACTTGGTGCTTGATTTGAACCTTCTAATTTTACAAGCAAAATATCAACCAGGGCCAAATTATATTCACCGGTTTCTCCAGTTGCAATAAAACCTCCATCATTTGTTTGAATCCCATAGGAACCAGAATCAGTTACACCCCTACTTTCGTGTTCAATTATATAGCTCCACTCTTCATTTCCGTCAGAGTCAGTCTTTACCAAGTACATTTCAGAATCACCCTGTACAGGATCGGTATAATCCCCAGTCAAGAAATAACCACCATCTGAGGTTTCCACAACACTATTTGCCTGGTCCCACAAGCTTCCACCAAATGTCTTGTTCCAGAGTTCATATCCAAACATATCGGTTCTTACAAGCCATGCATCATGGTTTCCTGCACCAAACGAATAAGTCGAACCGCAAAAGACGTACCCGCCATCAGAAGTTTGCAATACACTTTTACCGTAATCTAGATAATTCCCACCATAGGACTTGTTCCAAAGTTCATTACCATACATATCGGTCTTTATAAGCCATGCATCCCCGTTACCAAAAGAATCAAAGGAATCAGTCCTACCGCAAATTACAAATCCACCATCAAGGGTCTCTTTGACAGAGTCTCCTGTGTCAAGCATGCTCCCTCCAAATGTCTTGTTCCACTCATCCTCTCCATCTGAATTAAGCTTTATAAGCCATGCATCACTGCTTCCCGCGCTATAGGAACCAGTCCAACCAGAGATTATATATCCACCGTCACTTGTCTCTTGGACACTTAGACTATCATCAGCATAATCAAACTCACCAAGAACACGGATCCAAGAATAATTACCAAGGGGGTCGGTTTTTAAAATATAAGCATCGATATGATAGGTAAAACCAGTATGACCTGCTACTATGTATCCTCCATCAGAGGTTTCTTGAACATAATTACCAAGGTTATCATACTGATATATCCCATACTTCTGGTCCCACTCAAAATTACCATCAGAATCAGTTTTCAATAAATATATATACCCCCACCAGGGCGAATAGACATTCCTGTCATAGGCACCAGTTATAATATAACCTCCATCTGAGGTTTGTTGAACGCAGCGTCCCCAATCAACCATGGAACTACCGTATGTCTTCTCCCATTCAATATCAGGTCTTAAGGCTGAATTCTTTGTTTTTTGCAGTTCAAGGCCTGCAACATGTAAAAAAGTAGCAGAAATCAAAAGCGTAAATATCAATACTTCTAATATTTTATTTTTCATATTATCTAACAATTTTTTTAATATTTTATTGTTAATATAACAGTTTTCATTAAAAAATTGTACAAATGTAAATTTTTATTGTAAAAATTGGAAAAATTATTAGAGATTTATTATTCTTCTAGAATCCCATTTAACAAATTTGATATTGATAAGAGTTTAATAATAAGAGTGATACTCTCATCTGACGCAAAAGAAGTGTTCAACTATCTAAAAGAAGAAAGAGAGAGAAGGATTTGACCTCAGTCAAATCCAAGCAGGTACCTAATTATGGGGAAGATATTTGGAAACCTCTCAAACAATCTGTATAAAAATGGGTGATGTACACTTCTTGGTCTTGGAATATTTACTAATAATGAATCAGACCATTCGCTTTCCCTACCATAGATATCCATTGACTTAAACCTCACTTGATATTTTCCAGTGTCATTCCATTTATGCTCTGCCTCAACAATGTTACTTGCCGTATAAATCCATCCGGAATCAGATTCATCACCCCAATCAAAGAGATACATAACTCTATCTCCGTCAGGGTCACTTGTCCTATTACATTTATACAAATAATATATTTCAGGAACACCTGTGGTAGGTCCATCAGGGATTTCTGACTTATATGGAGGTTCATTTTCCTCAAAATCAAAAAGAGTACCAAGTAAAACTCTACTTGCTCCATTGGCAAGCTCCTCATTTAAGTCAATCTCCAAGTATTTTGTGTAATCATTATTATAATAGATATACATCTTCTCCAAAATCAGATCATAAACATTTGAATAAATTGTCGTCGGTAGATTTGTTGCATCACAAATCTCACTGAAATAGTCAACAGATAGTTCAGTCATATTCTCAAGCATACTTACTGCAGTATCATACCTCCAACATGGATAACCACCTAATTCCGGCTGACTTTGTAAAAAGTTTGTAACTACCTGGAAATTTCCTCCTTTGAAAATTATTGTATCATAATCTTCAATTATAATTGAATCTCCATTACTATCAACAAACATCACTTGACCCTGAGATATCCCATCAGGCCAAAATTGATCATATTGATTGAGATATACATCTAAAACTTCTGAGATAGTTGAACATTTTGCTAGACAATATGCCCATAGGGAAAAATTATAATACTCAGGATCACCACTTTCAAAAAATGGATTTCCACTATAATCAACTGTATGACTTGGAGTAATATAAGTATCTACAAATAAACCTTGATCGTTCATTCCCTGGATTGGAAGAGTGTAATCAAAACCAAACCATGGCCACCAAATGTCAAATATTATTCTTCCATATTTACCTTCAGCTTCTGGGTAAACATTCATGTATACATCAAAATTTCTTGACCAATCAAAATTGATACCAACTAAAACATTATCTTCTTCAGAAGCATTAAAGCCTGTACAAGCAGAAACAACGCTTGCAGTCATCAGAACGATTGTTATCAACAGCGTCATTACAAATATTTTTATTTTCATTTTTTTCCTTCCTCCAATGTTTAATTTTTTTCAAAAATCAATTTCTATTTGTTTTCCTTCTTTATTTATAAATGAGATCTTTTCAATTTGATCATTAGGGACAAATGAATGTTCCTCGAATTCATCTGTTCCATCATTTTTTTTGCTTATTACACCAATATAGATACCTTTATCAGTTATAACTGCAGCATCAGAAAGTTGTTTTTGTCCGTTTTTCAGAATTATAGTTGCATTTTGAAGGATATTTTCCATCTTTTTTACACCTTAAAGTTTTAATAGATATTGATTTTTTGAGAAAAACCTCAATATTTCATGAGGTTTTCCTCTATCCTTTCTCCTCCCATGGTTAAAGGTGGAAGTTTACGTTCCAACTATTTAATATGTAAAATATTAAACCTCTGACGCTGTTTTTTAACAAAAAATTAAAATATAAGAAAATACCATCATTTTGTGAAAAAAATATGTATGATCTTGATGTAAAAGACAAAAAGATATTGTTTTATTTAACACAAAATTCCAGGCAATCCCTAAAAAGTCTTGGAAAGAAAGTCGGAATATCAAAAGAACTTGCATCCTATAGGATAAAAAGAATGCTTAAAAATAAAATAATCATGAATTTTTCAATAATAATAAATTTCGAAAGATTAGGTTATTCATTGATGCAAACCCATTATAAATTCATTAACATAAATCCAAAAATAAAACAAGAAATCCTTGATTTTTTTATCAAACACAATCATACAATGTATGTGAGTCTTGTCGAGGGAATCAATGACCTCCAATCAGATTTCTATATGGGAAGACCTCAACAATTTGAAAAATTATTAGATGATATTAGAGGAAAGTTCTATTCTTATCTTTCCTTTCAATCCTCATATTTCTTTTTTAGAGGGGAGTTCTATAACTATTCTTTTTTGATAAAAGACATGCCAAAAAAAATGTTGATTAACTGGATATGGGGACAAAAACTTTATTGTATTGATGAATTGGATTTTAAAATATTAAAGGAACTCTCAAACAATGCCAGGATTTCAACAAAAAATATTGCAAATAAGCTGAAATCAACGGTAAGTACCATCAATTACAGGATAAAAAAACTAGAACAAGAATTAATCATAGGTTTATATACAATAAATATCGATTGGTCAAAACTAGGCTATAGATTCTTTCATCTCAGAATTAGTCTCAGAGATTATAGTAAAAAAAATCAAATAATAGAACATATGCGTAAAAATCCTAATTTAATTCGCAGATTCAAATTCATAAACCTGGATATGGACCTTCATTTCACACTGCTCCTAAAAAACATGCAAGAATTACGAACAATAATAGAGAATCTATCCACAACTTTTCCAAATTCAATAAATGATTATCATTTTTTTAGTGCTTATAATGTATTTAAATATAACTTCATGGTCCCTGAAATATTAAAAAATAAAGACCCGCTCTGTCGTGGTCATACATTCTAAGTGTTCCATTTCATATTATCAAGACCTTTTATTGTATACAAAATCATTATAGAAAGAAGAGTTAGTAATGCAACTAGGATAAATATATTATCAGCACCTAATACTACAAAAAGAGTTCCTGTCGCTGAACCAATGATAATACTTCCAAAATTGACAATCGAGCAAATTATCTCATGTTGAGATGCACTTATTTTCGGGTTTATTATATCCATAATCATTGCCCAATTCCCCGAAATTACACCATTCAAGAAAAAAAGTAAGATACTGAAATTTATAATGAGATGAATAAAATCAGATAAAAATATAGGTGTTATTGAAAAAATCAAAACCAAAACTAAAAAGAAGTAAAGTGGTCGTTTCCTGCCAAATTTATCAGAAAGAACACCTCCTATAATAGATCCAGGTACAACAACAACCAACCATAATGCAAATAATATGCCAATATAGGTATCATCAAGATCCAAGACCACCTTCAAATATAAAACAAGAAAGGTAAAAAACAATGCATGTTGAAGAACGATTATTAAGAAATAAAGAGTTGTTAGTTTTGTTGTTATTTTCTTGAATTCTGTTCTAATCAACTTCCATATCCGCAATTGATGAATCTTTCTATCCTCATATTTAACGCTGATTGGAACAATAACTAAAACAAGAACCAATAATCCAGATACCAAAAAGGAGATACTATAACCAAAAGAAACTGCAATAGATATAATTATGAGTGCACCAATATATTGACCTACCCATTTACCAATAATCATAGAACAATTAATTTTACCGCGTTCCTCTTTTTTTGATATATCAATTGCCCAGGCATCAGCAGCTGAATCAAGAAAGCCAATACCTACATATCCAAGCAAAAGAAATAAAGTGAAAAATATAATTGAAAAAGATTGATCGATTAAAGAAAGAATAAAAAAACCAAAGGCTCCTGCAATCGTTCCAACTACAGCAAACTTTTTTCGCCCATGTTTATGAAAAAAATCAATGATTCCTCCCCATACAAATTTTAGTCCCCAAGGAAGATATCCAATGCCAGCAATTAAGGTAACCAGTGGTAAAGAAATACCCTTTTCAATCAGATAGATAGGGGTAACAATTAGAATCAATGCCTGGTACAATCCTTCTGAAAAATAAAGGCTTGTGAAGAGTATATATTTAAATTTTTTTTGGGCTGAAAGGTCAATTGACATTGATATCAGTAGAAAATTTCTTGGTTCTATCTTATAATGGTAACAAAAGTTAATATTTTACTTTTACTTTTTTTCTCCTCTAACCATTTACTGTTTTATTATAAACCTCTTTTAAGGTATCTGCAATTTCATCAAGATACTTATCAATGGATTCACTACTTATCCTTCTTGTCTGATAAACACCCTGACTTGAGAACCTATCATTTTTCAGGTCATCGAGGAATTGTTTGGGATTTGAGGTAATAAGGGTCTCACCAACTTCAATATAAAGCTTGATGTCATGGATTGCGATATCAACGTATTTATATCCATCATAGACCTCAAACTCGCATGGAACTCCTCTTTTTTTCAATGCGACAAATAGATTTCTAGGGTGTTTTGTGCCCTGATGATTTATACATAATGATTTGTCAAAAACCTTAACTGAAAAATCATAGGTTTCTTTATCAATTCTTGATTTACAGATTTCGCAAATATAGTTAGGTTTTTCCTCAGGAGGAGGTGAAGGCGGAGGAGTAGGTATTAAATCCTTTTCAAAATATTCCAGATCCTTTGTTTCCCTATGGGACTCATAGATACTTTTAATTATATTGAAAAAAGAATCATATTCAATTTCTATATCATATTTATTCGTAATAAGTTTCCATAGTTTTTTTAGTTCCTCTTGAGAGGGATTAAAGTTATATTTTTTTTCAAAAAAATTAAATATAAGTTCAGATAAACCTTTATCGATCAATGTTTTAGCAATTGATTCATTATATACTTGGTCCACTGCTGTTTTTTCATTTTCTACATGTATACATTTTTCATAGCAATTCTGACATACCTTTGTTCCATCCTTAAGTTTTAAAGGATGCCAAAGAGTCTTATTGCATTTTGGACAATTAAAGATATTATCAAACTTATTGATTTTATTCTTCATCTACCATCTCCTCAAGTTATGTATCAAAATAGTATTGATAAAGTTTTGTTTTGAAAATGAAAATTATTATAATTATTAGTTTTAATATTAAGCTGTATATCATCATTTTTTATTATAGAAAACTTACAATCATCACAAACATTAAAAGGATTTTTTGTTTAGTTTACATTAAATATCTTACAAATCAAATTCTCATCCTGCCTCAATTTAAGAATCAATGAAAAATAAATTAAGCTCTTTTAAAAAAATATTAAATTTAGTTATTTTGAAAGACAGGCGGCATTTCCTCATTGCTAATTATTGAGAACTTACAGTCGTCACAAACTCCATCAAAGTTATAGGTTTGATTCAATCCACAGATTTTACAAATCATATTATTTCCTTACCCCAACAAATTGTTTTTTCTAAACCCCCAATGAGAATCAACCATAAAAAAATATCTGAAATGAAAAAAAAAGTTAAAACACCAAAAAATTGATTTAAATCATAATCCAAACAGGTATTTAATTATTCTAAAAACATTTGGTGATAGTTCATAAAGCCAACTTAGGATTTTAAGGTTGAAATAAGATTCTATTGCTTTAGGAACAATTATCTCAAGACTTGACCAATTGCTTTCTGCATTGTAAACATCTATTGCTTTTGCCTTTATTGTGAAGTTACCTTTAGTTGACCAAATATGTTTTATCTTTATGTTTGAGCCGGAAGGATAGAAATAAGTTTCTCCGTAATATCCATCACCCCAGTCAATAAAATACTTTACATCGTCTCCATCAGGATCAACTGTGTAAAAATTGAATTCATACTCTTTGTTTACCCTCACCCTTGGTGGACCATCAATTTCTGGTGCAGCGGGTGGATTACTAATAGTAACATAAAAAGGATCAGACCATTCGCTTTCAAGATCGAGAGCATCTCTTGCCTTTGCCCTTATTTCATATTCACCTTTCTCAGACCAAAAATGATCAATTTTTACTTCCTCACCAGAGCCGTAAGGTCCAATCCATTCTACAACCTCACCATCACCCCAATCAACATAGTAGTATACATCATCTCCATTAGGGTCAATAGAATCAAATATATAATCATATTTAGTTCCAACACCACCGCTTTCAGGACCTTTGATATCTGGTCTGTATGGTTTTATGTTTTCTGGGAAAAACATCCATGCAGTATAGACAAACTCACCTGAATAATTGCCAAAATATTCATGAACAATATCTGAAAATGCTTTAATTTCTAAGGAATTTGGAGAACTCCGATTCTTAAGAGATCTGATATATGCAGAATATTCTGAATTGTTATCCCACCCTTTCCATCCACCCTGTCCGTGAATGGAACTTCCATCCTCGTACGAATCAAAGTTATCTGACCAGATAATCCCACCTCCAACCTCCTCAATGGTTAAATCATCAAAGTAAACAGCAGTTCGCAGGTCGCTAAACAGATTTACTGCACTAAGGTTTACTATTCCCTGGCCTGTGTTATCAGGACCTGCTGACCACAGCTTCTGGTGCAATAGTTCACCATTATAATATATCTCCATCCAGTCATTGTTAAGGTCTATGTAAATTCTTATTTCCACCCATTGATCAGTAATAAGAGGTAAGGATTTATTATCAAATTCACTTTCAACGACACCGAGGTCAATGTCAAACCTGAGTTGAAGTGCCCACAAATTTTCATCTCCAGCACCATCAGTGTAGTCACTAAGCAATATAAAATAAGGATCTCCAAACGGAAGAATTTGATTTGAATTATATTTTACACCGATACTTGTTATAGTACTTGCTAAAACAAACAATATGAAAATTCCTATGATCAATAATTTTTTAAGGATATTATCATGCATTTATTTACCCAATATATTAATATTTATAAATAAGTAATATAAAATTGTTGCTCTAATGTTATATTTTTCAATAACACTAAACAGGAAATTACTAGTTAAAACATCCAATTAATTATATTTAATAAGTATATTTAAATAATGATTCTGTTATTTTCTCTGGGGAATCTATGGAAATATCTGGTAACATTATAATTGCATTGTTATTAACAACTATAGCAGGTCTTTCCACAGGAATTGGTAGTACCATTGCTTATTTTATAAAGAAACCAAGAACTAGTTATCTCTGTTTTTCACTGGGACTGTCTGCTGGCGTTATGATCTATGTTTCCTTTGTTGAGCTTCTTCCTGAGGCTTTTATTACAATTGGTGAAATAATTGGACTTTATGCATTTTTTGCAGGTATCATTGTAATAGGAATTATTGATTTATTAATTCCAGAAGCTGAAAACCCCCATGCATTCAAAGGTATGGAAATAAAAGGAAAGATTGGGAAAGATAAATCTTTGTTAAGGGTTGGACTTCTTACTGCACTAGCGGTAGGAATTCATAATTTTCCTGAAGGGCTTGCAACATTTGGAACATCTTTAAGTGATGTCAAATTAGGAGCAATAATTGCCTTAGCAATTGCAATTCATAATATTCCAGAAGGAATTTCTGTTTCAATGCCAATATATTATGCAACAGGGGACAAAAGAAAGGCATTCTTTTATTCTTTTTTGTCTGGTGTTGCTGAACCTGTCGCAGCAGTAGTTGGTCTTCTAATTTTACTTCCTTTCCTATCTGATAATACTATTGCATTTCTTCTAGCATTTGTTGCAGGAATTATGGTCTATATATCAGTTGACGAACTTGTACCTGTAGCTCATAGATATGAATCAGGTCATTGTGCAATATTAGGTATTGTTATTGGAATGTTTATTATGGCACTCAGCCTTTTAATACTCTAAATTTATCAAATTACCACATAAAAAGAGGAAATCCCTTCTATAATTGATTTATACATGTTACTAATAAAATGAATTATGAATAAACTATATTATCTATTGTAACTTCATATTACAGTTACAATATCATCGTAAATTACTGTTTTAATAATTGTAACAGTTATTGAATAATCTCCAACACCAAGTTGAGTGACATCTGAACTGAGATCATCTATTACAGGTATTACATCACCAATAAACAAGCTTTCACCAATATCCCAACCTGTATTTCCTACGTTAATACCTGTTTCATCAAGAATTGTTCCGTTTAGTCTTATAGTTACTGAATTTAAGAATGAATATCCAGTACTTGGAAGATTATCTCCACCAGAAACCAGAGTAATTTTAATTTTACCATTATCATTTAATACTGATATTGCCGCATTTTCCGCTTCTTCTTGAGGTGCACCTAGCATACCTGTGAAATATATGAAGGTGGTAGCCGCAATTGCAACTGTAATTGCAACCATTAGAATGACACCAATAACGGCAGATATAGCCTCTCTATTTTCAACAAAAATTTTGTTAGATATCATGTCCCTTCCAATTGATTCTATATTAAAAACTTATAAATAAAGTTTTGTTGTTAATATCTAATTATTATATAATAACAAAATTGGTAATGGTTTATTTTGTTATTTTTCTGAATTTGGCATTTTTACAAAACAAATTTTAAAGGTTTTTTAGTTAACATCATCTATAAAAAAAGGTCCAATATATGAGATAAATTCATCACCATTTTCAGGGATGAGCTTTTGTCCTTTTTGTTTAATTGCTACATAGTAGAAATCATTTGGTTGAACGTTTGAATCTTCAAGAAAAACAACAGCCATACTCTCATTGAGCTTTACATGGTCAATTACCTTACACCATGGTCGTCCAAGATCGGAATCTTTCTTCACAAGCCAAATGTCAGTTATTGGATAATCCAGTTCTTCTTGTGAATATCCATGTGGCCACATGGCTTTCCCGCTACTATCAATTCCCGGAAAAGTAGAATGAGCTGTAATTCTTATCTCAAGTGGTGAACTACAGTTTATCCATCTGCCATAACTAAGTTGTCCATTAAATCGAACGTTTGCCCTTATCTTAAGAAGTTGACTTGCATAACTGTCACAATTATTCATTGCATCCCAAATCTCCTCTCTTGTGTTGTGAATAGCATATACTGCAATGATACCAGAGGGTTTTCCTAAATAGCTTACATTTAATTCTGCACTACCAGGCCTATTATAATCATGTGTATCACTACTAGCAATGAAAACAAATCTCCCACTTTTGAGTTCATCATCACTCCATTCCCATAAGCCATTTTCAACCCAAGAATCAGTCTGATTAGTAAATTGGCTCAAATTGTAAGGCCACAACCAAGGAACTCCCGGTGTAAATTCACCAATGGAATTACCCCATCTGCTAAATGTTTCGACACCACGATGGATCTTATCCCTATAATCTTTATTTGTCATTTCATCTGCCATAAAGGTCCAATTTGTGGTAAAATTATACCTACTTGCTCGGCCTAAAGGATGATGAGAAAAACCAATGTTCAAATTACCTTTATCCCATTCTTCACTCATAGCCTTAAAAATATGATCATAGTTAAATTTTTGATAATCTGCAAATTCTCGTGCATCTGGATAAACATCCCTATAATAGAAATTAATGTGACTTACATCCTCCCAACCGTTAGGAGACCAATCCTTACCACCCCAGCTCCATTGGGCTGCAGTCCATTCAAAACCAAGAAATGTTGTAAACTTCCCAGGATTATAGTATTCAATAGCTTTATCCTTCATCATCTGCCACTCAGAAAAACCAAGTAATTTTTCAATAAATGTCCTGATTATGTCCCAATCACGAACTCCTCCAAATTTTGTAGAAATTCCATCGACAAGTTCACCATGGTCGGTACATGCAGTAAAATCCAGATAGTTATCCTCAACCGCATTTTTGTACATATCATCTATTTTAAAATCTCCATCTGAAAAAACAGTATGCCAGTGGATATCACCAAAAAATATCCTAAAAAGCTTTATGGGAACAGTATCAGAGTCTGATCCATTTTCACATTCAGCATAAACAGTAAGATTTACAAATTCATCATTTAGTGGAGTAGGCTCAGGGTCAAAGATAACAGGGTCATCTCCATAAAAAGTAGTGTGTGGGCTTTGGTCATTTATCTGCCAGTAAAAAGTTGTTGGATTACCTGAAAT
>CP070712.1:0-62811 GCA_020350365.1 Thermoplasmatales archaeon | reverse complement strand
TCATCTGAAAGAGAATACTGCGTTTTTGCTATGCATATCGGAAGTTTATCCAAATCTAGCTTTTCACAAAGTTTAATATCTTGCTCAGCAGCAACAGTATATATAACTGATCCTGCCCCATACATTTTCTTTGCAATAGTTTCTATTTTTTCCTTAACCGGTTTATTTAGGTCATATAAATAATGCAAATTTGATTGAGTATTATGAATAAGATTTACCAGTTTTCCTGCAAGTTCTATTCCGCCCTCACCACCTTGGTTCCAAATATCTGCTACTGCAACTGGGATATTTTTAATATTGCAAAAGTTTTCAATAATTTCAATTTCTTCGTCAGTATCATCTAAGAAATGATTTATTGCAACAATTACAGGTACACCATAAAAGGATATATTTTCAAGATGTTTCTCAAGATTATTAAGACCTTTTTTAATATCTCCATATCCATTTCTTTTTAATGCTTTCACACTTACAACAAGAACAACTGCATCAGGATGTAGTTCACCTATTCTACAAACAATGTTGAAAAACTTTTCAGCACCCAGTTCTGAGCCAAATCCTGCTTCTGTAACAGTATAATCTGCAAGTTTCAAGGCCATTTTTGTAGCAATAAGACTATTAGTTCCATGTGCAATATTTGCAAATGGTCCACCATGAATGAAAGCTGGAACACCCTCTAAGGTCTGAACAAGATTAGGTTGAAGAGCATCTTTAAGCAAGACTGCCATAGCACCCACTGCCTTAAGATCACTTGCTGTGATTGGTTTATTATCATAAGTGTATGCAACAATAATTCTTCCAAGTCTCATTTTTAAATCTTCAAGATCTTTAGATAGACATAATATTGCCATAATTTCTGAGGCAGGAGTAATTGCAAACTCCTCCTCATGAGGTACTCCATCCTTTGGGCCACCTAAACCAACCACAACTTTTCTAAGAGCCCTATCGCTAATATCCAGTACCCGAGGCCAAACAATGTATCTTGGATCAATATGAAATTCATCCCCATGATGAATATGATTATCAAGAAGACTTGCTAGTAAATTATGAGCACTAGTTATTGCATGCATATCGCCAGTAAAATGAAGATTAATATCTTCCATTGGTAAAACTTGAGAAAAACCTCCACCTGCTGCACCACCCTTAAGTCCCATTATTGGACCAAGTGATGGCTCCCTTATACAAAGAATAGTTTTTTTATCAAGTTTTGCTAGTGCTTGAGCAAGTCCAATAGTAATTGTAGTCTTTCCCTCTCCTTCTGGAGTTGGATTAATGGTTGTAACAAGAATTAGTTTTCCATCCTTCCTGTCTGAGATCCTATTTAGAATATTTAGTGATATTTTTGCTTTATAAGTACCCCACGGAATTATTTCATTTTCATTAATTCCTGCTTTATTTGCTATAGAGTAGATATCTTCTAATTTTGCTGATTTTGCAATTTCAATATCTGATTTCATAACTTAAAACCAAGAGCAAACAACATGTACTTATATATTTTCAAATTAAATCTTACTAATAACGATATTTATAATCTCTTTAGCTTTTTTATTAGCATTATTTTTTAGTTTTTTAATTTCAATTGATATGCTATTTACAAATTTTTCATCCTTTATAGAGCCAAGATTTATAGTTACATTTAAAATTGCTGATTCAACTCCAACTTGGGCCATTAGAGCAGATACTGCTGAGTCTGTTATTGAGTTTTGGTTTCCTTTTTCAGCAACAATTCGAGCTATATCAAGAATTCTTTCACAGGTTTTTGCTGTTTCAAGAGGTACCTTTGCTGCAGTTTTATAGCCTTCTTGTATTGCCTTACTTCTTTTTTCTTTTTGTTCTTCTGTTTCCTTTGGCATTTTAAATGCTTTCATAACATCATTAAATGCTTCGGTATCTTCATCAATCAAACGAGTTAGATCCTTTCTTATTTTTTCACTTTTCTTTAAAGTATCTTTAATAATGTTTTGAACTTCAGAATATTTTTCTTTGCCTATCGTAAGATTACAAACCATTGATGATAATGCTGCTCCAAGACCTCCAGCAAGTGCAGCAACACTGCCACCACCTGGAGCAGGAGATGAAGAAGCAAGTTCTGAAAGAAAATTATTAATTTTCATTGATGCAAGAGGACCTGTTTCTTCTACCATATACTCAATTACTTTTTCTTCAACCTTAAATGGATAAAGTTCAGAGAGCCCTAATTTATCAATCGAAATACTTACTAGCTCCTCCTCATCAGTAACATTTAGACCATCTTTTTTAGAATAAAATTTTCCTGCTAAGATAAGAGAATCCTTTGGTACTAGTCCTACTATTTCACTTCCAGTTGCTTTTGAGCCTAATTTTTCAGCTTCTTCTTGAACGGCCTCAAAAACATCGTGTAAATTAACATCACGATAATTAAGAAGATTCATAGAAACCTGTGCAATATTTTCATCATACATCATTCCCCCAGCTTGAACACCTTTAAATCTTCCAGGGATTCTTACTGCTTTTCCATTAGAATCTAAAATTTTATTTCCATCTTTATCTTTTTTAATAACTCCGCTTGTTCTAATCTTACCAGCAATTTTTGATGCAATTGATTTATCATTGGTATCCAAATTTATATTATAAGCAAGAAGGATATCCCTGCAACCTGTAGCAGTTGCTCCACTTTTAGGAATAAATAATGGTTTACCATAATCTGGATTGAATGATGGATCTTTGAATTTCTCTTCGAGAGCTTCATATTCTCCTTTTCGTATATCTGGTAGTTTTACTCTCTCCGGTTTTACAGCAGATTTTGCATAAAGAAATACTGGAATCCCAATTTCATTTGCTAAACGTTCACCAAATTTTTTTGAAATATCAATACAATCATTGACCACGACACCTTTAATCGGAATAAAAGGGCATACATCAAGAGCACCCATTCTTGCATGCTCTCCTTTATGTTTTGTCATATCAATGAGAGCAATACCTATCTTTGCTGCCTTAACTGCTCCCTCTAGAACAGATTTAGGTTCACCAACAAATGTATAGACAGTTCTATTGAAATCCTCTCCAGGATCTACATTAAGCAATTTTACTCCATCAACTGACTCAATAGCTGCTGATATTGCATTAATTATCGATTTATCCTTTCCTTCGCTGAAGTTTGGGACACATTCAACAATCTTATCCATATTTTTACACCGAAACCCTTAATCTTAGTTTTTCTTTTAACTGTTTGGGATTATCAATATGAAAACAGTAGATATCCTAATAAAAAATGCAAATGAGCTAGTTACTTTAAAAGGTCAGAATAATCCAAGAAAAAAAAGTGAAATGAATAATTTAGGGGTTCTAAATAATAGTTCTATTGCAATTAATGATGGAAAAATCGTTGACATTGGTAAAAATCTTAAATATAATTCTGAAAAAGTAATAGATGCAAAGGGTAAGACAGTGATGCCTGGTTTTATTGATCCACATACTCATCTTGTATTTGCTGGTTCAAGGGAATTTGAACTTGATATGAAGCTAAAAGGTCTTACATACATGGACATTTTGAAAAAAGGTGGAGGTATAGTTTATACTGTTAATCAAACAAGGAAAGCAACAGAAAAAGATTTATTAGAACAAAGTAAAACTCGCCTTGACAACATGCTTAAATATGGAACCACAACATGTGAAGGAAAAAGTGGATATGGTCTTAATATAGAAACAGAATTAAAAATATTAAAGGTTCAAAAGAAATTAAATGAAACTCATCCTATGGATATTGTTCCAACCTTTTTAGGTGCACATGCTGTTCCACAAGATTATGAAACTAGAGATTATGTTGATATAATCATCAATGATATGATTCCAAAGATCAAAGATTTATCAACTTTTTGTGATGTATTTTGTGAAGAGGGAGTTTTCACAGTAGATCAATCAAAGAAAATACTTGAAGCTGGTAAGTCTCAAGGATTAATTCCTAAGATTCATGCAGATGAAATTGTTGACACTGGTGGGGCATCTCTTGCTGCAGATGTTGGTGCAATTAGTGCAGATCATCTTCTTATGTCAAATGATAATGGTTTAAAACAAATGGTAAAAAAGGGAGTAATTGGTGTTATGCTTCCAGGGACTCCATTTTCATTGATGATGAAGAATTATCCTTCAGCAAGAAAAATGATTGATATGGGAATTCCTATAGCATTGGCAACTGATTTGAATCCCAACTGTTGGACAGAAAATATGCAAATTATAATTCAACTTGCCTGTTTTAACATGAAATTAACACCAGCAGAGGCGATTACTGCTGCAACATACAACGCAGCATGTGCTATTGGACTAGAAAATATTATTGGTAGTCTTGAAAAAGGAAAGCAAGCTGATATTATCATCCTTGATTGCCCTAATCACATGTTTATACCTTATCATTTCGGGATTAATTTGGTAAAAAGTGTAATTAAGAAAGGGAAAATTGTAATAGATAAACAACGAAATTAAAAAATAGGTAGTATCCCATCCCCATGAATAGATGGGTAATTCTGAGGAGAACAGAAGTTTAAGAAAAGAGCTTGGGCTCCTTGAAATTTTTTGTATTGCATCTGGTGCTATGATTAGTTCTGGATTATTTGTATTACCTGGGTTAGCCTTTGCTAAAGCAGGCCCTGCTATTCTTATATCCTATGGTATTGCAAGTCTTTTAGTTATTCCTGCAATGCTTTCAAAGGCTGAACTTGCAACAGCCATGCCAAAAGCTGGAGGAACATATTTTTTTATAGATAGAAGTATGGGACCTATGATGGGAACCATTGGAGGTTTTGCGGCTTGGTTCTCTCTAGCATTTAAAAGTGCATTTGCATTAGTTGGAATAGGAGTTTTTGCAATTTTATTAAATCCTGGTTTTTCTGAGATTCAAATGAAGATGATTGCTGTTTTCTTTTGTATAGTATTCACAATAATAAATATTGTTGGAGTAGGACGAACAGGAAAAACACAGATAGTATTAGTTGTTGGACTTTTATCTATTCTTGTTTTCTATGTTATTGCAGGATTATTCTTTATTCAACCTTCTAATTTCGATAATTTTACACGATATGGATATGGATCAATATTTTCAACTGCTGGTCTTATTTTTGTTTCATTTGGAGGATTGACTAAAGTTTGTAGTGTTGCAGAAGAATGTAAGAGACCAGGTCGTAATATTCCTCTAGGTATGTTTTTTGCCTGGGGAATTATCTCTTTGATTTACTTGCTTGTCATTTTTGTTACAATTGGGGTTTCTAATCCTTCTCAACTTGAAACATCGCTTACACCAATCTCACTCGGTGCGGATTCAATACCAATTCTTGGTGGAATTGGTGGAATAGTTATGGCAATTGCTGCAATACTAGCATTTATTACAACAGCCAATGCGGGACTTCTAGCAGCATCACGCGATCCTATGGCAATGGGAAAGGATCAACTTCTACCCCAATCATTTGCCCATGTATCCAAACAGGGCACTCCAACATTTTCAATTATATTTACATCTGGATTCATGATTTTTGTGATTTTGTTTTTAGATATTGAAAACCTTGTTAAAACTGCATCACTACTAAAGATATTGCTTTTTCTATTTGTTATTTTGTCCCTTATTATCATGCGAGAAAGTAGGATAAGAAATTACAATCCTAAGTTTAAATCTCCACTTTATCCATATATTCAGATATTAGGAATATTGGGTCTTTTATTTCTTATATTTGAAATGGGTATTATTCCAATGCTCTTTGTGGGATGGTTCTTTCTTTTTGGATTTTCTTGGTATCTTTTATTTGCTCGTGATAAAATATGGCGTGAATATTCTTTATTACATATAATTGAAAGAGTAACAGGTGAAAAATCTACAGGATATCTTGTTGATGAAGAATTAAGAGAAATTCTAATAAAAAGAGATGAATTAGAAGAAGAACGATTTGAAGATCTTATTAGAGATTGTGATATAATTGATATTTACAAATATTTACCAACTGATAAATTTTCAATGCTTCTTGCTGAAAAACTTTCTAATCGTTTGAATCTTAGTGAAAAAAAGATTTTTAGCCTTTTAAAGAAAAGAGAAAAGGATTCAAATATTGTAGTTCATCCGGGTATTGCAATTGTTTCTCATATGATAAAAGGTAGAGACAAATTTGAAATAATTATTGTAAGAAGTAAAAAAGGAATTATTCTTTCTGATGACATAAATCCTATTCATGCATTTTTTATAATTATTTCTTCACCTGATAAGAAGAGCCTTTATCTTCATACATTGATGTGGATTATTCAAATCGCAGAGGAAGCTGATTTTGAAAAAGAATGGATAAATGCAAAGGATGATGAAGAACTTAGAGACATTTTCTTAAAAGCCTTCAGAAAACGTAAATCCTTATAATTTTTAATTAGATTTTTCTGCTAGGATGTGTGCAGATATTATATATATTTCACCTCTGTATTTTCTGTATTTTGGAAATTTTTTAATAAATGAAGAAACAATTTCATCAACAGTTGTAATTTTCCTTTTACTAATATATTTTATAATTTTAAGAGTAATTTCTTTTTCAATTTCTTCTTCTTTGTGTGTTTCTAAAATTTGACAGGTTGTATGATATATTTCATTTCTGTGCTTTTCATATTCAGAGTATTGATCAATAAAATCTGTTACAATCTTTTTCACATTTTTTTCTTTTTTTTCTGTTATAAAATCATCTAGTCTAATTGTTAGTTTTTTGTCAAAATTAATTTTTGTATAATGTTCATGTATTTCATAGGAAACAATTACTATTTCAATTGTGGAGATTACTAGCAGTATTGCTGTTAGAATTATTACATATATTTCATTTACAATTATTGCATGTATAATTAGTACTGCCTCAATTGTAAGTATTAGAAAGGGTGGGATAAAAGATATCTTTTCAGTTCTAGGAGATTCTTTGTATTCTTTAATAAAATTTCTTATCCTCCCACATCTTGGCATTGATTACGGAATAAAACTAGGTAATTTAATTATTATGATTTTTACTAATTCAAATACTATAATAGTATTCTCCTTCTTTTCTTTGTTTTCTATCCATAAATGAATCTGGTTTGTTCACCCGTGGTCTATGGGTCTCCTCATCCCTCCTGAATGTTATGTCTACATCTTTTAGAAAACGGTTCATGCCCTCATGCAAACTATAAGGTCCACATCCTTTTCCATTTTTTCCCGGTTCACCTTCAAAGACAATTAACGCGTCACTTATCATATCAATGAAATAAACATCATGATCAACTACTAATGCTGATTTTCCTACCTTTTCAATAACCCTTCTTACAGTTCTTGAAGTAATCATTCTTTGTTCAGAATCAAGATAGGCGGAGGGCTCATCTATAAGATATATATCAGCTTCTTGAACAAGACAGTTTGCTGTTGCAACTCTTTGTAATTCTCCACCAGATAGCGTTTCGATTTGTTTATCCAGAAGATATTTTAGGTTAAATGCGTCAAATATTTCTGCTTTATAAAATGAGGATGTAAATATTTGTTGGGAGTTTGACTCTAAAAATTCTCTTACACTTCCTTTGTAATCTGGTGTTATGTATTGAGGTTTATAACTGACCTTTATATCATATTCTACTTTTCCAGCAGTTGGTTTTATTGTCCCTGCAAGAATTTTAACAAAAGTTGTTTTACCTATAGCATTTGGTCCAACAATTCCTATTATTTCTCCTCCTCTAATAATACCTTTTTCGATTTCAAGGGAGAATTCCTCAAAATCTTTGGTCAGATCTGCATAAGAAATTAGAATGTTCATTTGCTGTCTTTGCTTTGGGGGATGTTCAAAAAACTCTATCTTTTCCCCAAATCTAATGTTTTCTTCTTTAAGATATCCTGATAGATAGGTATTTATTGCATGTCTAACACCACGAGCATTTGTTATTACTCCATATGCTCCTTCGTCTCCATATACAAGGTGAACGTTATCACAAAGAAAATCAAGAACTGCTAAATCATGTTCTATAACAATTACTTTTTTCTTTTCAGATAATTCCTTAATTATTCTGGCCACCTTTAGTCTTTGATGGATATCAAGATAAGAAGAAGGTTCATCAAAAAAATATAAATCTACATCCTTTAAAAGGGCTGCTGCAACTGCAACAAGTTGAAGCTCACCACCAGAGATTTCTCTTTTTTCAATATATTTGTTTAGAATATTTTTTATTCCAAGTTTATCAACAATATTTTCAAAATTTTCTGAGTTATCTATTTTTTTTAGTACATCTCCAATTTTACCCTTCATAATTTTTGGTAATCTATCTACATATTGTGGTTTTACTACACTTGATATTTCATTATTTGCCAGTTTTCTAAAATGTTCATGTAATTCTGTTCCAGAATAGTAATATACAATATCTTCCCATGTAACCGTTTCATCGTAATCACCAAGATTTGGTAAAATCTGTCCAGAAAGAAGCCTAATTGCTGTTGTTTTACCTATACCATTTGGTCCAAGAATTCCAATGCAGGTACCCATTTTTGGAACTGGAAGTTTAAATAGTCTAAAACCATTTTTTCCAAATTGATGAACAAGATCTGTTTCAAGCTCTTCAGCAAGACCAATTATCTTTATTGCATCAAAAGGACATTTATGTATACAGATTCCACATCCAACACATAGCTGCTCTGAAATTATTGGTTTTCCGTTTTCACCCATAAAAATGGTTTCATCACCAGCTCTAACCCTTGGACAAAATTTTATGCATTCTCTAGAGCAATTTTTAGATTTACATCTATCCTTAATAAGTACAGCTATCCTCATAATTTAAAAGTGAGAAGTTAATATTCATTAAAAGGTTTTTTATTATAAAAAGAAAGAAAAGTATAAGATACAAAAATATATACTGTAAAAATAGTGGATGAGGATACCATGGATAAAAATGAAAATATTCACATAAAGCTTGAAATAAATAGAGATCCAAATACTGGTCATTTGAATCTTATGACAAGGTTTGACCCAAATGCACCTAATTTTGTTAAAGATGAAAATGGCTTTAGTTGGCTACCAACAAAAGAGGAAAGAGAGTTTCTAAATGAAGCATTTGATTTGGTTCTAAGGAAGAAATAAACATTTTTTTTCTTGAATTTTATTTATAATTTTACCCTCTTTTTTAAATTATTGAATATATATTTTCAATGTTTAGTATGAATAGAAGTTCTTCTAATCTTTTGTTATTGGATTTAATTTCCAATTTGTTTAGCATTTTATGTGTTCTATAGAAGATTTGCTCTTGCTCAATTACGCCTCTTAGAATTTTTTCAATAGCGCTTTGATAAATGTGTTTGCAAAGCAAAACTCCATCTTCAAAGGTTAGTTGTTTTTTCATTCGTCACTCCCCAATAGATAAATGAAAAAATTATTTATAAATTTTTTTAAAAATAGTATTATAATAATTTAAAATCACAATTCAATCGCATTGAGCAGTTTTTACATTTAAATGAAGCATTGTGATTTCTTTTTATTGTTCCAGTTTTCATCTTATTTCTAATTTCCTTAACAGTTGATTCAAATTCAAATCTAATTTTTGGATCAAATGCAATTTTAAATTTAGATTTATTTGAATAAACAATAAAACCATATGGTACAAATCGTTCATAATTTTCTTCTAATAATTGACAATATGCAGCAAGTTGTAAAATATGGCTTTTTTGTGGAGTATCATAATATCCACTTTTTACCTCAATTGGAATAAAGAAATTTTTATTTTTAATAACATAATCTGGTTTACCTGTGATTCTATATCGATTTGAAAAAAATGGTTTTGCAGGTATATTTAAATCCTGATATGTTATTTTTCCACTTTGGATTTGATGTTTCTTTTTAATTTTTTCAACTTTTTTATGTAATAATTTTGATATGATTAAAAGTAAAAATGAGAGAAGGATTAATAGAAGTCCAATCCAAATTTGAAAATCTATAAAATCACCCCAAAAATAAAGATAAGAGTTCCTAGAATTAAAGTTAAATACCCAGCTATTTCAAAAGATTTTGATTTATTATCACTTTTTTTAGTAAATTCAATTATACTACCCAACTCTTCATGTTTTTTGACTCCTTTTTCAAGTAATTGAGATTTTGGTTTAAATCCACATTTTTGAAGATACCATGCAATTGAACAATAACAATATTGACCTATTTCAGAAGCTTTTATAACATCTGAACTTGGTAAACTAGGACCTTTTGTTTGCTTCATTTTATTTCATATGATATAATTTTCCTTTTTTATTCTTTAATCAGGGTTTATTGAAAGTATAAATATTGATTAAAAGAAATTATATACAATGTTTATTTTCATTGGTTGTTTACAATGACAGATGAAATAAAGAAATTAATCAAAGATCTATCAGAGATATATGATTCAGATAGTGAGGATACTTTCATAAGTTTATATGCTAATAAGAATACATATAAAAAATTCATTGATCATAGAATAAAAGCTTGTAGATATATTTTAAAAGGAGATATTTTAAAGAATTTTGATAAAACAATTGAAGAAATTGAAAATAAAATTAGAAATATTTCTTCAGGTAGTATTGTTATTTTTGCTTCTCATAAATATGACTTTATTAGATATATATCATTATCAATGAAATTACAGAATCTTCTAACTGTAGATTCATCCCCTTATATTCGTCCATTGGCAAGGATCCAAGATGAATGGGAATCATTTACATTGCTATTGATTAGTTCAAATTTTGCTAAGATATTTTCTGTATCCACTGGAAAAGTTGAAGATATAAAAAAACTTTCAACAGATATTATAAACAAACATAAGAAGGGTGGATGGTCCCAAGCTAGATTCAATAGATTAAGGAGGGGAGCAATTAAAGCATTTTTGTCAGAAGTTGCAGAGGCTCTTCAAAAACTTTCGGATGATTCTATAATAGTAGCAGGACCAGGTACCATTAAAAATCAATTTTTGGATATACTATCAAAGAAGATTAGGGATAAAATTGTAGACGTTATTGATATTAGCATAGAAGACGAACAAAAATTATTGAAAGAATCCTTTAAGTTAATTGCTGAGAAAGAAAAAATAGAAAGTAATAAGGCAGTTCAGCTTTTAAAACAAGAAATATTGAAGGATGGTTTAGCAACCTATGGAATTGTTGAAACTTTACAAGCTGTAAAAAATGGGCAGGTCGATTTATTAATAATAGAAAAGGACTATAAAATCCGCGGATGGATTTGTGAAAGCTGTCAGATGGTTGAACAGGGAGTTAAAAAATCATGTCCTTATTGTAATAATAAGACTTCAGAAGTTGATATCATAGAAGAAATAATTGAATTTGCAGAAAGAACAAATGCAAATATTGAATTTACAGAGGGTGATGAAATCGCAAACCTTGGCCATGTTGGTGCGATTTTAAGATTTAAATAATGAAAATTTTCTCACAATATTTTTAAAATGATATAAGATGGGTGCTTTTGGGTATTATCTATGAGTTTTTCGCTGGGTATTCGGAGAGAAGACAAAAATAAATGGGAACGAAGAGTTCCAATTACTCCTAAACATATTACTGAATTAAAAAATAAACATAATATTGAAACTATAATACAACCTTCAAAAATTAGAATTTTTACAGATGATGATTATAAAAAAGCTGGGGCACAAGTTAAAGAAAGAATATCTGCTCCAGTAATTTTTGCTGTTAAAGAAATTCCTCTTGATTTTTTTGAACCAGGGAAGACTTATGTGTTTTTTTCACATACAATTAAAGGTCAGAAGTATAACATGCCAATGTTAAAGAAAATGATGGAATTAGGGTGTAATTTAATTGATTATGAAAAGGTTTCAGATGAAAAAGGACGTCGTTTGATATTTTTTGGAAAATATGCAGGATATGCAGGTATGATTGATACTCTTTGGGCATATGGTCAAAGAATGAAATGGAAAGGAATTAAAAGTCCAATTTCTGAAATTAAGAGAACAATTGATTATAGAAATTTGGATGATACAAGGGATCATTTTAATAGAATTGCAGAAAAAATTAAAAAAGAAGGAATTTCTGAATCAATTTCTCCTCTTGTTGTTGGATTTGCAGGATATGGAAATGTTTCTATGGGTGCTCAAGAAATTTTAGATATATTACCAGTAAAAGAGATCGCTCCTAAAAAAATTAATACTATAGAAAAAAATCCCTCAAATAAGGTAATTTATAAAGTCGTTTTTAAGGAGGAAGATATAGTTGAACCCATTAAAGAAAATAAAAAGTTTGATTTACAGGATTATTATAATAATCCTCATTTGTATCAATCCATTTTTCATAGCTATCTAGAACATCTTTCCATTCTTATGAATTGTATTTATTGGAGCAATAAATACCCTAGACTTATTACAGAAGAATTTGTAAAAAAGAACTACAGTAATCAATTCAAATTACAAGTAATAGGAGATATTAGTATAGACATTAATGGAGCAATAGAATTTACCAAAATAGCCACAACACCAGATAATCCTGTTTTTGTATATAATCCATTTAATGAGGATATTATTGATGGGTACAAAGGAGATGGCATTGCTGTAATAGCAGTTGATAATCTTCCTTGTGAACTCCCTAAGGAATCTTCAATTGAATTCAGTAATTCTCTTATGAGCTTTATTCCATCCATTGTTAGAGCTGATTTTTCAGTAGATTTTGAGAAACTCAATTTACCTTCTGAGATAAAAAAAGCAGTTATTTTATATCAGGGTATTCTCACGCCTGATTATTCTTATATCAATAAATATTTATAGGGTAGTTCACTTCGCTGGTTATTTCTTTCCTATGGAGGCATTTATTTATGTCTAATAATGTGTTGGTTCTTGGAGCAGGTTTGGTATCAAAACCATTAGTTAGATATCTACTTGATCAGCCTAATTTTTCTGTTACAATGGCGAGCAGAACTGTAAGCAAAGCTGAAAAGATTATCAATGGTCATAAATTTGGAACAGCTGTTGCGCTCAATGTTAAAGATAATGTCTTCTTGGAAAAGTTGGTATCAGAGTCAGATCTAACTGTCAGTCTTCTTCCATATAATTATCATGTAAAGGTAGCTAATCTTTGTATAAAGCATAAAAAACATTTGGTTACAACCTCCTATGTTAGTAAAGAAATGAAATCCTTAGATAAAGAAGCAAAGGATGTAGGTATAATTCTTCTCAATGAGTGTGGTCTTGACCCCGGAATTGATCATATGTCTGCGATGAGAATTATTCATGAGATTGAAGAAAATGATGGAAAAATTATTAGTTTTAAATCTACAACTGGTGCATTACCTTCTTTTGAAGCAAATAACAATCCATTTGGCTATAAATTCTCATGGTCACCAAGAGGCGTTCTTCTTGCATCACGAAATGATGCAAAATGGCTTGAGAACAGAAAAGAGGTTTCTATCCCTGGTGAAAAACTTTTTGAAAATTATTATATTCAAGACGTTCAAGGTGTTGGAACCTTTGAAAATTACCCCAATAGGGATTCAATACCATACAAAGATATATATGGTCTAAAGGATGCAAAAACTGTTTATAGGGGAACATTTAGATTCACTGGTTGGTGTGAGACTTTAAGAAAAATTGTTGCTTTAGGATGGCTTAATGATAAGCCTGTTAATGGATTTAAAGGTAAGTCATATGGTGATCTTACAAGGTTTTTGATAAATGCAAAAGAAAATGAAAAATTAATAGAAAAAACTGCTGAATTTCTAAAAATTGAAACGTATTCTACAGTAATAAAAAGACTTGGGTGGTTAGGTCTTTTTAGCGATCTAAAACTTCCAGAAGGAAAAGACAGTCCACTAGATTATCTCAATGTTCTGACATATGATAAAATGTATCTTGATAAAAAAGAGCGTGACATGATAGTTATGGTTCATGAGTTTATCGCTAAGTATCCCACAAAAAAGGAGTATATTACTTCTACGCTGGTAGATTATGGCATCCCTAATGGAGATTCTTCAATTTCTCGAACTGTTGCTCTACCTGCAGCAATTGCTGTAAAAATGATTCTAAATGGATTGATTAATCAATCTGGAGTCCATATTCCAGTAATACCAGAAATTTATAATCCAATTTTGAACGAATTGAAGGAATTGGGTATCAAATTTAAAGAGAAAAAGGATGTCTTATAATTATTAGGTTTTTACTTTTTGTTTGGTTTTTCCCGAACGTTTTCCAACTATATATAAATCATGATGGATATAATTAGAAAACAGTGAATTAATGAATTTCAGAAATTTACAAAAGAGATTATGTGCAACAGTAATAATTATCGTAAGCTTCGTTTATACTGTTAATATTCAGCCTGTCGTAATATAGTATAATTAAATCATTTAATCTTTAGGATTTATACTATAAAAAATATAGGAGTGGTAAAAACAGCCGTAAATGAGAGAGGGGACGCATCCCATTCCATTTACTCCCTCTTCTATATAATTAACCTCCACAACCCCTCTCTCTTTTAAATTTATTTCTGATTATGGACTATGATAGATTAGCTTTCTAAATCATGTTAATTAGATATTTTTTAGTAAGTTTTATTTTATTTAGGTTTTCTATAACATTTAAATATTAGCTAATGGTTATATTTTTGAGGGAGGAAAAAAATGAAAAATCAAATTAAAATAATTGTATTGGCTGTTATATTTTTGGCTTTTGTTCTTAATGGATGTTTTATAATAGAGGAAAAATTTTCATATGTAACTGCAATGAAAAGCACGAATAATGGCATATTAATTGACGATAAATCCATTGCTTTTAAGCAACCATCAATTGTTGAAGATTGTGAATATATGTATGGGTTTAATGCATATCCTGGTCCAGAAGGAATTATTTTTTTTCCTCTTGCTGATCCTGGAGAAGTAAACTATTTATGTTTAAATCTCTCTAATTTTATATCTAGTAGTAACACTTTTGGTTGTGACGGTATATGGTATTTTACAGTCGAGAATGGTATATTATATTGTCTAGATATTTTTACATGTGAGATGTGGTTGATTGGTGGTGGTGGCGTAGATATCCTAGATATAGCATATAACCCTAAAAATCATAAAATGTATGGTAGTTCAGAAGACAATCATCTCTATAAAATTGATCAATTTACAGGTGAACAAGAACAAATTGGTCCTTTCGGAGGTGATGTTATGTCTATGGTTTGGATGTCTTTTAATGGAGATGGTGTATTATATGGTTGGGATCAACTGGGTAACCTTTACACAATTGATACAGAAACAGGTGAGGCAACGCCTTATCCAATTGGTTTCCCAATCCATTATTTAACAGATGGTGACTTTTGCAGAGAAACAAATCTCTTATATATAACTGCATATACAACTACTGGACAATTGTATGTATTAGATTTGGATACGGGGGAATATACTCTTATTGGTAACATTGGCTATGGAATCGAAGTTACATGTTGTATGATTCCTAATAATTGCACATGGATTCCTCTTCCTCCTGAAACTCCAACAATTTCAGGTCCAGATACTGGAGTAATAAACCAAGATTATAATTTTACTGTTGTTTCTTCTGATCCTAATTGGGATGATATATATTATTACATTGATTGGGGTGATAATAGTACTAGTGGATGGGTAGGTCCATATTCTAATGGTGAAGAGGTAACTATAAATCATACATGGTCTGAAAAAGGACTATATGAAATCAAAGCAAAAGCAAAGGATATTTATGGTTTGACTAGTGAATGGTCTGATATTTTTTTAATTGATATTCTTGGATTAGCAGAACTTAAGATAGACTCAATCAAGGGTGGATTATTTAGGATCAGTACTCAAATTAATAACATTGGTGGTTTAGAGGCAATTGATGTAAATTGGAAGATAACTCTTGATGGAGGTGCATTTATAGGCAAAGAAACAACTGGTGTAACAAATATTCCTGCAGGTGGAAATGTTACAATTAATTCAAATTTTATATTTGGATTGGGGCCAACTAAGTTAACTATAACAGCCGATATACCTGAATCTTTTGTTACAGAAAGTCGAGGCGGATTTGTTATATTGATTTATGTCCATGTGAAAATTGGTGGGTAAATTAAGTTAGTAATTTAAAAAGATAACCAATCAAAGATAAAATTAACCATTGAGTAAGAAAGATATGACTTTTTAATTTCCTTATTTTTACTATTTTTTCTGAATGTTAGATTTATTTCAGTTTAGCTGAAACACTTATATATTTCCAATTCAATGTAAAATATGAGGGAGGCAAAGAAAATAATGGACAAAAAGAGAGGTTTGTTTTGTAAAACTCTGATAGTGTTGATAATAATTCTTTTTATTACTATGAGTTTCACTCCAGTTATATATGGAGATAAAAGGATAAATAATTCGATTTCTCTAAATACTGATATTGAAGAAAATAATATTTTAAATTCTCAACCAGCAGGGAAATATTATGAAACAATTGATAACTCCCAAAAATCTTTTGGTAGTTATCCTTATGGTTGTGATTATGTATATTTTTTATATCCCCCCAGAGAGCTTGAATGGGAATATAATAATGAATATTTCAATGGAACGATTAACCAGTTCAGACTTCTTGCAACAGACAATACTAACCATACATGGGATTTGAATAATTTTGAATTACATATTAATGGAATGAACTGTAGCAATCCTGATGCTCAATCTTTTTATCGAAGATGTGGGTTTTATTATGAATGGGAAATAATTTGGAATAATCTCAGTGAAAACTGTACTGGAGTTATTTTATTTGAAATATTATACTTAGATTGTTTATGGATTGAATGGTATGAAGATTTTGATAATGATGGAGATGAGGCGTTTCATTATTCACATTTTAATCCACGCAGCTATATAAATGGAGAACTTGATGGTGCTTATGTATTTGATAGTGATAAGGCATATATTGTATGGTACACCCCCACAAATTATAATCCACCAGATGTACCCTCTAAACCATCTGGCAATACTTCTGGATATATTTGTATTGATCATAATTACTCAACATCAACTGCTGATCCAAATGGTTTAAATGTATCATATGGCTGGGATTGGAATGGTGATTTTGAAGTTGACGAATGGACCGATTGGTACAATTCTAATGAAACTTGTGTAATAGCTCATAATTGGAGTAATCCTGATGAATATAGTATTAGTGTAATGGCAAAGAATACATTAGAAGAGAAGAGTAATTGGTCATCTCAATTGAATGTTACAATGCTAAACCATCCACCATATTCTCCTAGTAACCCTCATCCTTTTGATGGAGATACAAATGTACCAGTAACCGAGGTACTATGCTGGACCGGAGGCGATCCTGATATTTGCGATAACGTAGTCTATGATGTTTATTTTGGACCAAATCCAGATCCACCTCTTGTTTCTTCTCATCAGACTTACACATGTTATGATCCTTATGGTGAACTACCAATATTTGAGGATTTTTATTGGAGGGTTGTTGCTTGGGATAATCATGGTGCATCAAATTCAAGTCCTGAATGGACTTTTTCAACAGGGATTAATCCACCTCCAACTGATCCAGAGATTGATGGTCCTTCTAGTGGAAGACAAGGTATTGATTACGAATTCACATTTGTTTCAACTGATCCAGATAATCAGACTATTAAGTATTATGTAGATTGGGGTGATGGAAAAATTACAGAGACTAAACACTTTTTATCAGGTAAAGTAGTAACATTGAATCATACTTGGAATGAAGAAGGAACTTATTTGATTAAAGCTAAAGCCATTGATGAATATGATCTTGAAAGCAATTGGAGTGAATTCGAGGTAATTATTCCGAGAAACAGAGCAATATTTAATACATTGTTACAATTGTTGCTTGAGCATTTTCCAATACTGGAGCGAATACTATTATTAATCAAAGTTTTCTGACATCATTTATTGAACTTATTTATTATAACGAATACCGATATCATTTTATAATTAGTATAGATACCGCTCTAACAGGATTAAAAATAAAGTTTATGTGGACAAATTTATGACGATTGAACCTTCAAAAGTACATGAAACGTTATCAAAATACTTGATTGTTGATGGGTTAGATCTCGTACTTGATTTAAAAAAAAGTAATGGTTGCAAGATCTACGATTCAAGATTTAATAAACATTTTCTTGATTGTTTTTCATTTTTTGCTACATCTCCTCTAGGCTGTAATCATCCTAAACTCAATACACCTGATTTTATTAAAAAAATTGGTGAAGTTGCAATAAACAAACCTACAAATTCAGATGTTTATACAATAGAGATGGCAGAGTTTGTTGATAGTTTTGCAAAAATTGCAATGCCAAAATATTTCAAACACCTTTTTTTTGTTAGCGGTGGAGCACTTGCAATAGAAAATGCCTTAAAAACTGCATTTGACTGGAAAGTAAGAAAAAATATT
The DNA here is from genome assembly GCA_020350365.1 of Thermoplasmatales archaeon. Taxonomy (GTDB): domain Archaea; phylum Thermoplasmatota; class E2; order DHVEG-1; family DHVEG-1; genus SG8-52-3. The sequence goes on along the minus strand of CP070712.1, from coordinate 44,436 downwards.
TCAAATGGAATAAGTGAAGAAAAAGGTAAACAGATAATTCATTTCAAAGAAGCATTTCATGGAAGAACCGGTTATACAATTTCTATGACAAATACATTTAATCAAAATAAAATAAAATACTTTACAAAATTCAATTGGCCACGAATAACAAATCCAAAAATCACATTTCCATTAACTAACGAAAATCTAGATAAAGTGAAGAAGCTTGAAAAAAAAGCTGTAACAGAAATTGAACAAGCTTTTTCAAAAAATCCAAATGATATTGCAGGTATAATAATTGAACCAATTCAAGCAGAGGGTGGTGACAATCATTTTAGAAAAGAATTCTTCCAAGAACTTAGAAGATTGTGTGATGATAATGACATTATGTTTATTTTAGATGAGATACAAACTGGAGTAGGACTTACTGGAAAAATGTGGGCATATCAACATTTTGATTTCAAGCCTGACATTATTGCTTTTGGAAAAAAGACACAAGTTTGTGGAATTATGGTCGGAGACATTGTTGACGAAGTCAAAGATAATGTGTTTACTGTATCAAGCAGGCTTAATTCCACCTGGGGTGGAAATCTTGTTGATATGGTTAGATGTCAAAAGTATCTGGAAGTAATAGATGAAGAAAATCTGATAAAGAATGCTGAAACCCAAGGAAAACGACTGTTGGAGGGTATTATTAATCTTTCACAAAAATATTCAGAAAAAATATCAAATGCTCGCGGAATTGGTCTAATGTGTGCATTTGACTGCACTACTCCTGAAAAAAGAGACGAGCTTGTAAAAAAATTATATCAAAATGGATTGATTGTTCTTGGATGTGGAGCAATAACTATTAGATTCAGACCACCACTAATAATCTCTTCAGATGAAATAGATGAAGCAATTAATATTATTGATAAGACTCTAAAGGATTTTTAGTTATCAATTTTCTCTTTTAAAAAAGGAATAAGTTCATCAATTTTTTTTCTTATTTGTTTTGTTGTATCACGATCTCTAATTGTTACAGAATTATCTTTAATAGAATCATGATCAATTGTAATGCAAAATGGTGTTCCGACCTCATCCATTCTTGCATATCGTCTACCAATTGAACCTCCATCATCATAATATGTCTCAATTCCAGCATTTCTTAAATTGTCATCTAATTCACAAGCAATACTAACAAGCCTGTCATCATTTGTTAAAGGAAGAACGCCTACTTTTATAGGGGCAATTTTCGGATTTAATTTTAAAATTTTATATTCTTCATCTTTTTCTTTTCCTTCAAAAAAGCTGTGTTCAATTATACAATACAAAATCCGATCAATTCCATAAGATGGTTCAATCACGTGCGGAACGAATTTATCGCCAATTTTCTTTTCTTTTGTTTCAACTATCTCATAACAATTATTAGGAATTTCTACTTCTTTACCATCAAAATTAATAGTTATCTTTTTTGAATCTTCCATTTCCAGGTTTTCAAGAATAGATTTTATTTTTCCAGCATTTCCCTTAAAAAGAGGACCAAGTTCATTCATTTTTGGGATTATTTTCTTCACGTCAACAATTTTTGGTTCTTCATATTTTCTCAATGCATACATGTCTTTTCCTGAAGAATCTATATGAGATTGCAAATCATAAGCAGATCTATCTGCTATACCAACACACTCAATCCACCCAAACCTTTCACTAAAAAGCTCTGCATCCCAACATTCAGTTGCATAGTGGGCTAGTTCATTATCTGAATGTTTTCTAAATCTGAACTTTTCAGGATCGACTCCTGCAGAATAAAGAAATTCCTGAGTAAGAATCATATAATAGGCTAGAGCCTGATTATTTATGACATTTTTATCAACTGCTTTTTCAACAGATATTTTCATTTCTTTTATATTATCAAAAAGTTTTATTTCCAAATTTTTTATCTTGTTAAAATTTGGATGGGTTTTATTTTCTGGATCTATAAATACTTCAGCTTCAGCCATAGAAAATTCTCTAAGTCTAATGATACCCTGTCTGGGCGAAACCTCATTTCTATAGCCTCTTCCCACCTGTATAACACCAAAAGGTAGTTTCTCTCTTACATATCTATATAAGAGATGAAAATCAATAAAGATTCCTTGAGCTGTTTCAGGTCTGAGAAATGCATCTCTGACTTTTCCAAATCCAATTTTTGTTGAAAACATTAAATTAATAGGATATGCATCTTTTAGATTTGTTTTACAATTTGGACATTTTATTTTATTTTCCTTTATTGCCTCATCAACACTAATATTGTTAATGATATCTTCAACTTTATATGATTGATTACATTTTTTACAGTCAACAGTAAGATCGGTAAATTCATCAACATGACCAGAGGCATTTAATACTTCATACAGTGTGATAGTTGGAGTACTAATCTCAATACAGTTATCCTTTAAAATATAGAAGCTACGCCAAAGGTTTTCGATGTTCAATTTTAAACGTGAACCTAATGGTCCATAATCATAAAAACCTGCGACACCTCCATAAATTTCAAATGAAGGATAGATAAAACCTCTTCTTTTAGCAAGCATCATTATTTTATCATAAGTATCCAACGGCATAAATTAAAGTCTCCAACTCCTAAACTGAAAAGTTAAATGAAATTATGGGATTTAAATCATACAGGCCATAAGATCAATATCAGTAACCATCCCAAGAAGTCTATCGTTTGCATCAACAACAGGTATATGGCTAATTTGATTTTTTATCATTTTATCTGCAACTTCATTAACTGGAGTATTTTTGTAAGCTTTTACAACATTTGAAATCATAATCTCTTTAACAGGAACTGGTGGTAATGATACCTCAAGAGTTGAATAATGAAGTCTTACAGTATCTCTTATTCCTTCCCATGTCCAAGCATCTTCATCTCCACCCATTCCTAGATTTGTTTGTGAAACACTTTCACGAATATGACTCAATTTAAATAAATCACCATCTGTAACAATTCCAGATAATTTTCGATCATCATCTAGAACTGGAAGAGCGTTTTCATGTGTAATATTTACTATTTCCATCACAATATTTATTGGTGTATCCTGATAAATAGGAACTACTAAATTTGTAAAATATTGAGCAATATTATCAGTTATACCATCATTAATATTTTTTAATAAATCTGTTGGACTTATAATACCTATAAGGTGCTTTCTATTGTTAATTACTGGTAAGCCATGGATTCTATGGTTGTATAGAAGCTTTGCAGCATCTTTTATGTCATTATCCTTTTCAACATAATGAAAGTCGTCACTCATAATCAAAGCGATTTGATCTTCCTCAGGATTTCTAAAAATATCAGTTCTTGTTAAAACCCCGACAACAACCTTAGTATCTTTCTTTAAAATAGGCATACCTGAAACGTTATGCTTAGCAAGTATCTTTAATGCATCCTTAACTGTTCCTGGAACATACCCAACTATCAAATCTTCAGACATTACCTCTTCTACTTTCACACATATCCCCCTATATCACCAATCGGAAACATACAAAGGCTTTAATGATTTTTTATTCAATACAATAAAGTCAGCCTTAGAATTGGGACAGAGAATGTCACAATCTAGATTTAAAGCTTTCCTTGCATTATATGTTACAATATACAAAAGATTTAATATTGAAAATTCTTTTGTAACAGATCTAATATATTTAATTTCCTCTAAAATAATTGGAGAATTTATCATTGCATTATCAGTTCCAATCAAAATATCATTTTTTACTTTCTTTAATAATTTATAATCAGGCCTTAATCCAAAAAATGAATTAGCTCTGGGACATATTACAATTGGGATGTTCATTTCTTTTACTCTAGTAAGATCAGATTCAGAAGCTTTAATCATATGGACTAAAAAATTTGGTTTTAAATCAAGAATATCATCAATGTTTTCTCTTATGATTTCACTTGCATGAAGTGCAAAAATCTTTTTTTTATCCTTTGTGTCTTTCACCACTTTTTTTAATTCTGAATAATCCCAATCAGAAATACTGCTAAGAGCAATTCCATTGGAATCTTTTAATAATAAATCTAATTCTTTCTTATCATATTCAAGCGAGTTTGGTCTTGATAAGATTAAACATTTTATTTTTAATAAATGTAAAGCAGTTTTTAATTGGTTTATACCTAAGATTCCATTTTCTCTAAAATCACAAAAATATTTTGTTCCATTTTTTATCATCATATCAATTGATTTTTCCATTCCTTTTATGATATCATTGTCTGATGCCTTTCTTAATAATTTATGTTTTAAACCTTCAGGTGGTGCAACAAGTTTTTCTACGTTTTTTGGTAATTTTATCTTTTTTTGTTTTATAAAAGAATCTCCGATATGCGTATGAGAGTTAACAATAGATGGAATGATTAAACCCTTACATACTGGCTTCTTTAAAGGTCTTCCTTTACCTATTTCTAATATTTTTCTTTTTTCAAAAGCAATATAACCTTTTCTTAACCCATCTTTTGTTAAAATTTCTCCCGAAACAAAGTCCATCTAAAATAGAAATATATGATGAGTGTTTAAACTTTAACCATTTTTTTTATAATATAAATAATTGCCTAAAAAATATTTATTTTTACTTAAATTCGTAACCCTAAAATACTTCTTTTTATTTATGGTAATTTGTCAAAATGGGGGTTGTATTACAATGAAAAAAGAATATGAGGAAGGAGATATTAAAATTATCATTGATCTGGACAAATGTACTGGTGCTGGCGAATGTATTACTGCTTGTCCAGTTGAGATATTTGAATTAAAAGATGGCAAAGCAGTATGTAAGAACATTGGGGAATGTATTGAATGCTGTGCATGTGTAAGTTCATGTCCTAATGAAGCAGTTGAGCATAGTTCTTGTTAGTGGTTTTCATCATAATTAATAATCGAAAACTTTAAATAACCATTTTGTATTACGTGTTAAATTGTAATGATTACAATTTAGTAATTATTACACAATGATGGGTGAAATGATTGGATAAATATGTAAAAGTATTAAAAAATAACCATATAAAAATTACTCCACAAAGGCTAATTGTATTGGAGTATTTGGATAAGAATTGTACACATCCAACAGCTGATGAGATTTATTCATACCTAAAAAAGAAACATCCATCGTTATCAAAAACAACTGTATATAATGCACTAGAGACATTAAACAAACATAGAATTATACAATCACTTACAATTTCTGGAAATGAATTGAGATATGATTTAAATCATGGTATGCATCATCATTTTTACTGTAAAAATTGTGGATGTGTTGTTGATGTGGAATTAAAATGTTCAAATATTGAAAAAATGAAAAAATATGGACATCAAATTGAAGAAATCCATGGATATTTAAAAGGAATTTGTAAAACCTGTTTAAAAAAGAGAAGGTAAAAAAATGAATCGCAAGACACTTCATAAAATCTCATATGGACTTTATGTTGTTTCATCAATTAATAGCAATAAAAAAAATGGTCAAATTGCAAACGCAATATTTCAAGTTACATCAGAACCACCTACAGTTGCAGTTTCAATAAATAAACAGAATCTAACACATGACTTCATTCTCAAAAGTAAGGTTTTTACAATATCTATTCTACCTGAAAATACACCGATGAAATTCATAGGAACATTTGGTTTTAAATCTGGAAGAGATATTGATAAATTTAATGGCATAAATTACAAAATAGGAAAAACAAAAGCACCAATTATTCTGGATAACTCATTGGGTTTTATTGAATGTAGTTTAATTGATAATATTGATATAGGTACTCATACAATTTTTTGCGCTAATGTTCTAGATGCAGATATCCTAAGCGAAGAAAATCCAATGACATATGAATATTATCATGAGGTAAAAGGTGGTTATTCACCAAAAACTGCACCAACCTATTTCCGTGCAGTTGATAAAAAAATTAAGGAGGAGAAAAAAATGGACAAATATGTTTGTGATGTATGTGGTTATGTATATGACCCTGAGAAAGGAGATCCAGACAATGGAGTTCAACCTGGAACCAAGTTTGAAGATATTCCAAATGATTGGGTCTGTCCTGTTTGTGGCGCACCAAAGACATCATTTAGTAAGGAGTGATAATACTGAAAAAAATTCAGATAAAACCTGATATTTATTGGGTTGGTGGAATTGATTGGAATCTTAGAAATTTTCATGGATATTCCACAAAAAGAGGAACTTCTTACAATGCTTATTTAATAATTGACAAGAAAATTACTCTAGTTGATACGGTCAAACATTATCTATTTGATGAGATGCTTGCTAGAATTAAGGAAATTGTTGATCCATTAAATATTGACTATATCGTTTCAAATCATGTTGAGATGGACCACTCCGGTTCAATTTTAAAGATGCTTGAACATTGCCCAAATGCAACTGTTATTACATCAACACGCGGAGAAAAGGGATTGCGTTTACATTATAAAAAAGATTTAAATTTTAAGGTTGTAAAATCTGGTGATACTCTAAATATTGGAAAAAGAACTCTTCATTTTGTACATATACCAATGGTTCATTGGCCAGACTCAATGGTCACATATATTCCTAGTGATAAACTATTACTTCCAAATGATGCATTTGGTCAACATATAGCTACAATAGAGAGGTTTGACGATGAGATTGAATGGGGGATTTTAAAGGAAGAAGCAACTAAATATTATGCAAATATCGTTATGCCCTATGGAGATCAAGTAAAAAAGGCATTGGATGCAGTAAGTGGTCTTGATATAGATATGATAGCTCCAAGCCATGGAATAGTTTGGCGCTCTTTAATTCCAGATATATTAAAAGAATATACAAAATGGGCGAATTACGAAACCGAGAATAAAGCTTTAATTGTTTATGATTCGATGTGGGGATCAACAGAAAAAATAGCGTTTGCTATTGCTGAAGGAATTGAAGAGACAGGAATCCCAATAATTATTAGAAATTTAAAAAGCACAGATATATCAGATATAATTACAGATGTAATATCATCAAAATATATTCTTCTTGGATCACCAACAATCAATAACACAATGCTACCCTCAATGGGAGGATTTCTAACTTATCTTAAAGGTCTTAGACCAAGGAATCGCATTGGATTTGTATTTGGTTCCTATGGTTGGGGAGGTCAGGCGGTAGGTGAAATTGAAAAAATATTAAAGGAGCTTCATTGGGAACTACCTGAAGAATCGATTAATATTAATTACATTCCTAATGAAGATGATTTGAATAATGCTAAAAAAATTGGTAAGAATTTAATAAAAACCAAAAAATAAGAAAAAAATGGAGGTAAAAAAATGTGTAAAAGTTGTGGTTGTAAAGAATCCAATAAGCCAGTACAATATGAATGCCAATGCTCAATGGATGAATGCAGTTGTGGCATAATAGAGTTTGATGAGGAACCAAAGTCTATACCATATTGTTGTGGCGAACCAATGAAGAGAATTAAATAAATTAAAAAAGTAAGAATTTTACAAAAAGGAGTTAGATAAATTATGGTGAAAAAGAAAGAAAAGAAGATAAATATTAAAACAAAAAAAGGTAAGATTACACCACCTGAAAGGATGACAACTCCTACTGTTTGGAATCCATGGGATTTAATGGATAGAACGGATAGATGGTTTTGGGAAGATCCTTGGGTTCCTATTTGGCGAAGAAGATGGAGTGGTCTTACGCCAGCTGAAAAATTAGTAGATCAATGGTTTGACACTGATAAAAAAATTACTGCTATTGATATGATAGATACTGGAAAAGAATACAAAATAAAAGCTGAAATGCCCGGTGTTAATAAAAAAGATGTTGAAGTAAATATTACAACAAATAATATTAGTATTTGTGGAGAAATAAAAATTGAAACAGATGAAAAAGATGAAGGTTGGGTAAGGCGAGAACGTAGTTATTCAACAATATGCAGAACAATGGCATTTCCAGAAGAAGTAAATCCAGATAAAGCAGATGCAACGTTAAATAATGGTATATTAGAAATATTGGTAAAAAAGAAAACACCTACAACTGGTAGAGGTAGAAATATACCAGTTAAATAGTGAGATATTTGAAAAGAAGGTTAGTGTTATGACGAAGATAAAAGTTTTTAGGTGTAGAATTTGTGGTGATCCATATATAGGTTCGGAGGCTCCAATGCAGTGTCCATTTTGTGGTGCAAATCAGAAATACTTTGTCGAAGCAAAAGATTGGAATCCAGATGAATTTAATGTAACATTAAGTGAAATCTCTAAAAAAAATCTTGAAGCAGCATTACAACTAGAGTTAGATAATGCAGCATTCTATGATTGTGCAAAAAATATAGCTGACAAAGCAGGTGATGATTACAGTTTAGCTAAATTTAAGGCTCTTATGAAAGTTGAAAAAGAACATGCATCAGCAATATCAAAATTCTTGAAGATATCAAGTCCTGACTTAATGAAACAAGCATGTAATAAGGATTCAAAAGCAAATTCAAAAGAAGGTTGGGAACGGGAAGGCCGTGCAATAAAAGCCTATTCAAAGTTTAGAGATGAAGCTACAGAACCAAGACTAAAGGAGTTCTTTGGTGCACTTGTTGAGATAGAAAAAGACCATCTGGATTTGCATGCTGATTATCTTAAATAGGGTGAAAAAATGGATTTGAGTGGTTTTGACCTGGAAGAATTATTACTAGCAGCAATAAAGAGTGAAATTGAGAGTAATAAACTTTATTTAAAAATGTCTAAAAAAACTAAAAACGGACTATTAGAGGATAAACTTAAATTTCTGGCAAATGAAGAAGAAAAACACAGAATATTTGTCGAGGATATTTATAAGAATCATTACCCTGAAAATAAAATAGTTTTACCAAGGGATTCACCTGTTCCACTTCCTGAAGTAAATATATCCGAAGACCTACCTTTGAGCATTTTATTAAAAGAAGCAATGAATGCAGAACAATCTGCAAGTGATTTCTATAGGTTACTAGCAGGTCGGTTTGAGGAAGGGACTAAATTAAACAACACCTTGTTATACTTCTCAGATATGGAAAAAGGTCATTATAAGCTTCTTGAAACTGAGAAAGAAAGCATGGAACGTTTTGAGGAAGGTGACATTTACTGGCCCATGGTACACGTTGGGCCATAGATTAAAATTAAGGAGGATAAGTAATGAAAAATATAAAAGGAACACAAACTGAAAAAAATCTTCTTGCAGCATTTGCAGGAGAGTCACAAGCTAGAAACCGATATGTCTTTTTTGCATCAAAAGCAAAAAAAGAAGGCTATGAACAAATCGCAGCAATATTTCAAGAAACAGCTGAAAATGAAAAAGAACATGCTGAGGTTTTCTTTAAACATCTGCAAGGAGGAGATGTCGAAATAACTGCTGAATATCCCGCTGGTATTATTGGAGATACATCTCAAAATCTTCTTGCAGCTGCTGAAGGTGAAAAGATGGAATGGGGCTCACTTTATCCAGATTTTACAGAAACGGCTGAAAAAGAGGGATTTCCAATGGTTGCACATAGCTTCAAAAAGATTGCAGAAGTAGAAGCATATCATGAAAGAAGATTTAGAAAATTACTTGAAAATATTAAGAAAAAACAAGTATTCAAAAAAGATAATATAAAAAAATGGAAATGCCGAAACTGTGGATATGTACATGACGGAAAAGAAGCACCTGATGTCTGTCCTGCTTGTCAACATCCACAAAGCTACTATGAGATTTGGGTAGAATCTTATTAAAAATTAAGGGGGAAACAATTTGACAAATATTGAAAATGTAAAGGATGCAATTCTAACTGCTATTCAAATGGAAAAAGATGGCTATGCATTTTATACAAAAGCTGCTGGCCAAACAGGAAGTGATATGGGGCGAACCATTTTTGAGAGTCTTGCAGCTGATGAGCAAAGACATCTTGACGTTTTTCAAAAGATGTTTGAAGACAGAGTTGGTCAGTCAGAATGGAATGATTTAGTAAATTCTAGTAAAAAATATGCAAATATACCAATATTTCCAACCGACCTTAAAGATGCTCCTGGTATGGATTCAGATAGTACTGAGATTGATGCCTTAAGAATGGCAATGGATAGTGAAAAGGAAGCAATTGATTATTACAGTGATATTTTGGAAAATCTTGAAAACCAAGAGTTAAAAAATGTTATCAATGAAATAATCGAACAAGAAAAAAATCATTATTCGTTACTTGAAAAAGAGTTCAGTCACATCAATTCAACCGGTTATTGGTTTGAATTTGATTATTTAGGGGGGCAAAATTTCTGAGCGATGAAATAAAATCCGATGCTGAACTTGATTGTGTTGGTTACTTTTGCCCAATGCCTATTGCTATGACCAAGGAAGAGATAGATAAGATAGAGATTGGACAAGTCTTAAAAGTTGAAGCAGATGACCCTGCCGCAGAAGAAGATATTAAACGTTGGGCAAAACGAACTGGTCATGAGATATTAAAATTTGAAAAAGAAGGTACAATTTTAACTTTCTTTATTAAAAAAATGAAATAAGGTGAAAAAATATGAAAGATGAAAATTCCATATTATATGTGCAAACCACTGACTCACCTGATAAACAATATTCGCCATTGGTTTTAGCTCAAACAGCAAAAATGATGGATTTAAAACCAATGGTATATTATCTTGGGACGGGACTCAAGATTTTAAAACCTGGTGAGGCTGAAAAAATAAAACTTGGTAGTTTTCCAAGTGTTGCTGAGATGATCAAAAAAACTCTTGATATGGGTATAGAAATCTATGTTTGTGAGGCTTCTAAACAGATGCTTGGATGGGAAAAAGTTGAACTTATTCCAGGTGTTAAAATTGTTGGAGCAGGAACACTTAACGACCTTGCTCTAGATGCTGGAGCAACCATGTGGTTTTAGAGAGATAAAATGGAAAGAATATACTTAGATCATGCATCCGCAATGCCCATTGATTCGAGGGTATTTGAATATGCTAAGCCATATTTACTTGATGTAGGTAATCCGTCATCTTTATACGAATTTGGACAAGAATCTAAAGAAGTAATTGAAAAAGCAAGGACCAAAATTGTTGATTTAATAAATGCAGAAAATGAAAAAACAATAATATTTACAGGTAGTGCTACAGAGTCAAATAATATTGCGATAAGAGGACTGGCATTTAGAAATATAAAAGAAGGTAAAGAGGTCCTTTCAAGTGCTATTGAGCATATTTCAGTTATTAATCCAATGAAAGACCTTCAAAAAAATGGATGGATTTTTAATACAATACCTGTAGATAATTATGGTATTATTGATTTATCCAAACTTAAAAAAATATTATCAAAAAATACAATTCTTACATCTGTAATGTATGCAAATAATGAGATTGGAACAATTGAACCTATAAAAGAAATTTCTGAAATTGTTCATGAAAAAGGAAAATATTTACATGTAGATGCAACAGCTGCTGCAGGAAGAGTGCCTATAGATGTACAAAAAGATGGTATTGACCTTTTAACATTATCATCTAACGACTTATACGGGCCTAGAGGCGCTGGAGTATTATATGTAAAACCTGGATTAAAAATCCAATCCGTAATGCCAGGTGGAGGACAAGAAAGAGGACTGAGATCAGGAACTGAAAACATATTTGCAATAACTGGTATGGGTGAGGCGGCAAAAATTGCAAAGAAAGAAATGAATATTGAAAGTAAGCGATTACAAAAAATCAGAGACAAATTGATATCTGAAATTACAAAAATTGATGAAACTTATTTAACTGGCCATCCAAAAAAGCGCTTACCTCATCATGCAAGTTTTAGATTTAATCACATTGAAGGAGAAAGCATTCTTTTAAATATGGATATGTATGGGATTCAAATCGCAACAGGTTCAGCTTGTTCATCAAAAACGCTTGAACCATCACATGTACTATTGGCAATTGGTCTTAAGCATGAGGAAGCACATGGATCTATGGTGATAACCCTAGGTCGTTCAAATAATATGAAACAAGTACAAAAAATTGTAAAAGCAGTTGGTGAAACTGTAAGTAGATTAAGAAAACTTTCACCATTAATTAAATGAGGTGATAAAATTCCGATATATAGTAAAAAGGTAATGGATCATTTTACAAATCCAAGAAATGTAGGTGTAATTGAAAATCCTGATGGTTATGGAAAAGTCGGGAATCCTGTTTGTGGAGATTTAATGGAGATGTACATAAAAGTTGAAAATGATGTTATTAAAGATATAAAATTCAAAACATTTGGTTGTGGCTCGGCTATTGCAACAAGCTCTATGGTTACAGAACTTGCAATTGGAAAAACAGTTGATGAAGCATTAAAAATTACTAGAAATGATGTGGCAAATGAACTCGATGGCCTGCCACCTCAAAAGATGCATTGCTCTAATTTAGCTGCCGATGCACTGCATGCAGCTATTGATGATTATAAGAAGAAAAAAAAGAAATAAAAATTTTGGGGGTAGTAAGGTTATGACAAAAGTAAGAGAGATATATAAATGTAATATATGTGGAAATATTGTAGAAATGTTACATGCTGGTGTTGGTGAATTGGTATGTTGTGGGGAACCAATGGAATTAATGGATGAAAAAACTGAAGACTCATCTATTGAAAAACACGTTCCTTATATTGAAAAAACAGATGAAGGTTTTCTTGTAAAAGTTGGTCAAAATCAGGATCATCCAATGGAAGAGAAACACTACATTGAATGGATACAGATAATTGCAGATGGTGTATCTTATAGAAAGTTTTTAAAACCAGGAGATAAGCCACAGGCAAAATTTTCAATAACCACAACTGAAATTTCCGCTCGTGAATATTGTAATGTTCATGGTTTGTGGAAATCTTAAAATCTTTTTAGGCTAAAAAGGTGAAATAAAATGTTTTGTTATCAATGTGAAGAAACAATAAACAATAAAGGCTGCACAATAAATGGTGCATGTGGTAAAAAAGGGGAAGTAGCAAATTTACAAGATCTTCTTATCTACTTAATGAAAGGGATATCAATATGTAATATTGAAGCAAGAAAACAAGGTAAAAACACTGAGGAAACAGACAAATTCATAATGGACAATTTATTTGCAACAATTACTAATGCAAATTTTGATAAAAAATATTTTTTAGATAAAATTCAGGAAGCAATAAAATTACGGGAAAATATTAAACAGAATGTCTCAGTAGACTCCCAACATGATTCAGTAAAATGGCAGTCTGATAGTGAAGATGAGATTTTTGAAAAATCTGAAAAAATTGGAATATTGAGTACTGAAAATGAGGATATTAGATCACTTCGTTGGCTACTTACCTATGGGATAAAGGGAATAGCTGCTTATTCTCATCATGCATATGTTATTGGTAATAAGGATGATGAAATCTTTAAGTTCATGCAAGAGGGTCTTGCTAGTACTACAAACGATTTACCTGTAGACGAACTAGTTAATTTGGTTTTAAAATGTGGTGAGATGGGTGTAAAAACTATAGCATTGCTTGATAAAGCAAACACTAGTACTTATGGTAATCCTGAAATAACAAATGTAAACATTGGAGTGAGAAATAATCCAGGGATTCTAATAAGTGGTCATGATTTAAAGGATTTAGAACAACTTCTAAAACAAACTGAGGGAACTGGTGTGGATGTTTATACACACGGTGAGATGCTACCTGCAAATGCTTACCCTGCATTTAAAAAATATTCTCACTTGGTTGGAAACTACGGTAGCTCCTGGTGGAAACAAAAAGAAGAATTTGAAAAATTCAATGGCCCAATTCTAATGACAACGAACTGTCTTGTACCTCCAAGAGATTCCTATAAGGAAAGGGTATACACAACAGGTATTGTTGGATTTGAAGGATTGAGACATATACCAGAAGGAGACCCAAAGGATTTTTCAGAAATAATTGAACATGCAAAAAGAAGTTCTCCACCTGAAAAAATCGATGATGGTGAAATAACAATTGGTTTTGCCCATAACGCAACATTAAGTGTTGCTGATAAAATAGTTGATGCTGTAAAATCTGGTAAAATAAAACGATTTGTTGTTATGGCTGGTTGTGATGGCCGAAGACCAGATAGACAATATTATACTGATTTTGCAAATGCCCTCTCAAATGATACAGCAATTCTTACTGCTGGATGTGCAAAGTATAGATATAATAAACTTGGACTTGGAGATATAGATGGTATTCCTAGAGTAATTGACGCTGGTCAATGCAATGATTCTTATTCACTTGTGGTAATTGCCCAGAAACTTGCAGAAGTTTTTGGTGTAGAATTAAATGAACTGCCGATATCTTTCAATATCGCTTGGTATGAACAAAAAGCAGTTCTTGTACTTCTTTCACTTTTATCACTTGGTGTAAAAAACATAATGCTTGGACCAACATTACCTGCCTTTGTTTCACCAAATGTGTTAAAAGTTTTGGTTGAAAAATTCAATATACAACCAAATACAAATGTTGAAAATGACCTTCCAACATTGAAGATAGTTGCATAGACTGATTTATATGTCAAAAAGAAAGATTGTAAAAATTGATGAGGAAAAGTGTACTGGTTGTGGGCTGTGTATTCCAAATTGTCCTGAAGGTGCTATTCAAATCATAGATGGAAAGGCAAGACTTATTAGTGATATTTTTTGTGATGGACTTGGTGCATGTCTTGGACACTGTCCCGAAGGAGCAATTTCAACAGAAGAAAGAGAAGCAGAACCCTACGATGAAAAAAAGACCATGGTAAACATTGTAAAAGCTGGTAAAAACACAATTATTGCTCATCTTAAACATTTGAAAGATCATGGAGAAACTGAATATCTTAGACAAGCCCAGGAATATCTAGAAGAACAAGGTATTGAAATTAAAATAGATAATGAAGAAAGTGTTTGTTCTCATGAGCCTTACCAATCATGTCCTGGATCACAAATGAAGGAGTTCTCAGATGAAAAGAAAGAAACTACTGATGAAAGTGGATCCAGAAGCTCACATCTTAAGCAATGGCCAATTCAACTTCATCTTGTACCACCATTTGCTCCATATTTTCAAGGCAAAGATGTGTTGCTAGTTGCTGATTGTGTTGGTTATTCCATTGGTGATTTTCACAAAGATTATCTAAAAGGGAGAAGCATTTCTATTGCATGTCCAAAATTAGATACAAATCAAGAAATCTATCAGGATAAATTGATTAAATTAATTGATGGTGCTAAAATAAATACACTAACAGTAATGACAATGGAAGTACCTTGTTGTAGCGGTTTATTACACCTTGCAAAAAGAGCAGCTGAAAAAGCCTCAAGGAAAATTCCAATAAAATCAGTAGTTGTTGGAATTAAAGGAGACATTTTGAAGGAAGAATGGGTATAAGAGGTAAGTTAAATGCAGAAAAAATGCTTTAAAGCTGGAGAAAAAGCACCTGATTTTTCTTTATTTGACCATAATGAAAAAGAATTCAAACTATCTGATTTCAAAGGTAAAAGAGTTCTACTATCATTTCATCCTCTTGCTTGGACAGGAGTTTGTTCTGAACAGATGAAATCTTTAGAAAATCATTTTAATGATTTTGAAGAGTTAAATACTGTTGCTATCGGAATAAATGTTGATTCAATTCCATCAAAAAAAGCTTGGGCAGATAGTCTTGGTTTGAAAAATACAAGACTACTTTCTGATTTTTGGCCTCATGGAAAGGTATCAGAATTGTATCATTTATTCAGAGAAAAGCAAGGTTTTTCTGAGAGAGCAAATGTGATTGTAAATGAAGATCAAGAAATTGAATTTGTTCGAATATATGAAATCGGGAAATTACCAGATATTAATGAAATCATAACTTTTCTTAGAGAATTATGAACAGCGATATAGGGGACAGATTTCAAAAGGAAACAAAATATTCTCGTTACTTAATGGATTTTGGGGGATTCAACTTAAGAAATCCTCCTGAACAGTACAAGAGTTACCCAAACAGTAAGAAAATAAGTCTTGATTTGCCTAAAGATTTATCAAAGATATCCTTAGATAAAGTATTGAAAAATCGTAGAAGTATTCGTAATTTTTCTGAAAAACCAATAACTAAACAACAACTTTCCAGCTTATTGTGGGCTTCAACTGGAATCCAAAGAAAAGAACTTGGATTTGAATTTAGAACAGCTCCATCTGCTGGAGCTCTTTATCCAATAGAAACATATTTAGTAATTAATAGAGTAAAAGATATTCCAAAAGGTATTTATCATTATTCAATAAAAGATAATCTTTTAGAAGAATTGAAAATTGGTGATTTTGGAGTTGATATCTCAAGAGCTGCTTTAGATCAAGATATGTGTAATAAAGCTGCAGCTGTTTTTATCTGGACTGCTATTTTTAATAGATCAAAATGGAAATACGGTGAGCGAGCCTACAGATATATCTATCTGGATGCAGGTCATATTGCTGAAAATTTTGCACTCGTTTCAACTGGTTTAGGTTTGGGAAATTGTCAAATCGCAGCATTATATGATGATGAAATAAATGAGATTATTGGTGTTGATGGTAAAAGTGAAAGTGTTATCTATATGAGTGTAGTTGGTAATTTGTAGTTAATAGTAAATAATAAATCTAGATTATTTATTAATACTTTGAGAGGTGGAGGATTTAATGAGTTCTGATATTATTATCGAGTTAAATGATAAAACTTGGGAAAAGATAGTAGAAGAAGGAAAAAACCCCGTAGTTGTAATGTTTTCAAGTCCAACTTGCCCTTATTGTAGACAGATGAGGCCATATTTTGAGGATTATGCTAAAGAATATAAAGATAAGATTATCTTTGCAGAAGTTGATATATCAATAAGTCAAACCATTGCAGCAAGATATGGTGTTATGGGGACACCTACGTTCAAATTTTTCTGTAAGGGTAAACCTATAAATGAACTTGTTGGAGCAATTTATCCCACGATTATAAAGAAAACGATTGAGATTACACTTGAACATGGTTCGCAATGTGCTGAAAAAACAACTTGGGTGGATTCTAGTATTTCTGGATACGCTTAGCGGAGTTTAAAAAAATGGATGTGAAGGAAGCAATCAGAAAAAGAAGAGCGTTTCGTTCTTTAATTCCAATTAAGATATCAGATGACCTAATCAATGATTTTGCAGAATGCATTCAAATTACTGCATCATGTTTTAATAATCAGCCCTGGAGATATGTATTTGTTCATGATCAAGACATGTTAATAAAGATGCATGATGCTTTATCCTCAGGTAATGAATGGGCTAAAAAAGCATCAATGATTATCGTTGTTCTTGGTAAAAAGGAAGATGATTGTGTAATAAGAGATCGAGTATACTATAGATTTGATATTGGAATGGCTACTGAAGCAATTATTCTAAGAGCAACTGAGTTAGGCCTAGTTGCTCATCCTATAGCAGGTTATAGCCCTAAAAAAACTCGGGAAGTTCTCGGTATTCCAGAAGATATAGATGTTATTGCGTTAGTAATTGTTGGAAAACATTCTGATAAAATCGATCCAGTTCTCTCAGAAAAGCAGGCTGAAGCAGAAAAAAAACGACCGGAAAGAATTCCTATAGATGAATTTGTATATATAAATAGATATATTGAAAGGAAGTGATTATTTATGAAAATTGAACATGTTGATGGTGAGAATAGAGGCAAGATTTTACTATATGCTCTCAGTACATGTGGCTGGTGTAGAAAAACAAAAGAGTTCTTAAGTAAACTTGGTGTAGAATATTCATATATTTATGTGGATTTAGTTGATGATAGCGAAAAAGATAAAGTAATTAAAGAAGTAAGGAAATTTAATCCACGAAATTCCTATCCTACAATTGTAATTAATGACAAGGAATGCATAGTTGGTTATAATGAAGATGAGATTCGAGAGGTTCTTGGTAAATGAGTGAAGTTAAATCAGAGGAAATTGAAAATCTATATAAAAAATTAGATTCAGAAGCTGAATCATTTGGATATCATTTAAATTCAGATATTGATATGACAAAGGATCTTATTAAGGGGCTTTTAGTAAATGAAAAAAGATATGGTTATTTGGCTTGTCCATGCAGGCTAGCAACAGGTGAAAAAAGCAGAGACTTGGACATTATTTGTCCGTGTGATTATCGTGATGATGATTTAAATGAATATGGTTCATGTTATTGTGCTCTTTATGTTTCAAAAGATATTTTAAATGGGAAGAAAAAATTAGGTTCAATTCCAGAACGCAGACATCAAAAAGATGAAAAAAGACAGATAAAAGAAAAATCAATAAAAAATAATATTATCTCATTATCAAAACCTGTTTGGAGATGTAAGGTATGTGGTTATCTTTGTGGAAAAGACTCTCCTCCTGAGGTTTGCCCCATTTGTAAAGCAAAAAAAGAACGATTTGAAATATTTATATAAAGCTATCCTGCTCTTCCATCATCACATGCATTTTCATCATCCATCGGTCTTGCATGTTCTGCATGTGCTGGTTGAGTACAAATATCCAGAGGAACTTTTGTCATAACCTTACCACAACATTCGGGTACTTCTTCATCAATTATTTTAATTGTTTTCCCACATTCTTTACATTTATAGGTATCTATCATAAATCTCACCTATTTTTGTACGATTTCATTAATTTTTACAGCAATTTTTATTTTTTCATCATCAGTTATTGATTGATCAAGTATTGGATAGACTTTTTCTTCTTCAAAGGTTTTATGTCTGGTCAAATAAACCTTGAAACTATAAAAATCAGATATATTACTTTTGTTTCTAATGTCTTTCCTCCAATTATTTAATTTGTTAAGGATAAAGTTATGCTGTTTAGTAAGTTCAGGTAGCATCTTATATCCTTCAGTTTTGTCATCTGGATTGTAAGAGGTAAATATTGCTTTTTCTTCAGTAAAAATATGTTTTTCAAGTTCCCATTCAAATTTACTAAATGCATTATACATTGTATTGAAATCTTGATTGTTTTTTTCTTCAAGATCATTCAATAAATCTTCGATTTTACGGTGATTTTTAACCATTAATTTAAAAATATTGATTGATTTATTCATTTTTAGTTGTATCTCCCATTTCCAGAAATGATTTTATATATTTTATATCTTACTAAAGTAGAAGCGATATTTTCAAAATAGTATTATAGAATCAATTTATTAAGATATGGTAGGATGGAAAAAAAGAAAGTAGAAAAAATCCAAATAAAAATTGTAGATTCATGGCCTGAAAATGAGATTGTAACCCTTTATAAAGCTGCAGGTTGGTGGAAGGATAATTATGATCCATCGAAACTGAAATATTTAATAAGAGGTAGTTTTGCTTTTGCAATAGCAGTTGATAAAACCTCAAATAAAGCAATAGGTATGGGACGTGTCATCTCTGATAGGGTATCAGATGGGTATATTCAAGATTTAGTAGTTTTGCCAAAATATCGTGATAGTGGTATAGGTCGAATGCTTGTAGAAACACTTTTGGATTATTGTTTGTCAAAAAAATTGACTTGGATAGGTCTCATAGCAGAACCTGGTCAATATGGCTTCTATGAAAATTTTGGATTTAAAACATTAAAAAATTATACTCCTATGAAATATGAAAAAGATGATTGATATGCTTTCAATGGATGATTTCAAATTGATTTCACTTGATGATAAGGAGTTATTTGATAAACATTATAAAAAATATCCACCACTTCATAGTGATAATAATTTTACAACATTAATTAGTTGGTTGGAATACAGTAAATACAAATATGTCTATATTGAGGATAATATTATAATTATGAGCAACATAAAAAATCAAATTCAATTAAGACCTCCTTCTGGTGAAAGGAATAAAAAATTATTTGACCAAGTTTTGATGCTTGCAAAAGAACAAGATACTGAATATCCACTTGGTGTTATTGATAGTAAAACAAAGGAATGGCTATTAAAAAATTATCCAAATTTAGAGTTTATTCCAAAAAGAGAATACTATGATTATGTTTACCTTGCTTCTAATCTTGCTGAATTACCTGGCTCTGCGTATAGTAAGATTAGAAATAGAGTAAATAAATTCAAAAGAAATTATAGCTATAGTGTTGAAAATATTTCAAAAGAAAACATGAGTGAGATTCAAGAATTTTTAAAAAGATGGTGTCTTTGGAAGGATTGTGAGTCTGATCCCTTACTTGAAAATGAGAAAAAAGCAATACTATATTCAATGAATCATTATTTTGAACTAGGATTATCAGGTATTTTAATTCGTATTGAAGATGCAATTGAGGCAATAGCAGTTTTTGAAGCTATGGATAAGGATACCGCAGTGGTTCATTATGAAAAAGGTTCACCTGATTTTGATGGAATATATAAAATTGTTAATCAGGAAACTGCAAAAATACTTCAAAAAGATTTTAAGTTTATCAATCGAGAATCTGACATGGATTTACCAGGTTTAAGGAAAGCTAAAATGTCATATAGGCCTCATTATATGATAGAAATCTTTAATGTAACGAAAAACAGCATTTGATTTAAGATATCAATTTCAATTCTACTCATCACATGCTCTGCAAAATAAAGAAAATTCTGGACTTTTTCTTAAGATTTTACAAATCCTGCAGGTTTCTGGTATTACAGATCCATTTCCATTATCGATTATATTTTGTGCAGATGTTTTGATTTCACTAAGAATTATATCATCCACAATATTTATCCTACCACGTTTTCTTGATACATATTGACAAACTGCAGCAGGTGTGATTCCTAGCTTTTCTGCAGTATCTTTTTGACTTAAACCAAAATCCTTTATCATGCTTTCCGCTATTTCTTTTCTAATGACAGGCAATCCATTCCACATCATGTATTCGCAGGTAGTTCGTTTCATATACATGAATATTATTCTGTGTACTTATAATTAACGATTGTTTATTAATATGTTACATATGTTGCGAATTATATATCTCGGGCACGTTAATTATTGTTACTCTTGTTATAAATATATATTATTTAGTCCTTATCCTTTTCATATTTTTTAAATTTCAATGCCGAAAATCACCGAAACTTTTATATACTCAATATATATTAACAATTGTTAATCAGAGGCTTAATGGGGTAAAAAAACTCTTGGTTATAAAAGATATGAGGATTAAAAAAATTATCATTCAGGCTGATGGAACTTGGGGGTGAAAAAGGCAGGGTGAACCCATCTTTTATATCCCATCCTTTCCTCCTCTCCTCAAAACTATATTTTGAGACCCTCCCCTGCTTTCTTAACCCTCTCCATCTTTTTTTTAAAAAAACAAATGTTACATAATACAAACCAATGAAGATGTTTTTTATGAATGAACTGATAAATAAAATTGAAACTTTAAAAAATAGTGATATTGCAAAATCAGTAGAACAAAAGATAAAGATTTTTAAGAATATAAATAAAAAATCAAACGATGAACTGTTTAAGGAAATATGCTTTTGTATACTGACAGCAAATTATAATGCTGAAAAATGTATAAAAATTCAGAATGAAATCGGAGAATGTTTTTTAACAGATTCTAAAAAAGAAATTTCAGAAAAACTAAGGGATTATGGCCATAGATTCCCAAACGCAAGAGCAGAATATATCTTTGAATCATTAAAATGTAAAGATAAATTAGAAGAAATTATTCAAATTACGAACAAAAAGGCTTTAAGAGATTGGATTGTTGATAATATTAAGGGCCTTGGTTATAAAGAGGCTAGTCATTTTTTAAGAAATGTAGGTTTTGATGATTATGCGATAATAGATTTTCATATTATTGATATATTAACAGATTATGATCTGATAAAAAAACCTAAAACTATAACAAAAAAGAAATATTTTGAAATAGAAAATTTATTGAAAACACTAGCAAAAAAAACAAATCTTACTCTAGCTGAACTTGACTTGTATCTTTGGTACCTTGAAACAGGGAAAATATTGAAGTAATTTTCATTTAATGCACATGATGAAATACAATATTTATCAACCACATTATCAATATTCCAAGGATAAAGAATTCAAATACAATAATTGATTTTCTTAGATCAATTTCTTTTCTAAATTCTGGTAGTAAATCTGCTGCTCCTATATAGATGAATCCGCCAGCGGCTAATGGCAATAAAATCTCAGTTGCTTTTTCAGTATTTCTTGAAATGATAAAACCAACAATCGCACCGATTACTAATCCAAGAGATAAAATAAAATTAATTATTATTGCTCTTTTCTTATTAATTCCTCCATATACTAAAACACCAAAATCTCCCACTTTCTTTGGGATTTCGTGAGATGCAACCATTATAAATGTAGCAATTCCAATTGGAATTGATACAACAAAACTTGCAACAATAATTATTCCATCAAGAATACTATGGATCGATGCTCCTATTATAGTCATATAATGAAAAGTATGGGCATGCTCCCCCTTTTTGTTTACATGATGATGGTGTAAACTTTTTTCTAAGATATAAAAGACTATAAATCCAATAAGTATTGTTGGAAAAATCAATTCTTCTTCAGTCAGCTCAATTGCTTCTGGTAATAAATGAAGAAATGCACCTCCAATTACTGCACCTGCAGATAAAGCTACTAATGGGAGTAATATATCATCTAATATTTTTTCTCTTAAGGAAACTAGTAACACTAAGGCAAGTGATATTAAAGAGATTGTGAGGCCTGCTAGAATTGCATATATAAGTTCTATCATTATTTTTATTCCTAATTTTTATAATATTCTTATAACTATAATTGGTTTCATATTTATATTTTTCTCAACTGTAAATAAAGAAAACTATTTATACTTAATTGAACATTTGAATAAATGTTCAAATATTATGTGATGCTAGATGAATCATGAGGATGTTTGTCAATTAAAAATTATTAACAAGGATAAGGTTGAGCGAGTTAAAAAACAAATGATAGATGACAACAAATTTCAAAGTTTATCAGACACATTTAAAACAATTTCAGACAAAACACGATTGGAAATTCTCTATGCATTATCAAAACAGGAATTATGTGTATGTGATCTGTCTGCTGTTGTAAATATGAGTATATCACTAGTTTCACATCAATTACGGTTACTTAGAGATAAAAAATTAGTGAAATTTAGAAAAGAAGGAAAATCTGTCTATTACTCACTAGACGACGAACATGTAGTTCAACTTATAAAAATGGCGTATGACCATCTAATAGAGTGATTTTTTGAAACAAAGAATAAAACCCAAAGATAATCAACCAGTTTGTAGCTCATGTTGCTCTACACCAAAAAAATGGTATAAAGAAAGACTTTTTATTGTGGGAGCAATATTGATTTTTTTTGTAGCAATTAGTTATTTTATTGTTGAATTGAATCCATTCTTCAACTCATTTAAAATATATTTTTTTATAATGTGGATACCTGTATTAGTAGGATTTCTAGTTGGAGGAATAATTGATTATTTTATACCAAAAGAATACATAGAAAAATATCTATCACGTCATAGAAAAAGAACGATTATTTATTCAATTATTTTTGGTTTTCTAATGACTGCTTGTTGTCACGGGATTTTAGCAATTGCAATTGAATTATATAAAAAAGGAGCGAGTACCTCAGCAATTGTTGCTTTTCTTCTTGCATCTCCCTGGGCTAATCTACCAATAACCATACTACTTTTCGGATTCTTTGGAACAAAAGCTATACTAATTATAATATCTGCTTTAATTATTGCATTTATTACTGGGGTTATATTTTTAAAACTTGAAAAAAGAGGTTTGGTTGAGTGTGATAAATGTGAGAATGGGGAGGATACACCTTTACATGAAGATTTTTCTATTATCCAAGATATTAAAAAAAGAACAAAGGAATATAAATTTACAAAAAAGAATTTAAAAGATGCATTTAAGGGGACAATTAAAGGTTCATGGAACCTTGCGAAGATGATTCTATGGTGGATTCTTATTGGAATGACTCTTGCAGCTCTCGCAAATGCATTTATTCCACAACATCTCTTTATGACATACATGGGGCCATCTTTATTAGGATTATTTGTAACATTGTTTTTAGCAACAATTATTGAAGTATGTTCCGAGGGAAGTTCTCCTCTTGCTTTTGAAATATTTAATAAAACAGGTGCTTTTGGAAATAGTTTTACTTTTTTAATGGCGGGAGTAGCAACCGATTACACAGAGATAGGTCTTATATGGCAAAACATTGGGAAAAAGGCAGCTTTATGGATACCTATTCTTACCATTCCTCAGATACTGATTCTATCATATATATTCAATTTATTTCTTTAAATAAGAATTCATCTAGCTATAGTTTATACCTAAAGGTTTTTAGAGGATTAGCATATCACGGATTTGGTGATTTAATTGGATTTTAATCTCTCAGAACAACAGAAACAATTTCAGAAAGTTATTAGAGAATTTTGTGTAAAAGAATTAAAACCAATAGCTCCAAAAATTGATAAAGAAGAATATTTTCCATTTGACCTATATAAAAAAATGGGAAAGATGAGTTTAATGGGAATGACTGTTCCACAAAAGTATGGTGGAGCAGGAATTGATAAAGTAAGTTATATGATTGCGCTTGAGGAGATTTCTAGATATTGTGGATCCACAGGTCTTACTGTTGAAGCACATAATACTCTTGGTTGTGGGTATATATATGAACATGGATCTGAAGAACAACGAGAGAAATATCTTCCAAATTATACAAATGGTGAAAATTTTGCAGCATTAGCAATTACTGAACCAAATGCAGGATCAGATGTTGCTGGGCTTCAAACTACTGCAGTTCTAGAAAAGGATGAATGGGTTATAAATGGTACAAAACAATTCATAACAAGTGGTGATATTGCAGGTGTTACCATTGTGATGGCAAAGACTGATAAGGATAAAGGTGCGAAGGGAATATCTGCTATACTTGTTGAAAAGGATACAAAGGGTTTTAAAGTTGGTCAATTAGAAGATAAACTTGGACTCCGTGGAAGTAGAACCGCTGAACTTATTTTTGAAGATTGTCGAGTACCAAAGGAAAATCTTCTTGGTGAAGAAAATGAAGGTTTCTATGGGGTTATGGATACTCTTGATCGAGGTCGTACAGCAGTTGGTGCAATGTCTGTTGGAATTGCCCGGGGAGCACTTGAAGACAGTCTTGAATATGCAAATCAACGGCAACAGTTTGGAAGACCGATTGGTAAATTTCAAGCTATTCGATGGATGATTGCAGATATGGCAACTGATTTGGATGCTGCAAGATTACTTGTTTATAGAGCTGCTTTTTTAGAAGATAAAAAATTACCTTATTCTAAAGAAGCTGCAATGGCTAAGTTATTTGCATCTGAAATTGCAATGAGAGCAACAAATAAAGCAATACAAATTTTTGGTGGATTGGGCTATCTTCGTGAATATCCTGTTGAAAGATATTTCAGAGATATTAAACTATGTCAGATTGGTGAAGGTACTTCAGAAGTTCAGAGGATTGTAATATCAAAAAGATTAGGTTTATAAAAAAATGCTTTTTGATTTATTACACTTTATTTTACGTTGTTATTAATTTAATTGATAAAAACTAGTTTATAGCTTAGATTATAATAAAATTATTATACCGTACCAATCATTCCCAATAACCTTATTTAGATATGGTGGGTGGCTAAGATGGTAGATTATAGATTTACGGAGGAACAAGAACTTTTTAGAGAAAGTATGAAAGAATTTTGCGCAAGTGAAATTGTTCCAAAAACAGAAAAATTAACTGAAGTAAGAAGAATGCCAAAGGAAATAATAAAAGCATTAGCAAAATTTGAACTTCTTGGTTTGATTATAGATCCCGAATATGGCGGATTAGGAACAGATGTTATAACTGCTGGAATTGCAGCTGAAGAATTAGCCAGGGCAGATCCCAGCTGTTCAATACCTGTATTATTTCTTGTGGGAACCTCATGGGGTCATGTGATAGATAAATATGGTACTGAAGAGGCAAAAAAAGAGATTCTTCCTAAAGCAATAAATGGTGAACAGATTATTGGTATTGCTACTACTGAATCAGATATCGGATCAGACCTAGGTTCTATGAAAACTAAGATTAGCAAAAAGGGAGATAAATACATAATTAATGGAGAGAAAATGTACATTAGCGGTGTTGCTGAAGCAATGGAATATGGCGGAGGTCATGTTACTCTTGCTAAGATGACTCCTGATAAAGGAACAAGAGGTATGTGTTTGTTTTACCTTCCTTTGAAAGATACAAAAGGTATTACACCTACCTATGTTGAAGATATTGGTAGAGAGGCAATCTCATGTGGAGGTTTTGACATTAACAATGTTGAGATTCCAAAGCATTATCTTCTTGGTGAGGAAAATAAGGGATTTTACTGTGTTCATGAGGGATATGAGCTTGCACGTGGACTAATAGCCCTTGTATGTGCAGGTGCTGCATCAAAAGCTCTTGAGAATGGTATTGCGTATATTAAAGAGCGTAAGGCTTTTGGCAGGCATATTGGTAAATATGAAGGTATTCAATTCAAACTAGCTGAAAACCACGTCCGTATACAAGCACTTCGTGAACTAGGTTACAAAGCTCTTTGGACATATGACCAAGAAATACAAGGAAAAGCTTCTAGATTTGATGTTAGCATGGCAATTGCTATGGCAAAATCTGTTGCTTCAATTTGGGCATCTGAAGCAATAAACGATGTTATGCAATGGCAGGGAGCTTTTGGATATACGAAGGAATGTGAAGATCAGAAAGCCTGGCGTGCTGTACGTTCATTTACCCTTGCTGAGGGTTCTACTGAGATAATGAAGTTAATTATTGCTAGAGAATTACTTGGTAAAGAGTTTTTGGCGTATCGATAATTACTTGTAGGAATAGAAATGAAACTGATTGCTTGTATAAAGCAAGTTCCTGATACTACAGAAGTCAAAGTTGATCCCAAAACCCACACATTAATTAGAGATGGAGTACCAAGTATTTTGAATCCTTATGATCAATTCGCAATTGAAGAATGTGTAAGAATAAGGGATCAAATTGGTGATTGCAGTGTCTCAGTTCTCACAATGGGTCCACCACAAGCACGAAGTGCATTGATGAGATGCTTGGCCCTTGGGGCAGATGAGGCAATTTTAATATCTGACAAAGCATTTGCAGGATCTGATACCTGGGCAACCGCATATACTCTTTCACTAGCGATTAAAAAAATTGGGTTTTTTGATATAGTTTTTTGTGGACAGCAGGCTATAGATGGTGATACTGCACAGGTAGGACCTGAACTAGCACAACAACTTGGCATTCCTCAGGTAACCTATGTTGAAAAAATTGAGATTGATAATAAAAACAAACTTACTATTAATAAACAGACAGAGGATGGCTATCAGATTCTTGAGGCAAAACTGCCCCTCTTATTGACCCTTCTCCCACCAACATCATTTCAACCTGAACATCCACCTATGAGTAGCATATTAAAGGCAAAAAGAAAACCTTTTAATATATGGGATGTAGAAACCCTAGGGGGAGATAAATCTAGATTTGGTTTAGATGGCTCTTTTACACAGGTAATTAAAACATATACTCCACCAAAACGTGGCGAATGTGAGCTTATTGAAGATAATCCAAAAGAAGCTGCAAAAAAATTAAGCAAGATTCTATGCAAAAATGAAGCTCTAACTAAAAGGTGAAGATTTTGGGAATAGAAATTATTTTAGATAAATGTACAGGGTGTGGACTTTGTGTAAAGGTATGCCCGTTTGCTGCAGTTAAAATCTTGAATAAGAAAGCTGAAATCGAAGCCAATTGTACACTTTGCGGATCTTGTTTGGAAGTTTGTAAATTTGATGCAATTGTTATTGAGAGGCCAAAACTTAGTGATAAAAATTTATCTGAATATAAGAATGTATGGATTTTTGTAGAAATTCGAGAAAATGAACTAAAAAAGGTAAGCTTAGAACTTGCTAGTAAAGCTAGAGAAATTGCAGATACCTTAGGTGAGAAAGTAGGAGCAGTAATACTTGGAGAGAAAGCAAAGCATCTATGCGATGAAATCGCAGCTTATGGAGTTGATATAGCTTATATTGTAGAAAATAAAAATCTTAGTGAATATAACACTAGTAACTATACAGGGATTTTAACCGGTTTAATACTAAAATATAAACCTAACATTGTACTTTTCCCAGCAACTCATTTGGGTAGAGATTTAGCTCCACGGGTTGCTGCGAGTTTAGAAGTTGGTCTTACAGCTGATTGCACTGGTTTATCTATTAAAGATGGCCTACTATTACAAACTAGACCTGCTTTTGGAGGTAATATTATGGCAGATATTATTTCTCCAAATGTTCGTCCTCAAATGGCTACAACCCGGCCAAATGTTATGAAGATACAAAAACCAGATCATTCTAGAAAAGCTGAAATTATTTCTATCCCTATAGAATTAGATCCTAAAGCTTTGAAGATTATTATAAAAGAAGTTGTTAAAACAACTAAGGCTGGTGTTAAGAGTCTAGATGAAGCAGATATTATCATATCTGGTGGTAGAGGTATGGGATCTGCTGAGAATTTTAAAATTTTGGAAGATCTTGCA
Source organism: Thermoplasmatales archaeon (assembly GCA_020350365.1). Lineage (GTDB taxonomy): Archaea > Thermoplasmatota > E2 > DHVEG-1 > DHVEG-1 > SG8-52-3. The sequence goes on along the minus strand of CP070712.1, from coordinate 16,005 downwards.
AAAACCATTAATGGTGTGGTCGGGGCATCAAGAGCAGCTGTTGATGCTGGTTGGAGACCACGTACAAACCAAGTAGGTCAAAGTGGAAAGACTGTATCACCAAAGATATATATTGCATGTGGTATCTCTGGAAAAATTCAGCATCAGGTAGGGATGAAGAGCTCTGATACTATAATTGCCATTAATACTGACCGTGAGGCTCCAATTTTTGATATAGCCGATTGTGGGATTATTGGAGATTTGAATGAAATTATACCAGCTTTGAATGAAGAACTTAAAAAGAATCTTTGTAAGAATTGATTATAGAAAATATCTGTTGTCTATTTTAAGATATAAATTTTTTTTAATATATATACCAACAAAACATTTTGTACGAACTTGAGAGATTCCAACAAATCGAATTTACCTGTAAAAGTAATAAAATAAAGAATAAGTAAGGAGTAGAATGTGGAAAAAAACTTGAGGTTTTTTTTGTATAAAATATTTTTCCACAAACTTTTCCTTAATTTATTTATCAACTTATATCTATATATAATTATCTTATAAGATTCAGTAGTCTTTCCAGCATTGGGAAATGTTCCAACAGCCAAAATAAATTGGGTTGCATATTAAAGTACTCGTCTCTTGTATTACCCCTGCTTAAGGTGGCCCTTGTAACTGTAGCCCTTATTACGAACATTGGATGATAACCCATGATTGCTAATCTATTTTCATCCCAATCTGATAGAATCGGAGGAATAGTTGGTAAAGCATCACTAGATAAAGCATTACCTGTTGAATCAGTGAGAAACCATATAATTCTATCTACATCTATTCCATTTGAGAGTTGCAAATTACTATCACTATAAATACGATACTCATCCCAATAATCACAAAAATAATGACCATCGCAAATATGAATTGAATAGTCAACATCATTTGGATCTGTTTTAAAGACAAATCCACCAGCTTTAAGTTCAATTCCATAATTGGATGTAGTGTATTCATATGCACCTATCTTTGGATCGGCAACTGAATCCGGTGTTCCAGAATCATAATTATATTTCCCTGTAATTCTATCTCCAATAAGAATCGTACCACCTAGAAGATTATCTGGATCATTTACATTTGTGATCTTACCAACGATTTTAATAGCAATATTACCATTAGAATCAATCGGAGTAATTGTACATGGTTCTAATTTGTTATTTTCAATTAGATATCTTATAGTTTGAACATTTGTTGCTCCTGCAGCTGATAAAGCAGTTACAATCAAAAGTATACAAACAAAAGTACCTGTTATTTTTTTGTTCATATGGTTTTCCTCCCTCAAAATATTTATTATAATTCTTTATTGGATATTTAAATGTTACAATGATCAAGTTGTGTTAAAATAAAGAGTTGTAATGATATCTTTTAAATGCATCTATTATTAATCTTCAAAGTCAGATGGAGAATATATATACCTCGCAATTGAGTTGTCTCTCAATTTTAATGATTTTATTAATTTATTACTAGAAAAAACCCTTTATTTATTCAAATCTAGGAATCTATTAATACAATTAATATTATACCTGGGCAGGGAGAAATTATGGTTTTTAAAAATACATACATACCATATGGTGGATATTGGAGCACACCTTTTTGTGCTTGGCAAAAAAGTTTTCAAAATCTTCATTCAATCAAGTTTGCAGCTGATATTGGTGCAAGATTTCTGCAGGAAAAAAAAATAAATCCAAAAGAGTTTGACGAATTGATTTTTGGTATTACAATACCTCAACCTTCTCAATTTTATGGAACTCCATGGTTAGCAGGTATGATTGGAGCTGAACATATCACCGGTCCAATGATTGGTCAAGCTTGTGCAACTGGTGCAAGAGGGGTTGAATTAGCCACAATTGGAATTGAGACTGGATTGCGTAAAAATATTCTTGTAATATACGCAGACAGGTGTTCTAATGGTCCTCTTCTTGTTTATCCAAATCCACAAGCTCCTGGTGCGACCCAAGATAGAGAGAGTTGGGTTTGGGATAACTTCGGTTATGATCCCTTTGCTAAAAATGCAATGGTAGAGACTGCTGAAAATGTAGCAAAAGAAGCAGATATACCTAAAGAAGAGCAAGATAAAATTACATTTTTACGTTACAAACAGTATCAGGATTCAATAACAAACAACAGGGCTTTTCAAAAAAAATATATGATTAGTCCTATTGAGGTAAAAGATAGAAAAGGTCGAAAGGTTCTAGCAACAGTAGAGGGAGATGAGGGAATTTATCCAACCACACCTGAAGGACTTGAAAAACTAAGGCCAGTAATACCAAATGGAACGGTTACATTTGGCACACAAACTCATCCAGCAGATGGTAATTGTGGTATTATTGTTACTACTCGTGATAAGGCAAAACAGTTAAGCAAGGATAAAATAATTGAAATCCAAGTATTGTCCTATGGTGAAGGTCGGGCGAAAAAGGGCTATATGGCAATGGCAATTATCCCTGCAGCCAAAATGGCACTTAAACAGGCAAATTTATCAATTGAAGATATAAATGCTATAAAAACACATAATCCATTTGCAGTTAACGATATCTATTTTTGTAGGGAAATGGACATAGAATGGAATGAAATGAACAATTATGGTTCATCTCTTATTTATGGTCATCCACAGGCTCCTACTGGAGCTAGATTGATTATTGAGCTTATCGAAGAGTTGGTATTAAAAGGAGGGGGCTATGGACTTTTTGATGGTTGTGCAGCTGGAGATACAGGTGCTGCTATAATTTTAAAGGTTAGTATTGATTGATACTTTTTTTTAAAAAAAGGTGTAAAATTATGAAAATCCAAAAAATAGGAGTTATTGGTGCAGGTAATATGGGTAGTGGAATTGCCCAAAAGATAGCTCAAGAAGGAATTCATGTAGTAATGGTAGATGTTGATGAAAAATTTGTACAAAATGGATTAAACAGCATTAAAAAAACTCTATCCGAAGCAATTGAACGGAAAATACTTACAGAAGAACAAACAAAAGATATTTTAAATCTTGTAACTGGAACGACAAATAAAGATGAGTTAAAAGATGCTGATATCATTATTGAGGCAGTATTTGAAGATTTAGATGTAAAAAAAGATCTTTTCAAATATTTAGATAGTGTTTGTAAGGATTCAACTATTTTTGCCTCTAATACTTCTTCATTTTCAATAGCAGAACTGGCAAAGGTAGTAAAAAGACAGGAAAAGTTTATTGGACTTCATTTTTTTTATCATCCTGCAAAGAATCGTTTATTAGAAATAATTCCTGGTGAAAAAACAAGTAAGAATACAATTTCTTTAGCTGAAGTTTTTTCAAAAATGATAGGTAAAACAGGTATTAATGCATTAGATGCTCCAGGATTTGTTGTTAATAGGTTTTTTGTACCATGGTTAAACGAATCTACTCGACTGTTGGAAGAGGAAGTTGCAAATATTCCTACAATAGATGAAATTGCAAAAAAGGTTTTTAAAATACCAATTGGACCTTTTGAGTTAATGAACTTAACAGGTGTTCCAATTGCATATCACTCAACTATAAGTCTTGGAGAAAAATTAGGTGATTTTTACAAGCCAAGTAATTGTCTTAGACAACAATTTGAGAAAAAAGAGCAATGGGATATGAGTGGAGAGATTGAACCCTCAAAGGCTGCTGAAATAGAAGAGCGTTTACTTGGTACGGTTTTCTTAGTTGCTTGTGATATTGCAGAAGAAAGTATTTCAAAAATAGAAGATATTGATAGGGGAGCAAAAATAGGTCTAAGATGGCGAAGTGGTCCATTTGAATTAATGAATAGATATGGAATTAAACGCTCTTATGAAATTGTTACAAAACTCGTTGATAAATATCCGATGATGAAGACACCTTCAATTTTAAAGGCTCAATACGAAAATAAAAAACCTTGGAGCTTCAGCTATGTAGATCTTAAAATAGTTGAAAATATTGCAAGAATTCTTATAAATAGACCTGAGGCGATGAATTCGATTAACGAAGAAGTTATTTCTCAACTAGATGAAAAATTTACTGAGGCAAATAGCAATCCTAAGGTAAAAGGAATTGTCCTTGAGGGTGCAGGTAAGGCATTTGTTGCAGGAGCAGATATTCAATACTTTATAAAAAAGATTGAGCAAAACAAAATTGATGATATCTATAATTTTACAAGATATGGACATTCTGTTCTAAATAAGATAGATGCATCCAATAAACCAGTAATTGCAAAGCTTGATGGTCTGGCATTGGGAGGAGGTGCAGAGATTGCACTTTCAGCTGATATAATAATTGCTACTGATAAGGGAAGCATTGGTTTTCCAGAAACAGGGATTGGTATTTATCCAGGTTTGGGAGGAACTCAAAGAACTACTAGATATATCGGAAAGGAACTTGCAAAATACCTAATTTTTACTGGAAAAATCCTAGATGCAAAATCTGCTGCTTCGATAGGTTTAATTGAACATGTTGTTACACAGGATGAAATAGATAGAAAGATAATTGAAATTATTACTAAAGGAAAAATGATTAAGAAATCAATAAAAAAAGAAATAGAACTACCTGAATTTTTTCAAAAGGTAAAGAAATATTTCTCCGATGAAAACATTGAATACGTTCTATCTGGAAAGGGTGAATTAAACGAAATTGGTCAAAAGATTTCAAAAACAATTTCCTACAAAGCACCCATTGCTATAAAACTTGCCAACAAAATAATAGATGAGGGTAGCTCTCTTGAACTTAAAGATGGTCTGGAAATAGAGCTTAACCATCTTTCAGAGATATTCTCAACAAAGGATGCTATTGAAGGATTAAATTCTATTATAAAAAGACAAAGACCTTCATTTAAGGGAGAATAGATTTTTATTTTTTATAATATTTTTTTTAAAAAGATAATCTCTTATGTTTAATCCATTCTTCAACTTCTTTCATTCCTTTTTCATAATTAATTTTCGGCTTATAATTTAAAATCTTTTCAGCTTTTTTGATACTTACAGTTTTATCATTTGAAAATATACTTACAACTAAAGGTGTTACCCAAGGTTGAAAATTAAAAATTTTATATAGATACATCATAGTTTTTGCAATTATCATACCTGTTTTTTTTGAAAAATTCTTGTTTATTGGTTTTTTACCCATTATTTTTGCAAGATCATTTAGATATTTGCCCCATGTTATTGAATGATCTCCATCTGTAACATTAATAGTTTGACCAATTGCTTTTGGTTCATTAATGGCTGTGATTAAGGCATCGATAAGATTATCAATATATGTATGTAAAAAAATACCTTGCCCATTATTTATTAATGCTATCTTATTTGTTTTAATGGATTCCAAAGGTCTTAAGACCCATGTTGTCGCACCAGGCCCATATACATTTCCAGGAATAATTATTACAACTGGAAAACCATCATTTTGGTATTTTTCATTTAGATATTTTTCTGCTATTTTTTTTGTAATATTATAATAGCTATACTTTTTTTCTAATTCATATCCCATATGACTAATAAATAAAAAACGTTTCAATTTGTATTTTTTACACGCATTAACTAGATTTTTTGTTCCTTCAACATTTACGTTGTAAAAAAGGTCCTTTGGACCATAATCCTTGACTATTGCAGCACAATGAATAACTATATCAATTTTCTTTGGCAGTTTCTTCAAAGTTGAAGGTTTGGTTAAGTCACATTTTATGTACTCAACATTTTTTTCATATTTTTCAGGCTTTTTATTATGAATCAATGCATAAACAACATTTCCTTCTTTAGCAAGTCTTTTAGTAATTGCATTTCCAATAAATCCTGTAGCACCAGTTACTAGACAATTCATGAACATGCCTTAAATTCATTTTTTCTTTTTATAATCATCGAGAAATTAGTCCAATTAATTCAAAAAAATCATAATTAAGACATGATTTTTAGCATTATTTGGGTATAAAACAAAAATTCCATACCTTCATTTCTGTAATTCCGATTTCCCCAAGAGAATCCTCAGCAGTTATTGTTAAATTATAATTTCCTAATGCAAGTCCTGTCCAAAACCATTCATATAATTCTGAATCATTACAATATATTGCGTCCCCTTGTTCTTCACCATTTAGAAAAACTTTTACAGTTAGTCTCTCACTCATATCAAAGTCGTCTATTGCATTAATTAAGATTGGTCTTAATCTAAAACCTCCAATTGTCATTGTATCAGCAATCAAACTGAAGGGCTTTAAAAATAAAGGAATACCTGAAAAATGGAAATAATCTTTTTTAGGATTTTTAATTTCTATGAATGGAGGCTTATTTTCACCAAATGGTTGCATTAGTGGGTAATTATCCTTATTACCTCCACCAGGAATATTATATGGCGTATCACCAATACCATCTCCATCTTCATCTGTTCCATTGTAATCACTCCAATAATTACCACCTGCAGGATAACCATTATCCCATGTATTGTTGTATAAATCATCAGCATTTTGAGCGTTTTCTATAAAATTATTATGATATATGATATTTAAATTACAATCACAACATATCTTAATGCCATATCTTTGGTTATATGCTATTGTATTTCCAATTATATTGTTATATTTGTGATAGAGGCTCATATGTAGTCCTCTTTGGTTACTGTTTAAAATTTTATTATAGAGGATATTATTATACAAACAAGGCCCGGGACCTGATAAGGTCCAATGAAGACCAATACCAAAATAATTATCCTGAACAATATTTTTAGAAATGGTATTATAAGAAGAATTAGCTAAATAAATCCCCTCTAAGCTATTATTTATAGCAATATTTTCTGTAATTAAGCATCCATTCGATGATATTAGCCTAATAGCATATCTGCCATATCTTATAGTAAAACCACTCATCTTAACGTTATTGGCATTAATTATAACAATATCATTTTCTACATTTTCAATAATTGTAGTATTTTTATTTTCCCCTATCAAAAATATAGATTTAACAATAGAGATGTTTTCATTATAAGGTGATGATTCGTCATAGACAAATACAGTATCTCCATCAATTGCATCATCTATTGCTTCCTGAATACTCGTGTAGTTATTTGATCCACCACCACCAACATATAGGATGTTACCTGATGTAATTGTGACTAATAATGATGCATTATAGTTAGACTCATTACACCTAGCCTCCGCCTGGATAATATATTTGCCACTTTTATCCCAAGCATGACTGGCTGTTGCTTTTTCTCCTTCTATGTATGGACCAAACCAGTCGGTAATTTCTCCGTCACCCCAATTCACTTTTAGAAAAAATTCGCACTCTCCTGAATCAATTAAAAAGAAAGTATATTCATATGCAATTCCTACTTTGCCCTCTATAGGGCCTTCAATAATGAGTTCAGTTGGTTGATTTTTTTTATTTAAAATGTTACCTGTTGATGGAACAATATCTGCACCTATAAACAGAACTATTATAATCAAAGTAGTCAATTTAATGATGAAGGTATTACGTTGCATTATATTACTCCACTATCTTATTATTATAACTATAGAATAAACAATATATAAATACTATGCTAAAACTATTTAAAAAAGTAACAGAAAATTATGGTAGAAAAATTATTTGTTTTTCCAAACGGGTTGTCTTTTTTCTAGAAAAGCAGTAAGTCCCTCATTTGCATCGTTAGTTTTCATAAGATTGTTGAGGTAAATATCTTCAATTATCTTGATAGATTCAGAATAATTATTTTTAGCTCCTTCTATAAACGCCCTTTTTGTAAGCTGAAGAACAATTGCACTGTTGCTTGCAAGTTTTTCATTAATTAGTTTTTCAGATTCTATTTCAAAATTATCAACAGGGAGAACATGATTAACAAGACCAAGGTCCTTTGCTTCATTTGCACTTATTACATCACCTGTAATAATAAGCTCAAGTGCTTTTTTACTCCACATTAACTTGGGAAATATTGCTGCAGCTATTGGCGGAAATACTCCCACTTTAATTTCAGGTTGTCCAAACTTTGATTTTTCTGAAGCAATTACAATGTCACAAAATGTTGCAACCTCACAACCACCACCAAGAGCAGCCCCATTTACAAGTGCAACGGTTGGTGCATTGATTTTGTAAAGATTGGTAAAAATTTCATGAAAGACTTGTATCATTTTAGCAACTTTTTCTTTAGTATGATCAGATACATCAACACCTGCTGAGAATGCCTTACCTTTCGCATCTAAAATTAAAACTTTTAAATTCTTCTTTAGAAATTCCTTTAATGCCTGGTTGATCTCCTCCATCATTTCGATATTTAGAATATTTAATGGCGGAACATTGAATGTAATTCTACCAATCATATCTTTTTCATCAACAATTATTGTTTTATATGTCATAATCAAACACCTCAAATTATTCAATACAAATTGTTGCTCTCCCAAGAATTTTCCCTGCTTCAAGATCATGTATCGCATTTTCCAAACTATCCAACTTATAATCCTTGTTAGTCACTAGTAAATCTAAATCCACAATTCCATCTTCTACAGCTTTTACATTTTCATCCAACTCGTTCATCGGACAGGCCCAGGTTCCATTTATTGATAGATATTTATCCATGATTTTCTGGTTCAGAAATTCTTGAACAGGTTTTGGTGGCCAACCAACTTGAATAACAGTTCGATTTTTGCTAACAGTTTCAACTGCCATCGGAAAAGTATCAGAAACACCAGAACAATCAAGTACACAATCGACCTGGAATTTATCTTCTGCAAAATGAGAACTAATATGTCTTGCCAGACCAGATATTGCTTTTGCTTTATCTCGTCCAGTTAGTTCATTAAATTTAATGTTATTTTCTTCAAAATAGGATTTTGAATTAACAGTTTGGGTAGCACCTAGTTTTTTTGCAAAATCAAGCTTGTTATCAAAAATGTCAACTGCAAGGACATTTTTTGCTTGGAAATATTTTGCAGCAAGGTTTACTGTTGGTCCACCAACTCCTCCAACTCCAAAAACCACTACATTTTTTCCTTTTAACCAATGAGTCTTTTGATCAAATAGCTTGCTTGAGTTTAGAGTGTTTTTAATAATATGAGGTGGAACAGATCTACTTTTTAATGCATGAAATGGAGTTGAGACTGCATCTGGAATAATACATGCTTCCTCCAATGGGACACTGTCTTTAATTTTGAATGTATATTTTGAAGGAACAGCAATTAATTCTGCATCTCCACCATGAACTCCATGACCAATAAATACAGAATTTTTACATCTGTTAGTAAGTCCCTCTTTGCATGCTGGACAATTTTCATCTTCACAACCAGGGAATACTGGTGGAATAATTACATGATCACCAACATCAAGTCCTTTTGCAGATTTACCAAGTTCCTCGACAACACCAGCGATTTCATGACCAATAATTAGTGGTGGTTTGAATGGAACAAAACCACGATACAGAGTGCGATCTGTACTGCATAACCCAGTGTATTTTGACTTTACAAGAACATCTGATTCTTTGATAACAGGATCTTCAAAATCAGGAACGATATTCAACTCTTCCTTTCCATATAAAACGGCAGCTTTCATAACTTTCTCCCCTTATTCTGTCATAAGATGAAGGGTATATAATCTTATTTATTTGAAGGAGTTTTTAATTAAAAAAGATATAAATAATGTAATCCTCATTCTGCTCTACTATTCTACTTTAAGGGAGGATAAAAATGTCATTAGATTGGTTACCAAAAGATAATGAAATAAAGAATCATGATTTGTGGGGAAAAGAATATTTTAGTCGTGATTCACCAGGTATAATTTATGAATTGAAACCTGTTATCGACAATGAGGGAAAAAAAGTAAAAGGATTGAATTCTGCATGGATTACACTTAATAATCCTGCACAATATAATTCTTATACTACAGATATGGTCAAGGGAGTTATCGCAGGATTTCATAAAGCATCAATGGATAGAAGTGTTGTTGCAGCAATTTTTACTGCAGTTGGAGATAAAGCATTTTGTACTGGGGGAAATACTAAGGAATATGCAGAATATTATAGTGGTAAACCAAATGAATATGGACTTTACATGGATTTATTTAATGCAATGGTAGATTCAATTTTAAATTGTAAAAAACCTACTATTTGTAGAGTCAATGGAATGCGTGTTGCAGGTGGCCAAGAAATAGGTATGGCCTGTGATATTGCAGTATCGTCAGACTTAGCAATATATGGTCAAGCTGGACCACGTCATGGTTCTGCACCTGATGGTGGATCCACTGATTTTCTGCCTTGGATGCTTTGTATTGAGGATGCAATGTGGAATTGTATTTCTTGTGAATTATGGTCTGCATATAAAGCAAAGAGATTAAGTCTCATTAGCAAAGTTGTCCCTGTTTTAAAACAAGATAATAAATTCATTAGAAATCCAACAGTAATAATAGATAAGTATGTAGAGGATGGAGAAATTGTTTATGGAGAATTTTTAAAGGGGGAAGAATTCAAAAAAGCCCGTGAGATTATAAAATCAACTCCAACCGATTTTAAACTCTTGGATAAAGCTGTTGATGATATAGTATGGACTTATACAAATCTCATGCCAGGTTGTTTAATAAAATCAATTGATGGCATCAGAATGAAGAAGAAATTCTTTTGGGATCAGACAAAACTTGCTAACCGTCATTGGCTTGCTACAAATATGGCAACTGAGGCATTTCTTGGATTTCATGCATTTAACAATAAAAAAATTACTGGTAAGGATGTAATTGATTTTGTTAAGTATCGTCAACTTATTGCTGAGGGTCATCCATTTGATGATAAACTAAAAGAAGCAGTACTTCCAAAACCAATAAAGAAAGAATAAATCTAAGGTTTTTCAATTGTGTAATATAATTTAATTTCAGGTATTTCTTCAAAGATGCGCGGAACAACCTTTACATTCATTCCTATTTTTACTTCTTTTTCTGGGATATCCCCAATCCAAGATATAAGTCGTCCCCCTTCTTCAAGGTCAACAATGCCCAAGGTATAGGGTGCAATATCTTCAAATCCCTTTGGAGCTGCATGTATTGTTGTAAAACTATGAAGTATGCCTTTTCCTGAATACTCAACCCATTCAAATTTATCATCCATACATTTTAAGCAGTCAGCTCTCGGTGGGAAATAAATCTCGCCACAATTCTTACATCTGCTGCCCATTAGTTTTCCTTTATGAAGATACTCTGAAAATTTATCCACCTTTGTATAAGGAGTAAAATTGATTTTTCCAAAATATTTGAATGGCATTATTTTCACCTCCTAAGTATATGAACAAATGTATATTGGCCAATTCCACCAACATTGTGAGTAAGTCCAATGTCTGCACCTGATACCTGTCTTTTTCCAGCTTCTCCTCTTAATTGTTTTACAATTTCAGTTGTCATTGAGACACCTGTTGCACCAACTGGATGGCCCTTTGCCTTAAGGCCACCATCAACATTTACAGGATTTTTACCACCAATGTAGGATTGTTTTTCCTCAATGAACTTTCCACCTTTCCCCTTCTCACAGAAACCAAGGTTTTCATATGCCATGATTTCTGCTATTGTAAAACAATCATGAACATCTGCAACTGAAATATTTGATGGTTCTACATTTGCCTGTTTATATGCTTGCTTTGCTGCTTCAACTGCACTTGGAATTTCAACAAGATTAGGTCTTCTAAGTAGAGACATTTGTGCTGAAGCTGAACCAAGACCTTCAAACCATACTGGGGTGTCATTGAATTTCTTTGCAAGTTTTTCATTTGTCATAATTACGCATGCTGCACCATCTGCATTAGCACAACAATCAAAGACATTTACTGGAAATGCCACATCCTCTGAACCTAAAACTCTTTCTTTTGTAACTTCCTTTTGGAAAAATGCATATGGATTCATTGAACCATAATAATGATTCTTCACAGCAACTAGGGCCATTTGTTCTTTTGTAGTTCCAAATTCATGCATGTGTCTATTTGCGTAAAGAGCGTAATAACCAGGAAATGTAGTTCCAAAAATTGATTCCCATTGAACATCTCCAACTCTTCCCATTAATGCTAAAATTTCCTCTGTAGATAGTTCCCTCATTTTTTGTACTCCAATTACTGCAACGATATCATGCATTCCTGATTTTATTGACATATAAGCTGTTCTAATAGCAGCACTTCCAGACCCACAAGCGGCTTCAGTAAGCCAGGTAGATTTTGGATTAATACCTACATATTCTGCAACAACTCCAGGAAGTGAGCGCTGCATATGATATTCAGGAACCGATCCGACAATTAATGAATCGATATCTTCTCTTCTTAGATTATTTGCATCTTCTATTGCTTCTTTAAATGGTTCAAAAGCTAGCTCTTGAACTGTTGCATCACTCCGATTTCCAAATTTTCCATGACCTATACCAACAATTCCTACCTTCACTTTTTCACCAACTTTTTAAATATATTGGCCTCCATCGACCTTGATTACCTCACCTGTTATATGTTTAGCCTTTTCACTGCATAAGAAAATTACAACATTTGCAATATCTTCTGTTGTAGCAATACGACCTAAAACGGTTTCATCTATTGCCTTTTGAAGGAATTCTGGCGGTATGTTTTTTGCCATTTCAGTCATTACCATTCCTGGTGCAACTGCGTTTACATTAACATTGAATTTACCAACCTCTTTTGCAAGAGCTTTGGTAAGTGAGATAATTCCACCTTTTGATGCTGAATAGTTACACTGTCCAAATTTTCCTCTTAGACCATTAATTGATGTAAGGTTAACGATTTTGCCATATCTTTGCTCTTTAAAATGTGCAGAAGCTAGTTTATTATAAATGAAATAACCCTTTAGATTCACATTGAGAACATTATCCCAATCATTTTCACTCATCTTCCAAATAACTCTGTCTCTATTTATACCTGCATTACATACAAGAAAGTCTAATCTGCCAAATTCTTCAATAACTTTTTTAAACATTCCTTCAGCATGATTATAATTGCTGACATCTGCTTTTACAATGAGACATGTTTTTCCTAACTTCTCGATTTTTTTAGCAACTTCTTTTGCTTCAGCATCATGTTTGCGGTAATTTATCGCTACGTTTGCACCTTCACGTGCAAGTTCTACTGCAATAGTTGCACCTATTCCTATACTTCCACCTGTTATAATAGCAGATTTATCTTTGAATTGCATTTAAGCTCCTCCATCTAAAGAATATGTAATTACTAAGTTTTGATAGTATGCTAAACTATTATTTTATGTTTTGGTGAAAATCAAGATTTGATGATATTTATTTGATTCTTTATCATACTAATATAATTATGATATGTTTCGTATTTTTTTTTAAAAATATAAAAAAACCAATGGAAAAACAAAGATACCTATATTAGTACTGGATTCTTATGAAAATTATATTTTTAACCAAACATTTAAATGAAAAATACTAATTAGGGCTTTACTAAATCTATATTATAGGGAGGCATGAAAAAACGAAAAAGGTATTCATCCATACTCATTCATGTAAATTGAGATATCTTGATGCAACTAGAATATCTAAATACTTTGCAAGAAATAATTACAAAATTGTAAACAAACCAAAAGATGCTGATATTATATTTTTCTTAACATGTGGAGCATTTGACCATCTTTCAGATGAATCTTTACGCATGGTCAAAGAATTTCAAAAATATGAAGCAGAGTTAATTGTTGGTGGATGTTTACCTGAGATAGAAAAAGATAAACTTAATTCTGTTTTTCAGGGTAGAACAATAAATACAAAGGATCTGGATAAAGACCCTGATAAGATGGATGAATTATTTCCAGAAAATATCGTTAAATTTAGGGATGTAGATGATGCAAATGCCTCATTTTCTAACTTAAATGAGGGAGATTTTGTTGGAGCGGTTAAGAATTTCTTGGGAAATATTGGATGGTTAGAAAAAATCTTAGTAAATTTTCAAACCCAGATATTCAAAAGTGTTTATGGTAAAAATTCCTTTTTCTACAATATCATGGTAGATGAACCAATGTATAGAATGAGGATTTCATGGGGATGTAATAGTAATTGTTCTTATTGTGGTATAAAACAAGCGATTGGTACTCACAAAAGCAAGCCCCTTGAAAAAGTTTTAGAAGAATTTAAATTTGGACTAAAAAATGGTCATAAGCATTTTATGATGAATGCTGATGATATAGGTGCTTACGGAACGGATATAGGTTCTAGTTTCTCAGAATTATTAGATAAAATGACAAGCATTGATGGTGAATATTTTATTTCAATTGCAAATTTAAGTCCAAGATGGGTTATAAAATATATTGATCACCTGGAAGATTTAATGAAAAGAGAAAAAATAATTCGTATTGGCGTTCCTGTCCAATCTGGAAGTAATCGTATTTTAAAACTTATGAACCGTTTTCATGATAAGGAAAAAATAAAGGATGCTCTTATTAGATTAAAAACTGTTTTTCCAAAACTATCTTTACATACTCATATTATTGTAGGATTTCCAACTGAAACAGATGAGGAATTTAAACAAACCTTGGACTTTATCAAAGACTGTAAATTCAGCGCTGGCCAACTAATGCCTTTTTCTTCAAAATCAGGTTCTGAAGCAGCAAGTATCGAACCAAAGATTCCTATGGATGAGATTAACAAAAGGTTGATATATGCAAAAAGTTTCTTTAAAAAAGAAGGATATAGTGTAAAATATAAGTCCCAAGGTAGAACTTTTCTTTTTGACAAACAAGATTATTATAGATAATTTTTTAATCATAAAAAAATTTATAAATAGCTTAAATATAGCTATATTGTAGCTGTGGGGTTTTTTATGGTAAATCCAGCAAAATTTGAAGTATATGGTCAAGAGATGCTTGAAAAAATTGTTAAGAAATGTGGTAATAGTGGTCGAATATACCTCCCACCAGATTGGATAGATAAAAAAGTAAAAATTATCAGGATTGATTGAGGTGTTGATTTGACAAGAATTACTATAAGATCTATGAAGGAAGACGATATTAAACAAGCAGCTGATATTCATAGACAGGTTGTAAGAGAAGGTCTAAGTCAGGTGATGGAATATCCAATTGAAGACCTTTTTTCATCTTTTATTAAAAAATATCCTAAAACATGCCTTGTAGCTGATAAAGATAAAATAGTTGCAGGTTTTATAATTGGCTGTATAAAGGAATGGGGATTTGGATTAGAGCGATCAGGTTGGATTGAGATGATAGAAGTAGATCCAAAATTTATGGGAAAAGGAATTGGTAAAACTCTAGGTGAAGCTTTGATTAAATATTTTAAAAATGAAGGTATAAATGAGGTATATACAACAGTTAAGTGGGATAGTGGAGATTTAATTGCATTTTTCAAATCCATTGGATTTGATAAAAGTAGTTTTATTAATCTTGAGTTTAAGTAAAATTGATTATTTATGTGGAAAAAAAGGGGGTAATAAAATAGAATTAATCGAACAATTTAAGGATATGGAAAAAAACCGACATGATTATGCTAAAAAATGGAAGGATAAGACAGGCGGAAAAGTAATGGGTTATTTTTGTACATATGTGCCTGAAGAAATATTGTATGCTGCAGGTGTTTTACCTGTAAGAGTTTTGGGTAGTCATGAACCACAGGATGTTACAGAACCTCATATTTTTGCTATGTTTTGCCCATTCTGTCGTGATTGTCTTGCACAGGGCTTAAAAAACAGATATAAGTATTTGGATGGTCTTATGATTGCTCAATCTTGTCTTCATATTAGGCAAGCATATACAAGTTGGATAAAACATAGACCTGTGGAATTTGAGAAGTTTCTTTGCATGCCGCATAAAGTTCAAAGTCCTCATTCTTATGAATTTTTAACTGAAGAATTACGTACTTTCAAAAATGAAGTTGAAGACTGGACTGGTAAAAAAATTACAGAAAAAGATCTAGAAAAATCAATAAAAGTTTACAATGAAAATAGACGTCTTATGAGGAAATTGTATGAACTTCGAAAACGTGACAAACCTCCTATTACTGGAGAAGAGGTAATGGAAGTTGTAATGGCCATGCAGATGACT